>NZ_UGTP01000007.1:0-13385 GCF_900454935.1 Prevotella pallens
TTTTAAGTCTTTCCGACTGTCTGTTCCGCTGATTTTCAGCTTTAATGTTTTTAAGGTTCTTACTTTTCATAAATGATTGTTTAAGTTGATGAATAGATAATATTATTTGTGAGAAAGGAAATAAGCAAAACTGTTGCTATGTCTTTTCCTGCCCAATCCGTTTGTCATTTCTCATATAAAAATGAAATTGCGCATAACGCACTGCCCTATTTGTGGGCATATTAAAAAAATATGTACACATGAATAAAAGATTTAAGAAAACAAATTCAAAAAAGAAGATGCCGTTAGTTTGTAGGAAATCATACTAAGCTATCATAGCTCTTCCTTATTTTCGCTTGCAAAGATACAAAACAGAGATACCCCTTGTCAAGTTTTTCACGAATTATTTTTATTTTGCTGTCACTCCCATCACCCTCTTACGACTTATAACACTTTATAATCAATTAAATACCCAAATGTTAAAAATGACAGCAACCAGTTTTCAAACTTGTGCAGTAGATAGAAATTTACTGAAGAGTAAATAAGATTTTTCATATCTATATCAAGCTTCATGTAGGTTATAATACAGACATTGGCTGGCTCTTTCATGGTGAGTGCCAGCACAGTGTGCGTAATCGTGGGGAAGATTGGTTGTATTCTTCAAGAGACCTAATAATCTATTATCAAAGTCCACTCAAATAATCATATTCCTTCTTGTATCGTTCAATACGTTCATAATCCTTCTTTGCTGGATTAGGAATACGAGTAAGGTCCATATTGTGAGTAAGATCGTGCATCTTTACGGCAGTTGCAAGGGCATTGCTTTTAATTCGCTGAATATATGTTTCCCTATCAGGCGCAAGGTGATGATTAAGCAAATGTAAAGCATCGGCAAGTTCAAGTCTATCAGTATCTGATAAGGGAGTTCCTAATTTCGCATCTAACAAGTTAAGTACTTCTTCAACAGAATGTGGAGTATCTTCACTTGCATCGTGTAGATAACCCACAACCTGCTCTTTCCAAGTACTTCCCATTTTGGCAACAGTCGTAAGATGGTCAGTGAAATAATCAATCCCAGCCTTGTCCACTTGCCCTTTGTGTAGCTCGCAAGCTAATACGGCAGCACATTGTACGATGTCCTTTTCTTGATTACCTAACATTGCTAAAATTGAGTTTATATGTAACAAAAATCTCTACAAGTCTACTCTGAGTGATTCTATCATAGCACAAAGATACTTCTTTTTATGAACACTTTAACCCTTTACCCCACCTAATTCCATAGTATTATATAAAACAAATTGCAGCAACCATTACCGGACTGCTGCAATTATTTTCGTTTTAAAAATTTACTTCACTTCCTCAAACTTATCCTATACTGATAATCAATGACTTACATTTGCGTGGTACAAAAATGTTTCCTTAATTTGAGTAGTATTGATTAGAAAACATCTTGTATGTTATCGTCAAAGCATAAAACTAAGCACATTTAAGCTTTGTTTAATACTAATTTGTTAAGGTAACAAAGCTCTCTAAGTCTTTGTAATTCATTGATTATTTCAACGTATTTATCTGGAGAATATGTCCATATGTCATTTTCGCATTTTATAACATCTTCTTTTCCGGGTTGGCTATTAGTACATATTCTCACCAGTTTACGTATATTTATTTGTTTAAAATCGTCTGAATCTTCTATATCTTTATAATATTTTTTTTACACTTTTTCTTGTTTGATTTATTATCATGTTGATAACTTTAGATTGACCAACAATAGTGAGGTTGTTTATGGTATATTTACCATTACGCTCTACAAACTTGTTCTGTAAGTCTTTTAATAATTCGTCAATTTCATTAGCCTTTTCTATAATAATACCTTTTTCACCTTTTTTTGATTCGATACTTTGGCTGATAATGTAAGCTATGTATATTGTTAGCAATGCATTGCAGATAAAATACAGTAGCTCGAATATATTAATTTGTTATCGTAGAAGAAGAAATTTAAGTCTGAAAGTATTAGTCCGACTATCCAACCTAATGAAAAAATAATAAGTATATTAACTTTTTTCATATGCATCTTTTATATATTCCCAACATTCTTTCAATTCTGGTTCTTCATCTGAGATTATCACTAAAGTGTTACACACCGCACCATAGTCTAATTTTTCTTCTCTAATTAACCCCCCAAAAACTTCTTCAAGGAAAGATGTCCCATAACCAGCTGTACCATCTAAATCTATTATAAACTTTTCCTGATTACGAATACACTCTTTAATAAAGGATATATTATCTTTCTTAAACTGATACCAGAGTACTTCCCTCTCCTTCATTGCGAGCAGATGGTACTCTAGAAAATTGTGTTGCTATAGAATATTTCATAATTTATACTGCTAAGGGTAGATTCTTACATTGTGCATCTATTTCTATATAAACGAAAGTTCCATTTAATTTATTGTCAAGTATTTCATATTTATCCTCGTTGGGTTTACCCATCGAGTCATTGGAGATTAATACTAAATTGCTTATATACCCAGTTTTTAAGCGATTATAAATACCAGGGATGCCTTTACCTCTATATTCTTTGCCAGTTACGGTCTTGTGAAAGGTGCCTTCAAAAATGTTTTTTAAAAGTTCTGCATGATTCTGTGGATTACACCACGGAGAAATTTCTTTACCCAATCATATAATTTATCAGTAATGGGTTTGTTATCTAAACTCTTAAAGATGCCCATACCATAATCTATAAAAGAGAAGCAAATTCTCTTGGGATCCTTCTTCTTTTCCATATTCAGCCACCAATATTTATCACCTATAATTTTACTAGCATGGTTATTGGTATTTTGCATTAGTTCCAAGAATACTCTTTGTAACCCTGTGCAACGTCGTTCTTCTCCCCAAAGATATGCAGAGTTTTTTGTTATTAAGTCTGCTGTAAGTTGAGAATCTACATTTTTCTGTGCATGTGTAAATATGTCATTTTTCGTAAGATCATATTTACTCTCTTCTGCGTAGTTAAAATTATAAATAGCATCATAAAAACATGTCTTCTCTAGTTTTGTCCTCGTTTTTTTATCTTTTGGATAATTTCCGTTAAATTTAATCTTTCTTGTTTTGAAAAGAACGAGGTTGGATAGTAATATTAAAATTCCATCCCCACTAATATTACTTACACGAGACAAATTAATAAATACTTTTTTCTTCTTTTCAAAACATTCTCTTAGTCTTGATATAAAATGAAGTACTGATTCAGTATTATCTATTAAAGATAAATTATCGGGAGCAGGAATTTTATGTAATCATAAAATTTTCGTTTATAAATATTTCTCCATTTAAGTTCCTCCTTACAAACACCTTGTGCTAAGGCTCTTTTCCTTTTGATTTCTTTCTTACGTTGTGCCTTCTTACGAAGAATTCTTTTTTGCCGAGCCCTTATAGAGATTTTACTAAGCCAAAATGATTTTTTCATATATTATGGTTCTGCTGCCATTAGTATGTCATCCTCGTGGATTTCGTACATCTTGGCTGATTTTGTTGAATAATTCTCTTGTTCATTATCCGTCCACTGCTCACATTGTTTGATGACAGTTTCCAGTGCATTGGCAGCTTCTTCTGGTGGGTAATGATATTTTTTCAGAAGATGTTTAATCATTCTGCGCATACCTGCACGGGCTGATTCTTTCTTCTGCCAGTCGATAGTGCGGTTCTTACGCAGAGAGTCGGTGAGTTCTTTGTCATAGCTACCAATTCTTCATTACTATAGAAGTCGTGAACTGCTTGCGGTTTCGTCAAGGCATCATAGAATGACTTTTCTTCGGGAGTGAGACCAAGTTCATTAGCTGCAGAATCGGCCGAGGCAATATCTTTTGCCAACTGCAAAAGTTCTTGGATAACTTCTTCGTTGGTGAGTAATCCTTTAAGGTAGTTGGACAAAGAACGATTGAGAAGATCTGAGAATTTCTCTGACTGCACGATATTGGTCTTTTGATAGAGTGCCACTTTCTCTGCCAATAACTTTTTAAGCAGTTCTACAGCTATATTCTTTTCTTTCATCTTAGAAATTTCATCTAAGAAGGCTGTATCAAAGAGGGAAAATTCGGCTTTAACATCAGAGAAAAGATTGATTACACCTTTACTTTTACACTTTGTTTCAGCAATTCACTGATACGAGCATTGATTTCTTTCTTCGTAACTTTCCCTTTTCCTGTCATTCGGGAGAGTAAAGTGCGTACAGTTTCAAAGAATGCAGCCAAGAAGCGTTGCTCTTCATTCAACAGGCTTCGGCAAAGAGTGATGGAATTGTGCAGCAATGCAGCTTCTTTCATATATAATGGCAGTTGTTCTTGTTTATCGGCTGCCAACATAAAGTTCACGCCACCTTTGATTAATTTAGCACGGTCAGCATCTGTCCCTGTGTGGAACTTACTATAATTATAACCATGAAATAAGTCTTGGCACACTTCCAACTTCTCTTTGAACTTTGTAAAAGCCATACCTTTGATGTCTGGGTTTCCAAAGTTCTTTCTGTCGCGTCCCGTATAATCACGCATGGCTTCTTTCAAGGCTTTGGCAATACCAATATAGTCAACAACCAATCCACCCACTTTGCCATTGAATACACGGTTCACTCGTGCAATGGCTTGCATTAGGTTATGTCCGCTCATTGGTTTGTAAACATACATAGTTGCCAATGAGGGAACGTCGAAGCCTGTGAGCCACATATCGACTACAATAGCAATCTTCATCGGGTCGTTGTCATCCTTAAATCGTTTGGCAAGTTCTTTCTTATACTGCTTGTTTCCGATAATGTCGTGCCATTCTTCTGGGTCTTGGTTGCTGCCCGTCATGACAACTTTCATTTTATCCGTCCATTTTGGGCGAAGCTCCAGTAGTCGGTGATAAATGCTCATCGCTATGGGACGCGAATATGCCACTATCATTGCCTTACCAGTCAATTCATATTGACGGTTTTCTTCATAGTGTTTGATAATGTCTTGACAAAGAGAATCGATGGTAGCTGGTGCACCGAGTATCTCTTCCAAGTGTGACATCTCTTTCTTGCTTTTCTCTATTTGTTCTGTTGTTGCACCTTCTTCAGCCAACAGCTCGTATTCGTCATCAAGGGCTTGCAAGGTTACATCGTCAAGATTTAGATTGATAACTCTAGATTCATAATATACAGGACAAGTAGCACCGTCATTAACCGCCTGCGTCATGTCATAAATATCAATGTAATCGCCAAAAACCTCTACAGTATCTCGATCTTTGGTGGAAATAGGTGTACCAGTAAAGCCAATATATGAAGCATTGGGTAGTGAATTGTGAATGATTCTTGCCGTGCCGATAGAGACCTTACCTGTAGTGACGTCGATTTTTTCCTCAAAACCATATTGCCCTCTATGTGCCTCATCAGTCATCACGATAATATTTCTTCGCTCTGACAAAGGTTCGTCAGACTCCTCAAACTTCTGCATGGTTGTGAAGATAATGCCATTAGCTTCTCGTCCACTCAATAGCTCTTTTAGATTCTCACGACTATTGGCTTGCACTGGTGTTTGACGCAAGAACTCCTTACATTTAGAGAATTGGGTATAGAGTTGATCGTCTAAATCGTTGCGGTCGGTAATCACAACAATAGTGGGCTGTGATAACTCTTGTTGCAGCAAGTGGGCGTAGAAAACCATAGACAATGATTTTCCGCTACCTTGCGTATGCCAGAACACACCGATTTTACCATTACTTACCGTAGCATGTTTGGTACGTTCGATGGCTTTCTTCACTGCAAAATACTGATGATACCCTGCTAATATCTTGGCACTCCCTTTTTCTTCTTTGGAAAAACAGATAAAGTTCTTGATTATGTCTAAGAGTCGTTCCCTTTGAAATATTCCTTCAAAGAATGTATCATAATCGACAAATTCCGTACTTTCATAATTGCCATCTTTTGTTTTCCATTCCATGTAGCGATCTTCCTTGCTGGTAATTGTTCCAGCTTTGGAAAGAGCCATATCGCTCATTACACAGAACATGTTGAAAGAGAACAACGATGGTATATCCTTCATATAATTGCGGAGTTGAAGATATGCTTCTGAAGCGTCCGTCTCTTCGCGGGAAGGTGATTTTAATTCTACAACCACCAATGGTAAACCATTCACAAATACAATGATATCGGCACGTTTCTCTGCATTTTCAATGAATGTCCATTGGTTGATAACTTGAAAAGTGTTTTTGTCCGTATGCTCAAAGTCTATCAAATAAACCATTTCATTGCGCATTTCCTTGCCATTGAAAAAAGAGACTTCTATGCCATGCTGCAAATAGTCTGTAAAAGTTTCATTACGCTGCGCCAAACTACCCATATCAATATTGCGTAGTTTGATAATCGCCTCGTGAATAGCTGCATGTGGCTTCTTTGGATTAACAGTTTGCAGACTTTCTTCTAATTGTGCCTCATAATATGGCACATAGTAGTCTCTTTCAATATTTGGACCGTACAAATATTGATAGCCCATTCCCTCAAAGAGGGATATCAGTGCTTTTTCGTAATTATCTTCTGTGAAGGGCATTGTATTTTACTTTTATTGTTCATTCATTTCTAAAAGAAATTCTAAATAATCTATATAGTTAGCTTTATAAGCTTGATAATCTAAGTTGTAAAGAGCCTCTGATGCTGATAAGTGTACGCCTCCTACTTCTAATGGATTTTCTTCATCAAACCAATCATTAAAGCACTCGCAATCTTGATAAATTAATCTTTGGTTAGCGTGGTGGGCATAACTGAAATAAAAATGTAAAATGAACCCACAGAGTACATCTGTTGTTTTGTATATCAGTAGGGATAGTGATTTGTCTATCTGAGGATGCAAAACATCCAAACCATGTGAAGCAAATCCTGCATTATTTCGTATCTCTGCAATTGATTGGGCGACAGTAGAAATTCTACGGCATAGTTCAGATAGACCAACTATTTCCTTTCCAGTCTGTTCTATAAGATGTTCTAAGGTCTGTTTTACTAAACCATTAAATGAAATATCATCTTTATACGTTGTATTTTGATTAGTGAGAATTGTTTTGCAAAGTGCTTCTGTCAGACTTTTGCTTACTTCAACACACAAAGAAGGATTAATCTCAACATTGTTTTCTATTGTTGAAATATGCGTTTCAAAAGTCCTAAGACTTGGTTCTTTTGCAATATATTCTCTTGTCCACTGCATAATTAATCTTAATTTAAATTATCATTTATCCGCTGATTGAGCTCTATCTTGTTATCGAACATAGAGATAAAATCAGCAATTTGTTCTTGTAAGTTTAATGGGGGTAGGATGATTGATATTGCACTTAAATTAGCTTGATTGAGTTTGGGTTGTGCCGAACCTGTTATGTAACCTGACAAATCTATATTATTAAGAATATAACACAAGTATCTAATGTCACATATCCCATTACTCTCTACTATATGAGCATGATTATTAACCCAATATTTTCCATGAGCTAATTGAGCTATATCTTGCTTTTTGGATTTGAGATTTTCTCCATCTTCTGCTATAAGTAAATATGTTCCATCGAAGATATAATCATCAATATAATCAATAATACCTTGTGCACCATAATAAGGAAATCCCCCTTCTCGTGTTTTCCTTTCTGCTGAAGATAAAGGAATTCTTTTATAGTCTAAGATATTAATAACTTCTCCCAATTTATATTCTTTCCACTCTTCCATATTAAGCGTCAATCATTTTGTTCATAATAATATGAATAGTCAATCCCCTTCATAAACATTTCTCTATCATCAATCTTTGTGGTAAGCGCAGGTTGTACCAAAGCTTTGATGTGTGTACTATCAGATACACTCTCACGCATTGCAGACAAATACTCGTTCTTGTCTATTTGGCTCCAATCCACACATCGCTTGAGAGAACGCCTCAACATGAGATCAAGCCAGATACGAGTGCTTCGTCCATTACCTTCCATAAATGGATGAGCTACGTTCATTTCGACATACTTGTCCATTATTTCGTCGAAGGTGTTTTCTGGCATTCTTTCAATTGTTTGTAGCGTAGCAGGGAAGTGCATACAGTTAGCAAAGGCAAAGCCACCTTTGGAGATATTCTTCGTGCGGATTTGTCCAGCAAAGTCATACAAACCTCCAAAGAGATAAGCATGAATCTGTTGTAAACATTGTATGCTGCCTGGCTCAAGACTTTTCAGCAAACCACTTTCATATAACTGATATGCTTTCTTTCGACTTTGACCATCTAATGTATTATCACTATATGTAAACCAATCAAGGAACTCATTTGCTCGATTGTTAGGATAGTGCTTTGCTAATAAAGTCACTCCTTCACTATCAAGGACATCTGCAATACGCATCTTGCCATCTGGTGCTTCAAATTTAAAGCTGTGAGTAGTACTCACGGGTTCAATGCCTTCTTGTTTCAACTTACGTTTTAACCAACGCCAATAGTTACCAGCTTTGGTGTAGTCAGGCTCATCGTTAATGGCACGTACAATGTCTGTCGCAGAAAACCACCAACAATTATTTTCTTCATCCCATACGGCACGTACTTCACGGTCGTTGAAGAAACGAATTGATTTCTTATGTTGCTCTTTCTTCTCTTCCATAAATGGGAATTTAGTTGTTTATATCATTAATTTTCAGCTCGCCAGACATTAGTTTAGGAAGGAGTGTATCACGCAATAGAGCTAGTTTTCTAATTTCGCACTCTTTTTCAATAATCTGGTCTAGAAATGGAGCCATTAAAATATCTAATTTTTTCATTACACTATTATTGGGGAACAGAACTTCTGCTTTTTCCAGTTCTCCTCGTTTAATATGCCCCATAGTGACAGCCTTATCCTTTGCAATTCTAATAAAATTATCTAAATGATGTTTTGTCCAAAAATAGTAAAACCATTTAGGTGTTGTTTTTGAACTAACCTTGAAAAGATGTTGGTTAAGTCCACATTTTCCCCCACACCATATTTTTACCATAAGAGTACCTGACCATGAGAATATAGCATCACCATCATATACCTTGTAATACGAATCAATTTCATTTGAACAAAAATCGGACGAAGAGTCTATTCTGCCCTGTCCCAATTCCTTTATTTTTAATACAGGTAACCCCTTCTCGCCACTAATTGGACGATACTTCTGCATCGCAAGTCCATTCACATAATTAGCGGCATCTGCCAACGACCCGACAGAGAACTCACCTAAAAGTTCTGGGGTATCTATAAAATAATAATTGAACAACGCCTGAGCCTGTTGCTCTAAATTATCATTTATATGGCGGTTTAATTCGATTTTATCATCAAGGGATTTGAGAACAGAAACCACTTTGTCTTGTGTCGCTTTTGATGGAAGTAATATATCAATATCTTCTATTACTGGAACTGTCAGACTAGGAACAGCAGAGCCAACATTCAGACTAGCAAAGTCTTTCTTACAAATGGAATAGTAAACGAATAATGGATTGGCTATAGAAGCGTTGATAATGGACCAAAACATAGTGTCAACAGTCCAGAAAGGTTTGTCGGCATATATTACATTGTTCAAACTACCTTTTCTCGGAATTAATATTGAAGGGCTATCGTACAGCGACCGCTCACCATAACGCATGATGCCTCCACTGCCGTATATAGGTATATCGCCATCAGCTAATTGCTTATGGTCTTTGCCGTATTTGATAGTCAGGACATCTCCCAACTTATATTCTTTCCATTCTTCCATAAATGGGAATTTAGTTGTTTATATCATTAATTTTCAGCTCGCCAGACATCAGCTTTGGGAGAAGCGTGTCGCGGAGACTAATAAGTTTATCAGTTTCTTGAAGCAATTTTGCCATTCGTTTGTAATAAGGAGCAAGGATCTCGTTCATTATTTTAGCTTCTGAATCGGACGGTTTCCTTATTTCAAATTCAGGCAATGCCTTTTTGTTAAGGTGAAGAACAGTTGTCCCGTTTATATAACCAAGGCAATGACCCTTGAACATTTTATTTTTAAGCATTGTTGCAAGTAAAAACCTATAAGGAAATATTTCTTTAGGTAGAACTTTTACCAAATCCATTGAGAAAATTATGCTATTATATTTACCACAAGTAAGTAATAATTCAGTATTACCAATCACATCTGCATTTTGGGTTAAATCGGTATGCGCCACTAATATGTCGAATAAATTCGCATAGTGGCACTCTTTTAGTTTAGCTGATGGGTTGATACCCTTAAAGCCTCCAGCCTTAAACCCACCATTTCGCACAAAGTTTTTTATGGTTGCCATAGCTACGTTTGAGAAATCGGTCAATTCTTTGCCCGTATATGAATATCCACCAACGAATGAAGCAACTTCTGACAATGAAATCTTTTTCCAATTAGAATTGGGATTATCTACGAACCAAGATTTGAACAAAGCTTGTGCCTGTTGCTCTAAATTATCATTTATCCGTCGATTGAGTTCTATTTTATCATCTAAGGAAGAGAGAATTTTCCCAATTCTCTTTTGTTCTTTAATATTGGGAATTTCAATTTCATAGTTTGCAAAGGTCGATTTGTTAATAATTGGTACTGCCGTTGATGTCTTACTAAGGTAATTTAGATACTTGCCAACAACAGTCATCAAGTAATATATAAAATCTGCATCATTTTCCTCATTCGGTACAATAGAATTAAATTGTTGATTCGTCACAGTTGGTTTTTTCGTAAGCACAACTTTTCCTAAATCAGAACCTATGCAACTAACGCATATCGATTTTGAAGGAAGCAAACAGTTTTTTACCTCATTCAGACCAATTTTTGTTAAAGTCTTAGATGTCGTTGGAGAAAATTTCTCAGACAAATTATCCGATGGAGTCAGAAAAGGGATCTTCCCTCCATAATTTTCCAAGATAGATGTTCGAGGGGTTTTACCAGTAATCACCTTCCCTAAATCCGATATGTGTTTCTTATATAATTTCATAAATACTTCTGCTCACTTATGTATTAAAAAGATATTGTTCAACAGACTTGATATAGCTTTCAAACCGTTTTGCATCGTTACTGTCTATAAATGATATTGTACGATACTCTATATCTTGTAAGTTGTTTAGAATATATCTTCGTTTGTCCTCATTATTACGTGTACCTGCTCCAAAGGGCTTAGGTAGTAGCGATGTCATTCTATGTGCCAAATGTTTACCTGTACCAAATAAAACATATTTATCACATTTTGTGTTCCTAAGCTGATATACACCACTTCCTAATGGAGCTATTAAATAATCTCCTTTTCTTGGATCTGGAAAAGATTTCCAATTACTCCATCCAGTATTATATATTTTTTCAAACTCTTCCATAAATGGGAATTTAGTTGTTTATATCATTAATTTTCAGCTCGCCTGACATCAGTTTGGGAAGAAGCGTATCACGAAGTGATGTTAAGCGCTTACTTTCGAGATAAAGTTGTCCTTTTTTTTCGAATATAGGTGTAACAATCTCATTATATTCTGCTATTTTTTCAACAAAGACAACATTCATGGGCAGTTCTGCTATATGTTTAGGATAAATATGTGGCTGCGCAGAACCTACTTGTGCATCAAATATTTCCTTTTGTCTTTTCTTTAGCATGATATACCAAAAATATACATTTGGAGTTATCGAATCATCAATGTAAGAAGAATCTGAGGCCCAAACAGGAATATGCCATAAATTTATATACCCAGCATTAGCTCCTGATGCTGCTATTGTCAAAACAGGAGCAGTCGTATTGGCTTGGTTATGGTATGTTGCAGGTTCTATACCCCCAGCGACTACTGGTATATCTCCTTTTATTGCATTCTTGGAAAGGAGTCCTTTTCCACGTTTAGGCATAATTAGATCCCCTATCATATTTTCTCCTTCAGTAATATGGGGAAACATTTCGTTGAACAATGCCTGTGCCTGTTGCTCTAAATTATCATTTATCCGCCTATTTTTATGAAATAGCGGTTGATGTGAGCTATATGTGTGATATGCTGTTTGCATTTTGATTTAACTGATGAATTTGCGGTGAGAGAGTTTGACGTTTGTTTGATTGACCATCGCATAGTGCATGGTTGTATCAATTTTAACATGTCCAAGGAGTTTTTGCACTTGCTCTACGGGCATACCTTTATCTATAGCCATAGTTGCAAGTGTCCGACGGAACTTGTGTGGATGGACACGGACAATCTTAGAAAGCCTCCCAATCTTTCTTAGCCTTGTCTCTACTCCTGATATTTGTAATCGATTGTGTGGTTTGGCAAGAGACACGAACAATGCTTTGTTTCTGTCTTTTCGCTCTGCGAGATATTGCTGCAAATGAATCTTTGCACGAGCATTGAAATACACGATACGTTCCTTGTTGCCTTTACCGAAAACGATACACTCACGCTCATTGAAGTTTATATCCTCACGATTGAGCTTTACAAGTTCTCCAACACGCATACCAGTAGAAGCCAATAGGTCTATCATGGCTAAATCTCGTACCCTTGTACAGTTATCGCGCAGTTGTTCCAAATTTTCGTCAGTAAGGACTTCCTTAATCTGTGTTCCTGTCTTAACCTTGTGTATTCTACGTACAGGACTTTTAATGATGTAATCCTCATCCTCTAACCATGAAAAGAAAGATGAAAAGATACGACGGATATTGTCTATTGTAACTTTACTCGATTTGTGTTTCCGTTGAAATACAGCCAAATAAGCACGAATATCCTCTGTTGTATAGTTCGTAACTTTTTTAGGCATTTTCTTGAAAAGCTGATTAATGGTCGAGCCATAAATATTTTATGGTAGGTGTGGTGCAACCTTCAACTTGCTTAGCTGACAAGAATATCTCTAACAGACGTTCGTTAGATGCATTGTTCTCTTGCATCAGCTCGTCGTCTGCTGTAATGGAGTAGTTACTAATTACTTGCAATAATACTCCATTGAGTTGTGCCATTTGTTCTACACTTAATATACCTGCCATTGCATTGCTAATTTCTAAAATCAAATTTTCTTTCATGTTCTTCTATATTAATGAATTGATAATATGGAAGAACATGCAGACATTTATTTGATAGTGAAACCTATGCTTGCCAACTGTTTTCGTATCTCATCCTCCAAATCATGAGATTGGGGCAAATAAATCGGACAATTCGGTTGTGAGTTTGTCCATCTTCTCTTGAAAAGGAATACCATCGTCTTCCTGTTCTGCAATGCCGACATAACGTCCAGGGGTAAGAATATAGTCTTGTTTTGCCACATCACCAAGGGCTACAACTGCACAGAAGCCTTTTTCATTCTCAAGTGTACCATCATTATATTTATCAAAAGTGTCTGCAATCTTTTTTATGTCTGCTTCTTGAAGTTCACGAAGTTTCCGGGTAACCATTGTTCCCATGTTTCTTGCATCTACAAACAGAATTTTATTTTGCTGCTTTTT
>NZ_UGTP01000006.1:0-7723 GCF_900454935.1 Prevotella pallens
ATGGCAAGACCTATTGAAAAAAACAAGAACGTTGTTCAATCCTATATGCTTACGGCTGCTCGATATGATTTTAGCGTGTATGAGAAACGTATCTTATACCGCCTTGTAGAGTTGGCACAAGCAGAATTGCAGGGCAAAGACTTTGTAAAATGGATTGGTATGAAAGTAGAAACAAATCTATTCGGGGACAAAGATATAACAATGCCAGTGCGTTGTATTCTTGCCAATGAGGAAGACAACAACTATGCAAAGGCAAAGAAGGCTTTTAAAGCCATGTCAAGCCGTACTATCGAGCAGACCAAAGGAAATGTTTGGTATCTCGACCACATGCTGGAGAGAGTAAGGGTAAATTTGGGTACTGGAGTAGCAAAATTCCGTGTATCTCCAAACGTCTGGAACATAGTATTAGACTTCACAAAGGGGTATCGTAAATATGAATTAAAAACTACGATGCAGTTTAAATCTGTCTATTCGATGCGTTTCTACGAGTTGTTAAGCGGACAGAAAGAACCCTTAAACTACTCCATCGAGGAAATCCGCAAAATGTTTTCCATCGAAAAGAAATTCAAAGCTGTTGCAGATTTAGAAAGATATGTTCTCGAAGTAGCCCAAAAGGAACTTGACGAAAGTAGCCCTTATTCGTTCACTTGGGAAAGGCAGGAAGTTGCATCGAGGGGACGCAACGGAAAGAAAGTTATCGGTTACACGTTCTATCCAAAGTATATTCAGAAGAACAAAGACCCGCAGCTTGAACAGAAAGAACTGCAAGCAAAGGTCGGCAACATTGCTGGTGCTTATGGCATGCTTGACAGGGCTGTATCTGATTATCTTCTGTACAATCTGAATATGACCAAAGAAGAAATAAACGCTAACAAAGCTTTGTTCTTAACGGCTCAACAGACATTGCCAAACCTTGTCGAACACCTTGCAGACCTAAGAGAAAGAGCTGCACGAAGTGGCAAAGGCACTGGCTGGATCATAAACGGACTAAAAGGAAAGATTAAAAACGGAACGAAGACTTCAAGATAAAAGTAAAAACACAAACATTCAACGAGCACGTTCAAGAACCGCACCGGATATATAATCAAAAAGAAAACCGTAGATGGCTAATCTCCTTAAATATAAATATTTAAGTCTTACATAAGACTAAAGTAATGCCATATAATAATAAAAAGATAAAATAGTACATAGCAACTAAATAATAATAATAATAATCTTCTTGTTTTTACCCCCAACTTTGTTGGTAAAAGAAGAAGGATAATTGTGATAGTGGGAATGATTATAAATCTTGCAATACCTCTTATATCTTGAATAGAAAGAAAAAGTGATAGTAAGAAAAAAAAATAGTAAAAAGAAAAGAAAAGAAAGACCCCCATCTTAGCAATTCCACTTTCTTTTTTCCAGCCATAAAAAAAACAATAAAGGAAATATGTCGCCGTAAATATACTTACGAGCAACATATCTCCCTTAAAAAAAATATAAAAATTACACATTGTGAAACTTACATATATTCATTCCAACAATGACCACGTGCCATTGCTTTCTGACAATCGCTTCCAAGAAAATAAGTTTTAGGTCCTTTTACGCAATCACTTCCCCAACCATTAAAATCCATACAGACATCTTTTCTTTGTACACAATTGCCACCCCAAAGTTGAAAAGCATCACTACAATTTGCATAACCAGGATGATTCTGGGTACAAGGTGTAGAACGAACTCCCCTCGTCTCTTTCTGACAACATTCAATTATTCCTAAATCAAAAACATAGAATCCTTTTTTATTCTCAGTTGGAATAAGTTTGCTTTTGAGTAGTATTTTATTAGGAAGTATTATATTTTTACTGCATCCTGCAACTTTTTCACTTTTAACCCTCCCTATAATAGCTATACTGGATGGGGTCGCTCTTGTTAATTGCATTCCACGTATACTTCCTACTTCATTTGCTTTATATTCTTTGCCATTAATATCGACAATGGCTGTGTGCATCGGAAAATATATTCTATAAAAAGAGAAATCTGAAGCTATAAATATTCCCTTACTTTTTTCTATTTCTTTTTTATACTTTTCAAATTGCCACTTCACTACCTCTTTATTTTTCCCAGATAAAGGCATAGTTCTGTATCCAACCATTGTTACGGAATTATCCGTAACGTTCATTTGTTTAAAATAAGTCTCCTCAAACTTGTTTATTTCCTGTTGTACCTTAGGAGTAATTTGAACTTGTTCCTTAATGGAACTTGAATTAACAACATTATTTACTTTGTCTGTACTTTCTTCCGAACAAGCTGCCAACAAAGTTGCAAATCCTAATACAAATAAGAACTTACAAAAAGAAAAATCAGTCAATTTTTTCATAAGATTAAGTTTTTAGTTATGGTAATATTGCAAATATATCAAAAAAAAGTGTTCCTTCTTACGTTTTTTAATTATTTAACTTATTATTTCGATAAACATCAAAAAACAACTTATATCTTTGTTAGCAGGTAAACTCTGTGTTCAGGTTATAGTCTACAATAACCCTTGTAGGGTTGTGCGCTCTCCGAGAGCAGGGGGCTACACGAAGTGGCAAAGGCACCGGCTGGATCATCAACGGACTAAAGGGAAAAATAAAAAAGGGGAAATAACTTGCATCAGTAGATATGAACGCAGGAATTTTAATGATGATCTTCGTTATTGCTATAGCAAATATCGGAGGAGTATACTTTTACATCAAAGACAAAAAGGAAAACTAAGAACATATAGAATGGCAAAAGCGAAAGGGAAGGGTAAAAATACCCCTCCCTTTAAAGATTAAGATTCTCCTCTAAACACTTTAATAGCAACATATATTGTCGCAATTTGACTTAGAACAGCCAACAACTTAAAGGCTGTTATTAAAAAAATTGTAATCATATTATGATAATATTCTTTTATTTATTTATCTCTGATAATAATAAATAGATTCAACTTTGCTAAAGTTCGATTAAGAGCGAAAAAATAAATAAAAGAACTTGCATCTGATGCAAGTCTATTCCCACTACATGCAAGATTTGCACCTGGTGCAAGTTTTTGCGTGAGGTGGGATTTTTTGTTTATAGGGGGTCGTTTCGTTTCCGCTTCGCTCTCTCCACTCGTGCGCAGGGTGTTCCGTTCCTCCACACCATAGGGCGCACATCTAACCGCTCCGTTTCATAGTGCTATCGCTGTGGGGGCTATGCTGCCCCCTACACCCCCTTCTATGGGCATACGCCGCGCATGATAGACTACACAAATATAATCCTCTTCGCTTGGTAGTTTAAAATACATTTTATACCTTTGCTGCGTGAGGACTATATTAGTATAGTCTAAGCGCACTTAAACTACCTTCGATTTCATCGGGTAGTTGTGCGCTCTCCGAGGGTAGGGGGCTGCACCCCCTTAACCCCTGCTTTTACCCCCAAACTAAAATCCTAAATTATGGCAAAAACTTCTGTGCATTTTCAACCTTGCAAAGAGATAAGCGAGATACATAATTACAGAAAAAAGAAACTTGATTATGTAAGAACACAGCTCACAAACAAAAATGAAAATTGGATGTGGGACAGTTCAAAAAGTCTTGCTGATAGACGTGAAGAAATTCGCAAACTTGTAAAGGAAAAGACAGGGCGAAAAATGCAAAGTAAAGCCGTGCCTTTACATGAAGCTGTTGTTGTCATTGATGAAAAAACAACAATGGACGACCTTAAAAAGTTGGGCAAAATCTATCAGCAGCGGTTTGGAATTGAATGTGTTCATATCTCGATACATCGAGACGAGGGACATTGGATTAACAGAAATGGAGAAGATGTAGGACTAAAAACAACAGACAATCCCACGCAAGAACAAATCATAGAGGGGGTAACATGGAAACCGAACCTACATGCACACATGGTGTTTGATTGGTACAACCACGACAACGGCAAGAGTTGGAAGACTTCCAAGCAAGATGCAAGAGATATGCAGACTATTGCAGCAGAAGTGCTTTCTATGGGAAGAGGTCAAGAGAGTACAAAAAAACACTTGGACGGATTATCTTATAAGATTGCTCAGAAAATGGAAGAAACCGAAGTGCAAACTATATGTATCAGGAATTTGCAAATGGGAGCAAATATTCTTAGAGAACAAATCGGAGACAACCAAGAAAAACTCGATGAAATCAATCGACAGAAAGAAGAAGCAGAGAGAAGAAGAAATGCAGCACTCAAGCAGGCGGAAGAACTAAAGGAACAATTGAAATTAGGATCTGATTGGCTGAAAGAGCAACAAGTCAGAACGGAGGAGATAAAACAAAGCCTTGCCAAGGAATTAAAGCAACTGGAGGAAGAAAAGGCAAGAAAAGAAAAGCAGATGAAAGATGAATTGGAGCGTTTCAAGGTAGCCAAGGCACGCAAGGAAGCAGCCATAGAGACCGCAAAAACGCTTTCTGAGGGCGTAAAGGGTATTTTCGGGCAGAGTTCCAAGGACAAAGAGATAGAAGCCCTTAGAAAGCAAATAAACGACCTCCAGCAGCTTCAAATCAACAGCAAAGCACAATCCATACAAACCATAGGACAAATCCAGCAGGAGGCGCAGAAAGCCGTCAATGCCAAAGAAAGGGAGTATTCGGCTGCACTCGCAGATGCAAGACGGCAAAGAGACGAAGCCTATAAACAAACAAAGATCAGTTCACAATCGATAAAAACACAAAAGAAGCGGGGAGATATGTTGCAAGATATAGTTTTTTCCCTATGGGAAGCAGCTGTGGACGCTGTTAATGTACTATGCCGTTATCTGTCTTTGCCCCATCTTAATGTTGATTTCAGCAGGGAGGATATAGCAAAAATAGAAAAAGCCATGAGGGGAGCAAGTAGCATCGAGGAAAGGGAAGAACGTGGCAGATGCCTTGTGAAACTGGCGCATGCTCAATACCCTGGATATGATGATAACGCTACTCAATTAAGTACGCTGCAATGGAAAGTCGAGCAAGTGGCAAGGGGTGAGAACTGGCAACAACAGCACCAAAGCAGGGGCAGAGGGTGGCATCTATAAGGCTATTTGTCATCATAATGCCCTTGCAGGGAGACAACATAGACAACAACAAGATCCTCGCTTATCGTGTAAAGCAGTCTGTTTTTCTTGTCTAATCTCCTTGACCACATATCGGGCAAGTTCTTCAGTCGTTCTGGTTTTCCTGTACCGGTTTGTGGGTGTTCTGAAAGTTCAAGGAACAAAGCTTCTATTTTCTTTATAATAGCCTTATTTCCAGATTTATGGATTTTCTGCAAATCCTCTTTTGATGTTCCAACCAATTCTACAGAATACTTTCCCATATATTGTTGATGTCTTTAATCTTTGTCGTCCTGCCGTTCTTGATGTCTTCCAATCCTTTCTGGATAGAAAGAAGTTCAGCCTTTGAAAGGTAATCATCATCATCGGCAACGCTAATGACAATCGGACGTGCATTTTTACGAGAAACAAAGACTGTCTCACGTTCCGCCAACTCAAAATACTTCTTCTGATTGGCTCTAAATTCTCTTGTAGTAACTATCTGCATGGCTCTATGGCTCTAATTTTTGATGCAAAGTTAGATGTTATTTCCCAAACTGCCAAATATTTTGTGTACTTATTTGTGTACACTTATAAGTTATATAGAATATGCCAAACTAAATTAAAGACGATTCTATATTACTAAATGAACTATAAAAAGCCATATCAGCACTTGAATATATAGTCTGATATGGCTTTGTTCTTACTTTTAATGGTTTAGTCCTAAATGTATCCTATCCCAAAATAGTTTGATACACCATAGAAGCGCTTTAATAACTAAAAGTACAATTAGCTATAAAACCATAAGAAGGATTATTACCCTTTCCTCTAAATTCCCACTTGAAACCTTTACCTGCTACATTTGCATCCCAATAAGAAGTCCAAGTAAAGTTGTTATTCGGCAACATTCCAATTCCACTAAAAGAAACACTTTCCGGTGTTGTTATATTGTTGTCTGGACTTGGCTTAGCATTAGGATTTAATATCTCAAAGAAATAATAAGTAGAAAACGATGAAGGGCCCAAATTAACTTGCATTCTTAGAGTTCGGCTGGAATCATAAAAAACCCCAGTAGAACTTTGAGACCCTCCGTTAATACTCAAAGAAGGGAAACTGCCTCTTGCCCTTGTTACTGCATCTTTTTTTGATACCGAAATATTAAAACTTGCGTTTTCCCTCACCTGCTTAACCAAAGTTTTTCCATTTACAGAAAAAACAATATAAGCAGTATTAGGATCTGAAATTGCATTCGCCACTTGAGCATTTAAAGAGCGTAAGTTAGCCTTATATTTTTCAATACTCAAAGGACTAACTTTTTCTAACTTCTGCAAATCAGAGCCTGTTACATAAGATAATGCCCTGGTTTTCTTGTTTTCATTGATGTAATACTCATTTGTAGTTTCATTTACATCAACAAAACGAGATAAAATTTCCATATCCGATTCTGAATCACTAACCACAGGTTCCATTACCTCATTATCGGTACATGAACAAATACCAAAAATGGTCAATAGACCAACAAACATAGATAATAACTTTTTCATAGGTTTTCTTTCATTTAAGTTAATAATTTAGGATTTTGCCACAAAAATATAAAAAATATTTTATTTTTGCATTGTATATAAAATATTTAACTATGAATAAAAATCGGATAAAAACATCATTACTTATTTCAATAGCATTCTTTTTTATTGTTTCAAACATTAGATGTGTTGAAGAACAAGGATATAAAAATTATGGAAAAGAAAGTGTTATATCACAAATTTGTGACATAACGTGGGCAAGTGAGAAAGTAACCGACGAAAATGGAAGCGTTTGGCAAACTGCTTATAAATTCAACAAAAACGGCACATATACAAAGACAAATATAAAAATAGAAAATAAAGAAAATAAAAAAGGGGTTACTATCAATGGACTATGGTCATTTAGTGATTCAAAATTTAGAACTATTTATTTTGGCAGAGAACATTACTGGGATATTGTAAAACTAACTAAAAACGAATTCTCATTCTACGACAGAAGTGGAGATAATGGCGACCCTTTCATGAATAGACAATACACAGTACTTATACCATACAAAGGAAATTGAGATTTTGAATGTGGGTTATATAAAAATTAAAGTAAAAAATATTATTTTGTGTACTTATTTGTGTACACGCAAATAAAAACGTTATTTCTTTGTTGTACCCCCAACCCCCAAGGGGGCTGCTTGCTTTTCCTTTGGTTTTCAGCGTTTTACATTGTTTTTTATTCGGGCGCAGCCCTCTAAAAAACTATACTTTGTTTATAGCATGGTATGTTATATGCATATCGACTTTTGTAATGCTTTGAAAACTAATAACTTAAAGTACTAATATATGAGTTTTGGAATACTAATATATGAGTTTTGGAATACTTTTTTGGGGGTTTATATATGAGTTTTGGAATAAAATATATGAATTTCTTTTGGTTTTCTCATAAATTACTTGTATATTTGCATTGTAATTGTAAATCAACGACTTATGAATAAGACTTTATCGGAATTACAACGGATTTCGGACAATCTCGAGCAGACTGGAAAAGACTTGCGGGATATGGAAAAAGTATGGGCTGCAGAATTAAAAGATAGACTTGCAAAGGGTATTACTGGTAATGCTGCTGTAAAGCATTACAATGAGTGGATGATAAAAGCAGGTATGGAACATCTAATCACAAAAGACA
>NZ_UGTP01000005.1:0-195047 GCF_900454935.1 Prevotella pallens
GCAATAAAGTATCTATTCTTCGCTCATGGTCAGGACTTATTCTTGGTGCATGTTCTTTTAGGAATGAATATGATGGACATACTATTGAAAAGACATTGGAACAAACCCAAAGGATGACAGGAAAGCAGGTTGATAAGTTAGCAGGAGATAGAGGGTATAGAGGTATAAAGCAGATTGGGAAGACAAAGATACTCATTCCAGACGTTCCTAAAGCTAAAGACAGCTACTACCAAAAGAAAAAGAAACACAAACTATTTTGTAAACGAGCAGGTATAGAACCAACAATAGGACATCTTAAAGCAGACCACCGATTATCTCGCAACTTTTATAAAGGTGTGAAAGGAGATGCTATCAATGTATTATTAGCTGCAGCAGCATATAACTTCAAAAGAGCTATGAGAGTTCTTTTGTACCTTATAAAAAGAATCAGCATAGAGCTTGACAGTACAGGCTTTATGCTGAAATATAGTTTTTAAGGAACGACTATATAGCTAAAGGCGAACGCATAGTTTTGCGCTATACATCAGCCAACGAAGCTGTGATAGAAGCTAAAGGAAACGCATTTAAGTCGGTGGGGAATGGTAAAACAGAAGTAACATTACGTATATCGGGAGCTTATCCAGGTACATTAGATGCTTTTGATCCAAACAATGTGTTAGACGAAATGAAATTTACAGTAGAAGTAAACGACCAAGTAGATATGGTTTTTCCACAGTTTTCTATTTCTTGGGGCGAAGATAAGGCGACTGTTTTGGATAGATTCTTGAAGAATAATGCATATATAAATTATACAAATAGCTATTGGGCGATGAATCCAAAGATTAGTGCCGATAGTCGTAAAGGATTAGAAATTCTTTCTACCAACAATGCTGAGTTTCCTCTTATTATGCTCGATTTTACATCAGGCGATACCGAATTGTGTGCTCTTTACTTGCTTTCTGCATCTTGGGAACGTGTAACTACACCACAAATAAGCGAAGTTTACAAACTATTAATAGCAAATGGATTCCTTGATAGAGGAACAAATACCGATACACACTGTTGGCAAATGTATAATCCAACATCTAAAACTCTTGCTACTTGTGGACTTATGATTGTGCAAGGCTGTGGATATTGCTATGTAAGTCTTTCGTATTTGGCAGACGATCCTAATCCAACTGCAATAAAAAACACGCTACTTGAACAACCAAAAATAAGTTGGAATTTTGCAAATGGTGTGCTAAATATACAGGCAGAACAATATGTTGGCGAGCCACTTTCCATCTATTCTATATCTGGTAAGTGCCTACAAAAAACAACAATACAGCCTGGTAACAATATAATTTCCTCCTTAACACATCAACCTTTCTTTATTCGTGTAGGCAATAATGCAGCTATTAAAGTGTTGCCTTAACCATTTTGGCATTGTGTGTGTGGTAAAAAATAGTTTCAACCATTCTGTGGCAATATAGTTTTATGGGTCCGTATATACAATGAATTGGCTTTTGTAATGCTAATATAAGTTAGAAATAATGAGTTAAACACATTAGAAAAGCCAATTCGTTGTTCTTAATTTCTACGATAAGATACATAGAACTTAGAATAAAGTGCAGAAATATAATAAAAATAGCGAATGTTGCGTTGTATACAATGAATCTAACAATTACGAAATAGAGAAATAGTGGTATGATAAACAGCCATAATGCAATATTTAGCGTGTATATTCCGCTGCTTATGACGGTGATTTTAAGTGGTATGACTTATTTCCATTGGCAGTATAAACTAAAGTATTTATACTTGTCGGGCATATTCTTTTTATTGGTATATGCCATTCTTTCTATGATACTCCTTAGTTATACAGTAGACGAAAAGTCGTTTTCTGCAATTGTAAACAATCTATCGCCTATGCAATTTCCCGTTAGTATTCTTAGTATTACACTATTTTTTGTATCAGTTGGATTCTTTGTTGCACAAGAAAACAGCTTCAGTTTATTTTTTAAAATAGTTTCGAGCATTGGCATATTGCTTTTTATGCTGTTCGGATTCTATTCGTTTTTCTTTATTATGGCTGGTCTTGCATCGCTAAAAAGTGGATAAGCATTTGTTTGTCTTACCTTTATAATGGTGCAAAATATGGTTTGTGCAAACAATAAAAGTAAGATATATTTCTACAAAACTATGTAAAACTGTCTTTTTATAAACGTTTTTCTGTAACTTTGCAGCTATTATGAGTAAAGGAAAGTTACAGAAATTTGCAGAGTTAGAAACGTTTAAGAATGTCTTCCAATATCCACATGGTGTTATAAGCGAAATACCATTCGAAATGAAAGGACATTGGAACGAACAGTATTTTCATAATAACAACCCAATAGTTTTAGAGTTAGGTTGTGGAAAAGGAGAATATACTGTGGGTTTGGCGCGACTTTATCCGAATATAAATTTTATAGGAGTAGACATAAAAGGTGCACGAATTTATACAGGAGCAAAGCAAGCGTTGGAAGAAAATTTGCCTAATGTAGCCTTCTTACGAACAGGAATAGAGATTATAGATCGTTTCTTTGGTGCTGAAGAAGTAAAAGAAATATGGCTAACTTTCTCTGATCCACAGATGAAGAATGCACGAAAACGCCTATCGTCTACTTATTTTTTAAAACGCTATCGTAACTTTTTGGAAAACGAAGGAGTAGTGCATCTTAAAACCGACTCTAACTTTCTTTTTACTTATACCACTTATGTTGTTGAAAAAAACAATTTGCCTTTGCTTTTTCGTACCGAAGATTTGTATGGTAATGAAACAAATGGTACACAAGCGGACGATATTGATGGAGAAACAAAAGAAATACTTGGAATACACACTTATTACGAAAATCAATGGATAGAACGTGGACTAAACATTAAGTATATGAAGTTTAGATTGCCACATAAAGGTGCTCTTGTTGAACCAGAAATAGAAATAGAACTCGATGACTACCGTTCGTTTAAACGCACAAAAAGAAGCGAAAAAGAAACAGCACGATAGTATTCGGTTGCAATAATATGGTGTGATATAAAGGAAATAAATGGTTTAATATAACGAAAATAAATAGTTTTTAATTTCACTGTTACGCAGTTTTGTCCTTTTATAGAACCATATTTAATATGCTTGTTTCCACCAGTTTTCATTGTGAGGCTTAGTAGAAAGAGTGAAAAATGCTTTGAAAAAGAAGGTAATAGCAAAAGAAAGCCATGCAAATAGATAGATTTATATATTTCACTTTTACATATCTCGATACATCTTTGGAGCAAATAAAGAAGTATATTCTGGAAAAGTGGGGAAGTGATGATAAGTACAGAATAATAGATTCTCCATTTCAGTTTAATCTCTACCACTTATGTCCACCTAAAGGCGGTGCACATTTTGAAAAGCTGTATTTTTTTACCCCAAAGTTGTGTAAAAACAAATGTATAATGTTCTCAAACTATTCTGATGGTTTAAGTTCGTTGATTCATGTACTTACAAACGACTTAAAATTAAAAGCATATAGTTTTAGAATAAGCGCAAACAATATTCCCGAAGCATTAAATGAATTTAGCTGTATAGAAAATGGAGAAACGTTGCGAACTGTTTATGCGATGAAAGATCCTAAATGGAAATTTTATTGCGAAGGAGAAATACAACCTTTTGAGGAAAAAGAGTTTTATGAAAGAAAAATAATAAAACAACGATTAAATAAAGAAATTCTTATTTCCTATTGTGTTAAATTAGGAATTGACATACGTGAAGACTCTTTTTGGAAAAGCCAACAATCTTTATTCGTAGAACGAATTTCGTGGTAGTAATTTTATAATCCGCAGAAATGGTTTAACTATCATACATTCTTTAAATACTGCCATTTTATTATTGTTCCTACATAGTCTACTTTACGCTTTCACAGCCGTAATAATGTTCCAACTAAATTGTAATTATAAAACAAAAATTTATAATTATAATTTTTCTATTTTATAATTATATTTCTCCCATTTTTTATTATATTTGCACTGGTGATAAACAGCACCTTTTGCAAATGTATTTATTTGCAGAACGAAGCGAAACAATAAAGAAATTATCAGCTTGGAGAAAAAAGGAAAAAATAAATATGGCAATGTTTACGAAATAAAGTTGCCTAACGGAAAATATACTTATATTTGTTGGATAAAACAATTCAGCTTTGGAGTATTTAATTACCATTCAGAAAAACCAGTAGACAACTTAGATAGTCTTTTATCTGTTGGTTTTAAAATATACATATCGGGCAAAGAAACCGCAATTAGAAAAAAATATGGCAGCTAATTGGGCATATCGATTTGGAAAAAGAAAATATAGAATTTCCCGATTTGGCAATATTTATGTCAAATGACAAAGAACATTTTATAGAGCAATCGAGAATAATGAGAAATGGAAATTCTTATTATGCTCCTACAGATTACTATATTAGTCTTTTAAAAAAAGGATATATTGCAGGTTTCTTTGATAAACCAAATATTTTTGAATTATGGCTTACAAAGAATTTAGATAATTATCCTGCCAATGAAGAAATTTTTCCTTTACCAGAAAAATATAGTTAGAAATAAATTACTCGCCATTTTTCCCTATTACTGCGAAACTATAATAGGGAGAAATGGCAGTTTTTGCTTTAATTCTAACTTATTCTCTGTTGTATATATTCTCACGCGAAGTTACTTCTCCAGTTTCTGCATCTATAACAATATATTCTGAACCAAAAATAGTTTTACGATGTATAAACCATTTGGCATTTTGGTTATTACGAGACATAAAGTTAATGTGGAAAGGACCATCAGAAACACTTGTTTGTTGTCCTTTTCCTGTTGTTAAATCTATCCAACCTTCTTTTTCTAACCAAAGAAGCAACTCTTTAGGTTTTATTTTTAAGTTTTCAAATTTTTTGTCCTCGTTTTCTTCTTTTATTAGTTTACCCTTTTTATCGTACTCACGCCAAATACCAATTCTAATATTTGAGCAATAAAACCAATCACCTTCGGTGTCTAAAAAGCCATTTTTATAATACATTTTGGCGTTTTTTTTAAAGGTTAATGGTTTTATAGTAACAATCCAATTAACGTCTTTTTCAAAACTAACACAAACAATGGTTCCATCTTCCTCTGTATATTCTTTATAACTTGTATTCGGAGAAAGTTTACTTTTATAATATTTGTAATTAAACTTCTCTGGTTTTTTCATATTGTTTAAATTTTGTGCAGTACACGGAAATATGAATGTTATAACTAAAAAAAGAATAATGTATCTTTTCATCTTATTTGTTAAATTTAAACGGCTATAAAATATGTTTTCTTTTAATAATCTATCGCAACAAAGATAGGAATTGTTTTGCAGAAAATGGGAAAAATTACTATTTTTGTGCTCGCTTAACAAACATTATGCGTATGAACATTAAACGCAATTCTATGATTTTGCCTCGCTTATATTAGTTTTACTAATTGCAGGTTGTAACAATAGTAAGGCTATAACACCCGAAGTTTACAGTCATGCAGAGGTTAATAAATAGTTAGCAATGAATAGCGAAATGAAAACAATTTCGACGTTAATGAAATAGAGCGTTGAGACAAACGATAATGCAGTTTGCTTAAACTAAAATATTGAACGAAAATAGAAAATAAACTTATATAAAACCATATTTATGTTGTCGGAGAAAGTAAAAAACTACTTGATTGAAAATGGAATGTACGATGATACAGAAGACGAAACCTATCAAAAAGTAATGTCAGACTTAGGGATTAACCTTGAAACTCCCTTTGCTCAGTTTAATCTTTATACAAATCAAACAACATTTTCTGGCAATCGTGCAGAGTTATATAACGTTTGTTGGTTTGCAATAAACTCAATTTATTACGAACAAATGGAGAGTATGAGGTCTGTTTTCAACTTGCCAGAAGAGTATATTCCACTCGATAGTTTTGAAGGAGAGGGAGGATTTTTCTATAATAGGCAAACAGGCGAAGTATTAGAACTTACACTTGGAAAGGTTTACAACGACTTTCAGCAGGGAAAATTAAAGCCACAATGGCACAATTTCAACACTTTTCTTGAATGGTTTTTCGACCTATCATAACTTTTTGTGAAAGAAATGTGTGGAAAATAGTTACTTTTGCTTTCAACTAACCAAGGAAGCAATTTTCAGAATGTTTGGAATGTCATAATCATTATTGTATTATACATCTCTTTTATACAACACATTTAACAGATAATACAAAATTTAAATACACTTAATTTCACTATCCGTAAACCTAACCTTGTTTTGTTTCTTAGAGTTTCTACTATATCTCTAAAATTGCTATTTTCCTAACGTTTAGTTTCTTAAATTTTAGCAATACAATTTAACTTCTGCATTATACATATACATCCATTTAATAATCCTTCACTATATAGTGGCAATGAGGATAGTTGCTACAACCCCAAAAATTCCTATATCTACCTTGACAAAGAACGAGTTTACCTCCACAACGTGGGCAAATACCATTGTTAATTATCGAGTTGTACTGACTAATCCTGTTTTTTACTTGGATTATATGTTCTTTTGCGGTATCACTTGTCTCAAAACTTGAATATGCCAACCTATTGATAGCCCATTTTAATTTGTCATCTGGTAATAAAACACTAATATGATATTTTATAGTGTCCAGTAATTCATTTTCATACACTACATTATGATTGGGATAGTCCCCTTTGATAGTTACATCGCCAATAAAGACGACTATTGGAATAAAATATTGGTAAGGAAATCCTAATAGAGATTTTAAAGCTTTGACGTGTCCATAATTCTGAAACAAAGGATTATAAAACTCATATTTATTACCATATATTTTTTTAGTCCAAAAACTTGCTCGTTCATCTCCATATATCCATCCTTTATAGTGCTTAGTCTCAATAACAAAGATGCCATATGGCGAAAATACTACATGATCTATTTGGGTACTTTTCCCATTTTCTTCGATATATACATCATTAAAGATAGTATATTCATCAGGCAAAGAATTAAGAATAGTAGCAACACGTTTTTCACCATACCTTCCTTTTCTCTTATTCCGGCTAAAATGTATCAATAGAATTACTACGACTATTATTGCTAATATAGTAACCTCCATAACTCCTTACCTAATTTTACTAAATTGTTTTAAACTCTTACTAACGATTATCTATTACTATACGTTATTTAACCTTAGAATCCAACTGAATTCCCATATCCTCCATACAATTCAGAAGAATGGTACTGATGTAATTTCCTTTATTCCTACTAATACAAGCAGTTGCAAAGGTCATTGGTGCTACAAATGTCTCACCTATATAAGTTTCATCAGTAAGAACAGGCATACTATAATATGCATTTTTCTTATTTTTTAAGTCAATAAACCATTTGCCGCCAATATGTTTTCGGAAAGTTTCTCCTATATAAATGGTTAGATAGTCTAACAATTCTTTTTTCGCTATTAAATCGTTATGATGTCTGAAATTAGAAAGAATCCATTTCTCTAAATCATCTAACGACTTAATACTATAATTGAGTGTCAGATTGTGTTCTTTTGCAAATTCGCCAGTGAAATATTCCATCTTATCAGAAATAAAGAATATCCATTCTTGAAAGTTCTCTTGTGTATATGCCATTTTTATGTTGTTAAACTATAGTAAGTAGCTGCAAATATAGTTATTTTTATTTGAAGTTTTATATAGCCTAAGTGTAAATTATAATGTTGTTTGAAAAACATAATTATAAAACCATAAAAACATAATTATAAATTTTAAATTTGTAATTATATTTTTGAAAGAATTTAATTATCTTTTTTATTATCATAAAATATGTTTCTTGTTTTGCTTTTATTTCTTTATGCTTTATGCATAACTACTTAAAAGATAGATAATCCAGCAACGTGCAATATAAAACTGATTTTATAAAAATAAGATGATGATATTTCAGCCAAACTAACTATATTTGCAGTTGTAAACTTTTGGTTTTACAATGTACAAGCAAGGTGTATATAAATAATAAAAATAAGAAATGAATCTATTTACAGATAGTAAGTTAGTTTATGAAGGTAGAAAATCTCTACTTTCAGAGTCGGAAATAAGGCAGTTATTGGAGATTACTGGTGATAAAATAAATAGCTTTATTCAATTTTATCAAACTTACGATGGTGTCTTTTTTCCAAAGCAAGCTATGATGTTTAGACACTTATTTTATTCTGTTGAAAAAGCTGATTGGGATAAAATAGAAATAGGTTTCTTTTTAAAAATCGAAGATATAATTACTAATAGAAAGATTCTATTGGAAGAAGATAAGGAGTTAGAATGTTTTGTAAAAACTCATATTCCTTTTGCTGATGATGGCTGCGGTAATGATGTTTGGATAGAAATTTCAACAGGAATAATTAAGGCTTTTTACCATGAGTATTCCATTGAAGAAGGATTAATAGAAATAGCTCCTAATTTTAATGATTTTTGTTCTTCGTTAGAGAATTGGACGCTTAAATAAATCTTGCTATTTAATGAAATAAAACGCTATTTACATTTGCAAATAACAACTACTTTCTTGGGGCATTTTTTAATACGTTATTAATAAAATATTTATGGACTATATAACAAAATTAAAACAAAATGAAGAGTTTGAATATTGGTTAGGGGCTGATAACGAACAAATTTTTAATGTTGAAAACGAACTAAATATTAAACTTCCAAAGCAATACAAAATGTTTTTATCGCAATGTGGAATGTGCAATTTTGGAGATGTAAATATACTGGGTATAGCTAAAGCTGAAAATAGTGTTATTTATTCGGTTGTGGAAGTTACGAAGCAAATGAGAAATGAACTAAATCTTTCAAACAATTTTATTGTACTTAATTACGAAGTGGGCGAATATCTTACTTTATACAAGGTTTCTGAAAAAGAAGAATTAGACGATAGCACTATTTATGGGGTAAACGTTGGATATAATGATACAGAAAAAATGATTCTTGGAAAACCAGAAAAGCTTTTTTCGTCGTTCGAAGATTATTTTGAAGACTTTATCGAATTAGGTTCTTAAAAATAAGTAGTTCTAATCAAGGCAGTTTTTTCCTACTATCTTTATTGGTAATAATAGAAACGGAAAATGCACAAACGAAAAATAATAAATAGGTTATGGGTAAAAATAAATATGGCAATGTTTATGAAATAGCATTATCCAATGGGAAATATGTTTATGTATGCTGGATAGAACAATTTAGTTTTGGAATATTCGATTATATCGCTGAAAAGCCTGTTACAGATATAAATGATTTGTTATGTGTTGGATTTAAAACATATAAAGCATGTAAAGAAACAGCGGTTAGAAAAAAGATATGGAAATTGATAGGATATATTGATTTAGAAAAAGAGAATATCAGTTTTCCTAATTTGGCTGTATTTCTATCCTATAATAAAGAACTTTTTATTAAACAGTCGCAAGCTATGCGACATGGCAACTTAATAAAAATACCAATCAACGAATATTTAGCCCTATTAAAGAAAGGATATATTTATGGTTTCTTCGACAACTATCAGACTTTTGAATTATGGCTATCTGGCAATATAGAAAACTATCCTGAAAATGAAGAAATATTTCCTTTACCAGAAAAATATAGTTGAGACGAATATGCTGAAAATAGTGCGTAATTCTACTTTTATATCGCCTTATAATAGTGTTAAAACCGAACGAAAGACAATTTTTTGTTGCTTTTCATCTTCCTATTAAGAAGGCAAAATTCAGTATATCACGCACAAAATACACCCATATAAAACCATATAAACAGGCGTAAATATCACAATTTTGTAGCAAATAGAGTTCTGCTTTCTATGGTAATTCTCTTTTAACGAAACATTATTTTGGCAACTCTATTAGTTTAAAAGCACTGTGTAAAAACGATAAAACATTGTTGTTTACATCTAATTTATAATTAAAGCTATTACTTTCTGTGTCTATTTTGATACAATCGTCGCATAATGATATTTCTCTTATAACTTCTTTTATAAACTGTGGTTTGTTTTTTACAACAAAGTATTGTACCTCTTCGTTAAATATCCTTATGGAATCAATAACGTTATAATTTTTCATCTTACTTATATAAAGATGTTCAAACTTGTTGCCAGTAAAAAATAAGTCTATTTTATCAAGGTCGTTATTACTTTTAATATTTTTCCATTTATCCATTACAACTTTAAACCCCAACATATTAATATGGAAATATGTATTTATGGTAGCTGGAACAGCTTTTTCGCCGATACTACATATCAAATGTTTTTTATTGGTATCTAAATTAACAAAATCAACAGTTGTAAGTTCAGATTCACCATTTGGATTTAAGTCTACCTTAAATTCATCATTATTTCTTTTTATAAATTTTAAACCAGATGAAATTATAAGTTCCTCAATATTCGGATTATAATAAAATAGAAAATCTTTTGCTTCAATTTGTTTCATAATTTATTTGCAGCATCTTTTTAACTTCCCACGAAAAAGTAGTATTATGTAACCCCATCATTTCTAAGTGTAATTGTAAACGAAACGTACACAGCTACGGAATATTGTATTAATTGTTTATAGAAAACGGAAAAGATTCCCCCAAAATATAACATTGCTTATAATTTTCCCATATTTTTTTGCTGCTTCTAAAAAATAGTTTATAGTAGTTGTAAATCTATAAAATTATTATTAAATTTGAGGCAACTAACAACACACAAAAATGGGCGAGTACACTAAAGTGTCCCGCCCCATTTGATATCACAACGGAATAATCCTTATTGTGATTTGCTTAGAATGTAGGTGCAAATTTAGGCATTTTATAATTAAAAACCAAATTAAAACAATATAAAATGAAAACAATTCTTGGATTAGACTTAGGTCCCAATAGCATAGGTTGGGCTAAAGTAGAAGTAGACGATAAAGGAAACTACTTACGAAATATTAAACTTGGCAGTCGTATTATCCCGATGGATCAAGGTATACTTGGTAAATTTGATAGTGGAGTAACGGAATCTCAAACAGCAATTCGTACAAATTTTCGAGGAGTTAGACGATTAAGAGAACGCCATTTACAACGTCGCGAGCGGTTGCACAGGGTGCTACACGCATTAAACTTTCTACCTAAACATTATGAAGATGCCATAGGGTGGGATAGAAATGAACCTGCTATCTATGGTAAATTCATTAATAATAGTGAACCAAAATTAGCTTGGGAGAGACAAGAAGATGGTTCTATGCGTTTTCTTTTTATGGAATCTTTCTATGAAATGATGGCCGATTTCGCTAAAATGCAACCATCATTAGTATCAGGAGAAAAGAAAATTCCACTTGATTGGACCATTTATTATCTGCGAAAGAAAGCATTGACACAGCAAATAAAGAAAGAAGAATTAGCTTGGATTCTGCTTAATTTCAATCAGAAGCGTGGCTATTACCAGTTGAGAGGCGAGGAAGAAGAAGATAATCCAACGAAACGTAAAGAGTATTATAAGTTGAAAGTTATTGGAGTTGAAGCCGATGGAGCACCAAAAGCAGGAAAAATCTGGTATAATATACACTTAGAAAACGGTTGGACAGCTCGTTGTCAGAGTAAAGTACCATTAGATAATTGGGTTGGGAATATAAAAGAATACATAGTAACCACAGAATATGAAGCCGATGGGGAAACACCTAAATATGATAAGGAAGGCAAAATTAAGCGTTCGTTCAAATCTCCTGAAAAAGGCGATTGGCAACTTATAAAGACCCGAACGGAGAAATTTATAGAAAGCTCTAATAAAACTGTAGGAACTTTTATATACGATCATCTTTTAAAAGAACCATTCGATAAAATTCGTGGAAAATATATTCGCACAATAGAACGCAAGTATTATAAGAATGAATTATACAAAATTTTGTGCGAGCAAGCTAAGTATCATAAAGAATTAGATAGCTTGGATACATTGAATGCTTGTGCTAAAGAACTGTATAAGAATAATCAACAGCATCAAGAGTATTTGTTGAAGAAAGATATGAAATATCTTCTTCTTGATGACTTAATATTCTATCAACGACCATTGAAGAGCAAGAAGTCGTTGATAGCCGATTGCCCGTATGAAGTATATAAGTACAATTATAAGCAGACAGGTAAAAAGGAACAGAAGAAAATAAAATGTATAGCTAAGTCTAATCCTTATTACCAAGAGTTCAGGTTGTGGCAATTTATATCCAATATTCATCTTTTCAACGTAACAGACGGTAAAGATGTTACATCGGAATATCTTAAAACGAAAGAAGATTATGTCCGTTTGTTTACTTATTTGAATGACCGGAAAGAGATAAAACAAGAAACATTATTGAAAGGTTTCTTAAAGTTGAAGAAAGAAACTATAGGTTCAGAGAAGATATATCCCATTCGTTGGAATTATATAGAAGATGCTAATAAAAGCTATCCGTGTAATACTACTCGACATGAGTTACTTCTTGCATTTGATAGAGCTGGCATACAGCGTGAATTGTTAAATGTGGAGGGGAGAGAATACAGACTTTGGCATCTGTTATATTCAATAGAATCGAAAGACAAAACAGAAAGTGCATTACGTAAATTGAAATCAAATAAAGCATTCAGCGACCTTAACATAGATGATGCTTTCGTTAATTCGTTCTTAAAAATAAAACCTTTTAAAAAAGAGTATGGAGCATATTCTGAAAAGGCAATAAAGAAGCTGTTAGCTGTTATGCGTAGAGGCAGTTTATGGAAAGAAGCTGATATTTGTGAGGCAACAAAGCAGAATATAGCCAAAATACTGCAAAACGATATTGATGAGAAGCTAAAAAAGAAAATAGAAGCGGCTGTTTCTTCATTTAATAAACTGTCAGATTTCCAAGGTTTGCCTACATGGCTTGCTTGTTATGTAGTGTATGGTCGGCACTCTGAGGCTGCGCAAATACAATGTTGGCAGTCTCCAGAAGATTTAAAAACCTATATAAACAAGTTTAAACAACACTCGCTTCGTAACCCAATAGTAGAACAATGTTTACTCGAAACACTTCGTACGGTGTACGATATATGGAAAGATGCAGGACAAATCGATGAAATCCATATAGAGTTAGGACGAAACATGAAGAGTACAGCAGAGCAACGAGCACGCAAAACAAATGAATTTCTGCGTAATGAGAATACGAATTTACGTATAAAAAATCTGTTGATGGAACTGAAAAACGATGATAAGATAGAGAACGTACGTCCTTACTCTCCCTCACAACAGGAAATATTACGTATTTACGAGGAAGGTGCCTTGCAAGAGTTGTCGAAAGAAGACGAGATGTATGAGGATATTTCAAAGATATCGAAGATGGCACAGCCTTCGCCAACGGAACTTTCACGATATAAACTGTGGCTCGAACAGAAATATCGTTCACCTTATACAGGCAGAGTAATTCCTCTTTCGAAGTTGTTTACCACAGCTTATCAGATAGAGCATATTATTCCACAAAGCCGTTATTTTGACGATTCTTTCAATAATAAAGTTATTTGTGAATCGGAAGTAAATAGTTTGAAGGATAATATGTTGGGCTATGAGTTTATTAAGGAATGTGGCGGACAGAAAGTACATTGCACATTGTTGGACGGTAATGTGGAAATATTTACTGAAGAGGAGTATAAAACTTTTGTAACCAAACATTATGTTGGTAATCCACGAAAAAAAGATAATTTATTGTTGGAAGATATTCCGCAAGAGTTCTCAGCTCGCCAACTGAATGATAGCAGATATATAAGTAAAATGGTACAGACTGTGCTTTCTAATATTGTCAGAACTAAAGACGAACAAGAAGCAATATCTAAATTTGTTGTATCATGCAATGGTATGATAACCGACAGACTAAAAAAAGATTGGGGACTAAACGATGTTTGGAATACTATAGTGTGTCCACGCTTCAAGCGACTCAACGAAATAACAAAAACAAACGCATTCGGTCATTGGGAAGATAAAGCCGGTAAACATGTCTTTCAAACCATAGTTCCATTAGAATTGCAGCGTGGGTTTAGCAAGAAACGTATCGATCATCGGCACCATGCTATGGATGCGCTTGTTATTGCGTGTGCTTCGCGCAATATTGTTAATTATCTGAACAACGAATCGGCAAATAGTCCTGAGAAGCGTGAAGACCTGCGTAAAAAGCTTTGCGATGAGAAACGCAAGATTAGAAAACCATGGAAGACCTTTACGCAAGATACTCGTGAAGCTTTAAGTGATGTAGTGGTTAGCTTTAAAAATTATGTGCGTGTTATTAATAAAGCTACCAATTACTACGAACATTATAGTTCATCTGGCAATAAAGTTATGATCTCGCAAAAAGGAAATGATATGTGGGCAATTAGGAAGCCACTACACAAAGAATCTTTCTTCGGTCATGTGAATCTCCGCAGAAAGGCTACTGTTAGCCTGAAAAAAGCTTTAGAAAATATACCTGCTATTTGCGATAAAACTCTTCGCGATTATATTAATGCTTTGGTTGAGAAGCATTTTAATACACGACAATTGTTAGCACACTTCAAAAGTATTAACTATCGTTTAAACCGAAAGCGGGTAGATAAAGTAGAAGTTTGGCAGTTCAGCGATGAAAAAATAGAGATGGTGGCAAGAAGAAAACCACTCGACACATCATTCGATGCCAAACAAATATCGTTTATTACCGATACTGGTATCCAGAAAATCTTATTAAATTATCTTCAATCGAAAGAAGGTAATGCGGAAATAGCCTTCACACCCGAAGGTATTGAAGAGATGAATAAGAATATCTCTATATATAATGATGGTAAAGCACACCAGCCGATACTGAATGTGAGAGTGGCAACACCAAAAGGAATGAAATATCCTGTGGGACAAACAGGCAATAAAGCCACTAAATTTGTAGTAGCAGAAAAGGGAACGAACCTTTATTTTGCCATCTATGAAAATGAATTAGGGGAACGTAGTTACGATACTATTCCATTAGATATAGTGATAAAGCGACTAAAAGAAGGTCAAAGTCCAGTACCACAAATCAATAAAGTAGGAATTCCACTTAAATTTTATTTATCACCTAACGATTTGGTGTATGTCCCAACCAAAGAAAATGAAGATGAATTATGTAGAGATAGAATTTATAAATTCGTAGATTCAAGTGGTACAACTGCCAATTTCGTCCCTCACACATCGGCTAATACTATTTATAATGTAGATAAAGAATATGCAAAAAAATACTGTAATGGTGCTGTTATTCTGAATGAGTATGGACTTGGTAGCCCGCAGTCAAAGAACCAAAAAGATTTGGATGGAGAAATGATTAAGGAAATTTGCTGGAAACTTAAGGTAGATCGCTTGGGGAATATCATCAAAGTTATCAAGTAATGATGTTTCTATATTATACGTTATTATTCTCTTATGTTAGAAAATTATCGTTTCAATGAATATCGTGTTATGTGGATTCTCGTGTTTTTCGATTTACCGACTGAAACTAAGAAAGATAAAAAGGCTTACACTAACTTTCGCCAATTTTTAGTGAAAGATGGCTTTACTATGTTTCAATTCTCTATTTATGTACGCCATTGTGCGAGTATGGAGAATGCCGAAGTTCACATAAAACGTATTCGAGCTCATCTTCCTCGTTATGGAGAAGTAGGTATATTGTATATTACCGACAAGCAATTTGCCAATATTCAATTATTTTCTGGTGAAAAACCTAAGCCACCCAATGCACCCGGACAACAATTAGAACTGTTCTAAGTTAGTTTATATAGAAGTAAAAAGAGGGTGTGTCAAAACTCGTTTTCAGCTAAAGACAGCTATCATTTTGTAAAGAATAACCGTTACCAAAGAGTTAATAACTCTATGATAACGGTTACTTTAATATTTATGAGGGAGTGAAACTGTTAATATGAAAGGAAGCTTTTCTGAATTCTTAGTTTTGACACACCCCCTTTCCCTTTGTGGCTTCATTTTTATTTTCTTTCAATAACTCTATATATCTCTGAATATCAAGTATATATTGATAATCAGTTGTTATTGAACCACAAAGATACAATTTTCTAAGCAAATCACAACAAAGCGAAGTAATTCCTTTACACCTAACAGTTGTTATTGAACCACAAAGATACAATTTTCTAAGCAAATCACAACGCCTATTCAAAGGATGCGAAAAAAGTTTATGTTGTTATTGAACCACAAAGATACAATTTTCTAAGCAAATCACAACGCAACGTCAATGCGGTAATATTAAGCGATAGTTGTTATTGAACCACAAAGATACAATTTTCTAAGCAAATCACAACATGCAAGTAAGGGCAGTGATGAGAAATACAGTTGTTATTGAACCACAAAGATACAATTTTCTAAGCAAATCACAACACATACCCCAACACGTAATCTGTTATCTCGTTGTTATTGAACCACAAAGATACAATTTTCTAAGCAAATCACAACGGCTGCACTTGTGTAGCTTGCATTGGTGCAGTTGTTATTGAACCACAAAGATACAATTTTCTAAGCAAATCACAACACACTTTGGGAAGTATCTATTTTCAAGAGGGTTGTTATTGAACCACAAAAATACAATTTTCTAAGCAAATCACAACAGTCATTCGGAATTTCCTCCATTATTTCTGTTGTTATTGACCCACAAAGATACAATTTTCTAAGCAAATCACAACTGTATTGTGTTAAACAAAATGAATGACAATGTTGGAAATCAAAGAGCGAACAGCAAAAAGTACATTGCGTATATATAAGAATAACATATTTTTTTGGAGTAGGAGAGTAGCTTACACTGTAGGAACCCCCAATTATGAGGTCTGAAACTGGTTTAAATGTTTTAAATGTAATTTCACCAATCTCGTTAATAATCGTATTTGGACGATAGGCTTCGGCATATTTACACTCATATAAGGTAACATTTTCATTCCAAAGAAAACGATATACACGAGCGTTAAAGGTTTTTCCGATACTGCTACCGAATATATTTTTTCTAAAAAAATAACAGCTTGGGAATAATGTAAAACTACTTTTCTAACATTAATAGCAATTCTTCTTTTGAACTGTTATAAGGCGGTTTCCATACTTTTTCTTCTTGTTCTATTATTTCATCGTATTCTTCGTTTGATAATTGTTTTTCCATTGCAATCTGAAGAATATATCTTATATGTGCTAATTGGTCTAGAGTTTTATTCTCTCTAAAACCCAATAACAGTGCTAAAGCTGTCTCTTCTTTACCATAGAAACCAGATCCAATTTTATCTATATAGCCTATTGTTGTATCAAGAATGGACAATATCTCTTTATATTCTTGTTTGTTTAATACTAAGTTACTCATTTGCTTATAATGTTTTACAATACTTTGTTGTTGCTAAAATTTAATTCAACGTTGTTATATTAAAGTTGTATTGTTCGTCTTCACGCGGATCGTTATAACTGGTAAACTCATCAGTATGTTCAAAGTTAAAACCATAACCATAAATGGTGCTATTGTCGGGCATTATTCTTTTTTTATAACCAGATATAGCCACACGATATTTGCCTTTTTCGAGTTTTATTCTGAATCCTTTATATAATGTTTCACCATCTAAAGTCTGATAAGACAAACTTTCTAATGTTGGATTCTTAAACTGGCTTATTTTAAAATTTGCTAAGCTCCCTAAAGAACCAATCCAAATGTTATTATCTTCAACATTTAGGTTAAAAGCATCATAGGTAAAAACTTTATTCCAATGGTCTTTTATAAATTCATCACTACCTATCAGAATTTCATAATCTATTGAATTGATGGGCACAATAGGAATCCATACCCCTTTCTTTAATGATTCTATATATAATTCAGAATTATCCTGAAAGACTTTCAAGATATTTTTACTCTTTATTTGTTTACTTGTAAGAAACCTCTTTAAAGTTTCTATACAAACAACATAAATACCATAACTTTCGACTGATAGTGTTCTTTTTTCCATAATTTATTTTTTGTAGAATAATTATATTACTTATAATTAAATACTACAGACTTCTATTAAATCCTTTTCTATTATTAGTTTGTGTTCAATTAGCTTTTCTGTTATTTCTTGGGAAGCAAATAAACAATAGTCTTGTTCAAAATCAAATCCGAACTCTAAATTGCTTCTATAAAAAGTATTTGGTTTCAGTTTTTGACACACATCGGCATCAATATACAGAGGAACACTACCATAAATACCCATATACGAACCGCACTCATTGCATTTATTTTCAAATTCAATGGGACGTTTTGCCTCGTTAAGCATAATTTGTTGAGAACATTCTATCAGATAAAAGCCTTTACTTTTAGGTATAGAATAGAACATAAGCCCTTGCCAATTTGATATTTCATACAAATCTTTAAATTTTTGCGATACCATTTTAAAGCCATCATAACTTCCTGATAAATGATATTTCTTTCTTTTTATCTTATATGTAGGCAAAAGTTCTTCTATAAGACTTCTTTTATTCAAAATCATCTTGCAAGTAGGGCAGGTTATATACTTGTGTCTGTCTACTTTGCTAACATTTAACAAATAACTGTCATTATCATAAAATTGCAGCTCAAAGTATTTCATAATTAACATTCTGTATTTTTTAATTCAGTATCTGTATTTTTTATCTATATGCCCTGCCAATTCCATATTTTTCAAAATCTGTTTAGAAAATTCTCACATATATTTAGGGTCAGAATGATGTACATACGTAGCACTTAATTCGAATATATAAACCTCCATATTTAAATTTTTAACGAAAGTATATAGTTATACGCTGTAAAACAGAAATGTACAACTGCAAATGTAGCTATTTACTCTGATTCTTCGTTATTTTATTATCAAAATTTCTTTATTTTGAATATTTTTTATCCTCTTACCATATTTATATTTCTTTGGTTGTAAAATTATCTAACGATAAGTGAAACCTTTACTCTCACCCATTATTCAATAGCCTTTTCTATTTCAGAGAGAGAAAAATTCTACAGAAAAATAAAGAGGTATGAATCTTTTTCAATTAGTTAATTATGCTAAGGCTTACACTAATGAATTACACAAATTTCAACTTGTTTTAGTAAAAACCACAAAAATAATGAACTTATAATATGCACCACCAAAAAACTTATTTATTTTATGGTGTCTTGGATTGCAAAAAAAAGTGGAATTACCTACATAAAAACAATTCTGCAAAGATTTATATGCAAATAGAGTTTTACCAGATAGCTACAGCTAAGAAATTTATTATTAAAAAATAAAAAATTATAATTATAAATTTTATTTTTATAATAACAAATTCGGGTGTTTATTATTAATTTTTTTCTAACCCATAATATCCATTTCCAAACCATATATTTTCTTATTAGTATAAGACCCCATACTATATTGTTTCTTCTCTCAAACAGTGTCTCTGTAAGGAATATAATATCAAGCATATCCATGACAAACATTTACATCTGCAGATGCAAGGAAAGATAGAACGATATTACATATAGATGAAAAATGTAATTAAGCTAAATCATTATTTCTGTTTCTCTGAACAGGAATGTGTATTTAGAGCAAGGGGAGAAAATTAAGAAGATAAGAGAAACAATAAAGCAAAATTCAATTAACAAAAGAATTTTTAATAATGAAAGAATGAAATATGAGAAATAAATAACTACTTTTGCAGTTGTACGCTTTTGTTGTCAGCTCCTTTAAATTATGAAGGTTGGGCTGGAAGCAAAAAAGATGAAACGTTAACTAATAAGGAGATGCTATTAAGACAGCAAATTATTGACATTTAATTGTTTGACAGATGGAAATTATTGTAAGTTCTGTAATAGGCGGGCAATTAAAGCCTGAAATTGAAATGGAGAAAAACCTGCATCAAATAATAATTGAAATGAGGAAAAATCTAAAAAAGCAGTTTTTAAATATTTCCTTTGAAGGACTTGCCAAAATAAAAATCAATTTATACATAAGTGGCGATGTTTCAGAATATAGTTCCAAATCGGGAATAACAAAATGTAGATACTTTCAGAAAAAGAATGAGTTAGTTTCCGAATTTTGCATTGATAGATATTATTGGAATTCTGAACCAATGCTCGATACGAAAAAGAAATTTCTATTATTTTTAGAGAGTTCGTTTATAAATTTAGGGATTTTGATTAAGGAAAAACTAAAATCTAAAGGATATAAATTTGATAGTGAGATGTTTAAAGAAATAGCTTTAAAAAGTTTAATAGCACTATAGAATGGACAACGACAATGAATATTACAACAAAAGTGCACAAAACCAAAATAATAACCAAAAAACGGAAGTAAAGAAATGGAATTAGATAAAACAATTAGAGAAAATTTAGATGGGGAATATTTAACAATCCACGTGGAAAATTTTAAAGAAGGTGTGGAATATGCTGCCCAAAAAAAGTTACAACAAATACATTTAATAGGTGGTAGGGCAAAAAATGTTATTGTTGACTTTAAGGAACTTAACAAATTGTCTGAAACGTTGCAAGATATATCTTTCATTCAAGATATTGGAAACGTGATTAATTTTGAATCTATTTACAATCTCAAAGAAATGAGAAAGATATATATTCATGATAAACAGAAGTTTACATTCGATGTCTCGCGATTTACAAAGCTCCAACATTTAGGTGGTGATTATTGGAATGGATTAATTAATTTAGACAAGGCTTATTCTTTAACATCTTTGGTAATTTGTAAGTATCCTTTTCCAAACTTAGTACAATTTTCTGCATTGCGAAACCTTGAAGTTCTACATATTTATGGTTCAAAAATCCAGAATTTAGATGGTGTGGAGAAACTTTCAATTAGAGAACTTTCTCTTGCGAGAAATAATAAACTTGACGACATACATAAAATTAATGAAGTTTCCAGTTTAGAAAATTTGGAGATTGAATGTTGTAAGAAACTTTTAGATTTCTCATTTCTTAAAGATAACTCCTATATTGAGGATTTATTTATTGACAAACTGGACTCTATTGATTTTGTAGAATCTATGCCTAATCTAAAGAAAATAAACTTTTGGAATTGTAAGGACGGAAATATGACTCCATTATTAAAGTCGCAGTCGTTAGAAGATGTGAACTTTTATCCTAATAAGAGACATTATACACATACTCTTAAAGAAATAGAAGAAATAAGGCAAAAGAAAGATAAATAATGTGGGACTAGTTCTTTTATGAGGCATTGGAAGATGCTACACAACAATTAATAAAATCATTAGTATGCTAAGTAAAGCCATAATTAATTATTTAAAAGAAAATAATTTTTATCTAGAAAAAGAAGAAAAAAACTATACAAAAGCTCTTTTAGATTTGGGAATAAACCTAAACTCTGATTTGGCATATTTCTGTTTACATACAACGGAAATGAGTTTTAAAGGGAGGATTGGTAATATTGATAATATTTGTTGGTATTTAATATACTCAACGTATGCTCAAAGAATAGAATCTTTGCAATGCTTTTTAGGTTTACCAAAAGAGTATATTCCATTAGATAGCTTTGAAACAGAGGGCGGTTTTTTCTACAATCGGGAAACAGGAGAAGTTTTGGAACTTGAACTTGGACAGAAATTAATTGATTTTCAAAATGGAAAACTCCAACCACAGTGGCAAAGTTTTAATTCTTTCTTGGAATGGTTTTTCGAATTATGAGGCTTTTAGCATGGCTTACTTAGGCTTTAGCAAACACCTTTTGGTTGTTAAGTAGCGATATTCAGAAAAATTTTTAAACAAATGTTTGTCAGTATTATATAAAAACAAGAAGTTACACCCTAAGAATATACCCTAAAAACTATATATTATGTTTAAATTAGAATTTAAAGCAAAAACTATTGTAGCAACAAAGAATAGCAAAGACAACTATTATATGGTTGGTTTTGCAGATGATAAATATAATTATAAGAATTATATATTGTTTCAAAGACCAATTATGTTAGATAATGATGACGATCCAGAGGCTGACTTAAACGGATTATATGCTGAATGTAATGGTGATATATGTTATAATGCTTGTAAGTCTGTGCGAATAACAAATAAAAGTTGCGTATTTATAGTTCAAGATAGTACAATCATCGTAGATATAGAAAATATAAAAATAAATAAACGTTTTATAGAATATAGCAAGTGTATCTTTAAAGACTTGTTGGTTCTTGATATTTAACCCATTTTGTTTCTATTATTAAGTGCAATATTTTTGTGTTTAAGGAACGTAAGGAGAGAAAAATGGTAGAGTAGGGGCATAAACTGCCTTTAAATCGGGAAAAAGATAAACGTTATAAACCAAATAAAGGCGGTCATTAATAATATGGAATAATTATGGATGATAAAGTTAAAGTGTTGCTAAAGATTGAGATTCCTCGACTAAACGAGGATGTTGATATTGCTTCTATACGGAAAATATTAAGTGAATATGTAAAATCTCTTATTCCTCGGATCAATATTCAAGATTTAAAGGATTGGAGTCTTTTAATATGGGTAGCTTACCGGTCTACAAATGGAATCGGCGTTTTTAAACGAGCAAGACGTTACCCTTCAGATAAAGAATTTGAAATTTCGATTTCTGTTACTATTCCAGATGATAATCAGGCTTCGTATGGTCTTTCCAAAGTAAAAGAAGCATTCTACACACCACTGAGTGATAAAAGTTTTTATAGCTTAGAATTTAACTTTGAAGACTACAACAGTTTATACGAATACATTCTTAACAGTTCTAAACATGCAATAGATTTGGCCTTTATAAAAGGTATTACATGTAATGGCAAAAAGATTAAGTTTCAAAAATAAGGGGGTATGACGTAGTTGCAACCAATGGAAATAAAATGAATTCAAAACAATTTAGTAATTAACATTAGAATTAAAATTATGGATACATCTATTGAAGATACTATTAAAGAGAGATTTGTCTCATTCTATAAGGCTATGAATTATTGGTACCTTTATTGTAATAATTTGGAAGATGACGAAACTCTCACCGATTTAGAGATTACAAATAAACAAAAAGAGGAGATTAAGGCTATTTTTGATAAATATTGCACAAAAAAGGAAAGAAAAAATGGACTTCCAAATGTTATATCGTTTGAGGTTTTTTCTTCTGAAGATGACTTTCCTAAGATGACAATTACCAGTGTAAATATTGATATGAAAAAAAGAATTGCTATTCTTGAAGTGGAAATAGAAGATGCCCTTAATTCGAAATATCAATATATTTTAAAAAAATGTAGAGAAGAGTGGTTAATTGACTCTCGAAAGAGATATAGTAACTGGAAAAAGAAGTGGATAATAGAGGGGTTATAAAGTTGTTTATCAAAAATATAATATGCAAGTCATAAAGAGACTTTTTGAAACAAGAAAAAGTAATGATTAAGAGAACACAGTTGAAAAATATGATGAAGAGTATATATGAAAACATATATACCAATAAACAATTGAATGAGATATCAAATATGGTGTTTCGTTCAAATTTATCTGAGGAAATACCAATAATAGACAGGTATGAAAGGATAAATGTTTTACAAGAGAGTATTGCACGTGAAGATTTTTCAGTGTGTCTGCTTAATTGTTCCTTATTCTTACTATACAATCTGAAACTTCACTTAAAACATTCTTTAAATAATATAGAGGCAGACAACTTATTTTTATGTATTACAGTGGTAAATCCTGTAGACGAGATAAACGATGTTGGATTTTCTGTACCAAATATTCTTATTAGCACAAAACTTGTGGCAAATTGTTTGACACAAGATAAAGCTATTAATCTAAAAGAGGAGAAATATTTAGGTGGAATGTATAGAACAATAGTTGATGAAAATATGTTTGCATGTTACAAAGTTATTACTCCAGATAAGTATGGGGATATTATTAGATATTATATTGTTCCCAAACTATGGTAAACTTTACAACTGTAAAGGCTTCTTTAACTTTATATCTTTCCGCTGCCAGTTAGGAAAGTATGAAGACATTGTAAAAGAAATTGGTAACTATTAACTATAAACTTTATTATGTTTTTTAAGAAACTATCGAAATATGAAGTATTAGAAAAGATGGAACAGAGAAAGATAGAACTTCGAAAAATAGATAAACTACCATCTTTATTAGACAAGTTCTACCTGTCTTTCGTTTCAAAATACGAAGGTATAGAGATTACGCCAGACATTGAAGTGTTTGGATATGAGAAAGCTTTATGCGAGAACCGCTATTTGACAGCTAATTATGGAAATATAAGTAAGAAAGTTTGGATAATTGGCACTTCTGGACAAGGCGATGAATGGTTTATAAACAGAGAAAACAACTTAATTTTATTCTACGATCATAATCAAGGAGAATATTCTAATATTAGCCAATTCAAATGTTTAAACATTTCGTTTTGTAGTTTTCTACAAATGGCTTTTTTATATCAAGACTTAGAAAAGTTGTTGGACAAACAAAACTCTATTGATAAACCATTGATAGATAATTTTATTAATGAAGTTAATTCCATTCACCCCTATTTATATACAACTTACCCTTATAAGTATTTCTGATAATAATAAGGTATGGAAGCAGAAACTTAATATCTTCGGTAGAAGAGTAGGGGCAACAATAATTCTTTCTTCATTCCGTTTACCATTAAGGTCAGTACATTATGAGGTTAAATTAAATGGAAAGCCTCATACTGAATATAATGCTTTAATGAAACAAAAGTTAGATGATTTACTTCAACGGTACAAATATAGAAGAATGAATACTTGAACGGACAAGAAAAGAATTATTGATTCTCGAACATAATACGAGAATGGGATTGAACAATGCAAGAAATAGTAGTCATTAAATTGTGTTTTTATGTGGTATTTTTTAACAACAGTAGTAAATAAAAAAGATACGCTTATAGAGCTGAATGGTTCTTATGACAAGATGGCAAAATACTTTTTCTCTGATATTGAGGATAAGAGGTATTTTGAAAATGTAAAATTCAGTGGAATAGCTCAAAAAGGATTCACACATAAACTACTTTCTCAAACAGATTATTTAATAAATGCCCGTTTTGGTGGTATTCCTGTGTTTTCAGAAAGATTTATAGAGAGAACAAGGCTATATCTGTCCGATAAAATTAGTTTTTACCCATGTCAGATACTACTGAACAATAAATCTTATAACTTTTTTCTATGCAGAATAAAGCAAATTATGCCTGTGATTGATTATGAAAAATCTGGTTATAGAATTCTATCAGATGGAAATAAAATAGTAGATGAACCTATTATTATTAAAGAAAATGTTGATGAAGAGTTGTTAATAGTACGAGATTCTACATATAAATCTAAAATTATAGTAAGCAATTTGTTTAAAAAGATTGTTGAAAAAGAACAATTGAATGTTGGTTTTTATAATACCTCCCAGTCATTTTGGTAATATCTTATTCTATAGCTGAATAAAATTAGAAATATTTGCAATACCTCTCTAAATAAAAAATGGGCTGGAGTTAATACAAAACGGAATAGATTTAAACAATTGCGAAAGGAATTTTGTTAGTACAGACCAAAGCTGGTACTAAAGAAAAGATAATTCGCATTATTAGAATATAAATACTTCAACATAACTAAATGGAAAAGAGTACAATAGAAAAAATCAACGATTTCTTCGCAAATAATATGATTGCAAAAGGAACACCATCTAATTTAGATGAAATAGCCCATGCAGAGAAAGAATTAGGCATTAAGTTTGATAAAGATTATGTTTATTTCTTGCTTAACTTTGGAGGGTCTCTAATAAAAAATAAAGAAATATATGGTCTCCACAATTCCGAACTGATGGGAGAAGATTCAATAATTAGTTTAACCAAAAGATTTCGGGAAGAAGGAAATGAACATTTAGACTGGCTTATTATAGGAACTGATTATGCAGGAAATCCAATTGGAATAAGTAAAGAAGGAAAAGTTTTACTACAAGATTACGATAATGGTGAATTAAATGTTCTTGCCGAGTCTTTTGAAGATTATATTCTTAAATAAGCACATCAATTAATCAATAAAATTCTTTCAGACATAATTGAACAGATGCAAGAGAAAAGAGTTTTGAAGCACAGAATATAAGAATATTAAATATAATTAGAATTATGAAAAAAATTATTGTTTATCCAGGAGAAATATTTTGTATTCCATTGTTTATGTCCAAAGACGATTGGGATTTAAAAATGAAATTATCTGATGAAGATTTAGATAAAGAATTTGCATTTGGAAGAGTTATAGAGACAAGTTCTTCGGTTTTGGTAGAGATATTCAAAAAAATAGGTTCTGCTAAAACAAGTATAGACGAAATAGTAAACTCTGGTATTTTGTTTTCTCCACTACTAATATTTTGGGATGGTGTTGTAAAAAAAAGATGGCGAATAATTGGCAAAACAGAAAACTACGATAAATATAAGCATTCAAATTACGATAACTTAAAAATGATATTCGGAGTAGATGGTGATTTTCGATTAAGACATTTTTCCACAAAAAAAGAGACACCAATAACAAGAGAAGAATTTAACGGATATCAATTTTCAATAGTTTGGTTTCCTATCGATTTAGAGAAAAGAATATTAAAGGCTATTGAGTAGAACCCAAATTATGTTTGCGGAAATGTGAAATTAAATGCTATTAAATTATGTATTATCAGTTAAGCGAGTTTTATAAAAGGGATATATACCTTCAATATGCAGAAGAAAATAGTATCCAATATAATGCCTTTGAAAAAGGAGAACGTATAGAAATAAAAAGTGAAATATTCTATAAAGTAGACAAGATAGATAATTATTTGAATAACTATGATGTTTTGCCAACATTTGGAACACCGTTAGTAAGTTCAAAGTTCGTAAAGTTGTTCAAAGAATATGAGGAAGATGTTCAATTTTTAAGAGCAAATATAAACGATATAGATGGAAACACAAACAGGAACTTTTACATTCCAAATATTCTTAAGATAGTTCCTTGTTTAGATGAGGAAAAATCGGTCGTTGAAACTAAAAAATATGGTTCTGCTATTATAAAAGTAATAAAACAATTATATATCGTCCCGAATTCAATTCAGAACTCTTTAATGGTAAGAATGAAAGAAAAGACCTCGTACATTATTGTTACAGAACAATTTAAAAAGCTTTGTGAATCTGCTAATTTAAAAGGAATAAACCTTATAGAAGAAGGCGCATCAATTTATACAAACATCTAATAAAATAGTAGCAAAATAATACTCATAAGAAAAGTTTGATTTCGCTAATTAATTGATTTTAAACTATAAAGACACGAAAAACATATAGCTCTCACAAACAACTTTTAAAACAATATATCCTTATACCGAATTCAAATAAAAAAAATAATTTTTATAATTATAATTTCCAGTTTTTATAATTATAAAAATTATTTTTTTTATTATTATTTTTGTTGAAGAAACAATATGTATGGTTTATAACAAAAAAACTATTTCTTTAAACATATCATTATCAAAGTTATTCTGAGTTTAACTTTGTCTAAGATATATTCCTCTTAAATGTATTTTTATGCAACTTAAAGAAAAGAACATTTAAATATAAAATAAAGAGAAATAAGAAAAAAATAACTATATTTGCAACTGTACACATTTCAACAAAAAGATAAGGTTATGGCACGATTAACATTCGACGAAAGAAATAAAAATAACTACACCAAGTATAGCGATGTATCTATTAAAACAATCAATAAATATAAAGGATTACTACCGGAAGAACTGCTAAACATCTGGCAAAATATGGGCTTTGGTATTTTCGAAGATGGTTTTATACAGTTGGTTAATCCAGATGAGTACGAATTCGTATTCGATTACATTGATAAATTGTTAGAACCTTCTATAGTATTTGGTATTACGGCTTTAGGCGATTTGTTAATTTGGGAAGGAAATAAAAACTGGACAGTTGCACCTGATGAGGGAAATAGAATTTTGTTTATAAATATAAGAAAATGTACAAGCGAAATTTTAGGAGATATGGATTTTCTTTTAAACTTTACTTTAGGAGATGAAACGGCTATTAAAGACAAGGAATACTTTAACTCTCTACCTTATTTAAATATTAAAGGGAAATTACCAGCTTTACAATATGGACAGTGCTATGGTTATGTTCCAGCTTTGGCATTGGGAGGTAAAGCATCTAATAAAAATATGCAAGTTGTAGATGCAAAAACATATATAAACATAATAGGACAAGCAGTTGGTAAAATTATAGATTTATCGGAATAAAAAATATGGATAAAGAAGAACGAATAAATCAGATTACTAAACAGATAAAAATACTGGAGCGAGTACCACGCAATAAGCGAATAGAGGTGTTTAATCGTGGTGCAAAAAATATTTATGTAGTGGGCAGTATTTTATTGTTGATAGTTCTTTGGGGCGTAATTTTTGGACAAACAATTCTTGATATGGAACCACTTTGGCAACTGAATAAAGGACTTATGAGAAATACTTGGAACATTATTGGTAATCTTTTCTTTCCCGTATTCTTGCCATGTATATTCATTATTGGAATTCCAATAGAAATTCGCAATTACATAATCAAACGAATTGTAGAAAAAGAGTATCCACTAAAACCAGAAAAGAAGTAGTAAGCAATGAAATAAAAAGCATATAGTAAACGATATGTGTATTGTACTTTTCTATCTAATTTGCAATTCATATTGTTCTAAATAACTATATAAAGGCACACGACAATTAACTTAAAAACAAAGGAAAGGAATTTAGACAATAAAAGAACGAAGAATCAGAAAAAATAACTACATTTGCAGCTGTAATTTTATATATGGTTCACGGCTTAAACAAGACGGTAAATCTTTTATAAATTTCTTTTTATGTAGCTGAAAATATCTATAATTGTATGCTTCAAGCTCTATTAAATAATAAACTTAAGGATTCGTTTAAAGATCCATATTTTAGACCTTCGGAAGATACTTTAACATCTTCTGTAATAGGTCTTATGCAGTACCTTCCAAATGAAGTTATATGGAAGTTGCTTAGTCAGGCATGTGGTATGAAATCAAATTTAACTTTGAATCTTGGTAACATAATTAGCTTTCATTTTTGGGCAAGATGGAATGCTTTGGGAACAAGTAATTCTAATTTCGTAGAACCTGATGTTTGGATTGAAACTGACAAATATGATATAATCATTGAAGCAAAGAAACATGACAGTTTGGTCTTGCAAAATAAAGACCAATGGAAAAAAGAGTTGAAAGCATTATGCAATGAAAGATTAGAAGACACTAATAAAAAAATATTGTTTATTGCGCTTGGTGGAAATGAATCTTTGTATAACGATACTGTAGAAGTTGATGGTCAAAGTTATACTATTTATACTGCAAGTTGGTATAACCTTCTTCACGCAACTATAAATTATAGAGAAGAATGCCAGGATTCAAGAATTATCAGAGTGATGAATGATCTTATCAGTGCTTTTACTATCCACCGAATATATCATGTGAATTGGCTAAAAACGCTTCATAGAAAACAGATGAAAAACAGTACAATACAGATTATTAAAAGCAATTTATAATTTGACAATTATATGATTTTAGGAGGTCTATATAGACCTCTTAGGACACTAAAAGATAATAAAATCAAATTATGGAAAATATTGAAGAGTTAAAAGAGGCTCTTTGTGATGTAAGAAGAGCTCATAGAATCATATATTCATATCAGGCTAGAATGTTAGACTTGATAAAATTTATTAGTGTTAAGCTGAACTATACCCGGATTGAAGGTGCTACCAAATATTTTTCTAATGATATAAGAAAAGGTCGAAGTGAATTTGCTCCACTTCAGATTTTTGAAAATATGTGGGCATGGGATTTCATCTATCCATATTTAATGGAGTATTATATTGGAGAAAAAAAGGAAGAAAATGGAGATTGGATAGCTTTAAGTATAATTCAATATTCTGATACTGGTTATTTTGAAATGGAAGGTGCTTCCCATACTAAAATCGATAGTTTTGCTTCAGAAGAGAACTCTGCATCTAAGCTTCTCTTTATTATTGAGAAGAAACCTCAGAAGGTAAAAAACTCGGTTTGGGATATTAAAAATATCGTCATGGATAAGGAGTATGCTTCTAAGAATTTTAAATTTTCAGTTCTTAACAAGAATGAATGTCGCCAAGGCTTATATTCATTTCCTATAGAACGATTCATTGATGAGAAATCTTCACTGCAAGCATTACAGGAGTTTTTGGATTTCTGTAGAAACAATGATATTGTTGATTGGAAAATGGTTTAATTAGATATTGAATCCAAATAATATAAAATTCCATAACGCCGATTATGATAAATAGTATATAAACTCTTTCTTCCAATCTTTAATCTCAACTGCACAAAAAACAGAAATCTACATTGTTGAATATATCCATCAATGTAGATTTCTGTTTGATATTTCTTTTCAGAATAAATGTATTTATACTACGTGGCTACTATCGTCTATAGAAACTTCTTCTTCACCACGTTTTACTTCGCCAGCGTATGTTACAAAATAGAAACCCTTACGAGGTGTCCATTCCATACAAAAGAGTTCTGTTGGCGATTTAAATCCGTTACGTATAATATTTTCCAGCACCCACGATTTTGATAGATTACATTGTGCAAGAGTACTTTCTATTATTGCTCCATTATTTACTAATAAAAATGATGGCGCAGTATGATTTGGTGAAAGAACAGTTACGGCACCATTGGTCTCAAAGATAACATCTTCAGTATCGAACATAGAGAAAATTCCCTTCTGTCGTAACAATAATCTGAACTGTTCCATTTCAAGACTATTTCGTTTGAAATTCTTAAAATTTATTGCACCATCTTTTACAAGATAAACACTCTCCCCTTTTATGAAATGGCGTAAGCGCGACGACCGCATAGCGAAACGAACAAGCATATTGAATAGCGTCCACACGGTTAAAGCAAAGAGAATATGCCATATTGACATATCGGGATTGTATAAAACACCACCGACTAAAGCACCAATAACAAATGCACTTACAGTGTCAAGTGGAGTAATCTGTGCCATTTGCGCCTTTCCTGCTATACGCAGAAATACTAATATACCAATCATACCCGTAACAAGCTTTAGGGCAATGGCAATGTAAGGTTGTACTAAATCCATAATATGCTATCTTTATTATTATTTTAGGAGACAAATTTACATATAAAATTAATAATACCTAATGTCTTTTATCTCATATTTTACATGTTTTTATATTCATTAATATCTTTTCATATTTTATGTTATTATTCGAACAATAAATGCGAAGAGCTACTACCCTACCCCGTTAAAAAATATTTAAATAGAAAAATATCTTATTTTTTTTCTTTTATTCCAAAAAAACATTATACCTTTGCACTCGCAATTGAGACAATACACTTGTTTAAGTTGCAAAATGGTAATCACCATTGGAGAGATGGTAGAGTGGTCGATTACAACGGTCTTGAAAACCGTCGTGCTGAGAGGCACCGGGGGTTCGAATCCCTCTCTCTCCGCTTTAGGTACTCTGAACAGACCAACAGAGAAATCCTAACAAAAACGTAAGTATCATAGCTACAAGTAGTTATGATACTTTTCTTTTATATCTATTCTTCTTATCAGAGTACGTACAGAGGGGGTAAATACTCCCTAAATACTCTACAATGGCTACAATCTGGCTACACTTTTTGAGGCAAAATAAAAATTGTAGCCAAGAGTTCGTACAGAGTACGCATAGAGTACACGCAAATTGTTGTTATTCAAATAAATATGTCGAACTTTGCAGCGTGGTTACAGAAGTTTATCCTGCTAATAATTCAATCTTTTGGCTACAATTCTATCAGAAGCTGGCTACAATTATTGAATTTTGGCTACAACTTTCCTTGCCATGGCTACAATTAAACAACAGCAGCGCAAATGAAAACCATTTTCAGAGCAGTCTTCTATTTAAGAAGCAACTATGTGAACAAGGAGGGTAAAACTCCCGTGATGTTGAGAATCTATCTCAACAACGAACGACTTTCCATTGGCTCAACAGGTATTGCCGTTCAGCAGTCGCAATGGGATAGTGAAAAAGAACGGCTGAAAGGAAGGACTACAGAGGCTCTTTCTACTAATCTCGAGTTAGATAACATCCAAAGTGGATTGCAGACCATCTTCAAAAAGTTGGAAATGACAGATGCCATTTCTTTGGAACGTATCAAGTCGGAGTATCTCGGCAAGAAAGAAGAGGTAGAAACAATGATGACACTCTTCGATAAGCACAACAAAGATATTGCCAAGCAAGTGGGCATATCTGTAAGTGCTGCCACTTTTCAGAAATATAATGTCTGCAAACGACACTTCACAACTTTCTTGCAGGATAAGTACAAACGTTCGGACATACGCTTGTCTGAACTCACCTATATCATCATACACGATTTTGATATTTATCTTCGCACAGTAGTTGGTCAGAACCCAAATACAGCTACCAAGACAATGAAGACTTTCAAGACAATTACGATTTTAGGCAGAAAAATGGGGGTAATCCATCATGATCCTTTTCTTAATCATCGTTTTCACCTTGAGCCAGTCAATCGTGGTTTCTTAACAGATGAAGAGATTTTGAAGATAGCTAATAAGAACCTGGGCATACAACGTTTGGAATTAGTTCGTGATTTATTCGTATTCTCGTGCTTCACAGGTTTGGCGTACATTGATGTGGCCAACCTTACTCCCGAGAACATTGTGACCCTTGACGACAAACAATGGATAATGACAAAACGACAAAAGACGAGTGTTGCAACAAATGTTCTTTTATTGGATATTCCAAAGAATATCATCGAAAAGTATAGTGGCAAGACCTATCGTAATGGTAAACTATTCCCAATGCTAACTAATCAGCGAACCAATTCATATCTGAAGGAAATTGCAGATATTTGTGGCATTAAAAAGGACCTAACCTTTCACATGGCTCGCCACACATTTGCAACAATGTCATTGAGTAAAGGTGTTTCTATGGAATCAGTTTCTAAGATGCTGGGACATACCAACATTAAAACTACACAAATTTATGCCCGTATAACCAATAAGAAAATAGAACACGATATGGAACAGTTGGCAGGCAAGTTAGACAAGTTCAATGTTGCTATGGGCATCAACTCAAAATAATGTATAACACTAAACCAAGAAGATTATGACAACAACAAAGAAAGAGCTTTCCTACTTCCGTTTGAAGTTGGAAGCGTATCTCGGAGAGCATTTTCCAGAGAGAGTGAATGAAAATACGTTTATAACTGCTCGCGCAGATGAAGCATTGACAATTTACTGCGATGCTATAGCACAAGGTTTTTCTCACCCAGAGGCGGAGACGATGGCAAGCGAAGTTCTGTATCAAGGACTGCATTTCTCCAAGTACGATACGCTTGTGTCTGTCTTAGAGAATGAGTTCGAGAAAGAACTGCCTTCTCCTCTTCCTGAAAGACTAACACCAATGCTTCTGAAGAATAAGGCTGTGCAAAGTGTTTTCGACAAGTATGAGCTGACGGACGACTTTGGTGCAAGTCCAGAGTATGAGAAACTCTACACCGAACTGACAGGGACAATCGTTCTGCTCATTGAGGTCAATGGTCTGCCAACTGTCGATAGTGAGAACATGACTTGATGTAATACCATCGGGAGCTTTTGTAGTTTCAAGAGCCAAGATAACTATTCTTCCCCACACACCAAGAGTTTAGGCAAACACTTGGCTTTGTGAGGCAGAATATCTTGTAACTGCTCTTGAAACTATTAAAAGCCCCGATATGAATACAATCATCATGAATCAAGATGTCCACACACCTGCCTTCATCAAGGCAGACGCATCGAACAAAACCGATAATATCAAGCAGCAGCCGACTTCTCCCAAGCAAGTCCGTCGCTTCGGTTGGACACGCTTCATCGAACTCGCTATCCTGCTTTCCGTCGTTATCGGTGCCATTTGGCTCATCTCGAAGATGGTAACGCCGCAAGTCGTAACTGTCGTGTCAGTCATTGCAGGTTTTCTGATACTACGCTTTATAGTCAGGGTAATTCTAAAAGTGACAATTACGCTGCTGAGCATTCTCTTCTGGCTGGCAATTCTCTGTGCCATCCTGCTTTGCGTGCTTTGAGAAGCACGGCTCTGCAATACCTTTCATTTATCGTTCATTAGGTGGTTATCTCACATTTTGAGATAGCCACCTTTTCTATTTTCCACTACAGGCGTTGCACTTTTGCTTCTTTTCCTATGCTCCACGATATGCGATGACAAGGAGACGGATGCTGCTCCCTTTTTATCCGCAAAGGTAGTACGGGGCATGTGGCTTTCAAAAGGTCTGTGCCGCTTGGTTTGTCTGGAAAATCTCCACACCTACGGGTAGTATTTTCCGCCAAAACCTTGTGTAAGCCCGCCCCGCTACCTCTATTTTGCTACAAAAAGGAATCAGCATACTCCGATCTTTGGACGCATAAAAAAAATGTCGCTATGGATAAGCAAAAAGTAAATACAACATCTTCGATGAACAGAAAAGGATATAGCTCCTCCTCTCATTACCGCATTAACCCTGTGGCTGAAAAAAGTGAGCAAGTGTTGGCAATTAAGTTTGTACAATGGGACGTTCCCCCTTTGGAGAGCCTTTGTAATAGCAAAGTATATCTCCTACGTGTGAAACTCAATCGTGGTGAGTGTATGAGCCGTGAGGAAAAGAATTGGCTATGTGAATCGGTGAACTCTAACACCTATTTCCGCACAGCCGTTCCACTGCAAGGCTATCGCTTTGACTTCTTTGACGTGCTGAAGAAATACCTTGTCAATCAGTACGGACAATGGACAGAGTATTACGCACCCGACAGAACAAGCCTAAGAGCCTACCTATATGGGCGCATCAATCAAATAGTAGAAATTCCCAAGTATTAACAACATCAAAACATATACGACAATGAAAGGAACAGAACATTTCACACGGACAATAGCCGAGTATCTTAATCAACGTGCTATGACAGACCCCTTGTTTGCCCCTAACTTGATGAAACCGAACAAGAATATCGAGGAGTGCATCACCTACATTCTTAATGAAGTGCAGAAAAGCGGTTGCAATGGCTTTGATGATGATGAAATCTTCTCTATGGCTGTTCACTACTATGATGAAGACGATATAGAGGTCGGCAAGGCTATTTCTTGCCAAGTTGCCGTTAATCACATTGTAGAACTCACAGAGGAAGAAAAAGCCGAAGCAAGGCAAGAAGCCATTAAGCAATATCAGCGTGAGGAACTTGCCAAGTTACAGAGCCGTAATGCACGAGTGAAAAAGACTGAGAACGCAGCAACCCAAGTACAACCATCACTATTCGATTTTTAAGCCTATGAAACCGAGAAACAAATTTGAAAAGGCAGTTTTGGAACAAAGCAAGCATCTTCGCCCGATAACCAAGCAACAAAGTAAGTGGGCATTCCGTGAGTGTATAGACCACTTCGCCTACCATTTGCCAAAAGGTCGCACCACTTGTATGGATTGTGGGCATAGTTGGGTCATGAACAAACATAGAGAAACTTGTACTTGCCCTCATTGTAGGGCAAAGTTGCAGGTCAAGGAAACATACGAGCGCAAGTTGCAGCAGAAGCAGTATTTCACCTTACTTACCACTTGTGGAGAGTTTCAAGTATTACGTATGTTCCTACTTATTGTGGGTATGGAGAAAGGTTACAAAGCACAGACTTCTATAATTGAGATTGGGCAATATTGGTGGAATACGCAGGGACGAAAAGCTGTGGTTGCCATACAGAGGGTATTGGGACACTATGTTGATACCTTTTCCTATTATAGCCCTATGGCAATCCGCAACGATAATGAAGCCTATCAGCATATTGCCTACTCACCGATATATCCGAAGTTCAAGGTTACAGACATACTTCGTAGAAATGGTTTTAAGGATAATTTCTATGGCATCGTGCCTACTAAGTTTATTCCTGCATTACTTACAGACAGCCGTGTGGAAACATTGCTAAAGGCAGGTAGCACAGACCATTTACGTTACTTTCTTGGTAACAGGAGGACTTTTGAGGAACTATGGCAGTCCTACAAGATTGCAGTCCGTAACGGCTATGAGATAGCAGACATTTCTCTTTGGAGTGATTATGTAGATACACTTAGAAGATTAGGTAAGGATATTCATAATCCAAAATATTTATGTCCCACAGACCTTAAAGGCGAACACGACCGCAGACACGAGGAACTTCTCAGACAGCGTGAACAGGTGGAGATAAGACAGAAGCAAAAGAAGGCAATGGAAGACGAAAAACGTTTCAAGGAACTAAAATCCAAATTTTTCGGTATCTGTTTCACGGACGGCACTATCCAAGTCCACGTATTGGAGAGCGTGCAAGAACATTTGGAAGAAGGTGTATCAATGCACCATTGCGTATTTTCCAACGCCTATTACCTCAAGGAGGACTCCCTTATCCTTTCGGCTACCATTGAAGGCAAGCGAATAGAAACTATTGAAGTATCATTACAAACTTTGGAGGTGGTGCAAAGTCGTGGGGTATGCAACAAGAATACAGAATACCACGAGCAGATAGTAAACCTTGTCAACGCCAATCGAGGTCTTATAAGCCGAAGAATAAAAGCAACAGCATAAAGTATGAACCATTAAATTATCAGAGATATGAAAGCAGAGATTGAAAAACATCATCTATAACTATGCGGACGAATTGAAAATCGGCGGACAAAGTGAAATCCAAATACCGCATATTCTCATTAGGGTTATTAATTAACCATATCCAAATTTACAAAAGAGAATTGCCACTTTCTTCAAAAAGGGTCTACCTTTTTGCCGAAAAAGGTAGACCTTTTTAATTGAAAAGGTAGACCCTTTTGACGGAAAAGGTAGACCTTTTTCTGATAATAGGTAGATAGTTTTACTCGTTTAGGTGAACCCTTTTGCGAAAAAGGGTTGATAATTGTCAAAAAAAGTATGTGTTTTTTCTTGGAGATAGTCAAGAATTTTCTTACCTTTGTGATATAAATCTACTAACAAGCCTGAGGAGGATAAAGCCCCAGCCTCCAAAGGCTTAACAATCGGGGGCAACACTAATGACTATGGCGAACAGACCCATTGCTTATACGCTAAAGGAGCGTAAAGGAACAGTTGGAAATTTGAAAGGGAAAATCGTTGTGCAGGCTCATCCTACAGGACGAAAGAGAGTTGATCATCGTAGTTTCTGTGATGAAGTGGCACACGCTACAACGTTCACAGGTGCAGAAGTTGAGGCTGTTCTCAGACTTGCAGCTGAGATAGCAAAGAAGCACGTTGAGAACGGAGACATTGTAGACTTCGGAGACATCGGGACACTTACACCTTCTTTCCAGAGTAAATTGGTTGAGAAGGGAAAAACGGAGTTCAACCCAAAGGTTCATATTACGAAACCTGTGGTACATCTCACCCCTTCAAAGAAGTATTTTACACTTACTGGCGTGAGCTACGAACGTGTTTCAGCACCTGACAAGAAGTCTGGTGAGGAACATCCCAATCCAGGACCTCAGCCAGAACCGCATCCATAAAATAAGATGTATGTGTGATTGCTAACTATAAAATTGATGCGTGGAGACGATGTACTCCACGCATCAATTTTATTTAGTAGTATGACTACTATTTTACAAATCCATTCTTATAAAAGTCATACCAAGCTGCAATCTTTTCCGAGGTATTGGCTTTCAGAAGTAAGAGCATTTCACGAGTGAACTCCAAGTGACCAGTAATATTTGCTGTAACGATGTTTTTATCACTTACAGCCTGTGCGTTCACATATCCTGTTTCGTTCGTGTATCTTTCACCACCCCATTGTTTAAGTTGGTCGAGACCATTACCCGTATGTTTTACGTTGTTCAAGAAGCCATGAGCACACAGAAACGATGCTCCGTTGCATATCGCTCCTACTATTTTACCCTTATCCAATGCTTCTTGTACCAATGGCGCAACAAGTTCTGCTTCAGGTGAATCCCATCGATTGCCACCGATAAGGACTAAGGCTGCATAGTCTTTGGGCATATTCTCAAAAGAATAATCAGGTAACGTTTTGAATCCACCAATGGAACAGACTGCATCTAATGTCGGAGCAACTGTATGCACTCTGTACTTGATTTCACTACCTGGTATTACGCCAACATGAAGGGCTGTAGAGAGAAAAGCACCTTCCCAATCTGTGTACTCATTCAATAAGACGAAGAGTACCTTTTTTGTTTCTTTATTCATTGCTTATCCGATTTAATCGTAATACAAAGTTACAATTTTTCAGCAAAATAGAAACAACATCATAGGAATAATTCTTGGTTTAATATAGTCAGATGATAAAGAACAACGCAAACTCAACCTTTCGGCATTTGACTAACCCATTCAAAACTTTACCCTTATATCGGCAAAACGAAACATACTCCCAATAGAAGTTTCTATCTCCAGCCTCTATCTTTCGCAGTAGCTTACTCTTTGGGTGCTTACCATATCCAAGCAATCGCCCTACACCCACATTGTAGGCAAGCAAGGTCAGCAGCAGGGCATCCTTACCATACCCTTTGAAGTGTTCAAAGCATTTCCAAAGGTCGGCACGGAGCAGCGAGTCCGCTTGCCGTTCCGTCATATCTGCCGTGAAACGTTCTCCTGGTTGCAGCTGATGCCCATATCCAACATACGGATAATTCTTCCAGCCATGCATGCCCTCAAAATATTTAACAACAACTACTGCACGCTCAAAAGGTGGCAAGTCTGCCAGCCGCACCCTGCGCTGGGCAAGGGTCGGCTGACAGAACAGGCAGAATACACAAAGTAAAATGAAAGAATTTATCGTTCGCATCAATTACGTTCTTAGTGGTGAGAAGATGCAGGCTTGTCCTTGCCCTCCTCACGCTCGTTGTTAAAACTAAAGGTCAGCTGCTGAACCCTGCCGAAATTATCCTCCACATATACATCAATCGTCTGGCGATCGGCTGAGAGCGAGGTGTAGTATAAGCGGAACACATCCTTCGTCAGCGGATAGCAGTCGTTCGGCTTGAACACTGTGCTGTTGTCCATCCTTAGCAAGCCCTTGCCGTCAGACTGGAAATAACGTATCGTATAGCGAGTGTCAGCAAACTCACCGCCTCGCTTCAGTGTGCAGCGTATCTCAGCTATCTGTCCCTTTATGATGTCCTTCTGAACCGGCATTGTCTCCACCGTAAACGGATAAGACTGCTGAACATCCAAATCCCTATCACAAGCAAATAGGCAAAACACGGCAAGGGACAGCACGCCCATTACCCAAATCGTATTCAATATCTTCTTCATCTTTTTTTCTACTTAAAAGTTAAACCTTAGTCCTGCAGAAACAGCCGGACGAAAACGATGCACGTCCGTTCCAAAGAGCAAACGTCCCTGCGCCTTTACAAGAAAGAGAACTCTGTCCGTCAGGAACACTTCCACCGAGCCATGCACGGCACCACCATAGACAAAGCGGGAGCGGTCGAGCAGTGTCGCCCCATCGGGCAGCAGCTTCTTGTCCTCGTTCAGCTGCTCATAGCCACCCAAGGCGGATATGCCACCATAGAGAAATACATTCTTGCCATTGTCGGAGACAATCGGGTGCATATAGCCCAAGTGCAAAAATGCATCCTTGAGCTTTACGTTATAACTTCTGTACGGCATATTCTGCTGTTCATACTCTGCCATAACAAAGGTATAATTCTCACGTCCCAGATATCGGGTGAGTGATGCTCCCATACCGAAATTGTCAGCTGCAAGAAACTTTTCTCCCTTAATAAGTGGAACACTTCCCACGACCTCTACGCCCCTTTGCTTGGGTATCAGTCGCTGTGCCTGCGATGGCAGACTGAAAGTCATAGCCACCGCAACGCATACTGTCAAAATTATATTGTTCTTCTTCATTACCATTTCAGTTTGAGGTTATCAATCTTCTTTGCTATCTGCAGGTCTTCTGCCGTTACATGAAAAGTCAGCGTACGACCGCCATTTCTCTCATAGAGCGTCACTTCAAGCTGCTTGTCTTCTGCAAGAGAAAACTGTTCGAGCGCAAACACAGTGTGTTCACTGCTCATGCCACGCACCTGCATCACCTGATGATAGGCACGAAGCGGCTGCAACAGCTGCTCTTGTATAGCGGTGCGCTTTGCCATCTTCTTATCTACAACCTTAAAGGTGATAAAATCCACCGAGTAAGGCATATTCGTACCGTTTTCCATACGGGTGTGGAAATACAGCAAGCCGTTATGGGCATATAAGCCACGAAGCAGGAACTTTATGCCGAACTGCTGTGCACCGATGTGCTTGATGCAGCGTCTGTCATTCTGATAGATAGTCTGCATCATCAGTTTTACTAATACGGGCGACTCGTTGCCAAGTTCCTTAAAGTAAATGTCAGAGCGATTGCTTGGCAGCCTGCCTTCTGTTGTAGAGAGAAAGTCTTTCATCTCGATACTTAACTTTTCCGGTTCATCGGCATATTTTACATTAAAAGCGTAAAATGAGCCGTCCTCACAGATGACACTCATATTGGTTTCCGTCTCAAAGTCCTTCACTGAAGCCTTTACACGTAGTACGTTCTCAGCATCCTCCGCCTTTCCTGCAATGATGTTCTGTGATCCTAAGTCTACATAGCGAATGGTAGAAGGGAAGATAAGATGCACGGTCTTATCAAAGGTAACGTCAAGACCATACGGCAGTACGACACGCCCCGTTGGTATGGCACGGCTCATACCTTGAAAGAGCTCTCCCGAAGTAAGCGGACGGCTTGGTGTCAGACCATCATTGTTTTCCTGTGCTGTGGCTGTTGCTCCCACCATGGCAAGCATAGCCATTGATAAAATAATTTTCTTCATTGTTGTTATTGATTTGATGTTGTTTTTTACTTATCTTTTTCGATTGTTTTATTTGGACTGAACCAAGAGAAGGCGGTAACCACCCTTGAGTGTTACCTTGATGGTGCGCAGTTTCTTCTGAAGCAGCTGACTTGCACCCTGCATCACCCCACGGGCAGCCTCGGAGATAATCTGGTCCTTGGCAGAGGAAGCGAAGGTAAAGGAGGTTCCCATTGAACCGCCGATGTTCGCTCCAACTTCCTTAAGCGCATTGATGTCCTCCGAACCTGGTATATACACACCCTCCTGTCCGTCCATGTCGTATGCCGAGAGTTTGACGGCTATGATATGTCCGTCCACCTCAATGCTTTTGATAAGCAGGTGCATACGATTACCTTCTATCTTAGCGACTGCTATGAGTCGGCTCTGCCGTGGAATTTGCAGTCCCTGCACTTTGGCAGTTTCCATCAGACGGAGTACAACATTATCACCCTCCTTAAGAACAGTAGTCCTGTCCACTACAACTTTGAGCGTATTGCGCATTGTAGGTACAGCCGTGCTTACGAGCGAATGAAAGCCCATATTACGAGCCTTTTTGCCGTATTCCTCCATAAAGTACACATCGCTCATAGGCTGATCAAGTGAAGATACTATCTGCCTACGCTCCGGCAGAATTTCCATTGCAGGCTTTTCATTCTGCATAGTCTTGCCCTTAGCAGCTTCAGAGCCACCTGTAGTGTCTTCCATCTTCTCCTTTCCTGCCGTCAGACCATTAGTGAAGGTAGGTGGAGTTGATGTTTTGGGTAGATACTTCGCTGCCATCTGATAGCTCTTTTCCATCAAGGCAAGCTGCCGTTTCTCTTCATTGTCCTCCTTACTATCCTTTTGAGATAGTTCTTTCTTTAGATTATCAATCTCCGAACGCAAGGCTTCACGCTCCTGCTCGTGTGGATCGGGAGCGTAAAAGGAGTTTAAGAGCCGATTGTTCTCCTCATAACGATGCATGGAGTTTTCTATCTTTGCCGTAGAAGCAGCTGTCTCTGCGCGCTGCTCCTCTGATGGAGCAGTGTTCTGTGCGAAATAGTCCGATAATCTGCCCATCTCCTCGCGGGTCTGTTCCTCCTCGTGTGCCTTGTCGCCCAATTCGTAGGCTTTGAGCTTGTTTTCGGTGAGCTTTTCTGTCGTTGCCTGCGGGATGCTGTCATTGAGTCCCTGCTCCGCAGCAGTCTTATCCTTGCCCGATGGTGCGAAGATAAACCACATCGAGAGGGCAAACAGCAGTCCTAATCCTCCGAAGACCAAGCCTTTCTTCATTTGTTCTTTCTGTTTATTATCCATTTTCTTTGATTGTTTGATGATGTTGTAGGTAAAAATTGCCGTGTAACTCTTGTAAAGTACTGTCCGTCCGTATCGGACTGTCTGTCAGCTTTCCCATGGGGATGGGTAGTTTTTCCTTCTTTGGAGGAAGGAAAAACTGCGCTATCATCCAGAGTGAGCAGAGCAGATAGATGAAGCTCAGCCCATAGACGATTTCCTTTCTCTGCCTTATCGTGAGCCGTTCACACCGATGGCGAAGCCACAGGTGAAAGCGCAGATAGTGACGTGAGAGTAAAAAGTTTCTTTTCCTTGCCATAGCCTTATCGTTTATAAGTCTGTATATCCCTGTTTTCCTTCACAAGGAAGTTCTCCATCAAGAAGCCTTGCGGGTTGTTGTCCGAACGGACAGAGTTCTGCAGCGTGCAGGTCGTAACAAGACTGCGCTCTGTAACATTACTCTGACGGACGATAAACTCCCTTGCATAGGTCGTTACCGCATAAGGGTAAGTATTAAAGTTGCAGTGGATAGAGTCCACCTCTATGCGCTGATTGACATTACCCGATATGGCACGGTTATAATAGCCCTTCTCTGCCAAGTCTTTGTAATAGTTGAAAGCCGACTTGTCACACAGCACAAAGGCACGCTCCATATTCTTCTCGATGGCATCCTTGTCAGGCGCAATGGTGAAGAACAGCTCATGGAAGCGACGCACGTGTTCCCTTGCCTCTACGGGACGATTACGACTTGCATCCTGACTGAGGGCAAGCATGAGTGACTTTCCCTGGTCAAGCACATAGATTTTCTCCCGCTGCTCCTTAGCGAAGCTGTACGAGGCATAGACGGCATAACCGCTTACTGCCACGCAGACGATGGCAAAGACAAAGGCATAGAGTCTTATCTGCCTGAATGAAGTCTCGATATTACCAAGTGATTTGAATTCCATTTTTCTTTTATATCTGTTGATTAATTAAGCATAGTTGTTCGATTTCTATTTTCCTTTGAGCAGTGCTCCCTTGATACGTCCACCGACATTTCCCACAGCAGCACCTGCGCCAGCCATAGCAGCCTTGCCACCAGTATATGCGCCTTGCGCACCACGCTGTGCTGTCTGGTTGACATTACGACCGTATGAGCCGATACCACCTCCAGCTTCGATAATCCAGCCTGCCACAGTAGGTACACAGAAGTAGCCTACAATACCGATAAGGAAGAAGACGATGTAGTACCACGTCCCCGAATCAGGCAGGTAGTTAGGGTCACTGAGTGCTTCAATATCCTTCTCTATCATCAGCACCTGTATTTTTGTAAGCAGTGCCGTAAGAATAGAGCTAACAGGCAGCCACAGATAGACCGATATATAGCGTGAGAACCATGCCGTGAGCGAACCCGACAGCCCATCCCACACGGCAATGCCGAAGACTATCGGACCGAGAATGGAAAGGACGATGAGCATGAACGTGCGCAGCGTGTCGATGATAAGCCCTGCAGCATGGAATAGGAGTTCTAAGAGGTCGTGCACCATTTTCATCACCCACTGCTTGGTCTGATAGGCAGCACGCTCGGCATACATACCCGCTATCGTCACGGCATCTTCAGGTCCGATGATGCCCATTTCCTCTATCTTCTCATCGAACTTCTCGTTGGAAACAAGGTAGGCTGTTTCAGGATTTCTAAGGTAGGCTTCCTCTTGCAACTTGTCTCGCTTGGCAGTAAGCTCTGCAAGGTTCCCCTCCTGTTGGTGTACCATCATCTCCGTTCCCTGCACTACGGGCGAGAGAACGGCATTCATCGTACCGAGTACGACTGTCGGGAAGAACATGATGCAGAAGCCCAGCACGAAGGGGCGTAGCAAGGGAAAGACATCTATCGCCTCGGCACGGGCAATGGAAGCCCATACCCGAAGAGCAATGTAAAAGAGCGCACCCAAGCCTGCAATACCCTTGGCAATGCCCGTCATCTGGGCACAGAGCGGCATCATCTCGTCATAGGTTGAGCGTAGCAGCTCGTGTAAACTGGCAAAATCCATAAGCAAAAGTTTTTTATGAAAGTTTTTTCAAGTCCTTTTTTGTCTGTGGATTTACCAATACCTGCTTGCCGTATTACCATAGAGCGCCTTAACGGAGGCAAGGTTGTTCTTCTCCCTTGCACGCACATAGCTCACAGAGATGTTTTTCCTTGTATAGTATGACACGAGCGAGCGGTATTCCCTCAGCGTAGTATAGATGCGGTCTATGGACTGCATTCGTTCGTGGTCGTTCATCGAGAAGACATTACTCTTAACGATGGACTTTAGTTCCTTGAGACTCTCACCGCTCTGCTCCAAGAGCTTGGCATAGCCCGAAGCCATCGCAGCAAGTTCCGAAGGGCGGAAGTTCTTGTCCGAGAGCATCTTCTTATACGAGGTGACGTAAATCTCCGAGATGTCGCCCACCATCAGAATACACTCCTTGACCTTGTAGGCATCGCCGATGAGGTTGTTCACCTTCTTCAGGGCATCGTAATACTTCTTGGTGTCGTTGTAGAGTTTCTCCACTTCCTTAAAACCGTCAAGGGTATTCTTCACTGTCTTCGAGGCAGTCGCTATCTCCTTGACCGAATTAACGATGTTACCGGCGAAGTTACCGGGGTCGGTCACCACCCACTGTGCGTGGGCTTTGGGAACAGAAAGGCTCAATCCTAAGAGAGCCATGAAAATGTACTTTTTCATTGTTACTATAGTTTTGATGGTTTGTACTTATTTCTTTTTATTGTTTCTTTTCTCTATGGCAAGCTGACGAATAGCTGTTTCGATATCTCCACCGAGCTGTGCTGCCCTGTTCATCACCTCCACCTTCTCGGTTTCCTCTGTGGTGTAGGTGAGGTATTCCTCCATGCTCACTTCTGTGGCATAGACGGCACTCTGCATACCGCCCAGCCCTATCCATACCTCCTTGTAGAGTCGGTTCGGGTCGTTGTTCTGATTGATGGAGAGTATCTGGCTCTTTTCCTTTTCCGAAAGACCGAGCATCGCCTGTATGCCGTCGAACTTGGTCATGTACTTGCGCTGGTCAAGCAGTATCTTGCAGTCAGAGTTATTAATAATACTTTCCTTGACAATGGGCGACTGAATGATATCGTCCACCTCCTGCGTTACAACAATGGCTTCCCCGAAATACTTTCTCACCGTCTTATAGAGATACTTGATGTAGTCTGCCATGTTTGCCGAAGCAATCGCCTTCCACGCTTCCTCAATGAGTATCATCTTGCGGATACCCTTTAACCGGCGCATCTTGTTGATGAAGGCTTCCATAATGATAATCGTTACCACTGGGAAAAGGTCTTTGTTGTCCTTCACTTGGTCAATTTCAAAGACGATGAAGCGTTTAGAGAGCAGGTCGATGTTCTTGTCCGAGTTCAGCAGGAAGTCGTAACGCCCCCCTTTATAGTATTGCTTGAGTGTCGTAAGGAGATTATTGATATTGAAGTCCGAGAGCGTTACCTTGATATCACGCTTTTCCATATCCTTTCGGTACACGTCCCGCAGATACTCATAGAAAGTATTAAAACAGGGTGTAACGCTATGGTCTGCACATATCAGCTCGATATAGGAGTTGACGGCAGAACCAAGTTCACCTGCCTCGGTCTTAGTAATATGCTCATCTGCACTCTTCCAAAGTGTAAGCAGCAGCGTACAGATACTCTCCCTTTTCTCTACATCGAAGAAATAATCATCCGTATAAAAAGGGTTGAAAGATATAGGACTTTCATTGGTATAGGTGAAATACACGCCGTCCTCACCCTTGGTCTTGCGGTGGATAAGTTCACACAGTCCCTGATACGAGTTTCCTGTATCAACCAAGAGGACATGCGCTCCCTGCTCGTAATACTGACGTACCATGTGGTTGGTGAAGAAAGACTTGCCGCTACCCGAAGGTCCCAAGATGAACTTGTTACGGTTAGTGATGACTCCCTTTTTCATCGGCAAATCCGATATATCCAAGTGGACGGGCTTTCCCGAAAGGCGGTCTGCCATCTTGATACCGAAAGGAGAGAGTGAATCCTTATAGTTCGTCTCTGCCGTAAAGAAGCAGAGGGCAGGCTCGATGAAAGTATAAAATGACTCTTCAGCAGGAAAGTCTGCCGCATTGCCGGGAATACCCGCCCAGTAGAGTGTTGCCGTATCAATGGTGTTGTGACGTGGGTGGCATTCCATAAGAGCAAGTGCAGAGCCCACGTCATTCTTGATCTGGCGAAGTTCTTCCTTGTCGCTGCTCCATGCCAGTACGTTAAAGTGGGCACGGATAGAAGTCAGTCCCTGCGAGTGTGCAATATTGAGATACTCCTGTATCCATTCCTCGTTGATTTGGTTACTACGGCTGTAGCGTGCCAGCGAGTGCATATTCCTTGCCTGTTTCTCAAAACGTTCCAAGTTGGCATCGCTATCCTCGATGAAGAGGTACTGGTTATAGATATGGTTGCAGGGCAACATCAGACCCACGGGAGAGGCAAAGGAAAGGCGGCAGTCGCTTCGATCGGTGGATAATCGCTCGTATCGGCTGTCCGTGCTGACCGTTGTCGGTAGGTCATCCGTGTCGGAGAGTGTGTGTAGGCAAAGCATATTGTCGCCCACACGCACAAGGTCTGCGCCCAAGCGGATGTCCTCCAACGAGGCGTGTCCTTCTTCCGAGAGGGAGAAATAACGGTCCAAGAGTCCGCCCTTTTCATTTGTACCAACCAACTCTTCCTCTGTCATGCGGACAATCCTTAGCTGCTCGGTATCGTTGATGATACGCTCGAACTGGTCCACTGCTTCCATGAACTTCATCACTTCATCCTTGTTGGTAATCTCTTTTGGTAGCAGGTGTCCACGGCAGAGCGAAGAAAAGTTGCTCTGCTGCGCCATACGCTGCTTGTTGGTCTTGGTAAGGAAGAGATAGACTGAGTGGTGGAGATACGGACGCTCATTGAAGTGCCGCTCAGAGGAACGGGCAAGGAAACTCAGTCCGCCATCAGCGAGCTTTCCTTGATAGTCTTCCTTAATGAACCAGTCCTGCTTGTGTACGATGCTGTAATTGGGCAGCACTTTTATAGCCTTGTGCCAAGCAGAGTGCATTGCTTCGTATTCTATAGAAGTGACGGTAAAGAGTTCGGGCAGTTCCACACGGAAAGCCACCGTGATGTCAGCATCCTTGCTCACCAGACAGCCCTGCTCGATGGAGAGCAGTGGGAACTTTGATTCAAGGGTCGTTATCTTGCTTTTATTTCTCATTTCTTCGCTTTCTTTGGTTGAAGGTTACGGATAAGGTGGCAGACCGTACGGCGGTTCACAAGGTAGCGTGGGTGCATACGCACTGCTCCTTTCTTCATCAGCCCGTATTGCCCGTACTTTCTATTCATGGCGAACGTTTGCCATACCACAAGGCTGGCACCCACTACGCCTATGACAAGACAGGTAATTTGGCTGATGCCACAGAGATAGAGAATGACCACAAGAATGAAGACTGCCAGCAGTCCTCCTGCAAAGAGGAAGAGGTACTGCGCTTTCAAGCCCTTGAACTCTACCGTCCGACCTACACCTTTGTTGATTTCAAATGCAGCCATCGCCTTACAAGAAGAAACTTCTCAGGATAGTGGCAGCCACAATGAGAAAGATACACGCACCAAACCAAGAGGCTGCGGTCTTGCTTGTATCGGGGTCACCACTTGAGAACTTGTTGTACACTTTAATGCCTCCAATCAACCCCACTACCGCCCCTACGGCATAAATGAGTTTCGTGCCGGGATCGAAGTAGGAGGTTACCATTTTTGTAGCTTCATTGATACCGGCAATACCGTTGCCTTGTGCGTATGCTCCTATGGCGGCAGTCATCAACAGGAGCATCATCAGTGTAATTTTTTTGTTCATTTGTATGTTATAATTTTAAGTGTGATAAAATTGCTTGTTCTTAAAAAGAAGGGGAAAGAGAGGCACATTTTCATGTGGAAACCTTGTAGCTGTTAATGAGCCGTTTTCTTTTCCCGCTTCCATCGTTGATTGTTTACAGATAATATGAAAGAGGCTTGTCGTCGTCATTATCGGATGAAGTGTCAGAAGCGCTTGAATCTGCCGGTATTGAGTTTTGAGAAAACAACATTGCTTGTTGCTCGCTTTGTTCTTCCGCTTTACGGATTTTCTCCAATAGCGAAGTTTGCTCACCCTGCATCTTGGCGATGTTCTCCTTGTACTTATCCAATAGATCTGAGTCTTGAAGCTGCCGAATGGTCTCTTTGACTTCTTTCTCATCAGCCTCCTCACAGTTCTTTGCCCATTTTTGCAGGCGGACTAAGTCACGTGCGAGGACGGACTGCCCTGACATCTCGGTTTCGTCCGATGTGGGCTCAATGGGCAGAATTAATTCCTCACGGGCGACCTCATCCTCATCAACTCGCTCCATCTCGAAATCAACGTCCATCTCGTTGTCCTCTTCCTTCATATCCTCTTTCTTTTCGGAGTTCTGAGGTGCAAAATTATTACTATTCTGCTCTGAATTTTCAGATGAAGAAGCAGAGGGAACTTGTGGGATAATAGGGGAAATGGAACGGCTTTTGCCAATCAGTACAAACTCGGTTTGATTTTCTTTTCCTTCTCCTTTTTGTCCGTCTTTTTCCTTCGTCGCTTCATTCTCCTTAGTCTGCTCATTGCCCTTTTTATTTTTCTTGATAAGGATGCCATACGGAGAAACATACCGCATATAGAAGTACAGGATACCCAGCATTATCCAAATGATGATGAGTATCAGTATAAAACTGAAAAGTATTGTTTCCATCATAGTGTTATTGTTGTCTTGCGTCTTTGTTTTGCTGCCGCACTGTTGAGCAATTCCAAATGTTCACGCAGGTGTTCCCTAAGAATATTGTCTATATATGCGGCTATGGAAACATGCTCCCCCAAGTCCTGCAACACGTTGCGCAGGTTCTGTAGCGTTTCCAGATTAATGGAGAAGGCTGTCCGCATTTGGGAGCGGACGGGATGAAAGTACAGGGAACGGTAGTCCTCTATGGAAAGGGAGGACACGCCGGGCTTTTCCATTCTCGGCTTGCTTTCCCGTTTCTGTTCCGTGTTCCCCGTTTCCTCTCTTTCTATTTCATCTACCGGTTTTTCTTTTGCTGTTTTCGTTTCTTTCGTCTCTTCTAAATTATTGTCTTCCTCCCCTGATGTTGCGGGGGAGGACTCAGTATCCTCGGAAGGGTCGAAGGAGTTTGGTATCGTGACAGGTTTTACCACGACATTGTCCTCTGCCATTTTCTTCAGCTTGTTTTCCAGCTGTTGCTTTCTTTCCTCAATCGTTGCCATTTTCTGTTTTCGTTTTTAGTTTGAGACGTTGAATTATCTCATTGACGAGTTCGTCCAGCCCCGTACCCGTTCGTAATCCCCTTGCAGGGGGCTGATAGGTAGAGCGGAACACTCCGCGCAGTCCGTATGTGGAAAGTTCGTGAGAGAAGCGGTGCGTGGCATATACATAGCCGGGCAGGAGCGTGAGTTCGTATTCATGGATGAGCTTTGTATATTCATCGATGATGATGTTCCTTACTCTTCTGTCCACCTTGTTCCAGAACAGGATAATGTCCTTAATCCGGGAGTCGGACATCGAAACTCCAATCTCCGTGATAGTCTTGGCGTATGCCAGACATGAAACCAGCGACTGAATATCGGCTTCAATCGGAGAAAGGATATAGTCCATCTGAAGGGACAGTTCCATCAGTTCGGTTGTTCCGGCATGTCCCGGGAAATCAAATATAACCAACTGGTACTTCTCGTTGCTGATACCGTCGATTTTACTTCGTGCAGTCCTGACGGCTTCCTTGGGTGCAGACTTGTAAATTCTGTATGCTTTTTTGCCGAGGTGATGAAAGTACTCCTGCATGGATTTGGAAAGCTCTTCGCTCTCCTGAACGATACTTTTCTCACGTTCCCTCAGTTTGTAGAAAGAGTCTTGCGACAGGTCGCAGTCCATCACGAAGAGGTTGATGCCTTGCTCGTAGTACAATATGCTACTTACGATTTCGGCAAGAGTACTTTTTCCCACTCCTCCCTTTTGGGAAGAGAAGCCCAGAAAAAGGGGGCGTTGTTCTTTGTTCTCCATAATGATAATTTCTTAGTTCATATTATTTGTCTATTTGATGTTTGGATATTCTCTCATTATTAAGAGTCATCAGCAGACAGTTTGCTCTGACTGTGTATGGTTCGGGCGATAGTCCAAAAGGACGATTTCAAGTTCTTACAATTTGTTGTATTGACAATAGTTTGTCATGACAATAAATTGTTATGAATATGTATTGTTCCTTCTTGTCATCTTTGGTGCAAGCAGGCGATAATATGATATATCTTTTGCTTGTGTTATCATACCATTGTTCGCTCGTTCTGATTGCAAAATAAATGATATTTCTGCTGATTTTATTACAGCGATGAAGTGCAGGGAAATACGAGGAAAAAGAGTGAATATCTCTGATAATGAGATATTTGAAAATCTGCCGTAACTTTGCAGGCGAGAATAATACATGGAGGTAACGTCCCGAAGCAGACACCCCAAAAGGGTGGATACTTCAATCGTATCAACTCTTAATATTGGCAAGGTGTGTCTTTGTAACACAAACCGCCGTTTGTACCACAAAGACCCTTGCCCCGAAGGGGAGATAAATTACTCCAAAGTCGTAATTAAAAAACAGAATGGACATGAATAAGGACACAGAACACGGTTCAGAACGAAAAACTGCAGAAAAGCCACGTTGGGACAACTGGCATGTACGGTTGCCTAACCCCAAAGACCAGCAACGGGCGATTGATTTGTTTCAGCGTTCAGGTGCGGAAACCAAGTCGGATTTCGTGCGTGGTCGTATTCTTGGGGAGAGTTTTAAGGTCATCACGGTGGACAAATCTGCCGTGGAATATTACCGAAAGCTCTCAGAACTGACAGCACAAATCCATAAAATTGGCGTGCTGTATAACCAAGCCGTGCGTGCCATCAACAGCTATCACAGCGTAAAAACCGCACAGATTATGCTTGAAAAATTAGAAAATTTGTCGGCTCAAATCATCGCCTTGCAGGAGCAGGCTATCAGTCTTACCATAGATTACCGCAAAAAATGATAGCGAAGATTTCTGCAACGGAAAACCTTGGAGGGGCTATCGGCTACAACTTCAAAAAGGTGGAGAAAGGGGAAGCAAGCATTCTCCTTGCCGCTGAATTGTATCAGAGCAAGGAAGGACGTTATACGATGGAGGACGTGCTTGCTGATATGGAGGCATTGATACCGAAGAACTGTCGTACCAAGAAAACGGTGTTCCACTGTTCGCTCAATCCGCACCCAGACGAGAAACTATCCGATGAAAGGCTCACACAGATAGCCAAGGAGTATATGGAGGCACTCGGCTATGGCATGCAGCCCTATATTGTGTTCAAGCACAACGACATCGCCCGTGAGCATATCCACATCGTATCGCTTCGGGTGGACAGTCGTGGGCAGAAGATTAACGACAGATTTGAAAAGCGAAGGAGCAAGCAGATTACCGATGCCTTGGAGAGGAAATTTGGTCTCATTCCAAGTTCAAAAGTTACTGACAAGGCGATGAAAGAAACGCCCAAAATTGATACCACAAAAGGAAATATCAAGGAGCAAGTGGCAAGTACCCTTCGCATGGTGCTGAAACATTATAAGTTCTGCTCATTAGGAGAGCTGAATGCCATTCTTTCCCGATACCATCTTGCAGTAGAAGAAGTGAAGACAGAGTTTCGGGGAAAGAAGTATGACGGACTGGTTTATGTTCCAACTGATGAAAAGGGCAACAAGGCAGGCACCCCCATCCACGCCTCAGACATCGGTCGTGGTGTGGGCTATACTGCCGTACAGAACAGGATGCAGAAGTCGAAACAAAACGTCAAACCACTGATACCAACCGTCAGGAACAAAGTGTTACAAACTATGCGTACCTCTCCCAATACGGAGAAAGAACTTCGGCAAAGATTGGAGGAACAAGGCTTGCGTGTGGTAATCCGAAAGAACGAAAGCGGTCGTATCTATGGCATTACCTTTATTGACGATGAGCAGGGTGTTGCACTCAATGGCTCCCGATTGGGTAAGGGATATACCGCTAACGTATTCAATGGCTATTTCTCCAATCCAACACGTAATCCATTCTTAGATGAAACGCTGTATGGCAATCTGTCTGCCCGTTTGGATCAATCTGCAACCGTTCACCCTTCGCAGCTAAATACGGAGGAAAGCGACAACCTTGTCGATGAACTTATCGAGGATATGGCAGATGGTTCTTTCCTGTCTACGGGCAACGATGATTGGAAGGAGGCGGCGTGGCAGCGTAAACTCCGCAGGCAAAACAAAGTCAATCTCAGGCGGAGGAAAAGATAGGTAAGGTATTTTAAACTATGTTTGAATAACATTCAAATGCAATTCAAATAACGATAATACAACAAATATAAAAACAATATAATTATGGCACAAGAAGATGATTTAAGAGCATTGGGTAAGGTCATGGACTTTATGCGGGGTATATCAGTGATATTTCTCCTTATCAACTGTTATTGGTTCTGCTACGAAGCGTTCCATACATGGGGCTTTACGCTCGGTATTGTGGATAAGATTCTGATAAATTTCCAGCGAACGACGGGATTATTTTCGTCTATCCTCTGGACAAAACTCTTTTGCGTGGTTTTTCTTGCTCTCTCATGTTTGGGAACAAAGGGCGTGAAGGAAGAGAAAATCACGTGGCCGAAGATTTGGACGGTGCTTTTCTCTGGCTTTGTATTCTTCTTTCTCAACTGGTGGCTGTTGGTATTGCCCATCGGCAAGATCGGGGTAGCTTCCCTCTATATATTTACGCTGTCCGTTGGCTATATCTGTCTGCTGATGGGAGGTGTATGGATGAGCCGCTTGCTTAAGAACAACCTGATGGACGATGTGTTTAATACGGAGAACGAGAGTTTTATGCAGGAAACGCGGTTGATGGAAAATGAATACTCTGTCAATCTTCCTACACGCTTCTACTATAAGAAGAAGTGGAACAATGGTTGGATAAACGTAGTCAATCCATTTCGTGCCTCAATGGTGCTCGGTACACCGGGTTCTGGTAAGTCCTACGCTATCGTGAACAACTACATCAAGCAGCAGATAGAGAAAGGCTTTGCCATGTATATCTACGACTATAAATTTCCCGACCTTTCAGAGATTGCTTACAATCACCTACTTAATCACTTGGATGCCTACAAGATGAAGCCACAGTTCTATGTAATCAACTTTGACGATCCGAGGAAATCGCATCGGTGCAATCCCATCAATCCTGCCTTTATGACGGATATATCGGACGCTTACGAAAGTGCCTACACCATCATGCTCAACTTGAACCGCTCGTGGATACAGAAGCAGGGAGATTTCTTTGTGGAGTCGCCGATTATCCTATTGGCAGCTATTATATGGTTTCTGAAAATCTATGAGAACGGAAAGTATTGCACCTTCCCTCATGCCGTCGAATTTCTCAACCGTCCCTACGCACAGATATTTCCTATACTCACTTCCTACGATGAACTTGCCAACTACCTTTCTCCTTTTATGGACGCATGGGAGGGTGGAGCTCAGGACCAGTTACAGGGACAGATTGCCAGTGCCAAGATACCGCTATCACGCATGATTTCACCTGCTCTTTATTGGGTGATGACAGGCGATGATTTCTCACTTGACATCAACAACCCTAATGAGCCGAAAGTCCTTGTTGTGGGTAACAATCCTGATCGACAGAATATTTATTCGGCTGCACTTGGTTTGTATAACAGTCGTATTGTGAAGCTCATCAACAAGAAGAAGCAACTCAAATCCTCAGTGATTATCGACGAGTTGCCGACAATCTACTTTCGTGGGCTTGACAACCTCATAGCTACTGCACGAAGCAATAAAGTTGCCGTATGTTTGGGCTTTCAGGACTTCTCACAACTTACCCGTGATTATGGAGACAAGGAGAGCAAGGTAATACAGAACACTGTAGGTAACGTATTCTCTGGACAAGTGGTAGGAGAAACAGCCAAGACACTTTCTGAGCGGTTTGGAAAGGTGCTCCAGCAACGCCAATCCATGACCATCAACCGCAATGACAAGTCCACCTCTATCTCCACACAGATGGATAGTCTAATCCCTGCTAGCAAGATTTCTAACCTCACACAAGGAATGTTTGTGGGTGCTGTTTCCGATAATTTCGACGAACGCATCGACCAAAAGATTTTCCATGCAGAGATAGTAGTTGATAGTGCAAAGGTTTCTGCTGAGATGAAAGCCTATCAGCCCATACCTGTGATAGTAGACTTTACAAATAAAGATGGCTCCGATAATCTCAAAGAGACCATCGAAGCTAACTATCGCAAAATCAAGGAAGAAATTCTCTCGTTAGTTGATTTAGAGATTATGCGTATTAAGAATGATCCGAAGCTTGCTCATTTAATCAAAATGTAATCCTTTCATCTATACATCATTAATTATGGATTTGATTATTCCCAATAAGAATCAAAGGTATGATCTCTGTAAATCTCACAACGATTTCGTTCAAAATTGAGTATATTAATATTATAGCCTATTTTCTCATAATGCATTAAATACGGAAACAAGTGCTTCCAACCTCAGAGGATATAGCCAAAAAGTTGGAAGTGCTTATCAAAGAATGAATGAAGGGAGATATTCCAGAGTCGGAATATCTCCCTTTTGATTTACTACTTCTTGAACTTGCCGCCTTTCAGGTCGCTCCCCACCATCCGCTTATTGATTTTTTCACGGAGTTCGTCAAAAAAATAAGTGCGACTGTCATCTTTGCGATGCTTTATATTCATATATACGTTGTAGCAGTTCTTTATCTCCACTCCGAAGATTTCAGAGAGTGTGTGTGCCAATTCCTCCATACCAATTTCTCCATTACTGATACAATTGCAGGTGTCGAGAGCATACAAGAGTTCGACTAAATAATAAACAGAAATACCAGAAGACAATGATAAAATTGTTACTCTGGCAAAAAAAATGAAACTTAAATGTCGTTATTTTCATTGCCTGATGTTTTTGCAGGCTAAGTTCGAAAGATTGTTTAGGGCAAAATAACCCTCAAAATGCAAGTAATATTTGTGTAAAACTTATAATGAATCAAGATATTGCTTAGGTTTCATCCTGTGATATTTGCAGAAAGCCTCTGTGAAATGACTGAGGTTAGTATATCCAACTTTATAGCCTACTTCTGACACCGAGTAGAGGCGAGTGGAAAGCAGTCGTTTTGCCCATTCCATCTTTTCGGATAGGGCATATTCTGCGATGGCTTTTCCAATAACCTGCTTGAAGCACTTTTGTAATTTGGAACTGCTCATATTGGCTTCACGCGCCAATTCGGGAATACTCGGTACATTACTGAGACTTTGAAGAATCTGGCGACGAACACGGAATATTGATTCAACATCATTCAAGTTTAGGTTGGCAAGAGATTTTACTTCCGAACGTTTTTCGAGCTTTTCAAGGAACATTGTCAGTAATTCCATAGTTTTTCCATGCAAATGAAGCGTTGAAAAAGGATTGTCGATTTCAGTTATAGACTTAATGTTATCCAAGACCTGTTGCATTGCAGGTGTAATGGTCTCAAACAAATAAAAAGCCTTGTCCGATTGGAGAAGCCGACCGATATAGGTTTCATGTGCTGCATCAATCTTTTCAATCCAATCCTTATTGAAAGTCAGTGTAATATTTTCGTATCGTTTCTTTGGAGGAAAACTCCACTCAGTCGGGATGCTACTTGAAGGCATGAAAATGCCATCGAGCGTGTCCACTCCGACCGTTTTTGTACTTGTCCCAATTATCTGCTCGTGTTTATGCTCATTGATATAGAACATGACAGGAATCCATTTCGAGTTTTCCACCGAGCGACGTATCATAGTTATCGGCTCGTATGCTACGAAACTGATATAAGTCAATGTTAGCCATGGCAGAGGATAATATTGTTTGAAGAATCCACTACCAATAGAAGAAGGAATGGTAAATCCATCGTTTATTACTGATGTGCCAAATTGTTCGGCAACCATCTCCATCCAATCTTCAGGCTTATTGATTGCACAAAATTCTATGGTCATTTTATCATGTCTTTTTGCAAAGTTACAAACAAATACGGATAAAAACTTGATTTATCGCAAGTTTTTATCCGTATTACTCTCAAAAAAGAATCAATAGCTCCATGAGAAATGTTTTTAATGAGAGTTTACTCAAATGCGACTAAACTTGAAGGAACTCCTATGGCAGTAACAATTGGTTTTTGCGAGCATTCGCCTGTCTTGGTATTGTAGGTGTAATACCCCGTACCATTGTTACATATCATTCCAAAGACGATGAAGTCCTTGTAGCGAGTTATAGCAAAAGAGCCATTGCTGTCGGTCATTGGCAAATCAAGTTTTTCGATGGTTTTGTTCCAAATGTCGATTTTCACAGGTTGGAAGTCTTTCTTGAGTATTCCAAATTCTGTATCCGTTACTTTCACGCAACTATACACAATACCATTACCTGCATAGAAAGACTTAATCATATACTGCCCTGTTTTGCCTATTCCTTTTATGGTTGTCTTCGATAGGTTGAACAGATAATCGCTATCCCATTTGTCGCTTCCTTTGCGGATACGCAGGAAACCTTCCTTATCGGCAACATTGAAGTTGTTGCCCGCACTGTAAAAGTAGATGTCACCTCGCTCGTCTATGAATGCGTCAGAATGGCGGAACAATCCTACAACACTTGTGCGGTTATCTTTGATAACTTCAGTCTTTTTCGTCTTGAGGTCAATGATAGCTACCTCTGCTCCAGTACCCGGTACGGAGGTATGAGGCGAATTGAGCTGATTGAGGGCAACATACATCTTTCCATCACGGATGACATTACAGCCGGGATCAGGATTGTTGTCTTGAACCGCATAAGATGAGAGGTCAATTTCATCTTCCTTTTGCAATGTTGAAGTATTGATTAACGCAATTTTTCCACGTCCATGCAAAGCAACGTATGCCCGCTGTTCATCAACGAAGTTAATTTCTCCGGGTTGAGCCATCTGTTCAAATGTCATAGTACCTGCTTTTATCAGTTCTCCATGGGCACCTCTTGTAAACTTATGTATCTTATCCCCGAATTTCCCTTCGGGTACAAGCACTGTATTACCCTTAGCAAAGAGGTAGCAACCGAACCCGAATTCAAATGCTTTCTTATTGTCGGTCGCTTGAGGAGTCAAATCACTGAATGTCCCTACATAAGCACTTTTGTCCACATAATGCACAAAGGTGAAATGTTGCTGCACCTCTTGAGGAGTAGGCGTAGGTTCATCATTTTTGTTACAAGATGTCAGCCCTATGAAGCCGACCAGCATAGCAGAAAAAGCTATACGATTGAAAATTGTTGTATTCATCTTTTTATATTTATTAAATTAGAAAATTCCTTTTGAGAAGACATATCTGAATTTGAGGTGAAGTGTCCGTCCTGCCAATGGTTGGCGGAATTGGTCCCAAACTTCTTTGTTCATTATATTATGGCATTCCAAGGCTACGGAATATTTGCTTTTGTAGGTCAACAATAGCCCTATGTCATTGACGAAACTGCGGGGAATACGTCGTTTCTGTAATTCGGTAAGTTCCCAGAAGTAGAAGAACTCCTCAGTAAATTTGCCGTCCCAGAAAGCCTTGACATACCAATTCTTGAATAATCGGTTGCTGTGATACTCCGCCCCGAAGTTGGCGAACAAATAGGGAATGTTCGGTAGTCGCAATCCTTTTGTCGGATTGGGGGCTTGGGTACCGGGTAAATAGTTCAAGACATCACGCACATCCTGATAAGTTAGATTTCCGTAGGCATAGACCGTTGGCGATATGTCCAATTTTATTTCGGTTTCTATACCTTTAATATGTACCTTTTCTGCGTTTACATATCCGGCTGCCATGTGTTGTTTCATCAGTTTTATCATATCGCTTACCTGCATATAAAAGCTGTTCACTTCAAATTGCAATCGCGATAAGCCGAAGACATCATTTTTGTCTATTAAGAACCCCAGATTGAAGTTGTGGCTTTTCTCTGGTCTCAATCCGGCTGCAGGAAAGGTGATGATACCATCACCGAATAGTTCTTGTGAATTGGGAAGGCGTATTGCCCGCTGGTAAGATGCTTTCAAGTGAAAACCTCTGAAGGGCTCGTATTTTATAGCCTCTATCCAGCCTATTTGTGAGGTCGTATTGTTCTTTTTCTTCGGAGCCTCAATCATCTCGTATGAAGTCAAATCTTCTATCTCGGAATGGAGGTGGAAATACTTTGCGGAGAGCATATTCGTCAGTTTCTTATCAAAGAGTTTTGACTCCCAAGTCAACCCCGAAATGAAACTGGTCTTTTTACTGGGAAATCCTCCGATAACAAAACCTGCATGCTGACTTGCAATGTTGTCGCTCGGTTGTCTTCTGGCGTAGTTAATAAGTGTGTTCAGATTCAAACTGTGATTGGCGGACAACTTGTAATCAAAATTGATACGTTCATTGATTTCCAATCCTTTGTCATTCGAGTTGTGAGGAACATCCCCTGTTTCTCCCTGTCCATTCGGACTCGGATATATGTTTCCTTCGAAATCGTGATTAACTCGTGCCGTATCCACAAAATTGTTTGTTGTATGTGAAAGGGAGAAATGGGACTCAAAGTTAAGGCGGTCGTTCAGCATTCCGCTTTTTATCAATTTGTTTTCCAACATAAACATTCCTGATTTGTTTTCGGCATGTTGTATGTTTTTTAAGATACCTTGGATTTCATTGAAACGATTGTAATACCCGAACTCGGTACTAATCTCATCGAGCCAAAGTTTCGTGAAAGCAATTTTTCCCTTCAACATATACGAACGAAAACGGTCGTGGTCACGTCTTACTAACAGATTTTCTCTCTCGGGAACTCTGAAAGAGTAGTCATTCTTTGCAGATGTATAATAACCTCCCGCACCGAGTAGAATGCCACTCTTTGGAAAATTCTTGCGAGAGAAGACACTTCCTTTGTGTGTTTGGTAAGATCCGAATTCATACGAGGCATCTAAATAATCCGTACTAAACTCTTTAGTAACGATATTGACGGCTCCCCCCAATCCATCACATCCGAAACGGGCGGGTATGATACTCTTATAGACTTCTATTCTTTCTATAATGTCTATCGGAATTTCATCAAGAGAAAAAGCCCCGTCAGAAGTACTCATTGGTATTCCGTCCCATAAGATTTGAATGCGGTTTCCTTCCAATCCATGAACAATAATTCTCGAACTGCTTCCCAAACCGCCAGTCTGCCCAACTTTCAAACCTATGGTTTTATTCAAAACGGTTTCTAACGAAATAGATCTGCCTTGAAGTTCTTTTGCATTTATTACAGAAACTGCTTCAGGTGACTCTCTGAGTATTTGTGCTCTTGTTTTTCCTACTACGACTACATCTGCCAGCTCTGTTGATTCCGGGAGTAGTCTTATGGTATAACGCATCCCATTTGCAGTAATCGTATCGGTAATGGTCTGATAACCGACATAACTTACCATAAGCATAAGTTTTTGATTACTTGATGCATTTAATTTTGCAATACCTTTCCTGTTTGTAGTCGTACCATTCGTGTACGTTGGAGCATTCAAACCTTTCCATTGTACGGCGGCAAATTCTATACTGTTCCCATTTTCTGAATCAATAACTTTTATTTCTGTTGGTTGCAGTTGTGCAAACATAGGAAAAGACCACAACGAAAGAAAGCCGACAATAAGCATTCTTTTGTATAAATGGACTATTGAGCTGATTGACATATCATATTTGTTTGTGAGATTCTGTGCAAAGGTACTTACCTTCCGAGCAAATAAATAACCCTATTATACACGCTTATACCCCTGTTGTGTTTATATGCGAGCAAATTGTTGTTTTGGGGCAGTGTAATGCTTATCGGGGTTATTTTATCCCTGTTTGTTGCCGTACTTTTGCAACAGAAAAAATCAAAACGACACATATATGGATAAACAAAAAGTCAGACCCCTTGATGAGGAACGGGAGAGCCGTAGCCTGCTCTCCAATGTTGTGGTTATATTGCACCTTATTTTAGGCACACTCCCTATACTGCTTGTAGTGTGGGCGGTTGACAAGTTGATGAATAGTACACTCTCTCCCATAATAGTTTGGGGTATTGGAGGAATAATGATACTGTTGGCAATGCTTAGAGGCGTATTCTATGGAACCTCGATTTGGCGTGCACACCAGTCGGCTTACAATGCCCTTACACGATTGAGGTTGCGTATCATAAGTCATCTGCAACGCTTGCCGCTCGGTTTCTTTCAAGAACGGAAAGTTGGCGACTTGGTGAATATTATTAACCACGATGTGGAACAAATTGAAATTTATTTAGCACATGGATTACCCGAAATCCTTTCGGCTACGCTTTTTCCAGCCTTACTCTGGGTAATCATTATGGTGTTAGACTGGCGTTTGGGGCTGTCGCTCATTTCTCTTTTACCTGTGGCATTTCTTCTGCAAATGGCTGTCAAAACACTTTGGGGAAAGAGCTTTCAACACTTTATGGAAAGTACGCAAAAAATGTCGGAAGACCTTTTGGAATATGTGGCTACCATATCGGTAATCAAAGCCTTCAGTAACGAGGAAAACAGAACGGAACGGGTACTTGGTGGTATGCGCGACTACATCTGTTGGGTAAAGCGGAGCATGTTTAGCGTTACCGTTCCCATGACATTGATAACGATGTTCTTGGAAGGTGGTATCGTGGTAATGACCCTTATTGGACTATGGATGATGAGTTTGGGCGAATTAACTGTAGCCCGTTTTATTCTTGCCCTGATATTGGGTGGATTGTTCTCGTCCTCTTTTGCTAAGTTGGCAACATTCCAACATTTCCGAATCATCTATGCTCAGTCGTTGGCAAAAGTACAGTCCATTACAGAGGTACAGACAAAGGAAACTGCTGACAAGAAAACGGATACGACACAAACGGATGTTTGTTTCGAGCATGTTACATTTTCCTATCCAAACAAGGAAGACAATGCGCTGAAAGATGTATGTCTTCAATTTCCGAAAGGAAGTCATACAGCTATCGTCGGCGAATCCGGATCGGGAAAAACCACGTTGGCAAGTCTGATGATGGAGTTCTGGCAACCTCAAACAGGTACTATCCGACTAGGAGGAGAGAATATTATGGAATTCTCCGAACGTAATATCGCTGATTATTTTTCGATGGTACAGCAGGAGGTTTTTCTCTTTAACACAACTATTCGGGACAATATCCGTATTGGAAGACCTACCGCCACACAAAAGGAAGTGGAAATGGCAGCAGAGCGTGCTCGTATTCATGATTTTATCATGGGCTTGCCGAATGGTTATGATACGCTGGCAGGCGAAGCCGGCATAAAATTCTCTGGCGGAGAAAAACAGCGTATTTCCATTGCTCGAATGTTGCTCAAAGACTCTCCAATAGTTATTCTTGATGAAGCCACTGCTGCATTGGACGGAGAGAATGAGAAACTAATCCAAGAAGCTCTTGATGAATTGCAGCGCAACAAGACTGTCATTACCATTGCTCACCGTCTCAATACTATTCAGGATATGGAGCGTATTGTTGTAATGGACAAAGGGCAGGTCGTGTCGAAGGGAACACACCGTGAACTGATGAAAGACTGTTCTCTATACCGCAATATGACGGAAATGCAAGAACAAGTAAGTAAATGGCAATTAAAAGAAGAGGAGCAATAAGAATGGTACGCAATATACTGAATGAATTGACCGCTCGCGGAGTGCGGCATCTAATTATCTCCGCACTGTTTTTCGTGGTTTATGCCCTTTGTGGCACGGCGATAATGCTCACAGTCTTGTTTCTCATCGACCGTCATATACATGGAGAAAGCATCTCTTTCATTTCGGCAGCATGGGTACTCGGTAGTCTGCTGGTCTTGAAAACCATATCCAATGCCATTGCCGATATGAGTAAGCATTTTGCCGGATTTGATCTTGTGGAACGTATCCGCGAGAAAATCATACTGAAACTGAAAATGTTCTCACTCGGCTTCTATACTAATGAGCGTCTGGGAGAGATAAGTACAATCATTCACAAAGACGTTGATAATATGGAAATGGTAGTAGGACATCTATGGACACGGATGTCCGCCGACTTCATTGTAGCTCTAATACTCGGTATTGGACTATTTTGTGTGGACTGGCGCATGGGATTGACAATGGTAGCCATTCTTCCTATTGCCCTGTTTTCTCTGTATCGGGGCATTCGCTCGGGAATGAAAGCACAGGAAGAGTCTCAGGACAATCTGGCGGATATGGTCAGCCTCTTTGTAGAATACGTCAAGGGCATTCCGGTTTTGAAAGTGTTTGGAGGAAAAGGAATGTTCCGTGACAGACTTGACCACTCTGTCAGTGAATTTGGAGAAAGCAGTAAGAATACTTCTCGTTTGGCAGCTGTGAGTGTGGGCAGATACACTTTCCTGATAGAATTGGCTTTCGCTCTGATGGCTACAATCGGTCTTTGGTGGACACAGCAGGGGGAACTTTCTCTTTTCGCTTATTTAATGTTTATCATCGTCTCAAAAGAATTCTACAAACCTTTTGTCAATATGGAGAGTCATTGGCTGAATTACATCAAGGTAAAAGATAGTTACGGACGCATTTCCCATTTATTGAATGCTCCTGTTATCACCAATCCTGAACAGCCGAAAACAGCAACCCATTTCAATCTTTCCTTTGACAAAGTGGATTTCCATTATGAGAAGGAAGGTTTTGAGATGAAAAATCTCACGTTCCATGTTCCCGAAGGAACGGTTACGGCACTTGTCGGATCGTCAGGTTCTGGTAAAACAACCATTACCAGCCTGTTACTCCGTTTCTGGGAACCGCAGACCGGCAGTATCCGTATCGGTGGTATAGACATTCGAGAAATGGACTATGATTATCTGCTCGGTAAAATCAGTGTAGTGATGCAAAATGTTATTCTCTTTTCAGATACCATTGCCAATAATATCAAAGTGGGCAATCAACATGCTACGCAGGAAGAAATCGAAGAAGCAGCACGTAGAGCGATGATACACGACTTTATCATCAGCCTGCCGGAAGGTTATGAAACAAAAATCGGAGAAAACGGTTTGGGACTCTCCGGAGGGCAGAAACAAAGGCTTTCAATCGCCCGTGCTTTCTTGAAAGACGCTCCCATCATTCTTTTGGACGAGATAACGAGCAATGTTGACCCTGTCAATGAATATAAGATACAACAGGCAATGTCTGCCCTTATCCGAAATCGCACAGTCTTGGTCATTGCCCATCATTTGCAAACCATCCGTAATGCTAATCAGATTATTGTGATGGACAAAGGACGACTTGTAGAGAATGGGACGCATGCAGAACTTGCAGCAAAAAACGGAATGTACTGCAAATTGCTGTCTATGCAATAACCTAATCAATGAAAAATATGGAGGTATGGAGTTTGATCCATACCTCTCTTTTTGCCACTTTCATCCATATTAACGCCACAAGTACGCAGTTATTTCCAACTGCTAACATGCACAGTTTCTTTGATTTACCTTTGCCCATACACCGCTATTGGTGTCATTAAATACATTGTAAGATGGACGAAAAAATCAAAGATCAAGAAGCCCTTTTGATGAAAGACTCCAAGTACGAGAATCTCAAAGCCCTCTCAGGGACAGATGAGAAAGGCGGACTGAAGACAGTATCGCCCACCGCCGAACATGAACAGAGTTTCCTGAAGATCGACAAGCACAGCAATGCTTTGGAGAACCTTCTCTCCAACTTCATACGGTAGTTCAAGCCCCCCACACAATTCCACTTCTTCAAAGTCCTCTTCGAGGGTGTTGTTGCCAGTGCACGAGTGCTCACCGAGATGCTCAAAGCACCGGATGCTCCCTCCAATACAATTGGAACTATTCTAAGCAAACCCTTATCCCGAACTAGCGTAAATATGAGGGTAAGCAACTGATTCCAGCAACTAAAGAACTTCACATACTTATCAGCTCCGTATTTACGTACAAGATAATTGAAGCAGTTTCTGTCAAGAAATGAGACTAACTGAGCGAAAACGTATTTGTCTTTATACATATGCAGAATCTGATGATCCCCTGCAAAGGTACAAATTCAAATCCGTTGATTCAGAAAAATTTTGCAACTAGCTAAATTCAACTATTTCAAAGAACAATTACTGAGTTTAAGTGGACAGCAGTGATAATGCTTAAATTCTTATAAGATGACACCTTGTTTTTATATTTTCTGTCTTTATCTTAGTATGTCCTGATTTTTCCTTCATGACTCGTTTGGAAGATTTTTCACTATAATTTTGTTGTTCGAAACTCTATACATATAATAGTAACAAATTATGGAATCAAACAGCAATGACAACTATGTGCTGGTCTTGGAAGACCGCACGGAAGTAAAGAACGAAAAGGAAGCAGGAAAACTCTCCGTAGTTTCAGGTATCGACGACAAGGGTAACCTCAAGACCACTGAAGCAACAGCTGCCAATCAGGCAGCGTTCTTGAAGTTCAACAACAAGGACGGACTTCTGAAGAACTTCATGACCAACTTCCTCAAACAGTTCAATAACCCGACTCATTTCGGGTTGTACAAGGTATTGGCAGACAATGTGGAGCAGGGCGTGGACAATCTGCGTACCATGCTGCAAAACCGCGAGAAGCTCGAAAGCAAGCAGCAGCTGGCTGAGATGGACATTCCCTTTGAGGACTATCTGCCTCGGCAGAAAAATGCCACCGCTATCGACCCTGAAATGGTGGATTGGAAGCAACTCGATAATCTCGGACTTACCCGTGAGCGATTGGAGCAGAGTGGAGAATTGGAAAAGATGCTCAATTGGCAAAAGACCAACCTCGTAACGATTGCTGTTCCTATCGGCGACACCATCATCTACACTGAAGCACGTCTTGCGCTCCGTACGGACGATAACGGCAATGTCGGTTTGGCAATTCATCCTTTGAGAAAAGAACCACAGCTTGACTTTCCCTATATGGGTTACAAGTTCTCTCCTGAAGAAAAGGAGCAACTCCTCACTACGGGCAATCTGGGTAAGACCATCGAAGTGACTCCCAAGAACGGAGAACCTTTCTCTGCATACATTTCCATTGACCCACAAACCAATGAAATCATTGCTTTGCGTGCCGACCGAGTGAACATCCCCAAGGAAATCAAGGGCTTGACACTTTCTGATGCCCAGTATAAAGACCTAGTGGAGGGCAAAGCCGTGAAAGTGGAAGGCATGACCGCCAAGAGCGGCAAGTCCTTCGATGCAACCTTGCAAGTCAATGCAGAGAAGAAAGGCATTGAATTTATCTTTGACAACAACCGTGGATTTAAGGAACGGCAGCAGCAGACACAGCAGCAAGGCGTTCCGCATAAGCTCTGTGGCTTGGAGCTGTCAGATAAACAGCGTGAAGCACTCGACAGTGGCCACACGCTCTATTTGAAGAACATGGTGGACAAGGCTGGTAACAAATTCAATGCTTATGTTCGAATGGACAAGGAACAGAACCGCCCACGGTTTTACAGATGGAACCCCGATAAGAAGCAGGAAACCGGTAAGGAAAAGGTGGTTGCCGTAGCAGAGGAACACAAGACGCAGGTAGCCGTGAACAACCACGGCAAGACCAACGAAGCCACCAAGAACGTGAAAGAACCGCTGAAAACGGGACAGACACAGCCTACTGCTGAGCAGAAGCAAAAGCAGGACGAGAACAAGCAGAAAAAGTCCCGTGGACGTAGAATGTAACCTTAAAACCATTTATCACTATGACAACTTGTATTATTGCCGAGAAACCCTCGGTAGCCAGAGATATTGCCCGTATCGTTGGGGCAAAGAGTAAGCAGGACGGATATATGGAGGGCAACAGTTACCTCGTTACATGGGCAATGGGACACCTCATCGCCCTTGCCATGCCTGAAGCCTACGGTTTTTCTGCCTACAAAGCCGAAGACTTACCCATCCGTCCCAATCCTTTTCAGTTAGTGGTACGACAGGTACGTAAGGATAAGGAGTATGTATCAGACCCAGCTGCACTCAAACAGCTCAAGGTGATACGTTCCTGCTTTGATAAGGCAGATCGTATCATTGTCGCCACCGATGCAGGGCGTGAAGGTGAGCTCATCTTTCGCTACATCTATTCCTATCTCAATTGTCACAAGCTTTACGACCGCTTGTGGATTTCCTCCCTCACGGACAAAGCTATCCGTGAGGGACTTGCCAATCTCAAGCCAGGAAGCCATTACGACAATCTCTATTATTCCGCCAAGGCAAGAAGCGAAGCCGACTGGCTCGTGGGTATCAATGCAAGCCGTGCATTGTCTATCGCCCGCAGGGGAGGCTATTCTTTGGGACGGGTACAGACCCCAACACTTGCTATGGTCTGCCGTCGGTACATAGAGAACCGTGATTTTTCTTCCGTACCCTATTGGAAATTATCCGTTCTTACAGAAAAAGAGGGCTTATCGCTGAAAACCGTTGGCTGTAATGACTATGAGAGTGAAGCATTGGCACAGACTGCCCTCGCTACGCTCCGCAGTCAGAGCCAGCTTAAAGTTGAATCGGTCGCAAGAAAGGTAACGCATACATCGCCACCACTCTTGTACGACCTCACTGCCTTGCAGAAGGAAGCTAACAGACGCCAAGGCTTTTCTGCAGACAAGACCCTCTCGATAGCCCAAAGTCTCTATGAGAAGAAAATCACAACCTACCCCCGAACAGGCAGCCGATACATCAGCGAGGATGTCTTCGAGGAAGTACCCGTCCTGCTGCGCAATATAGGCAAGACACTATCAAATCCACTTAACCGCCACTCGGTGGACAATGCCAAAGTTACCGACCACCACGCCATTATCCCGACAGGTGAAACACCATCAGGATTGTCGACAGATGAAACAACTATCTATCAAATGGTAGTTAATCGCTTCATAGAAGCCTTTTCTCCCGATTCAGAGGAAGAGCGTATGCTAGTGCGATTCACTGACGGTACCAACATCTTTACTTGGAAAGCGTGTAGGCAGATTTCCTTGGGATGGAAAGCCGTGCAGAAAGAGCTGGTTACTGATGCAGAGAAAAAGGAAACGGAAAACGACGATGAACTAGTTTTACCTTCATTGCCTGATTTGACGGAGGGAGAGGTTTTGTCACTTGTTTCTGCCGAGATCACCGAGCATAAGACCAAACCTAAACCTCTCTATACAGAGGCGACACTGCTTTCTGCGATGGAAAACGCAGGCAAGGAAGTGAAGGAAGACGATAAGCGCAAGGTAATGGCAGAGTGTGGTATTGGAACACCAGCCACCCGTGCCAACATCATCGAAACGTTGATTCTCCGTGATTATATCCGAAGGGACAAGAAATCCATCATACCTACCGAGAAAGGCTTAGCTGTCTATGAGATTGTCAAGGATAAGAAGATTGCCAATGCGGAAATGACAGGCAGTTGGGAACTTGCACTTGCCGCTATTGAAGCAGGAAAGATGCCATCTGATAAGTTTGCACAGGGCATTAATTCATACGTGGGGACTATTTGCGAGGAACTCCTCTCACTTTCTTCAGAGCAGAAGTCCTATCCTGTCTACCGCTGCCCAAAATGCGGACAGCAGAGTGTCGGCATCTATGCCAAGGTAGCCAAGTGCAGACATGAAACCTGTGGATTCCACGTGTTTCGTGAAGTCTGTGGCATACATCTCTCTGAAGATAATATCCGTGAATTGATAAGCTCCAGACGTACGCCTATCCTTAAAGGACTGACCAGCAAGGCTGGAAAGAAATTCAACGCCCGACTTGTTCTGGGTGAAGACTACACTACTTCCTTTGAATTTGAGAATAAAAAAGGAAAACAAAGAGGGAGATAATCCTGGCAGAAACAACGAGGAACAGATATAGGTCGGGAGATACAAGTATTGCCTCCCGACCTTTTTACCTCTACCTTATTAAAAGAAAACACTATGGCATACAATAAGAAAGAAGTCCTGCAAGCCAACACGGAGGCTATCCGTGTGGTCTTGCGCCTGGAAAAAGAACGCCGTGAAGCCACCGAAGCTGAGAAAGGCATATTGCGCGGCTATCAGGGCTTCGGTGGCTTGAAATGTGTACTCAACCGCACGGACAACCCCGATGACATACGCTATTGGAGCAAGTCAGAGCAGAATCTCTTTGAACCTACCCAGCAGCTCAAGCAGATGATTTATCGTGAAGCCGTAGATGCCAACACCGCCAAGCGGTATTGGGAGAGCATCAAGGCAAGCGTGCTAACCTCCTTCTATACTGATACCCGTATCGTTACCGCCATTGCCGATGCTCTCACTTCTGTAAATGTACCCATACGCCGATGTTTGGATCCTTCGGCTGGCATGGGTGCCTTTGCCGAAACCTTTGCAAGGCAGGCTGGAATTGTGGACGCAATAGAGAAGGACTTACTCACGGCACGAATCAGTCAAGCCCTGCACCCCTATGGCAAAGGTAACATATTCGTTAGAAACGAGCCTTTTGAAGCTATTGGAGAGCTGGAAGACAAGGACAAGTATGACCTTGTAACAAGTAACATTCCTTTTGGCGATTTCATGGTCTATGACCGAGAGTACAGTAGAGGTAAGGATACACTAAAGCGCGAGTCCACACGTGCCATTCACAATTACTTCTTCGTGAAAGGTCTGGACTGCATCAAGGAAGGTGGTTTATTGGCATTTATCACTTCACAGGGTGTTTTGGACAGTCCCCGCAATGAAGCCATACGCCGTTACCTCATGCAGAACAGCCGCCTTATCTCCGCTCTCCGACTAACATCAGGTCTATTTTCAGACAATGCAGGTACGGACGTAGGCAGTGATCTCATCGTCCTGCAGAAGCAGACTAGTAAAGAAATCAGCAAGGGAATTGAACAGCAGTTCGTAGAAACTGTTTCCGTTCCCAAGGAAGAAGGCTCTACTGTCGTCTTCAAGCATAACTCTCTTTTTGTAGGAGATTGGAAAGACATATCTCATCGCACCATTGCCACAGAGCGCATAATGGGTACAGACCCTTATGGAAGACCTGCATGGGAGTATCGGTTCACGGGAGGGGTTGAGGAAATGGCAGAAAGTCTCCGAACACGGCTCTCCCTTGAAATGGGACAACGTATCGACCGTAAACTATATGAGACTGGTATACCGATGACAGAGGTAGAGCGAGAGGCAGAAACAGAGAAACAGCTTCGCAAGTTGGGTATTACCATAAGTCGGGAAGAAGAAACAGAGAAGACAAAGACTGAAGACAAGGGCATAAACGATGCCTATAACCTAATGCCCGACAGTATCAGGAAACAGTTACCAAAACTTTACAGCACGGAAAAGGAACTCATAGGCGATAAGGTTGCCTACGCACGCTATTTCTTCCCTATGGGAGCATACACAGCCTACCTTCTGGAATATGACCCTAAGAGCCGCATTGGTTTCGGTGCTGTCACGATGGGTTACGGCTGGGAGCTTGGCAATATGTCCCTCGATGAGATGGAAGGCGTAAAAGTAAGAGGACTGGGCATTGAACGTGACCTGTACTTCTCTCCTAAGAAATTGCACGAGATAGCCGAGTTGGAAGAAATCGTCAGGGGACAATATACCATAGAAGAAGTGATAGCAGAGGAAATCAAGGAAGAAGTGATAACAAAGACAGAAACAGAGAATAAGGTTAAGGAGACTGTGGCCATTCCTTCTGAGAACGATACGCAGGTAATGGAAGATACCGTTCCTAGCGGAGAGACAATTCCATTACAGTCGTCATCATCAGAGTCCGCTCCACAACAATTAGTATCAGAACAGCCTTCCACAACTGTTGAACCTGCTCCTGAAGGCGTACCCGCCTTGACACTTCACCATCAATACGATCAGGAACCACAAGAAATCCGTACGGATATTGAAGCTCCGAGAGAAATGAACGGGCAGACAATATTCTTTGACGACGATCATCATCCAGTGGTGGACAATAACATGGAAGACATCGGACAACCGGAGCAGCTGTCATTGTTTGCCCCAGAGGAATACAGCCTTTGGGCAAGAGAAGTTACCCGTGTGAACAATGAAATCAAGGATAATTCAGGAACTTCACAGGTACGCCGTCCTATAACTCAAACTGCTCCCCAGAAATCATCGGACAGCAAGGTACAAAAGGCAGCAATCATTCCTCAACGCCGTACCCGTAGTAGTAGGAAAAAGGCTTCTTCCTCTTCACGTGAGCCGTCACTTTTCGACTTCATGAACGAAGCCGAGGAGCGCAAGCCAAAACCTATAGCGGAAGTCAGAAAGGAGTTTGACGCTTCACCGCGCCCTTTTCTCTCTTCGCCGGACTCTCACCTAAGAGACGGCTCCATCGTCGTGCAGAAGGGACAGATAGGCTTTCTTTCTGACTTAAAGCGACATCCAACCTTTAACCCGATGGACTTGCCGTATGCGCAGCTTTCACGTCTCAAAGCCTATATTGAGATACGGGAGTGCTATCATCGTCTCTATGACTACGAGGCGGAGAACCGGACAGAGGACAGGGAAGACCGCAGCAGGCTCAACCACCTGTATGATGACTATGTTGCACGCTGGGGCTACTTTAACCAGAAAGCGAACACCGACATCATCAAGATGGATGCCACGGGCGTGGAAATGCTGTTCTTGGAACGCTCCGAAAACGGCAGGTACGTCAAGGCGGACATCTTTGACCATCCTACAGCATTTTCCACCACGGAACTGACCGTTGCCACAGACCCGATGGAGGCACTGGGTGCATCGCTCAACAAGTACGGCACGGTGGAACTTGACTACATGAGTTCGCTTTTACCTAATATGGAGGAAAGCGATATTATTTCTTCCTTGGAAGGTCGTATATACTTCAACCCCAAAGAGAATGCTTACGAGGTAGCGGACAAGTTCATTTCGGGCAATATAATAGAAAAGGCGGAGCGTATCGAGTCGTGGCTATTGGACCATCCCGACCACGAAGAGGCAAAACAGAGCCTTGCTGCCCTGCGTGCAGCCACGCCAACACCCATTCCATTTGCAGACCTTGACTTCAACCTCGGTGAACGCTGGATACCCTCAAAGGTCTATGGCAGGTTCGCATCGGAGTTTTTCGGGACGGATATTGGCGTATCCTACCATTCCAATATGGACGAATACAGCATTATCTGTGACCGAAAGAATGCCCATATCTGGCACAAGTATGCCGTACAGGGAGAGTTCCGCCGTTATGACGGTATCAATCTCTTAAAGCATGCCCTACACAATACCATTCCCGACATCAACAAGAGCAAGGAGGTGACGGACAAGGTTACGGGAGAGACCAAGACCATCAAAGTAAGGGACGGACATGCCATCCAGATGGCAAATGCCAAGATTGAGGAAATCAGACAGGGCTTTGTCGATTGGCTCGGACGGACACCTGACACGTTCAAGCAGCAGTTATCCGACCGTTACAACCGCCTTTTCAACTGTTTTGTGCGACCCAACTTTGACGGTACGCACCAGACGTTTCCCGACCTTGACCTCAAACGATTAGGTATTTATGACCTTTACAAAAGCCAGAAGGATGCCGTGTGGATGCTCAAAACCAACGGTGGCGGCATCTGCGACCATGAGGTGGGAGCGGGAAAGACACTCATCATGTGTACGGCTGCCTACGAGATGAAGCGCTTGGGACTGGCAAACAAGCCGATGATTATTGGTCTGAAGGCAAACGTATTCGACATTGCTGATACCTTTAGGAAAGCTTATCCCAATGCTAAGGTACTCTATCCAGGTAAGAACGATTTTAATAAACAGAACCGCCAGCGTATTTTCAACGACATCAAGAACAATGATTGGGACTGCATCATCCTCACGCACGAGCAGTTCGGAATGATACCGCAGGCCTTGGAGATACAGGAAGCGATTATGCAAAAGGAACTAGACTCCGTGGAAGAGAATCTCGAAGTGTTGCGGCAACAAGGAAGAGACATCTCCCGTGGTATGCTCAAAGGACTGGAGAAGCGCAAGCAGACGCTGGAAGCGAAGCTGCAGAACATACAGGACAGCATTGCCGAACGCAAGGACGATGCTGTAGACTTCAAGATGATGGGTATTGACCATTTGTTCGTGGATGAGAGCCACCAATTCAAGAACCTGATGTTCAACACACGTCACGACAGGGTTTCGGGCTTGGGCAATCCGGACGGCTCACAGCGTGCCTTAAACATGCTCTTTGCCATTCGCACCATACAGGAGCGGTCCGGTAAGGACTTGGGAGCCACTTTCCTTTCGGGAACAACTATCAGTAACAGTCTTACAGAGCTATATCTACTCTTTAAGTATCTCCGCCCGCAGGCTTTGGAAAAGCAAGGTATCAACAGTTTTGATGCTTGGGCAGCCGTCTTTGCCAAGAAGTCGACCGACTACGAGTTCTCCATTACGAATGACATCATACAGAAGGAACGCTTCAGAACATTTATCAAGGTGCCGGAGCTGGCGGCGTTCTATGCGGAAGTATGGGAGTTGGAAGCAAGAAAAGGAGAAAAATGCGTATCTGATTGAAATACAAGATATATTGCCTGCTTACTCATTGAGTTGCATCAAAGGAAATAGGCTAAGAAAGGAGTGAAAAAGCAAGAGTTCAGTTACCAAATCGTTCGAGAAACGATGAAAGGAAAAGAACAGCTAAAAGTGGTAACTAAAACGGTGATTTCTCTTTCATTATCAATGTTTTGCATCACTCAAAGTTCCTCTAAGAAATGTAATTTTGCAAGCAAAAAAACAATGGAAAAAGAAAAAATCAAGCTGCTTTTCTATCTCAAGAGAGGTACGCAGGACAAAAATGGGAAAAGTCCCATCATGGGACGCATCAGTATCGGTCGCTCAATGGTTCAGTTCAGTTGCAAATGCGCCTGTACATCCAATCTATGGGACAGTCGCAAACAAAGACTGGTAGGCAAGAGTGCAGAAGCCGTATCAGTAAACAACGAACTTGACCGACTGCAAGTAAGCGTCCATCAAGTTTACGAATCGCTTTTGGGCAAGTTGAACAACACTGTTACGGCAGAGCAGATAAGAGAACTTGTTTTCGGGTTGAATAGTGGATCGCAGGGACTGCTTCATCATACAGACGAGTATATCGACCGCTTCCGTGAGCGGGTGGGTATAGACCGCAGTGAAAGAAGACTGAAATGTCTGCTGCTCTTCCGTAAGCATCTGGCAAAATTTCTCAGACATCGCTACCATGTGGACGATATTCCCGTGCAAAAAGCCGATACTGCCCTTATCAAAGACTTGGAGGAGTATTTTGCCAAAGAAAAGGGTTTTAAACTCAACACTTCGGCTGGTTATCTTACTATACTGGCATCCCTACTCAAGGACCTGCACAAACGGCACATCATAGACATCTATCCTTTCATCGCTCACTCTATCCGCTGGGACGTGGGTACACCCCGATACATCACAAGGGAGGAAGTAAACAGAATAGCAGCATTAAGCGATAACGAACTGCAAGGCTACGAGCAGGTATCGAGGGATATGTTTCTCTTTTCGTGCTATACCGGTCTTTCCTATACGGATGTGTACCACCTCACGGCAGAGCATATCATCCACGAGTCCGATATGGATTGGATACGCAAGCCGAGAGTGAAGACGGGCAACCTATGCCACATTCCGTTATTGCCCGAAGCGTCCGCCATCATCGAGCGGTACAGGGGCATCCATACGAGGGCGTTCCGTAACGAACCGCCCAAAGGGTATCTGCTGCCCATACCGGGCTGCGATACGGTGAACATACACCTCAAAAAGATAGCACGCCTTTGCGGTATTCAGAAAACGCTGACTTTTCACATGGCAAGGCATACCTTCGCATCGCAGATGACGCTTTCAGAAGGCGTGTCCATCGAAAGCGTATCGAAAATGCTCGGACACAGCCAAATAAAGACCACACAGGTGTATGCAGAGACTTCTCCAGAGCGTGTCTTTCGGGATGTGGAGAAGATTCTCCCTCTCATCGCACAATATCGTTTAATCAACTAAAAGTCCAAGAACAATGAAAAGTACATTTTCTATTCTATTCTATATAGACAGAAGCAAGACAAGCGAAAGGAATGAATGCATTATCCGCTGCCGTATCACCTGCAATGGTGCGTCTGCTTCATTCTCAACAGGATTGCACACCTCTCCTGTTGATTGGCAATCAAAGATAGGACGTATAAAAGTGGCGGCTAACAGAGCGAATGCTGTCAATCATCAACTGGACTCAATAGATAAACGACTTCACGCACTCTATGAACTCACGTTAAGAGAAGAGAACTACATCACGGCAGAATATCTTAAGGAGCAGTTCCTACATCAAGGAAAATCTACTCCATCACTCATAGAGCTTTACCAAGCTGTCTGCGAAAGTAAGGAGGAATTGCAGGGCAAGACTATAGGAAAGGCTACCGTCAGGGCTTTTAGGGACAGTAGGAAGAGCTTTGTTCAATTTCTGAAAACAAGGGGGAATGAGGACTGTCTTCCTAAAGAAGCCGACAAGGACCTAATAGAAAGCTACCGTCTGTTCATGCTTAGGGACTTAGGAAACAAGGAAAGCACCGTCTCCAACCGTCTGCGCCACCTGCATCAGGTCATTAGAAAGGCACAGCAGGAGCGGTATATCTATGCAGACCCTTTTGAACTGATAGATATAGAAACGCCCACCTACGAGCGCAATGCCCTCACTTCTGACGATTTACACAAACTTCTCTCATATCGTCCTCACCGCTCGGTGGACAACCATTGCAGGCTCATCTTCCTATTGGGCTGTTTTACGGGGTTAGCTTTTTCTGATTTAAAGAAACTCCGAATGGACGATGTTTACACACTTGACGATGGGCGCAGGTACATATCGCTCTGTCGCACAAAAACTCAGAACAGAAGCATTGTTCCTTTATTACCCATTGCCGAAGAGATACTCACCATTGTCAGCAACGGACAAAAGGAGGGTTTGCTCTTTCGTGAGTTCCCCACGAATAGCCATTTCAACCGCAAGATAAGGGACATCATCATCAAGGCAGGACTCCCATCTCATACCGAAGCCACCTCGCACACGGCACGACATACCTTTGCCACGACCATCTGTTTGGAGAACGGCTTGCCGATAGAAACCGTCAGTAAGATGCTCGGACACCGCTTCATTTCCACCACTGAACTCTATGCAAAGGTCAGCAAGAGCAAGATTGCACGGGAAATGCAGCCACTCATGGGTAGCAACACCACAAGGGAACTGCGAAAGGCCCTGCGTGTTTGTCCGCCAAGAAAGCCAAGAATATGATAAAATGATTTTCTTAGACCGTTAAACAACCATCATTAAGTATCAACACTGAATAAGGACAAAATGAAAAAGAACAACAAACAGGAACTTTCCTACTTTCGGTTGAAATTAAGAAGTTATATGAGTGAGCATCACCCCGAGAGATTGCAAGATACGGAGTTTATCACCGCACGGGCAGATATGGCTCTCACCGTCTACTGCGATGCTGTAGTGCAGGGTTTCACGCACCCCGAAGCGGAGAGCATGGCAAGCGAGGTCTTGTATCAAGGCTTGCACTTTTCCAAGTACGACACGCTTGTATCTGTGTTGGAAAACGAGTTTGAGAGGGAATTGCCTGTACCACTCCCAGAGAAGCTCGCACCCATATTGTTGTCGAACAAGGCTGTTCAAGCCACATTCGACAAGTTCGGTTTGACGGACACATTTGCTTCTGACGAGCAATACGACCGTCTTTACACCGAACTCACAGGCACGATAGTGCTGCTTACCAAGAGCAATCATTTACCAATAATCGGTCAGACGGAGGGGTAAGCCCAAAGGCGTTGTAAGCAAAGGCACACGCAAAGTCCCTGATGCCGTTTCTTATCGTGCAAAGGTACAACGGCAGCCCTGCCCTGACAAGGTCAAGTCCTGCGGATGGAGAGAAGAATCTCCACCGCAGGATTTTTCTGTTTCAAGGCGGTATTGCCATTTTCTGTATCCGTGCGGTCGTATTCATCTCTCCCAACCTTGCAGGGCAGGGCTGCCGTAGAGAGCATAGGCACGACAAGAATACGGCATACTCAGGCTCTTTGGACGCAAGGCGTAACAACCAACAACAGATAGGACTGACGATAATACGGACAATCTGTTGTTTGTACAATTTGTTGTCATGACTATCTGTTGTCAAAACTATCTGTTGTCAAAACTATATATCGTCAAAATAATCTATCGATAAAACTATCTATCGATAGTTCTACATATCGATTTGTCGAACTATCGAACTGTTGAAAGAATAATTGCTATGTGATAAAAGGAACGAGCCGGCACCTCATCTCATTACCGCAATAACACAGATGGTTCTCCTTTGGTCTTTTCTCTTGTTTTCTCTCTATTTCCCTGCTTTTCCTCATTTCTTGCAGCGGTGCTTCCGAGGGTTTACTTTTGCACTCGATAAGTACGGCAATGGACTGCATAACAGTTTGTTTGCCGAGTAACAATAAAGTAATCAAAACAAAAAGAAAGCAATGAAACTCATTATCATCGACCGCAAAGCGTGGGAGCGGCACTGCTCCGAATTTGCAGACTTTATCCACAGTATCGAACAACTCATCGGCAATCCGCCCGAAAAGGACGAATGGCTTGACAACGAAGCCGTGTGCAAGCGTTTGGGCATCAGCAAACGTACCCTGCAATCCTATCGCGACACGGGTAAAATACCCTTCTCCATCATTGGACATAAATGCTATTATAAGGAGAGCGACATCGCAGAGTTACTGAATGCAAACAATGAATGAAATCAAACACAGAATGAACTATGGAAGAGAAAGAAATCATTACACAGCAAGACCCTCAAATGCAGATGTTTGCACAGTTGATGGAGGGTACTTTGAAGAAACTGGAGCGTTATTGCTCCACAGCCCGTCCGATGTTGGGTGGAGAGGTTTACCTGACAGGCGAGGAAGTGTGCAAACTTTTACGGTTGAGTCCTCGCACACTTCAGGACTATCGGGACAATGGCACGATTGCCTATTTCAAAATCGGTGGCAAGATACTCTACAGGCAGAGCGACATACAAGCCATGCTTGAAAGACATTATAATCCAATACCGCAAACAGGTAAGTTATGAGTTAAGTTAAGAACTCAGTCGCGACTTAAGTCAAATGGTCAGTTATGACTTTGGTCAAGAAATTAGTTTCGACCTAAGTCAAAATTAACTTTAGTCAAAAATATGTCAGCTCATAAAGTCAGTAAGTCAAGAAATTAGTCTAAACTTATCTCTTGATTTACTTCTTGAACTTTGAACTCTCGTCTATCAAAAGCACCCCAGAAAGGTTACTTTATGGAACATAACAAACTATCTCTTTCTCTATACTGGCAAGGTGTGTCTTTGTACCACAAACTATCGTTTGTACCACAAAGACCCTTGCCCCAAAGGGGGATTAAATCACTCCAAAGTCGTAATTAGAAAGCAATGAAAAAGCAGAAACAAAAGAAGCCAGACGGCAGATGTGCCACCTGCCCAAGATGGGACAGATGGCACATCAGGATACCTAATTCTGAAGACCAGCAGAAACTTATCAGACTCTATCGCAAGTCGGGAGCAAAGACAAAAAGCGATTTTGTCCGAGCAAGGCTTTTGGGTGAAGCCTTTAAGGTCATCACGGAAGACCCTTCAAAGAAGCCTTACTTGGAGAAACTCTCAGAAATCGTCGTCATGACTCATAAGATAGGCGTACTATACAACGAAGCCGTGAAAGTCCTCAATGCTTATCATTCTGTCGCCACTGCTCAACGAATGCTCGGCAGACTCGAAACCTATTCCCAACTTCTTATTAGACTGCAACAACAAGCAGTACAACTGACAAAATTTCTTGAGAGTAGACATGAATAAATACTGATAAATCTAATACCCAGCATTCGTTCCGTACTGCGGAAGCCCAATCCCTCTTTGGGTAGTTGAGTGATTTTAGAATCAGTGTTAGGAAGATATGCTTTGTATGTGTAGTCAGTAATAAAATGCTTCTGGCAAAGTTTGCATCGGTAGCGTTGTTTACCTGTACTTTACCTCTTTTGAGAATATTGTTTGAGTGGCGATGCGGCATTGAAACTTAACTCCCAATCTGGAGCATAAAGTTTCGAAGCGTTCTCGTAAGGTCATTTTCTCTTTGTTTGGGGTTACAAAAAAAGCAAAAGGCAGAGAATTTATCCCTGCCTTTATACCTAATAGTTGATAATCTTTTGAAAATTAGGCAATTGATTTGGAGGATTTAACAACTCCCTTTGATAGTATGGTAGTTGCAACTTATCAACGTTTATTGTCATGGTTTAATATCTGTAAATATGAAACTTATAGAATGATTATCTCTCCATATAAACAACCCTAAAAGACAAAGTGTTGGAATGAAATTCCTTTAGAGAATTAACATAGGTCATTGGAAAAGCAATAAATGTTGAAGTGACAATAAATGGTCGGGGAGTATCATAAGAGAATGAGTAGGAAACCTGATTTATAGAATCTGTTAGGATCTGTTCGTGTTGCCAAGGTCCTATAGTTGTACTTCTATAATGAAATTTATTTGTGAAATCTATTAAATCAGGGTAACATCCATATTCATCTACAGGTAGTTTCCTCAATGTATCTTGCACAAAGTTCGGTAGTTCTCGAAGAGATAACACTGCCATCTTTCTATTATTAATATTATTACAACCTGTACACAGCAAAATAATGATTATTGTAGCCGAAAAAAAAATTCTATTCATTTGTGCTGACTTTTATTTCAAAATGGTTATTCTAGGGGGGAATTAATCGGGAATAAGCCTTTTATAAATTGACCTTTCAAAAGACCAGTTGGTTTATATACTAAAGAAGATGAAGTTCTCACCCAATGCAAGAACCTCATCTACCTACGTATAATTACTTATTTTCCCAATCTTTTACTCTATTATGGGAATTATGGAAATCGCCAAATACAGGGTACATAACATTTCTTGCACCTTCCCAGTGATCAATAAATCCTTGTGGATTATTTACTCTTATATTTTTTGCGTTTTTGAACATTCTTCCTGCCTGCCCATATTCACCTGTTCCTTTTGTAGTAGATGGGTTATCAGGTAAAACTCTGAAACTGTTTCCACCTTTAATTTGTACAGGATCTGAAGGATCGTAAACATTAATATGAGTAACTCTTTGTTGAGCCTCTTTAGATAGTTGATAATCATTACGTACCGGAGTATTTATCGTTAATAAATTTATTTTTACATCTTTGAATTCTGGCATAGTTACCATCAAATTGATAGCTTCTATACCAACATTTCCCCCGTGACTATGTCCAACAATAGTTAAAGGTTCGCTCCTCGGTAGACTCCTCCGTAACTCAAGAGCTTTTTTAACAAGATTTTTAGCTGCGGTTGTTCTCATACTGGTATAATTTCCACCAGACCAATTAAAACTATAATTAAAAGATTTATTGCCAAACGTTTTTCTGGTATATCTATTAATGCCAGATTGATTTTGCCATGTTTTATTACTAGACCAAGTTCCATGGACAGCTATAACTTGTTTGCCATTTGGATCTTTCAATTTTACAGGACTCTGGTAGCAATAAATATATGGATTCAAATTCAAATAATTTAAAACTCCACCATTATGCTCCCCGTCAAGATAATTTTCGCTATTTCTTGGATCATAATTAGAGATGGGGTCTATGCTCATCCACAGACTCAACCTCGGTTCATAGTATCTCGCACCATAGTAGTACATACCCGTCTCCTCATCAAATTCTTTGGCGTTAAAGAGATAAGGCGTGTTCCAAGTGTTGTTACGTTCTTCTATGAACACCTCTCCAAATGGTACATATTCGATATGCTGTGATACTTCGCCGTCCAAGTTGGTGATGTAATTACTGCTGCCTAAGTGGTCAGGGTGGTAGTAGAACTGCATCTTTTCGTAGTCGTCGTTAGGCTTGAAGTTGCCATTTGCAGCCCTTGTACGTACCATAGCCTGTGCCGCCTCTGGCGTGCCATCGTTGCAACAGAACCCCTGACCGTTTACGTAGTCGTCATTGTCCTTACCGTTATAAGGTTGGTCAAACGCCTTGTAGTTGTCTTTAATGGATTGCAGTTGCTTTGCATACTTGTCCTTGTAATTGATAGTCAAGCCATCAGCCTCATTGCCTGCATAAGGTATTCGTCTTGGGTCTGCACCATAACTTGCAAGGTCGCCAAGCTTGCTGACAATACGCTGCGAGCCGATGTAGATGTGCTTCGTATATTTGCCACCTTGCCCTGCCACGAGGTATGGGCTGACATAGAGTGAGAACCTTGCCGTACCTGTGTTGCCACCCGAGAACTCGGAGTTTACGTATATGGCTTCATTCTCGCCACTGGTCTTCACCGTGCGCTCACCATCGGCATCGTACCAATAGTTGCTTACAAAACCATTCTCATCGGCTGCCAACAAGCGGTTCTCCTCGTCCCAACGGTACTTCTGCTCACTTGCCTTTTCATCTTCCTTGCCGTCACGCTTTACACGAGAGGTGTTGATATAGACAAGGTTTCCGTTGAGGTCGTAAGTGTACTTGTGTCCGTTGTTGATGTTCGTGCTCTCCGTAGGAGTTTCTTCCGTTCGGTAGTTGATATCACGAACATTGTCGAGTTGGAACTTCTTACCATCTGCCTTTTGATAAGTATAGGCGAGTTCATAGCCTGCGTTGAGCGTGCCGTCAAACTGTACACCTGTCTGCGAGAGATGTTGCTTCTTACTCGTGATACGATGCATGTTGTCGTAGCCCATAGATAACGTATAAGAAGCGGCTTTATTGTCCGTTCCCTTATAAGTTCCCGTTGCGCTTGCCAAACGATACAATGGGTCGTAGGTGTAACTATGGCTCATCTGTCCGCCTGCCTTGCCACTCTGTGGGAGTGGAGCATTGTTCTTAATACCAAGCACGTTGCTCACAGCGTCGTAGCTGTAGGCATTGTCCATAATAGTACCTGCCTTAGCATTGACCACGAGGTTCTGCAACCGTCTGCGTGCAGGGTCGTAACTGTAGAACGTCTCCGCTCCATTGCAATACTTCAGATAGGTGCGCTGCTCAAACTTGTCATAACCTATCTTGTTCACATAGTCATAACCGTAGGACTTGTAGCCACGCACGTGGTCTACCTGTCCACCGAGGTTATAGCCGTAGGTTACTTTCTCCTCATCGGGATAAATCATTTCCAATAGGCGGTCATGGCTGTCATACTTCCACTGTGTTACGTAGGTTGCCACTGCCTGGTTAGGCACAATCAGCGTGCGCACGGTCTTCAAGACCTCACCCATCTTACCGTAGTAATACTCGATAGCACCACTACCGTCCTCACGAAGCATCAATCTGCCGATACGGTTGTGAGAAGAGTTGATACCACCGTAATGGTACTTCACGTTGTTCTCCGGATGGTCGGGATAGTTGATGGCTGTCAGACGTCCGTAGTCGTACTCGTAATTGATGGTCTTGTCCTCCTTCTTAAGGTTGGCGGTCTGCTTGGTTAGTACATTGCCTAAAGCATCGTAGGTAAAGGTGGTGATACCGCTTGCAGGGTGGTTTACCTCTGTGCGACGGTCGCCCATATCATAGACGGATGTCGTTACGTTGCCCTCCGTGTCTGTTACCTTGACCAATCGGTCGATACCATCATACTCGAAAGAAGTGGTAATGATACCGTCAGGTCCGCTGAGTTGCTCGGTCTTCACGGTCTTGCCACTACCGTCGGTATAGGTTGCTTGACGATTACCCAACGCATCAGTGACAGTCGTTACGAGTGCATTGCTACCTGCGTCCGTAGAGTATTCCGTCTTGGTCTCAGCATTGTCCGGAAGCGTTACTTTCATGGCACGGTCAAGCACGTCATAAACCGTTACGGTTGGCGACACGTTGTCAAATGCCTTGTTGAAAGTTGTCTTGCTGCCCACTGCTTCGGTTACAGGGTAGTAAGCCTTAGCCACACGACCGAAAGCGTCATAGACATTGCGTCCGCTGACAATCATCACGGTCTCGTCTTTCGGAGCACTACCCTTGGCAGCTGTGGTTACCACACCGTCTTTCTTCACCTGAACGGGACGCCCGAAGCCGTCCACGAAGGTTACGGTCTCCATATCATCGCTTGGGTGCTGTATGTCGTAATGCTTCGTCACTGCGTAAGCAGGCACTGTAATGCCGTTGGTGCCGAAAGTAGCCTTAGGTTGATAGTCAAAGGCAATGATGTAAGGCACACCTGTTGCCAACTCATTAGGCCCGCGCACAGCTTTCACACGTCCGAGGTTGTCTATATCCGTTTCATAATAGAAGTGGTTGAGATCCATACGGCGGAGTGCCATGCCATAGCGGTAGTCGAAGTTGGCAGCCTCGCTACGGTAGCCAAATGCATCGTCTATGCGCTCCACATACATATTCATCACCGGCTCATAGCGGTAGGTATACCACATGCGCTGTCCTTTGCTGTTAGCAGGAAGCGTGGTCTTGATGATGTTGCCGTAAGCATCATAAGTATAGTCTGAGACAGCTTCGCCGCTTCCGAGTTGTTGTTTAATCTGCGTGATATGGTCGGCATAGTTCAAATCGTAAGTCGCAGAAACTTGATGATAAATCTTACCATCACCGCCCGTTACGGTTACGTTGGTAGGTAGTCCGAAGATATGTTTGTTATCATTGTGAGCATATTGTATTGCGGTTTGGTAGTCGAACTTACCCGAACCGTCAGCACCCAACTTACCCTTATCACTGAACTTGTAGGACTTCAGTTCTCCGTGATAGCCAGTGAGGTAATACTCGTTCCAAGCCTCTGAGGTAGTGATGCCGGTTGCCTGTCCCTCATACTGTTTATTGGCGGTATAGCGGAGCGGTACGAAAGCGGAAGCGCGGTCGCTACAGAGCTTGGTCTGCTTGGTAAAAGTGTACTTGTCACCGTTGGCAGTGAGGTAGTAGCCGTCATATTCATTGCGTGTCTCGGTGTATTTGTTGCCTTTGGCATCCTCTACAGACGCTCCAAGCTCATTGCCCTGTGCGTAGTAGGTAGACACGTCATAGAGTTGCACAGCCTGACGATAGACTGCGGATTCACCCTGTTCGGTGTCGATATTCTTGGTTACGACCTTTCCAAAACCGAGGAACTCACGTTCGTGGCGATCCTTCTGTCCATCTGAATAGGCAAACATCGTCTTCATCATCGGTCCATCATCACGGATACCATCGTCAATGGTTACGGACGACATTACCCATTTACCACCGGGAAGTCCGTAAGTAGGCATGCTGTGTTCGTAGTCCAGTGTAAAGGTTCCGCCAAGGGAGTTGGTCACGCTCTTGAGCATGTTCGTTCTGCCGATGGCGGAGCGGGTTACTTTCAGTTCACTTTCCTTATCGGATTCTACGATGTCGAGGTAGCCGTCGCCGTCTACATCTTGCAAAGCATAGTTGTTACGATTTATACTGTGACTGACAGAAACAACTGGATTTATGGAAATTTTGACAGGGATTAACTTTGGAGTAAAATTGACAGTAAATGCAACCTCAGCACCCTCTGAGGTTGAGGCAGATTCGCTAAGAGAAGAAAGCCCTTTCCACTGAATGGCATCCATAAAGCCATTACCGATATTAAGCGCCACCATAATAGTCTTGCCATTGCGCCATACCTTATCTGGTAATCCGTCAGAATTTACATCAGAGAGATTATACTCTTCTCCATTCTTAGAGGTTACAACATTGTATCCCCCGGCGAAGCTTGATGACCCCTTATTGAAGCTACCACCTATATTGGCGTTATAAGTAATTCCCTTACCTCCTTGTATTCGATCAATTCCCCAATCAATTGGTTCTGTGAAGTTGTACCCTAAATTAAGTCGAACTTTATTTCCCTTAATAATTTTATCAGGTAGACCGTCTCCATTCACATCCATGAATGTTTCTGTGCTCCAATCCTTGTTAGAGGGAGGAATACTGACAGATCCAGACATACGAGCTTTTGCCTTGTTGCTGGAGCCTTGGTTGCTGGAATGATCCTTTCCTTTTGCAATATGAGCAATCGTAGAACTTATCGAAATAATAGGGTCACTTCCCAATGCCCATCCTTCAGACTTATTTTCACTGCCAATGGTTCCGATTCCACTATACTTTTCGCCACTGATACCTCCTTGCGAATTTGTATATTGTATGATTCCTTTTTGAAAAATATCCGGGAAACCATCCCCATTGAAATCCATCATAGTGGAGCGAGTTACACTCTTACCACTTGCATCATTGTATGTAAAAGCAATGCCTGCCTGATTGACATCACTTGTTGCAACCATTTCCTGTGTTATAGCTACAGCACCGGTTCCTTGTAGACACGTACCGGAAACTCCTGTTATATCATCAATATGTTCGAATGGGTTAGTTAATATTACATTTTGTTCAGTTAGTCTTGAAGCCCCAGCTTCTTCAGCTGTAAGGTACAATTCTGCTCGTTGTCCTATCCATCTATCAAATGAACTTTGGTCTGTTCCTATTGGTACAAATGCCATTGTCAAAGGATCCATCTTGGCATCCTTGCTATCGGGGAGCTTCAGCAGTGATTCATCAATAGGTTTGCTATACCTACCTTCGGAAGCATTATAAACAAAACCACCCCAACCACGATACATTGTGCCGAAGCCTTTGTTCTCTGTCTGGGCATAGAAGCCTGCCTGTGCTGTTCCTATGCCACTGACAGTAGCTGCAGAAGTTACTATCTGACCTGAGATGTTACCTGAATAGAAGTAATCTATCCATATCTTGCCTGCACTGATACCGGTGATTATCAGAGGATCCCCTAAAAGACTGCCACCACTGAAAGTGTAAGTCTTTTTACCCAGCAGTTTGTCTACAGTCTTGACTGTCATCGTCACCATTCCGTTTACCGTTGGTGGTAGCATCGTGATACTCGGAGTAACTGTCAGGGTTGAAACATTGGAAGCAAGTACTACAGGCTTACCTTCACTAACCATGTCAGCAAAGAGAACATAATGGGTTGCCCCTGCCGTACGCTGCCTGCTACCATCCTTGCCTATGGTCTCTATTTGTGGGGTCCACTTTATTTTCGACCAATCCACATTAGAAGAAGAACTGATTTCAAAGTTTAGATTTGTCAAGCCATCCGGATTAGGAATCGTCTGTTTAATTTCTCCGTCAAACGCTTCATTCCATGCTAAGGTACGGGTATAGATTTCTCTTTTTTTATAATTCGGATTATTATTACCCAAGCTGTCTTTTAACTCATTAGATGCGACAATTCTGAGCGTAACGTCATCTGTTGTGACGGGTTTGGCGAACTTGCCTGACAGGTTCAAAGAAGCGCTCTCTGCCACATTGGTCAGTGTATTGGCATCATAAACGGCACCCTCCTGAGGTTGATAAACAGTGGTAGATAATCCGCCGGGGAGTGTTTCTGCCGCACCTGTATAGGTAATGACAGGCGCCCATTTCACGTTGTCAAAGGCACCGTTGCTTGTTTCCTCCGTACCAGACTGGACACGGAAATAAATGCGGTCGCCTTTCTTGACAGTGATATTCTGTGCCGTAGCATTATAAGCCGTTGCATCTCCCTTGGCAATTTTCTTACTCCAGAGTTCTGTACTGCCTTTCTGAATGGCTACGCGCACACCGTCAGCATGAGCATACTCATCGGTATCGTATTCGCCTGTTGGAGTAATCAAACTAACTGTACCCGAGATGCTGATGATTCCATCTTTAGGTGCCTGCCATACACGTACCATATCTTCCATCGGAGAGGATTTAATCAGTTCTGCTTGCTCGGCAGGATCAATCTCCCCAATAGTTTTATCTATTTTCTTGGCATCATAGATGATAGGGCTTGGTGTATCGGCGCTGCTAAGCGTAAAATGAGGAATGGCATGACCTTGCGCATCAAATTCTATATGATTAAAATAAACCTTACCACTAGAAACTATATCTACAAGCCCATCACCATTAACATCGCTGAAATATACAGAGGTTTTAGTAGTTGTGCGGGAGGTACTTGTAGCAACAGTAGCCATAATATACTGCCACCCAGCCTTGATGGCAGGTCCTCCAGAGAAAGTATTACTGGATGAAGCAGAAAATTTAGAGATACCAATAACTTTGATAGGTTCTCCATAGGTTATTTTCTTTTCGTCTGTGCATATTTGCGGACGATAGTACACAGAACCTCCATCCTGATATATCTTGTCGGGTAATCCATCTCCGTTAAGGTCTGCAAAAGTCAATAATCCCTTAGAATTATCATGAGAGTAATTAAAAGAACCACCAATAGTGCCACTTGTTGAAGAACTTTGATCATCAACTCCTGCTCCAGCATAGAAAGAGCCACCATAAGAAAGGCTTGTTGTTCCTCCTAAGGCAGTAGGTTTGTCGCTGAATATGCCACCAACTTCTTTGAGAGGACTTATAAATCCTGCGTCAAGGCCGTCATCGTGCGTATTCCATATTTCCTGTTTTTCCTTAAAAGGCACATACCCCTTAGCAGCCTGCACATCATCGTAATAGTCAAAATTCTGATAAGACACTTCTGCACCTTTGTCGTCGAGTTGCTTTACACCCGTAAGCACATCTTTGTTGAACGCACCCTCGCTATAGGTAAAGGCATAACTGCGGAGCGTACTTCCTTGGAAGTGCACCGTTAGCTTCTCTAACAAACGATTCGATGAGGTTAGGAAGCCATATCTTGCATTGTTGTTTTTGAGTCGTTTCTGTTTACTGCCTTCTAAGACAACCACTGTGTGGGGTGATTGTCCGCTATTACCAGCACGTACTTCCTTAAGATAAATGGCTTTTGCCACAAGTCCACCACGAACAGGTTCGTCGGCTGTCTCATAGACGTATTCGATATAATCACCGTGTGTTTCTTCCACACGTTTGAGCTTCCATTCGGTAATCACCTCACGGCTTTGACCACTTGCATCGGTGATGGTACCTTTGAGAATGGCACCTTCTCCACCATAAATATATTTGATTCCTTGTTTGTCAGTTACTTCCCAAGTATAGTCGGCAGGAGAATTACCCTTTCGGATAATACGGCTGAAGTCTCCTCCCTGCCGAGTGTAGAACTGTCTGTCCGCTTTTCGGTTCATCTTCTCACCACGGTGAGCCACACCCATCTTGCCGTCGTCACCCATCGTGGAAAGCATAGAACCCGACATCAAATAAGTTTCGGTTTCTTTACTTGTATCGTATCTTGGAACACCCCAGCGAGTATCCAACGTAATAGAAGGAACAGAGAGATTCCAACCCTCTCCAAGCCATCCACTACCGCCTTCACTACTGTACTGTATGCCCAAAGAAGGAGCCATACCATTGCGTGCGGGAGGCATTTCAAAGCCATACTGAAGATTGGCAGAACCTCGGTTGTTAGCTGTAGGAGGTGTAATGAGATTGATTTTTGATGTCGGATCGGCTGCCTTGATGTCGTTCATCATTGTTGGTGTGAATCCGTCGGTCTGTGGTGATTCGGGGGCTTTGATGACACCGTTAATCATATCTGTAAAGTGAGTGGTCTTTGATACCACACAGGCAGAAGCCTTGTCCACTTTCACCCTTTCGAGAGCCACCCAATGTTTTGTCTCTTTATCGAAATAGTAGGTGTTGATATCGTCTTCTGTAAAACCGCTTGGTATCCTTGTGCGGTCATACTTGATTTTGACTGTTGCACCCTTCCCAGCAAAGTGTTCGCCGTGAGGCAAGAAGCGATACCCCTCGTCACGTGCCGTCACATTGGTCATACCATAGTCCAAGGCGGGGATATCCGTTTCACGAAGTGCCGTAATGGTGTATTTCCCCGTTTTAGAAATTTCACCCTTGGTAACAGAGAGCGTATTGCCGGCTATGACAAGGCTGTCGGATTGATGAGCAAGGAATTGTTTTCCAACCACTGTTCCGACAGAAACAAAGGCACGGCTGAAATCAGCTTTGCTATTCCGTGCAACGGAAAGCGTTTTGTTTACGCTCTTACCTGATACCGAAGCCGTGAGAGACAATCGACCTGTGCTAACAGGAACTACACCTTCGAACTCTCCATTTCTGACAGTTATCTTTTGTCCTGATATAGTAATCCCATCAGCTTTGCCACGAATAAATCCATGGACGTATGCCAAAGAACCGTATGCTGTCGGATGCTCCGAGAACACAATGGATTCTTGTGTCTTTTCGAGTGGGGAGGTCTCTATGCGGACATTCCTGACGCTATAACTGTAAGAGGCATCAGAAGGAAGCGTGAACAAGATGGTGTTCTTACCTGCCTTAACCCAAGAGGGGCTGATTTCCTCCCGAACGGTCTTCCATTCCTTGGATAGTGCCGTAAGATAACCGCCCACTCCCGGACGATCGTTGATACTCTTGCTTACTCCCGATGCAGAGGATACACCCTTTAGGTCATAAACAAGCCATACTCGTGAATTGGAAGGAACCTTGGCAAGAGTAATCTCGAAAAGATTGTCTTCGGGATTGTCTGACACTCGCCCGTCAGGTATGCCGACAATTCCGCTGTTTGGTGTAGCAAACGAGGTGGAGCTTCCAAGCCCCGCAGGAACATCGTTTCCATGTTTTTCGGAATGTTCCTCTCGGAGCAGTTCCCCTTTGGATATCTTGTTCCCTTTCTTTTTCTTTCCTAAAAGCTGTCCGGGCATAGCCTGAACTTTCCCAGAAGAGACCATATAAATGTTTTCTGTACCCTTCTCCTGTGTTGCAAGAGAATCGTCTTGTTGGTATTGCACAACGGCAATAGCGGACACTGTCACGATCGTAGCGACTAATGCCAAAGTGAGCGTCAGTTTCATAGTTGTCGCTATTTTATGATGATTTTTTGTGTATGCTCGGCGTTTTGTGTAATCGCCTTTACTATATAAACACCAGGAGCGGGAACAATTTCCCGAAGTATTCGTTCGGTTCCCTGTCCGTAGGCTTTTTCGGACAGAAGATGGCCTACAACGTCAAACACCATGAGGGTTGCTGCCTCAGAGGTCTCCGTCAGTAGCCTTGTATAGAGAGTGAGGTCACCATCCTGTGAAACGAAGAAACGACCGTCATAGGCTTCTGTTCTCAGTTCTGCCGGTTTAGGCTTTGCTTCACTCCGTGTTTCAAGTGGGGAAAGGACCTCGGATGGAAGACCACACTCGCTACCGACACGTACCTGCCGGGTGATACTGCATACTCCGACATTTTCAACTGCTGTGGGGACGTTTGAGTTAAACTCGGGGACATGTGCACCTGAAACCTTGAATGCCACAACGTGGGATTTCCCAGCACCGTAATTGACCACGGCACTCCATTCGGCAATTTTTTCTTTCAGGGTCTTTATATCTTTTCCGTTAATATAATAGGATACCCCGTTACCGTCTAGGCGGATACCCAGAGAATCCCCCGTGGAGATGGTGTAAGCCGGAGGAACGATTCTGCCATTCTGGATGATTCGCACCTTGTCGCTTCGTACCTCAAAACCATATCTTACTGATTTAGAAGAACTGCCAGCTTGCAATATTCCGATGCGCACATTAGAGGACAGGTCAGGGTGTACCCATGACATACTTCCTGTGCGGAAACTCCTCGGGTCTTCAGAATAGCTGTGAAACAACAGGGTACCGGCAGAAGAGATACTATTGCTTCCTCCCTGTGCCAAGGTAAGCTCATAAAGGCCCGTGAAAAGATGCCCAATAGTGAAAATATCATCACCGAACGTCCCTTCACGGACAATGCTTTTCGGCGGAATGCCAGGAACTTCAGCAGCTTTTAGACGATAGGTATAGGAAGGTGTTCCCAGTTCTATTGCTATATTGATACTGCCGTCCGGCAAAGACGTGCCGTTCTTACAGTGTGTGTCATGTGGAAGGATGGACGCCTTTAGTCCGTCGTAGTAGCCGAAAGAGAAAATGTCACTTCCGCTGCCGTCGGTATCAAGGAAGACATTGCGGAAAATAATTTTCTCACGAGTATGGTCTGTGGATGAGCTTCTGACGAAACGTATATTGTCAGAAGTGAAGTCTCCGCTTCCCGTGGGATCAATAATCAATAGGGGTATCCTGCCTGTGAAGAACTCCCGTCCTTTGTCCTTGAGCAGTGCGTAACTCAACTCCGCCATATTGCCCGTTACCGATGTACCCGTAACACGGACATCGGAAAGTGAAAGGGCACCAGAGGCTACAGCTTTGATGACAGCCCTGCAGGAAGCGGATTCGGAAATATTGGGATTTTCCTGGATATTCACACATAGATGGTCATTTCCCACACCATCTACGGATAAGAAGACCAAATTCCCACATTTCCTGACAAGAAGGCGCTTTCCTGATATCGAACTGACAGGAATGGTTTTCCTGAGCGTCCCGTCTTCAATGACTTGAATTCTTGTTGGAGTAACTATGCGGAAACCGTATTTGCAGGAATTCTCAGAGACTGTGGTATATCCGATGTCAAATGAAGGAAAGGAGGCAGGGCAGACCAATTCAACAGAACCTTCCGTCCCGAAGAGAAGGGCGGAAACTGCCGTTGCTTCTGTCCCATCACCACTGCGTATGAGGGCATCGGTGAACCCGCTGCGGACAATCTTGAAATCTTGGGAGAACCATCTGGCAGCGGATGTATCAACCTTCTCCGTAATATTTGTCCGTGCAAGCCAGGTCCTGTCAAGCAGGTGCAGCAGGCTGTCCGGACCAACTGTATGGAAAATCATCCTATTTCCGTCATCACCCCAGATGAGATAGCTCCCAGAAAGAAATGGACTTCCGTACTCCCGTCCTACTACAAGTGTCTGTTTGGAAGAGGGCAGACCATAAGGACTGTTCTGGTAATAGCTCCCTGTATTCTTCTCCGTTGTATAATTTGGAGATTCTTCGTAGGAAGTCGAAGAAAGTGTCTGCAACAGGCTGCTTTCATCGTCACGGATAATGCCGGTTACCCTGTGATGGTAAGTCTTGTTGGTGGCAAAGTCCCAAAGAAGGTTTCCTCGGCTGTCAAGATAGGAACTATAGAGGGTTAGACCGTAGCGTAGGGCTAGACCGCTTTCAACACGGAGCCGCTCTGCAGGTGTCAGCATACGGTTGAACACAATGAACTCTGGGATATACCCATCAAAGGATGCCACGTCTCTTGTCATATCAAGATAGGACTGGCTGAACCGAGTATCCCTATGTCCGGGAGTACTTCCGATAGTGACTAACGAGTGTTTCGGCTCACCCCACACGGAATGTACAGGCCGGTTAGCCCACATATAGGAAACAACCCTGGGGAAACGTTCCAGAAATTCTGGTTTGGTTTCTTTCTCGGCAGAGCCATAAAGCAGGTCCTCTCCCTGTGCTTTGCCGTAGTCAAGGTATGCCCCACTGCCGGCATAATGTACCTTATCCTTTCCAACCAGAGTTTCTTCTCCATTTCGTCCCTTTAAGCCAAAAAGTGCCGCATCGGAGGAGGAGGTGGTTGCTATGGGGGCAAAGATTCCGATGACAGTTCCTTGGGCAAGGGAACTGTAGGATAGTGCCAGCTCCTTTTGGAAGATAGAGCCTGAAAACCTGAGTGCAGGATGAAAATTGATACTGTGCGTGTCTGGGAAAGGAAGGGCATTGGTATTTACCAATGTGGGATTGTTTCTGTTTCGAGAAACTGTTGTTATAGAATCGCCCGAAAGGTCTATCCAATGATAAGTTCCTAACAATGAGGAAGAAGTAGGGACAGTCCGGAACCATGCTTCGGGGGCAATTCTTGCCCTTGGAACTTGGGCGGATACGGAAGTAGCCATACCAGCAAAAACAACAAGGGCGGACAATGGGAGTAAATATCGTCTCATGGGCCTGTAAAATTAATAAGCATTAAAAAGTGGATAACTCAGAGTGTGCAATAAAACTATATGGCTGAAATTATCTTGCCCTAATTTCAGCCAACACTCAAACGCCACGAATAAGAAGGATATATTTCGTAGACGGAGAGTGAAATCCATTCAAAGAATGAGTTACGACCATAAGCCTGTTATTAGTTATATCCTTGTTGGCAAAAGTATATAACATTTTTGAGAAATCCAAAGAAATCGGAAATTATTTTTGAGATTTTTTTTGTTTTATTGCACCATATTGCATCTCATGGCTATTTGAGAAGGCTTCATTTTCATAGTTACAACATTCAATTAGAACTGACTTATTAAAAAAATATTCTGATTATCAACACCTTATCGATATTAATATCTCATCGAAAAAGGGCTTTGAAGATATTTTAACTAAGATGTAAGAAATTCAAAGTTTATAGTCCAATTTCTTCCCGTCCATATTATTTTCTACGAGAAAATTGCTATCTTTGCAGCATTAACAGAAGGTTCTTTGAGACATTGCAGAATAAAGAAAGGAAAAGAAGCTCGCTCGTTTCTTATTCGTTCCTCCTTTGACACATATCCTTCTCAGACTTCTAATAATCAGGATTTTATGAGTTTGGCAACAAGGCTTCCTTTATCCGCTCGCTGTCAGGAATTATTCTTGCAGCCGTCTCTTTTAGGAATGAGTATGATGGACATACCATAGAAGCGACCTTACAACAGACGGAAAGAATGACAGGTAGGCGCATTGAGAACCTTGCAGGGGACAGGGGATATAGAGGGACGAAGCAGGTAGGGACGACAAAGATACTCATACCGCAAGCCCCTAAAGACAAAGACAGTTATTACCAAAAGAGAAAGAAACACAAACTGTTTTGCAAGCGAGCAGGAATAGAACCTACTATAGGACATCTTAAAAGTGATTACAGGTTATCTCGCAACTTTTATAAAGGTGTGAGAGGGGATGCCATAAATATAATGCTGGCAGCCGCCGCGTATAACTTCAAAAGAGCAATGAACGCTCTTTTGTGCCTTATAAAAAATGTCACCGAGAAGTTAAGTTGGGATAACTTCTCGGTGAAATGGGCTTTTTAAGGGTCGACTATTTACGAGGATAAGATAATATCCAATTCAATTTCCTTAAATCCTCAATATTCACATCTATCCTTTGCAACACAGCATTATAATCATATATTTTGTTCGTTTCCAATATGTTAGCATCAAAAACAAATAACATCAGAGTGTCCATCTTTCCATTTTCATGGATTCTCAGTGTCTTTTCATAACAATCGCGAACTTCTAATGCAGTCTTATTGTAACCGTGCGGAGCTATTTTATAGATATCAGGTAAACCTAACACATGGTAATTTGGAACATTGACTGTATCAGGATAATCCAGAGAAGGGGATATATAAACCTCTTTATCGGAATTGTTATAGAATGTTATAGTATAATGGCAAAAATCGCCATCGTGCTTGCAGCTTGAAAATATACAGCAACACATAAGCACTATTGTAGTTAATGTTTTCATATTTATTGCTTTAGTTGAAAAATATCTATTATGCCTGGTATTAGAAATGATGGTCCGAACACATAGTCAGCCCATCCCAATGAAAGTCTTCCTGCACTTAGTGCTTTCTGATTTTTGTCACTATTAATACCGTAATGCCAGTCATATCCTAAAATAGGATTATATGTACTGTTCCATTCTGTACTTAATAATCTGCCTCTATCATCACAAACATTAAAATCACGAACATGTTTAGAAAAATACTTATATGCCCTTATATTGGCATCTTGTTCTGCTGCATGATATGAATGACTTTTATTTGTCCATGCATCAAACATACTTGGTAAAGCAACTCTTTGTAGATAGAACAGACCCATACTCTGACTTTGTAGATAATGACCATATTCATGTTGGAACAAACGATTGCTTGGATCCGCATGCAATCCTCTTTGTCCATTAATATAGCTCCCTAAAGTAAAAGCTCCCCATTGGTCAGAATAAAATTCAACAGCAGTCGCTCCACCATAATTTGATACACTACTAACACCGTAAAAGGTATTCTGCACATTTCCTATAAGCTCTCCTAAAAATGTCTGAGGGGCTTCCCAGGTAAGTCGTGAAGCAATTTGCTTAAAATTGCCCTTGAATATTCCTGACTCAATTTTAAAAGCCATAGTAGTAGAATGCCAATTGCTACTATTTGTCCATGCTTTAAATCCTTGACTCCAAACTTTTACAAAAGAATTTACGATAAAATCTTTTGCAGCATTTAGTATTGTAAAAAGGAAAAATTTTCCACTTTTATCAGTATAACGTAATGGATTATTTATACAGTAACTATACCGGTTAAAATTCTGAGATATATCTGGCATTTGCAAATATGGGTCTGGGCTTAAAAATCTTCCCAATTCTGAATCATATAAACGAGCGTTCATATTTATCAAACTGAACTGTATTAAGTGTTCATGCCCAGTAAAGCCTCTCCCTAGGAACAAGGATGGCTCTTTACCTTTTTCGTATAAAGCATATATGTTCGGTTTACGCAGTCGTCCCCATGCGTCATAACTAAGTTCTTGAATAACTTCTCCATTAATCGTTGTTATATGAGTTATACTGCCCAAATGGTCTCTTATTATATTATACAATACACCTGCCTGCCCATTGTTTTTGATATATACAACAGGAGAACTATAATAATCACCATTCAAATACATGCGCTCGACTGTACCAGAGGTTGTTTCCTCTAGTTCATAATTACCAGCTATATAATATTTTGTTGATTGAAGCAGACCGTTCTTGGATAGGCTCATCTTCGTTCTGTCATATTCTGATTTGTAGAAAAACTTGGCAAGGTATCCGTCTTCTGAAATGCTACTTGGGCGGAAGAAAGAGTTGTAAGTGACATCTTGACTTGAAGTTGAAACTGTAGAATTTACAGAAAGACCAGTTACAGCATAGGGCTTGCTGGCTAAACTGTAATTATATGTTCCAATATCGCTCTTCTTCGTAATATTTCCTTTGTTGTCATACTCGACAATTTCTTCACCATACCCGTTAAGTCTGTTAAGATTATCATATGAGAAAGTTTCCTCAAGATTTCTGGTCGCATCCTTACGACTTAGAAGATTTCTTGTGTCCTTGTCAAAGGATAAAGAAATGTTCTGTATTGAACCTGTCGCATTACTTGCTTGGAAATATGTTGGCATTCCAAAATTATCGTAGCCGTATTTTCGAGTGACACCACCAGTTATAACCTCTGTCGGTTTGCCAAAAGAATTCTCTTTTGTAAGTTTGTAAACCAATGTGCCATCATCCAGTTTTACATTAACAAGATACGAGTTCGCATACTCAAAATTCTCTTTAACCAGAACACCGGTTTGTGAGGTGTACTTTATGCTGGAAGGTTTGCCAGCTGAATACACCAGGTCTTTTTGAAGCCACTTGCCATCTTGTACATTTTCTCGACTTGACACAATCCGCCCATAATTATCATATGTATACGAACTTGATGTGCCATTGTCAGAAACTACGTTTATAAGCTCATTTCTTGAGTTGTAAGTGTAGGATGTTGTAAACTCAGGGGTATTTTTCTTGACAAGTCTATTGTATGGATCATACTCGTTGATGGTTGATTGGCCATTGGCGTTAGTATCCTTTATAAGATTTCCTCTTGTGTCATACTCGTATTCAGACGTGCCGAGGCTTGGATCCGTGAGAGAGATGCGTCTACGATAATCATCATAGGCGAATGTTGTGACCACATTTCCTGGTGCCACGATTTCCATAGGCTGACCATCAGCATGTAAGCTGTAGCTGATAGTTCCAGCTGGATCTGTAGCTGTGACCAGTTGCCCCAGACTGTTGTACGTTTTAGTTCTAGCAATATTGTCCTCCTCTGTTGTCACAGAGTTTTGTGAATATTGATAGGATGTCATCCGTCCAGAAGCTTCTGTGACAGATACAAGTCTGTCGTAATTATCGTAAGAATAATTATTCCATAATGAAGGTGTATTGCCTGTATATGGGAGAGACTGTTTAGTCAAATTGCCATATTTGTCATACACTTTTCTTGTAGAAACAGTTGTGTTGTTGAACTGCTTGACTTGATTCCATACATCACGACCAAATGCGTCACATATCGTTACTGTTGTTGGGAGTGTAGTTCCAGAAACAGTAATCGCATATTTTGAATTACCATCAATATACCATGAATACGAGGTCGTCTTAGTGGTATTGTCAGGATACACGACACCTATCTCACGACCAAACTCGTCGTAAGTAAATTTTGTTATACCCCCTCGAAAATCTGTAGTGCTAAGGACTCTACCAAGTGCATCATATGAGTGTTTTGTGACAAGACCGAGAGGACTGGTCGTCTGAATTATTCGCCCGTATGTATCATATGTATAAAGAGTCTTCTGCACATTGTTATCTGAGTACAGTCTGGTTGATACAGATGTTATATTTCCACAATTGTCGTACGAAAAGTTGTCTTGTTTTGCCTGTTTATTGTTAATTGAATGTACTTTAACTATAGGGCGATTGTTTCCCCATACAGGAACAAAGGTTCTGTCTACAAGTGAAGTGCCATTGGATGTTGTTGTTGTGGTTTTGTCTTTCAATACGCCAAGCATGTAAAGTTCTGTCAGATCGGTACTTGCATTATAGACACACTCTGTCTTCACGGTTATATTGTCAGAATACTTTACAGTCTCTGACAATGGATAACCATATTCATCATATGTATAATCTGTGGAACAGTTTATTCCAGTCAGTTTGTTATTCTCTTCCTTATGCATCAGACGGATTTTTGTCGTCTTGTTTGGCAACATGGATGTAGAATAACCATATATATTCTTGGAAGTAGGAGTCTCTTCACCTACAAGAACACAATAGTTGTATGGCGCATAGGTCTGGGTGAATGACTGATGTCTACTGTTTACTGTACGAATCTGCTCAAATCCACGGAACCCGAGTCCTTGTTTGTGAACGACGGCATTGACGTATGAGTATGCATTGTAATCCAGAAGTTCATTATTCAGATATGTCTCGGAAGAAGCGGCAACTAACAAAGGCTCTTTTATATTAACATAAGGGAAAATAGCTCCATACCCATGCTGGAATACCCTTGTTCCAGTTCTGTAATAAACAGCTTTATCATCAAGAGAATGATAATATGTTTTTTCTATCTGGCCAAGGCTATTAATTACTCCTGTGAGTTTGCTTGATTTGTTGTCATCTCTTGAGAAATGGTGTTTTACCGCTTTGCCCTCTTTAAGACTTATTAATTGTGTAAATGAGTTGTTGCTGTTCAAATTTGTGGGTACAATCACAGATGAGGGATTGGAGAAACTTGTGTATATTGTATTTCCTCCAAACACCTTATCATTAGATAAATAAGTATAGAAACCATTTGTGTTGTATTTTATTACATCTGTAATTCCATCATTATTAATGTCCTGTGTAAGGAATTTGGAGTTGCCTTTGGTGTTATACGTGCCTGCAACGCTTACCTTATCAAAAGAACCATTTCCCATGGAATAGTATACATCCCAGGTAGAGCCTCCATTGGTCGAATTATCTGGTGATACCAGCAAATCCATTAGACCATCACCATTGAATTCTCCAGTAAGCAACTCTCTGTTGGCAAGGTTTGCTTTTGTCAAAGAGGAATAAGTTGCGATTTTTCTAACGGACCATGTTGGACCATTGACATCAAAAGTATATATGGTCGTACCTTTCTCATTAATATGACACAAATCAGTTTTTCCATCTCCGTCATAATCGAGCATGACAAGTTTGTCCGTATTGTTTGCAGCAGCTGTTGCATCCGACTGTTGTATTCCGACAAAATCAACGTTGAAATCTAATACATGGCTTTGGAACAACACTTCGTTGTTTTGCAAATCAAAAACATAACATTTGGAAGGCTTTGTAGTATCCCCAAATGGGCGATGTACAGACATGGCAATAACTTCAATCTTGCCATCTCCGTTGAAATCTCCGGTGTAATAGTATTTTGGCTGTATGCTACGAGCTCCATCAGCATCCTTATAGACTGTTGGAAAATCATACGTTCTTGTGTATAGTTTTCCCATTCCTGCGAAATGGGTCCGATATACGGAGAATGTCACTTTATCATTGTTGTTTTCAACTATGTTATTAATCTTTATAACATCTTCTTGCTGTTTTCCTTCAATATCTGCACAAAGAATATCGATGAACCCCTTTTCTGTCAATAGATTAGGCATAGGCAATGACCATCCTTCATCCAAGGTGGTGTACAAGAATATCTTTTCATCACCCTTATAATAGTTATCAAAACGATTTTGTGAATGTCGAAACATAGTCGAATGACGATAATGCTTCCAGTATGGATTTTTATTAGGAAGAGCAATAAGACCATCTTGACCATTGAAATAGTCAAATTTTCCTTTGATGACCTTAATCATGTTTGGGTCTGAAGAATTATACCATTCCATGAGCTGCGTCGTATCCTTTTCAAATGTTGTAGACACAGGTCCCTGACCATAGTAGAACTCCAGCGGATTATAAGACGAATTCCCTGACGAATAGTTGATTTTAGTAAGGAATGAATGTGAATTTACTACAGAATAGCTGAAACTGTAAGTGCATATCGTATTGCCACCTAATCTAATTGTAATTTCATCCAATAGGCTGTTTTCATATATTTTAATTCCTCCACAATACATAGTAATGGGGTCTTGACGTGAAGTTTTGTATTTAAACTCCACAGACGAATTGTTATATGAAATCTTACTGATTACATAGTGATTATTGGAAAGATTGTAGGAGTAAGATATAACATTTCCATTATAATCAGTCAATGAAGTCAAAGGATAGCTTACGACTTTTTGGCTATTGGATTGAAAGCCATATACACCTTTAGCTCCATTCGGATAGAATACCTCGAAATATTTGACGTCATTATCTGTCCAGTATCCTTTAGCTTTTATATTTCCTTGTTCAGATTCGTACAATTGATAGTTAGAAATAGTATTCGTCTTAATGAGACGGATACCATCCAACACAAATGCATCTTGCATGTTCATTGAAGGACCTTGCGTTTTACCATCATAGTGGATTGAGTGGGCAGTACGGACAATCTTAGATAAGCCTCCTATATTCCATCCCATGCCCATAACAGAATTACCTTGCTGGCTATTATATGACAACGAAAGGGTAGGCTGATGGCCATTCATTCCCTTGCAGACACTGATAGGTACTTCATATGTACGTGCGCCAGTCTGACTGATGCCTGATTTTATGGGAATTTCTCCGACCCCTTTCGATGTATCTATGGACTTGGTGTTTGGCACGTTCGAGAGTCCCACAATATTTACAGGCATCTTACTCCTGCTCTTCCTTAAAGACTTGTTGACGGTTAATGCAGGAGTCTCTTCTTTGTATGCGATGACAGGAGCATACAAAGCTTTGTATATGGAGTCCTCATACATAGAATACTGTTCGTCATTCCAGTTGACAAATCGTTCCTGTTCGTTTTGCGCATGTATACAAACTTTTTGTATGCACAAAAAAGCAAATACCAAATAAATTTTTCTCATATTCAGTTCGTTTTAATTATTTTCCATGTACTTTCTTTCCCGCTCATAGATATAACCAACACGTACAGTCCATTAGGCTGATTGGTTATATCTACGTCAACATAACCGTTGTTGGATTTATATGTTCCAACAACATGTCCAGCCGAGGAAAAAACTTGAACTGTGAACGGTAAGTCAGCATGTGACACTCCAACCTTAAGATTTCCTTTGGTTGGATTGGGGTACACCTTAACCTCTACATCGTCAAGCATATCGGAATATACCTTTTTTCCGTCTGAAGTAGAAGCTTGGGCTCCAGCTTTCTGTTTGCTAATAACAATTTCTCGCTTAACCCGATTACCAGCCTCATCGTAAGCGAAACGAACACTTTGGCTGAATCCTCTACATGAGAGAATGCAAAAGCCCAATAATATGAGTATTTTTTTCATGAATAAAAAATTATATAAAAAACAGTTTAGAAAATTCTCGCCGTCATTGCTGCCGTAGTAATACTCGATAGCACCACTACCGTCCTCACGAAGCATCAATCTGCCGTTACGGTTGTAAGAAGAGTTGATACCACAGTAATGGTACTTCACGTTATTTTCCGGATGGTCGGGCGATGGGAGTAAATATCGTCTCATGGGCCTGTAAAATTAATAAGCATTAAAAAGTGGATAACTCAGAATGTGCAATAAACCTATATGGCTGAAATTATCTTGCCCTAATTTCAGCCAACACTCAAACGCCACGAATAAGAAGGATATATTTCGTAGACGGAGAGTGAAATCCATTCAAAGAATGAGCTACGACCATAAGCCTGTTTATTAGTTATATCCTCATTGGCAAATGTATATAACTTTCTTGAGAAATCCAAAGAAATCAGAATTTATTTTTGAGGATTTTTTTGTTTTATTGCACCATATTGCATCTTATGGCTATTTGAGAAGGCTTCGTTTTCATAGTTACGACACTCAATTAGAACTGACTTATTAAAAAATATTCTGATTATCAATATCTTATCGATATTAACATCTCATCGAAAAAGGACTATGAAGAGAATTTAACTAAGATGTAAGAAATTCAAAGTTTATAGTCCAATTTCTTCCCGTCCACTTTGTTTTCTACGAGAAAATTGCTATCTTTGCAGCATTAACAGAAGGTTCTTTGAGACATTGCAGAATAAAGAATTGGAAAGAAACTTGCTCGTTTCTTATTCGTTCCCCCTTTAACACATATCCTTCTCAGACGTCTAATAATCAGGATTTTACTATTCGTGAAATGATTTTATGCGGAGATTTGCGATTTCCGCACTGCCAAGGACATCGGTATCGACCGTCCGGAGAAGAACGAGATACTGCATAACATACCACCGACACCCGAGCAGGAAGTTTTTATCGGCAAACTGATGGAGTTTGCTAAGAGTGGTGATGCCACGCTTTTGGGACGAGCACCTCTGAGTGAGAGCGAGGAAAGGGCAAAGATGCTGATTGCAACAGACTATGCCCGCAAAAGATTCAAGAATATTGTATCTTTCAGATAATCAATAAAATAAGAATGAATAAAGGGTAAATGGGTTACGAGATGGAAACGAGCGAGTTTCTTACTCCTTCTTTATTCTGCAACACCTCAAAGAACACACGAAGTAATATGTGCAAAGGTAATAAATTAAACTATAAAAAACCTCATAAACTATATTAAATGTTTTTGTTCAGAGATAATTCTGACAATCAAGTAGATAATTAAAGATAAATGTTTATCTTTGCACAAATTAAGTATAATATGATGTGCTAAATATGAGCATGAACAATTATCCAAATCGACTACGCGTTGTCATGGCAGAGAAAAACATCACCAATCGGTGGTTGGCTGCACAATTAGGCGTTACGGAAATGACTGTGTCAAGATGGTCTACAAACAAGATGCAACCCTCTGTTGCACAGTTTATCAATATCGCCAAGATTTTAGACGTTACACTTGAAGATTTGGTAGAACCTTATAAATAATAGGCTCGTTAAAGATGAAAAATAAAATAAAGATAGCGTCATTGTTCTCTGGTTGTGGAGGATTAGATTTGGGATTTATAGGAGGATTCGATTTTATGGGGAAATCTTATCCGGAATTACCTACTGAAATTGTATTTGCAAATGATTTTGATACAGATGCAGCAACCTGCTATAATTCTAATTCTTTATTGGCCAAAAATAATCACGCAAAATGCCTTTTAAGGGATATTCGTTCGGTTAATGTTGAAGAAATTCCCGATTACGATATTCTTTTGGCAGGCTTCCCTTGCCAACCATTCTCAAATGCTGGAAATAGAAAAGGAATCCATGATGACAATGGTCGAGGTACATTATTTGAAGAATGTGAACGAATATTGAAGTCAAAAATTCAGATAGGGAAACGACCTAAAGCTTTTGTATTTGAGAATGTGCGCGGCATCTTATCTTCAAAAATGCCTTCGGGTGTAACCGTTCCACAAGAAATTAAAAACAGAATGGAAAATATGGGATATAATGTTGCAATTCATTTGGTCTGTGCAAAAGATTATGGCGTTCCCCAATCACGTTACAGAGTTCTAATAATCGGAACAGAGCGTAATTTACCCACATTTGATTTTGCCGAAATGGCTAATATTGTTGTAGACCATAATATTCCATCTTTCTGCCACGGCAATTATGAAAATCTTTTAGTTGGAAGTGTACTCCAGAATCTCAATGGCGTAAGCGGGTCAGAGTATTGGGAGTATACTGCTGCAACACAGTATATGGTTGATATGATTGGTCCTTGCAAAACTGGTAAAGAATATCTGTCTTTCTTTGCAAAACCATTCCATATAACAGAGATACCCCAAATTTCTACAGAGGGGAAATCGTGGAAGGACATTCCTTACGAAAAATTACCTCCAAGGTTTAAACGAATTTATGACAACCCCCAAAAATATCATGCTCCAAAGTTCTATAGGCGTTTTGCATTGGGCGAAATAAATGGGACGATAACAGCATCAGCTCAGCCAGAGAATTGTGGAATTACTCATCCAATAGAAAATCGGAGGTACACTGTGCGCGAAATTGCAAGAATTCAATCTTTCCCTGATAATTATCATTTTGATTCTATTCCATTACAATCTCGCTACAAGGTAATTGGAAATGCAGTACCACCTGTTTTAGGATGGGTTATAGCATCGGCTTTAATAAAAACTATAAGCAATTATGGATTACATAAATAAGCAGGATATACTCAATGCGTATAGAGTATTATCATCAATTTCTCCAGATCCCAATTTACAAGGGGCTACACAAAAAGTTAGTGCAATAAGATACTTTATTGCATTAGATATGTTCTGCAATAAAAAAGGAATTAGCGAGTGCAGTTCAAGAGAAAAAAACGATAAAGAACTTTTTGAGAGCTTTGTTGGACAGATTTGTTCTGTCCGGGAAAAATTCTATACTCCTAATTTTTATTATCCACTCAAATATCACAATGGCGATTATAATGTAGGGAGTAATTTTTATTCAGCAGGGCAGGTAAAAGCCTCTTTAATTAATCCAACAAATCGTTTTGATTATCCAAAACGGGGTAATTCTCCTTTGTTTCGCATTCGTGATGGAATTTTGATAAAAGATTCAGGGCTCTATCAGAACATAAATTCTTATTTAGAAACGGATAAGGTTAAAGCTGCTTTAGTTATTTGGATAAATAGAGATGTTGCTATTCTTCAAGAAAGTTCTGTTTTTGCTCGCTTACAAAACACGCTAAAACAAATAGTTTCTTCTGAAATGATAAACTTATTAATGCCTGACACAGAGAATTATCATCAAGAAATAGAAAAGCTGATTAAGAGTCCTTTTTCAACATCACCATCTCTACTAACAGATGAAGATATAGCAGGACTATTCCCTTCTAGTATAATGAAGGTATCATATCACAGCAATAACCTTCCCCACCAGGTAATCTACTATGGTGCACCAGGTACAGGTAAGTCGTATAAAATAAAAGAGTATTTGGAAAGCAATGATGTGCCAAAAGAAAACATCTTCCGCACTACTTTCCACCCTGATAGCGATTACGCTACTTTTGTGGGGGCTTACAAGCCTGCTATAGAGAAACAATACCGCTACACAGATGCAGGGGTAAAGACCAAATACTACGAGGACGATGATCTGGCACAAGCAAAGAAGAATGAACCTATCGTTGATAAGACAATAGGCTATCATTTTGTGCCACAGGTTTTCCTCAATGCTTATGTGCGTGCTTACCAAACGGATGAGGATGTTTTTTTGATAATAGAGGAAATAAACCGTGGTAATTGCGCACAGATATTCGGTGATTTGTTTCAACTACTGGACAGAAATGCTGAAGGCGAGTCGAGCTACACTATCAAGGCAGACACCGATCTCAAGGCTTATTTGAAAGAGACATTGGGGACAGAGAACGACGGAATTAAAGATGGTGAACTGCACCTACCTGCAAACCTCTTCATCCTAGCAACGATGAACACCAGCGACCAGAGTTTATTCCCCATTGATAGTGCCTTCAAGCGCAGATGGGATTGGGAGTATGAACCCATCAAATATAAGAATAAAAAATGGAAAATCGTAGTTGGTAGCAAGGAGTATTCTTGGGTATCGTTCCAAGAAGAAATCAATAAGAGGATTTTTGACACAACGCACAGCGAAGACAAGATGCTGGGCGACTATTTTGTGAATCCTCACGATAGCATTATTACAGAAAAAATGCTGCTAAACAAAGTGCTTTTCTATCTTTGGAACGATGTATGTAAAGATGGTGAGGGCGATATTTTCATGACAAGCGAAACGGGAGAGGTGTCTTTTTCGGAATTATATGGTGCAGAGGGGCAAACAAAGCTTATACAAATGCTGGAAACGCTTGGCATAGAACTTTTTTCTGATACAACAAATGAAACAGGCATTGAGGATAATCAAGATGGTGATTCCAATCCATCAAAGGATTATACAAAATATTCCATAAATGGAGGTATACCGGTGGCTAAGAGAATGGCAGCTGCAACATTAGTGAAGCAGTACATAGCGAGTCACCCTGCATTGACCGCAACTGAAGTTGTTAATAATTGGAAAGCCCTTGGAACATTTGTGTCTCACTTTATCGAAACTCAAGCTGAATACGAACTAAGGAGGGATATAGAACCGAGAGTGGAAATAATAGATTGCAATGGAGAAAAAATTTATGTATCTACGAACGGATGGGGCGGAAAAGTTATTATAAACAATTTGATTTCTGCTATTCCTGCTGAATGGAATTTAAAGGTTGAAAAAGTAAACTAAACACGCTCCCTCAATGCTATTATTTATAGAAGGATACCCATACGCACTCAATTACAATGTTAGAGGTGGCTTGACTGTGAAGGACATTCTTGAAGGCATTGTGTCGTTTCCCAAAATAGAAAAGACACAATTGTTCACCTATGTGGGGTACTGCTATTCAAAGACTGCCAAGGATGTAGTGTTCTTCTTGCCCAAAGTGGTGCTGACTGGTGAAACGGAAAGCAACGATCAAACCGACACCATTTTCGGAGCTTCGCCATTGGAGATTATAGACTTTGAGAATGAGCGGATAAAGGAGAAGTTTACGGAAGAAGGGTGCAAAGAGTACAAGGCATTTCTGTCCAACCTTTCCATTTGGATTTATCGCACCATCAGCGTGTATCGGAAAACGAACAATGACAACATTCTTGAAAGCAGGGAGCATCAAAAAGAAAGCAGTGGTAGAAAGCAAAAACACAACACGCTGCTCGATGTTATTATAGCCTTGAGAGATTTCAATAAGGACAATCAAGATTATTTCACCTTTATTGCAAAGAATCTGCATTCGGGGAATAATAAAATTCAGTGGACGAAAACCATTGCGAATTCGCCTGCCATCATTCAAAGAGGAAAGCCTATTTATGTTTCGCCCATCAACAAGAAAAAAGTTATGAACTTCGATGAAGAGCTGCTTGTTATCTATTTCTCCATTCTCAACTATATCAAGCAGACGCATGGTTTTAGTTTTGAAATCAATATACAATATCCTTTGATTGGTATTGAAAGGTTACGAAGGGCATATATAGAGCGGAATATTGGGTGTAAAAGACTGAAACAGATAAAATATAAATATTTCAGCGACAAGGCGTTGCGGATTTGGGATTTGTGCTATGCCTTCTTTGACAGAGAGTACAAGATTGCCATGAACCAAATTGAAACAGACTATCTGCTGACCAAGGACTTTGCTCACATTTTTGAGGTGATGATTGATGCTCTTATTGGTGGAAACGACAAAAAAGACTTACCAAAGGAACTGTTGGAACAAAAAGATGGCAAGTTGGTTGACCATATGTTTATTGGGCAAGGGCTCATAGAACAATCCGACATTCCTGCCGAACTGACCTATTATATAGGCGACAGCAAGTATTACAAGCGCACGAAGAGCGATGCGGTGCATTTGGGTACAAATTCCATTTACAAGCAATACACCTACGCCAAGAATGTGATTCAGTGGAACCTGAACCTGTTTTTGGATGGTGCAGCAAACGAACAACCGCAACTGCGTGATGCACTCACAGAGGGCTACAATCCCATTCCTAATTTCTTTATTAGTGCCAGAATCCCCAACAGGGCGAACAGCGGTGATAAATTCCTATCATTCAACGAGGGAACATTGAACAGCCAAGATAGGAATGTGCAACTCAACAGGCAGTACGAGAACAGACTGTTTGACAGAGACACGCTGCTGCTGTGTCACTACGATGTTAATTTCCTTTTTATCGTGTCCCTATATGGACGTGATAACAAACGTCAGCAATCGAACTGGCGGGCCTATGTGCGGAAGGAATTCAGATTGAGGATTCAAGCCACGCTGAACAAGCTATATGACTTCCGCATCCTTCAGCCACGCGATGGAATGGATTGCCATGAATACGTTCAAAACAACTTCCATTTGCTGAATGGCAAACTGTATCGTCCGCATGCAAACAGCAACTACCTTATCTTGGCATTGCTAAAGAAGGGGGATAACGGATTGTGGGAGCAAATAAAAATACGCCCCGAGGTGATAGCGAACGAGGTGGCAAACAATGATGCGATGATAGAGAATGTGGAGCGTTTTTTTCATGTAAGTCCTTCTTTCACGCTTGATTCGGATTTGAACATTCCAGTATTGGGGCAAGTGGGAACTTTGGACCCCATCCCTAAGAAAGAGGTAAAGAATGTGCTTACAGGCTTTGTGCGCGAAACAGACAGAGAATCTGAAGCGTTTGCCAATCATCAAGCCACCACCTACGTCATGGAAAAGATTCCCACTATCAACCTGATGGATATCGAATATTTCTTGCCAATGGTGGCAGGGGCTATTGATGGATATTACAAGGTGGAGAAAGTATATTTCGGCTCATCGAAAGGAAGTCCTTGCTTGAAGCTCAAACTTTCAACTTACATACCTCTTGGCGAAATGCAAGTATTAATCTATCGCTTAAAGATGCAACCTGGAGAATTAATTTCAGAAAGCTATATGAAAAAATTATATGAATGAAGAGTTTTATAGGATGCACAGAAGGCAATAGATGGCAAAAACAAAATAAATGTAACCTAAATAACTTCAATTATGTTCGAAGATGCTAATAAATTTGTAGAATATAAAGATCTTAGATGGTCGGGTATTTTAAAGAGTATAAAAAAATCTGCTAATATTTTTCAACCCTTATTCGAGGGATTTACAAATAGTCTTGAAGCAATAAGGCTGCGACAGAGAAATAATGTTGAGTTTGCTCCTTATATCAATATCATATTAAATTTTAACGCTTCTTTGGGTGGTGACCGTGTGACACTCGCAGATATTACAATTGAAGATAATGGTATTGGTTTCGATAATAAGAACTTTGATAGACTTTCTATTTATAAGGATGATACAAAGGGCTTTAACAATCGTGGTTCTGGTCGTATCCAGATGATTCACTCTTTCCAATATGTAAACTTTGATAGTATATATTGGGATGGTACACGTACAATGAAAAGAAAGTTTGCACTTTCAAAAACAAACCCTTTTTTAAGGAACAACACGATTCTGTATAAGACAGAAGAGCCTTCTCCTGTAGATGGAGAAGAAGTGAAAACCACTGTCAAAATGGCACATCCTATAGAAGCCAAGGATGCTAAAATATATGCGGAACTAGGTTGTGAAGACATTAAAAAAGCCTTGTTTAATCATTATTTGCTTGCCTTTTGTAATATAAAGTCGTCTTTCCCATCTATCAATATCATATATTTTGTTGGGGGGATAGAAAAAGACCGCGAAAGAATCGCTGCAGATGAAATTCCTGAACCAACACAAAAAGACATAACTATCTCGGTACCAGTGTGCAAGATGTCGGAAGATATGAAACGTATAGAAAACGTGGAGAACACCTCGGTATCTATTAACGTTTTACCATATAAAATCAGCTCAAGTATTCTTCCTGCGAGTGCGATTAAAATTACCAGTAAGAATGAAATTTCTGAAACAACCAAAATCAAATTAACTTGCATAGATCCCAATGCATCCTTAGATGGCTATAGATACTTGTTTTTACTTAAAAGTGATTACTTTGATGCACTTGACAGTGATGAGCGAGGTAACATTGAAATTATCGATAAAACTGATTTTAAAAAAATAGCCAAGGCACAAGGCTATATTGATGAACAAATTGTATTGAATGACATACAAGACGGCGTTAACAATAAAGCTCGTGAAATTTACCAAGAAATATCAATTCAAAATGAACATTTTCATGAAAAGATCGAGCAATTAAAAAGAGACTACTTACTTTCCGAAGAAGCTTTAGCGGATGTTTCGTTATGCGATAGCGTGGATGAGGTGTTTAAGAAGGCTTATGCGTATGATGCCAAGATAATGGCAAAAGAAAGTGCGTCATATGAAAACAGCATTCAAAATCTAAATAAGTTAGATCCTTCTTCAGATGACTATCAAGGCAAACTCTCAAATATTGTTGATCAATTAGTCGAGTCTTTGCCTATTCAGAATCGTGCTACACTTTCTAAATACGTTGCACGCAGAAAAATGGTGATAGAACTGATGGATAAAATTCTAAAGCGTATGTTAGTCTGTCAAGATGCTACTGAAAGAAATGTGGATGAAAAACTTCTTCATAACCTAATCTTTAAGCAACATAGCGACAATCCACTTACTAGTGACCTATGGGTGATTAATGAAGAATATATGTATTTCAAAGGTTCTTCTGAAAGTATGTTATCAAAGGTGAAATTAAATAACGAACGAATTTTCAGAGATGATTTTGATGAAGAGGAACAACGTTATCTTACATCTTTAGGCGAAAATCGTGAGAGAATGCGGACGGATGTGCTTTTGTTTCCATCGGAAGGAAAATGCGTTATTATAGAGTTTAAAAATCCGAATGTAAATTTGGCAGATTGCCTACTTCAGATATCTAAGTATGCCTATTTCCTTAGGAATTTCACTAAACCAGAATATAAATTTCTTACCTTTTATGGTTACCTTATTGGTGAAAGTTTAGAGAAGAGGGATGTTAGAGCTGCGGATGGTGATTTTAAGACTGCACCTAATTTAGATTATCTCTTTCGTCCAATGAAAACCGTACCAGATGATAGTGGTTCAAATATTGATGGTTCTCTATATATGGAGGTAATCCAGTTCTCTGTCTTAAAAGAACGTGCAGAACTGAGAAATAAAGCTTTCATTGATCGTCTAATGGACAATGCTACGGAAAGCGATAATATTGGTGAAAGAGTATAATAAAAGAAAATGCAACTTTACATTCTAAAAATCAGACAATTCAATTATGGAGAGCAGTATTATATTATATACTAATGACAATGGCGATGTAAACATACAAGTGCATTATGAGGATGGTACTTTTTGGCTTACACAAAAGCGCATGGCTGAGCTATTCAATGTAAATGTTAGTACCATTAATGAACACTTAAAAAATATCTTCAGCACTGGGGAGTTATCAGAAGAGGGAACTATTCGGAAATTCCGAATAGTTCAAAATGAGGGTACTCGTCAAGTGACACGGGAAGTCACATTCTACCCTTTAGATGCCATTATTGCAATAGGGTATAGAGTAAATTCAGAGCAAGCGACACGCTTTAGAAAATGGGCTACGAAAGTGCTTAATTCGTTCATAACCAAAGGTTATGTACTTGATAAAAAACGATTGAAGCAAGGAGAACAGTTTGGACACGATTATTTTAAGGAATTACTGGAAGATATTCGGGAGATACGTGCCAGCGAGCGACGCTTCTATCAGAAAATTACAGATATTTATGCGCTGTCGATAGACTACGACAAACAAGCGCCAGAGACAAAGTGTTTCTTTGCTTCAGTGCAGAATAAGTTGCATTGGGCTATTTCCGGACAAACGGCAGCCGAAATTATCTACGGAAAGGCTGATGCTAACCAGCCTCATATGGGACTGACTACATGGAGACATGCCCCAGACGGAAAGGTGATGAAATCTGATGTACTGATTGCCAAGAATTACCTTGACCAAAAACATATGACAGCCATTAATCGCCTTGTATCTGCCTATCTTGATTTGGCAGAAGATCGCGCTGAGCAGGAAATACCCATGACCATGCACGAATGGAGTACATTGCTTGATGGATTTCTTACGATTGCAGGACGTCCTTTGCTTGAAGGACCAGGGAGTGTCTCTGCTTTAGAGGCCAAGTTGAAAGCAGAACAAGAATATGAAGTATTCCGTCACAAACAAGATGCTGAATATATATCAGATTTTGATAGAGAAATAAAGCGGTTAAAAGGAGAGGAATAGTGTTTATAAAGCACCTAAGTATGATTCAATATCTCATAGTCCTATTCTCCTTCTGAATACTTCCAGGAAAGAAAACTAATTGCAAAGAAATAAAAATTACTACAAATATTTATAATATAACAGGAATTGTATGAAAAAATCATTTCTTATTTTTCTAATGATAATATCATCCATCACCATGTTAGCTCAAACCAAGAAATACTATTGCGAAGTCAAAGGGATTGAGAAAGAACTATCATCGGGCCTAAAAATTGTTTTTGATTTTGGAAACAATCCCGTGTATTCTGCATGGGGTGGACTTAAAAGTAAACAACAATTGGTTGATGAAGAAGGAGAAGAAATCCCATTTAACAGTATGGTTGATGCAGGTAATTACATGTCTGACAAAGGTTGGACTTTCGTTCAGGCATATACCTCAGTTTATGGTTCTCAGGCTATCGTTCATTGGATATTCTATAAGGAAGCAACAAACCCAAATGAAGCAGTCAAGGGGATAATGACTAAAGATGAATACAACAAAACAAAGAAGAATGATAGAAATTCTAGATAAGATAAACATTCTTAATCGTTAAAATGTTGCTTCGTAGAACCAAATTCTTTTAGATAGTCTTCTCATCGGATAATCTACTGCAAAAATGCTTGGAGACATATAATTCCATCGCACATTCCTTATCTCTCTCGATAGTCAATGGTTAAACTCACTGTTTTCTCTTGTAAGGCAGTGAGTTCTTTTGTCAAACCAATAAGCTCCCGCAACAATGCCTGTATGTTTTTCTCTGCCGTATAAAGGTGCATCAGACGTACTACTTGATTATAGTTTGTCCCAATCCTATGTACTTGAGTTGTGAGTTCGGAGAGCTTGCGGTAATACTCCACGGCGGACTTATCCACCGTTATAACTTTGAAACTCTCCCCAAGAATGCGTGCGCGAACAAAATCAGATTTGCTTACTGCCCCGGATTTGTTGTATAGGTCGATGGCACGCAGTTGGTCTTTCATATTGGGCATACGGGTGTCCCATCTGTCCCAGCGTGGCACTTCTACGGTATTTCGGTGTCCGTAACGGTTGCTGTTGGCTATTTCTAATTTAGGCATAATCTTAGTTGTTTTGTTTGTTGTCTAATCACGACTTTGGAGTGATTTAATCCCCTTTCGGGGCAAGGGTCTTTGTGGGACAAACGGCAGTTTGTCGGACAAAGACACACCTTGCTGATGTAGAAAATGGGATTATAAACCCATGCCGTGTTACTGCATTCTCTGAATACAGTAACTCAGCGTAGGCTTGCATTCGAGGAATGCAGTACTTCAGAGTTTCCGCCATCTTTCCACATCATCTTTGTATTGGTCGAGATGTTCTTGAAGCACCTGCTCCACATATCCTGAAACGCTTGCTCCCTGCTCACCGATTTTCCTCACCACGAAGTCCAACTTTCGTTGAGTTTCCTCTGATACATACACGGCTTTGCGGTGGCTGTTGCGAAAGGGCTGGAGATATTTCCCCTGAAACTCGGATAATTGCTTCCTGTCCCTTATTTTTCCCATTCGTTGATGATTCTCTTCGGTAGAAGTAGCCCTTTCCGTTGGTGACAACTCTGTTTCTTGATAGGACGGTTGAGAATAGTCCTTATGACTCTCCTTGTCATTTTGTTCCTCAACTTTAACAGGCTCAAATCTTTTCTTTTCCTCTTCATAATCTACGGGCTGATCAAAATCGGGCAACTCTTCGGGCTTGCGGAGCTTAACGCCATAATTGCCCATATCTCGAAGGGCTTGTTCCAGACGTTGTTTCCTTCGTTCATCTATTCTTGCCATAATTTCTTGGGTATTGCGTTATAATGCCTTTCAAGCATTGTTTGTATGTCGCTCTGTTTGTAAAGTATCTTCCCTCCGATTTTGTAGAAAGGAAGTATTCCTGCATTTCTGTACTCTTGGAGCGTGCGTGTGCTGAGCCGTAATTGGCTGCAAACCTCCTCGCCAGTAAGGTAAACCTCTCCGCCCAGCATCGGACGGGCGGTAGCGCAATAACGCTCCAATTTCTTCAATATCCCTTCCATCAGTTGTGAAAACAACTGCATCTGAGGGTCTTCCTGCGTAATGATTTCATTCTCCGACATAATTCATTCATTGTTTGCGTTCAGTAAATTTGTGATGTCACTCTCCTTGTAATAACATTTATGCCCAATGATGGAAAAGGGTATTCTGCCTGTATCCCGATAAGATTGCAGGGTACGCTTGCTGATGCCCAAACGCTTGCATACGGCTTCGTTGTCGAGCCATTGCTCGGTCTTGGGCGGATTGCCGATGAGTTGTTCGATACGATGAATAAAGTCTGCAAAGTCGGAGCAGTGCCGCTCCCATGCTTTGCGGTCGATAATAATGAGTTTCATTGCATTCTTTTTGTTTTGATTACGTTATTGTTACTCGGCAAACAAACTCATATACAGTCTGTTGCCACTATTGTTGTGTGCAAAGGTAAGCGTAGAACTACATTGAACAAAGCAACGCAGAAAAGCAAGGAAATAGAAGGAAGAGAAGAGAAGTTAGTCTGTCAGTCTGAAAAACTCCTAAGCTTTCGCCAAAAAGCTCTTAAGCTTTTAGCAAAAAGCTTATAAGCTTTTTATAAATTACTTATAAGCTTTTGTCAGATTACTTATAAGCTTTTTGTAGATTGCTTATAAGCTTTTCATAGAAAGTTCATAAGCTTTAAGCGCAAAGGCTGGTAGTTTTCCCTATCAGATTTGGAGCTGTCGCTGAAAAACTCTTATGTTCTGTATAAGAATGGTATGATTGCGGTAATGAGAAGAGGTGCCGGTTCTTTCCTTTTATCACATAGCAATTATTCTCTCGACAGTTCGATAGTTCGACAAATCGATATGTAGAACTATCGATAGATAGTTTTATCGATAGATTATTTTGACGATATATAGTTTTGACAACAGATAGTCATGACAACAAATTGTACAAACAACAGATTGTCCGTATTATCGTCAGTCCTATCTGTTGTTGGTTGTTACGCCTTGCGTCCAAAGAGCCTGAGTATGCCGTATTCTTGTCGTGCCTATACTCTCTACGGCAGCCCAGCCCTGCAAGGTTGGGAGAGATGAATACGACCGCACGAATATTGAAAATGGCAATACCAACTTGAAAAGAAAAATCCTGCGGTGGAGATTCTTCTCTCCATCCGCAGGACTTGACCTTGTCAGGGCAGATTGGCTGCCGTTGTACCTTTGCACGATAAGAAACGGCATCAGGGACTTTGCGTGTGCCTTTGCTTACAACGCCTTTGGGCTTGCTTCCTCCGTCTGACCGATTATTGGCAAATGATTGCTCTCGATGAGCAGCACAATCGTGCCTGTGAGTTCGGTGTAAAGACGGTCGTATTGTCCGCTTGCGGCAAATGTGTCCGTCAAACCGAACTTGTCGAATGTGGCTTGAACAGCCTTGTTCGACAACAATATGGGTGCAAGCTTCTCAGGGAGTGGTGCAGGCAGTTCCCTCTCAAACTCGTTCTCCAAGACAGAAACAAGCGTGTCGTACTTGGAAAAGTGCAAACCTTGATACAATACCTCACTTGCTATGCTCTCTGCTTCGAGGTGCGAAAAACCTTGTGCCACTGCATCGCAGAAAGCAGTGAGAGCCATGTCTGCTCGTGTGGTGATAAACTCCGTGTCGTGCAATCTTTCGGGGTGATGCTCACTCATATAACTTCTTAATTTCAACCGAAAGTAGGAAAGTTCCTGTTTGTTGTTCTCTTTCATAATCGTTTGGTTTTCAATCGTGAATAATAAATGTTTGGTAATTACTTCCTTTTTATGCTTATTGCAATGGAACGTTCTGCCGTGCTATCGACTCACAATAACCCTCAAATACAGTATGCTCCCTGTCTGTGAGTGCAGTCATATCCTCTTGTATCTTATGGTCGGTTATCTTTCCATAAATCTGTGTCGTACCGATATTACTGTGTCCGAGCATCTTACTGAGCGTTTCCATTGATATGCCATTTGAAAGACATATCGTGGTCGAGAATGTGTGGCGTGCCATATGGAAGGTCAAGCCCTTATCTATTCGGCATATCTGACCGATGTTTACACACGCAAAAGATGCTTTCCTTATTGTGAGATTGGGGAATATCAAGTCGTCCGCTTTCTTATCCTTGATATAGAGCGAAAGGATTTGCTTGGCAATGGGCAGGAGTGGAATGATGGCTTCCACGTCTGTTTTCTGCCTTTTGATGCGGATTTCCTCTGTTCCGTCTGCATTATGGATAATGTGTTTTGGTTTGAGCCGTTGCATATCCACACGAGCCAAACCGGTGAAGGAACAGAAAAGAAAGAGTTGCCTTGCTCGCTCAAACTGTCTGTCAATGATGGGAGTTTGCAGTACCCGCTGCAGTTCCTCTGTTGTGAGATACCTGCGTGTGCGGTGTGGCAGTTCTGCCTTGTAATCCACAAATGGATCGATGCGGATGTATTTCTTCTGCTGACCGATGCCGATGAGTTTCCGTAGGAAAATGACTACAATCTGAATGGTGGCAAGGGAGAGGTTGCGCTCTGATTTAAGGTAGAAGTCCAATCCCTCGATAAAGGCATAGTCCAATTGTGCGTATCGAATATCTTCCTGACCTAAGCGTTCACGCAGATAGGACTTAATGAGCTGTGCTGCATAGATGTAATTAGCAAAAGTCGGCTTGGCAATCGTCAGTCCTACGCATGGGCGCTTTTCCTCTATGAAAAGTCGTGCTTCCTCCAAAAGAAAACCTTTGGGCTTGTCTTCTTCCATGAGTTCACGTTTGAGGAGCTCGGCGGTGATATAGCCACGTTGCCAAACTAATTCTTGATACTTCGCTTTGGCTTGTTCCTCTTTGCTTTGTAAATAGCGGTTGATTTCTTTTGTTTCTTCGCCTATTCCTTTGCACCGTCCCTTACGACTGTCCCAAAGTTCGGGAGCGATTTCCTTGCCCGTGCTGTATTGCACCTGCTCACCGTCTATGGTGATGCGTCCCATAATCGGGCAGCTGCCGTTCTTTTTCTCTTTGGAGCGATTGATATAGAATAGTGTCTTGAATGTGCTTCGTGCCATAATGTCAAAGTTTTAAGGTGAATGTATCTTGTATGCGCTGCTGCACTATCTGCATATCCCGATGGATCCTTTCGGAGGAAACCGCTGCATATACCTGTGTTGTTCTCAGGTTGGTGTGTCCGAGCATACGGCTTACCGTTTCAATAGGTACACCTGCAGAGAGTGTGATAAGTGAAGCAAAGGTGTGGCGAGCCATGTGAAAGGTCAGCGGAGTTTCCATACCGATATTTCGCTGTATATAGTGCATGCCATTGAGGATAACGTCGGTGGTTGGAACGTCAAAGACAAAGCCTGCCCTTATCCCTCTATAGCGATTCATAATTTCCAGAGCAGGAGGAAGTACCTGTACACGATACGGAGTTTTGGTTTTCATTCGTCTGCCCTTGATGCAGAGTTCACCCTCTTCAAGGACGATGTTTTCCTCTCTGAGATTGCGCACGTCAGAGATAGCCAGCCCTGAAAAGCAGGAGAAGACGAACAAATCACGGACAATGCGGTAGTTTTCCCATTCAATCTCCAAGTCGATGATGCGCTCAAGTTCTTCCTGCGTAATGCTTCTCGGTTCGCCTTTTGGTCGCTCGTAACTGTAACCCAAGAACGGATAGAAGTCCAGCACACCTTTCTTCACCGCCATGCGGACGATGGTCTGCAAAGTAGACACGGTACTCGATATGCTGTTGCGTTTCAGTTTGCGGTCAATAGTGAGATAATACTCGAAGCCCTCGATAAAGGCTTTGTCCAACTGTGAAAGGGGAATGTCGCTTACCTTGTGCTTCTTCTGCACATACTCACGAAGCAGGGAGAGTTGGTAGGTACGGAGTTTGAACGTCTTTAAGGCTCGGTCGATACCGACACGTTCCTTTGTCTGTGTGAGATACTCCCCAAAACTCTCCAAGAGCAAGGCCTGACGGTGGATTTGCCCCTGATAGGCATCCCTCACGTCTGTGGCGGTAAAGGATTCTTCTCTTTCGCTGAGTTCATGAAAGCGTGCGTGGATGAGTGCGGTGCATTCACCGAGTTTCTGGTTGACGGACACAGCCATGCTACTCTTGCCGATAAGCCTTTGCTTGCGACTGTCCCAAAGAGCGAGCGGAGTCTTACACTTGGTGGAGAAGCCCGAATGGGTTCTGCCAACGGAGATTCGCCCAATGACAGGCACAAGTCCTTTCTTGTCGGTTCGTTTCGCCTGAACGAAGAACGATACTTTGAGTTTGTTTTCTTTCATTTTTCTGTCGTTTTTTCTAAATTTCCTTTGCTTGCAAAGGTACAGATGAACAAGTATTCCTGAGCGATGCAAAAAAATGAAAGATGAGGAATAAAAACCTATGAAACAGTTGTTTAGCTTCAATTCGTAACCCCTTTTTGCTTTTTCCTTGATGGGTTACGATTTGGTAACGGAACTCCTGCCGTTTGATGCTCGTTTTCGCTTACCCTTATAATAGCAGAGAAATGCTAAATGATGATATTTCAAATAGTTACATTCCTTGCGTTTCCCTCTGTTTCCCTTAATTCTTAATGACTGATTATGCCCGCAAGATGAGCCTTGATTTACGCATGATAGATGAAAATGGGTACTCAGATCATATCGACAACAAGGCAAGTCACTGTGCCAAGATGCTCAATGACTATTATCAAAAGTACGATGCACAGAAAGGTACGCAGTTCGTTTTCTCTGATTTAGGTACTTATAAGCCCGGTGGAGACTTCAATGTCTATTCGGAAATCAAGCGTAAGCTGGTAGAAGACTATCATATCCCGTCCTACGAAATACGTTTCATTCAGGAATGCAAGAATGAGAAAGCTAAGAAGGCGATGGTGGATGCGATGAACCGTGGTGACATTCGCATTATCTTCGGTTCTACCTCTATGTTGGGTACTGGCGTGAATGCACAGCAGCGTACCGTAGCCATCCATCATTTGGACACTCCTTGGCGACCTTCAGACTTGGAACAGCGCAACGGACGAGCGGTGCGCAAGGGAAACCTTATCGCCAAGGAATTTGCGAACAACAAGGTCGATGTGATTATCTATGCTGTGGAACGTTCCTTGGATAGCTACAAGTTTAACCTGCTGCACAACAAGCAGCTGTTCATCAATCAGCTGAAGACGAATACGCTTGGCAGTCGCACCATCGATGAGGGTTCAATGGATGAGGACAGCGGCATGAACTTCTCCGAATACGTAGCGGTGCTTTCTGGCAATACAGACCTTTTGGAGAAAGCAAGATTGGATAAGAAGATTACCACCTTGGAATCAGAGCGCAAGAACTTCCTTCGTGAGCGTGATGCCGCAACGGGCAAGTTGGCAGAGATTGACAGCTCCGTGTCCTTCCATACGGATAAAATCAAGGAGGCACAGTCTGATTTAGCTCTCTATGAGAAGCGTGTGGAGCGTGATGATGAAGGTACACCTATAAATAAACTGACAATCAAAGGTGTGGAAGACTGTACTGACATTAAGACTATTGCTGCACGTTTACAGGAAATAGACGAAAAAGCTCGCACCAAAGGAGAGTACAACAAAATTGGCGAAATCTATGGTTTCTCCATTATGGTCAAGACAGAGAGTACTTCCAAGGACTTGTTCGACTGTTCGGTGAACCGCTTTTTTGTGAAAGGGCAGGAGAGTATCTACTATACCTATAATAACGGTAAGTTGGCAACTGACCCGAAACTTGCGTGTCAGAACTTCATTAATGCCTTGGAGCGTATTCCAAAGGTGATAGAATCGCATGAGAAGGAAATGGCAAAGGTTGTGGCCAATAAAGAAGTTTACACCAACATTGCAAACAGTTCTTGGAAGAAAGAGGACGAGCTTCGCTCATTTAAAAGTAAAGCTGCTGAATTGGACAGAAAGATTGCATTGACAATTTCTACCAATAAAGAGGCAAAAGGAGATGTAGAACATGACAAATCCATATCCATAAGTGGACTACCTAACCAAATAGATAATAAACAATCTAAGATACATGAAGACAGTGAGGATGGTCGTTCACAAGGTTTTCGTCCAAAATGGAGGCACTAATTCTCCAATATATAGAAGATTAGATTTCGGTAGTATATATATTGCTGTCGAAATCTAACATTTTATTTTATATTAATTTCAACCACAGAACAGTCATCTTCCGTACATTGTAAAGGTGATGAAGTTCTCTGTTGCAAGTACTCACTTACATCATATTTTTTGTAGAAGCCATCGCTACAAAGTATGAAGCGATCTCCTGTTTGTACTGACATTTGATATACTTCTATTTGAGTTCTGTACCCTCTTCCATTAATACAGACTGTAAGGTAACTCTTACCTCCAATGTTGATTACATCATCGGACGTCAGCAGTGTGATTGTCCCATTAATATGTTCATGATATAGACGAACATCACCCAATGAAGTATAATAGAGAAAGCTATCCGTCAGATACACGAGCGTGAGGGCAGTACCCATCTTACACTTTCTTTGGTAGCATGCCTTGCGTAAGGTTTTATCGGCATATTCTAAGCTCTCTTGAATAATCTTTGAGGGGGCAGACGCCTTGTAACTTTCAAAGTAATCAAGGATTGCTTCACAAACGATTTTCGACGCCTGTTCAGGAAAATCTAATCCTCCCATACCATCAGCAAGTAAAACCAAAGTTCCGTCTGCTATTTTCTTCAGAAGAATAAAGTCTCCATTCTTTTCGTTAGCTGCTATGCTTTGAAAAGTAATACATATCTTCATCGGGTAAACTTATTAAAAACTTCTATCATTTTTTGGAATGCATATAAAACTTGCTCATACTGAAGAACTGAGTTACTGTCCAATATTTGTTGAAGAAGCCTACTGTCCTCTTCTTTTGTGATTTCCTTTTGTAGACATTTTTCATAATAGGACAAATACTTTATGGGGAGAAAACCAACAATGTCATTGGCAAGCCAATATGCACCGACAATAAACTCATCAAAATCGTCCCAATCAAATACTTCTTGGTACACACTCCTGTTTAAGTTGGCTACGAAGTAGTTCTCAATGATAAACCCCATATCATCAGCATCTTTATTTGTTTGCAGGTTACGATCTAACCAAGCATTAAACTTTAGGATAAAAAGTCCGTGAAGTGATGCTAGCTTGATGTCAAATTCATTATCAATACTTATGGTTATAGCATCTTTTAGTACCTCCTCATAACCTTTCACAGACATAGCAATATCTTCTTCTGGTGGCCAATAAATATATCCATCTTCTTTTGCAACATCTCCGTAAGGAACAATATCCATTTCATAAACCCCATAATAGAAGCGTTGATACATTTTCTCATCCTTAGTGAAACCATGCGCCAAAAGCATCTGCTTTATTTCGTCAAAGGCTTCCCAATTAGGGATAGCAATAGCTAAATCTAAATCTCTCGTTTTTCGACCAGAGCTAATGCCTACTAATTGCTGTATCAGTATATCACGTGCAGTTGCACCAATTACAAAGAAGTCTTGTCCTACCTCCTTAAAACATTCGCTGGCGGTTCTTAATAGTTCAACCAAAAGTGGATTGTCTATCTTATTACTTGAAATTTGAAAGCTCATCATTCAATATTTTATTTGCAGCTTCTATCGAACGACTATTGCCATCACCTAATAAGTCTGCATAAATAAGAATTATTGGCATTGTACTGCCTTTCCAAAACTTCTGATACATTGTAATTTCTCCTTCTGTTGCACGCATGGCACCTGTTTTCATCAGATTACCCCAAGCTACATCGGTATATATTTCAAACTTTTGTGGAATTAAATATCCGTTTACTTGATAAGCAGCACACTCTCCACCCCAGCATATTCCTTCGGGCAACACTATTTTATCCCATTGTGTTTTAGACTGTTCATCTCGAAAGGCAAAATGCTTCACCAAAAGTTTTGGCTTAAGAACATGATGATAGTTTTCCACCCATAGATCAAGCAACCTGCGTTTATCTTTCAGTATACGCTTTCTTTTAGTAGTCAATACAAACTTTCGAGTTTCTAATTCATCAAGTACATTTTTTATAGTACCTAACGAAACGTCGCACTGTTCTTTGATTTCCCTAAAAGTTTTACCCACATTGTCTACATCTTGCAATAAATAAAAAATAACTTTTAAGCCTGCTTCTTGAAAGATTGGATAAGCCTTGTTAAGCGCTATAGGTGCTTTTTCACCTGTGTGAGAAAGTTGAAAAATCAGCTTCTTACCTTTTGTATATAGGATTTGATAGTTACCAACAGTGTCTACAAAATTAATGCCTGCCGTTCGTAAAATGTTATAAACACCTGGTTGAACATATCGTGCTATAAGCAAAATAGGTATCTTTTGTAGTTCAGCACACCCCTTTATCAAATCCTGAATGCGGCCAATGTTGATACTATTCACCTCGTTTTCTACAAGGCAAGGAAAGTCTATTCCTATGATGTTAACTCGTCCTTTAAGTATAGGATTACTTTGTGGGGTTAAATCATAGGTGATATTGAGTCCACTTTCTCCCCATTGTTGCTTCATTGCACTTACTGCCTGTTCTATAATATGTATTTCTTCCATACTTGTTCATCATTTATTACTTGTTCAATAATATTGAACACTGCAAAGATAATGAACAAATACAAAGCCACCAAATATTTTGTTCAATAAATTAATTTTGTTCAATAATAGTGAACAATAGAAGAATATTGAAAGAATCTAATTTTTGAGAGAATTTACCTACACTCTCGCTTACGTAGTATACTATCAATCTCTTCACGAAGAAACAGCAGCCTACCATTAGCTTTGAGAAATGGGATCTTACCTGCCCAAACCCAGTTATAGATAGTCTTTTGCTCAACTTTCAAGATTCTAGAAACATCTATGATATCCAGATATTCCGGTTTCAAAGGTGGACGGACAGTTGTGTCGACGGATTGCTCTTGCAGGACAAGTAACTGGTCGAGTTTATTCTCGACAGTTTTTAGTTTATCAAACAATTGTTTGCACCAATCTGTTTCTGAAGTATCGTTTAAGTATGGCATAGTTCTCCTTTTTGATAGTTTCCACTTGTATCTTGCGTCAATATGCGCTGCTCTTTCATATATGCAATGTACTTTTTTGCAGTTCGGTCTTTGATCTCCATTTCATACATCAGCACCTCACAAAGTTCCTGGTATGAAAGCCTTAGTTTGGTCCGAAATGCAGATTTGATGACAAGCAAGAGTTCATCGGTCTTGCGCTTTTCCTTATCTTCCTTCGATTTCTCGCCACGATAGACGTGCATGTCTTCAGTTTTATCCCAACCGAAGAGCATCATTGGAACATCTAATGGGCTCCCGTCACGGACTTTCAATGCCTTTACGACCGAATATTCAGGATTGTCGTCCCTTTCTATGGAGAGAATACCCGCCGCCTTACGTTGAAGTTCCGAACCAATATGCCCACGCAACTTTATGCCATTAGGCACAAAGTGAAGCACACAAACAATACAGGTATTGTATATGCCTGCCAATCGGTACAGTTCATCTACAATGGCTATACTTTCCGTTTCATCGTTGGCAGAGCGTATCAAGTCAGCAATACCGTCAATTACCACAATATGGATACCACCATGCTTGTGATGGAATAAGTCCATACTCTCACGAATGATTTTTAGCCTGTCTTTGCGGGATAGTGATGCCAAGTAGAGTGAATGGTAGAACTCTGGCACTGCCTTTACTCCTGCCCGACGAAGTGTCTTTCCCAAGTTCTTGTGCAGCTGTGCTTCAGACTGCTCCGTATCATAGTGGAGTACCGCTAATCCTTTTGGGTTAGCAGTTATCTCTAATCCCAATGTCTGTTCAGCTTGTAATCGTTCCGAACCAAGTGTGCCTGAAAGGATTCCAGAAATATAGTTGCTCTTACCTGTTCCTTCTCCACCTGTGATACAAAACAGATTATCCTGGGTTCCGAGTGGAACACCATTGACTGCCACAACTGATTTTGAAGCATCAGGTGGATTATCGTAGTTGATTTCACAAGATTTTAATATCATCATTGTCTGCGAATACATATTGGTAAACATATCAGAAAGGAGAGCTTTCAAGTCATTCGAGTTATTTCCCAAGGCAAAGAAGTCTGATATATCTTTCTCCGACTTAATCCCTTGCAATGGTAAGGTCAAGCTCAAAACCTTATATTGAATGAGTGCATTTGTTTGTTGTTTGGCTTCTCTTATTCCCGTCTCATCAGTGTCATATAATATGATAATATGTCGAAAACGAAGCTGTAACCCTTCGATAATATTCTCAGGAATCTCTGCCGTCTCACTATTGAAACAAATAGCATTAAAACCATGGGCAGATAAAGATAGTACATCTTTCTCTCCACCAGTGATGAATATGATATCTCCTTTACTGGGCAACTGTTGGAAGCCAAAGACATAATCGGTCACTTTCTCACCACCATAAAGAAAGCGTAGCTTACTTTTAGGACGATAAATCTTTACAAATGCCCCCATATTGTAAGCAAACATCGGCTCTTCATTTGTCGACCCTAATGTAAACGGCTTACCTTGATTAGAGATAGACTCATAACGAGCAAGCGACTTTACATGAAAACGTTGTAAGGTATTGGAATCAATACCATATTGTTGCCAATATTTCATTTCCTCGATACCAAAAGATTGTTCTATTAGTTTAAACCACTTCTTCTCTTCCATTAACTTTGGTTGGTCTGCTGGTTGTGAAATAGGAGGTTTAGGAGGTTTCATTATCGTAGATCGTTGTTCAAAGCGTTCTTGCTTTCCTATGTAGATGTTTAGTTGCAAGTCTCGTATAATAGTTTCAAGTACCTTAACAAAATCTTTCTTAACATCCAATCCTATCATTGTGGCAGCAAACCAAAAACAATCTCCAGAATAAGCATCATTTCCAAAGTCTTTCATGCGATAGCAGTCTGACTTTCTATCAAGATATATATTGCATGAAGCACGTTTATCGTCGTACAAAGGATTACGGAAATTACGCTTAATCACGAAATCAATAGGCATATAGAAACAGAATATTTCAAGTCCTTTGTTGGTACGCAATAATATTTCTTCTTTGATGTTCATAGCTCTTCGAATAAGGTTTGAGATTCTCCCATATAGCCTTTTAGCACACCTTCCTTGTAAGCGTTTAGACGCTGCAAAGCCTCTAAACGACGAAAGCCCTTGAAAGTGGCTCTACCCGTCTTGACAGAGAGATAGAGTCCTTTAAATGGATAAACTACATGATTACTAGATACATATCTGTACGGAATAGAATTAGATTCCCTCCATCTTGCAAGTGATGCCTTTGATATTCCAAGCAGGTGCAGAACATCTGCCGAACTCAACTCTATCTTTTCCTCCAAAACGGAATAATCACGCTTTAGCTCCCTGATAAAGCAGGCTATCTGTCTAAATTCTTCACGAAGTGTTTGAAGTTCATTTATTAGGGAGAGTGTTTCGTGGTGTTCCATCTTCTTTAAGTAGGGTTTGGCAAAGATTAATAATAGCTGATAAAAATGGTTTCATTAGATGTTCTTTGTCGTGACTTGTTAGGTGTCTCTTGAAATCCTCCATGAAGTTAAAAATTTTAATTCCGTCACTCGGCATAACCGCCATCAACACCTTAATCAATTTATCTTGTTCTATAGTTTTATAAAAACCGTTCACATGAGTCTTAGGCTCAATCATTGATTCTATGGTTCCCAAAGGAAGATGAATAACTATAACTTCTTTCCCCAAGCCTGCAGCACACTTTCGATATGTGCTAAATCTTATATCCTTTTCCATCTTGCAAGCCTTAAGGAAATTTGAATACTCTATGCCACTTATATGAGCAGCTTCTTTTGCATTCTCACATAAAAGAACTAAACTCTCAAGTGTAGGGCTACTAATATAAAGATGCCCTTTGGGTTTTAATTTGTTTTTATTAGCCATAATATACATAATTGTAATTATTATGGCTACAAAGTTCCTAATGAAACAAGCTTTAGATAGAATATTAAAATACCATTTTCTGGTAGTATAATACCATTTTACGTGTTGATAATCAACGGTATAAAATATAAGGTAGGGACCATCAGTGCAAGGTGCAAGACCTATCTATATATATAGGCTTGCACCTTGCACTGAAAATTGTAGCCAAAGAATCTATAAAACATTTTCTATCAAATATTTGGAGCATGTTCATATTTTTAGTACTTTTGAACCCAAGAAACACAAGAGCGTGTTTCAAGCAGCAGTATCCACGTGTACTCTCAAAATACTCTGTTGTGGCTACAATCTGGCTACACAGAAAAGAAGAAAGTTTATAAAGAACTATGATACAAGGAGATGCAAGGAATATTCATTTTCCTCTCTCTCCGCAAACAAGGGTGTAAATCAGCAAGTTATGCGATTTACACCCTTTATTACACCCAAAAAAAATTCTCGGTATTTCTTGTATGGTTTATTGCGGCACGATGTCAAAGATTCTATTCTTACGTATCATTCAAAGCTACTAGAATAAGACTGTCACCAACTACTACACTATTGCCCTTTGTCGTAACAAAATCTCCCACCAACGAGTAGGATTTTCGTGGTCATCCACGATTTTGAATGCCACGGTTAGCAAGTAGGAGCGGGTCATCTAGGCAACCCAATGCGTCTCAACGAGCAGCACCAGCTCATCAGTCAAGGGCTTCGCTGGTAAGCAACGCCTTATGTCCCTTTTTCAGCCGTAGCAACAATCTCTGCCTTATTCTTTCCATCCAGTCGGCAGGAGTGAGCCGAGGTCACAACGGTTTCCGTAAGAACAAGTCAGGCGAGAAGCTCACTGAGTCAGAAGAAGACCTGCTTGAACACCGCACCGACGGCTCCGACGTATTCGACGCCCTCTACATCAGCTGCGAGAAATTCCCCGTCCACGACATCGTGAACGTACCTGTTAGTGGTGTGATGTAGTATAAAATCCCTCATAAACGGCAAGAAACTTATCCTTCTTACCGTTTTTTTGCAGTTTTTTTTGCATATTTGCGTGATTATTTTCGGCACAAATGACAGAAATTAAAAATATTTCACTAAATTTGTACAGAAATAAACAAGAAATCTTATATGAATGACTTGAAGCGCATAAAAATGGTTCTCTTTGAAAAGAAGCGGACAAGCAAATGGTTGTCAGAGCAGTTGGGGGTCAATCCGTCAACTGTGTCAAAATGGTGTACGAATAGCTCGCAACCAGATTTAGCAAGTCTGCTGAAGATTTGCGACCTTTTGGAAGTCGATATTAAAGAGCTTATCCAAAGAGAATATAAGAACTTTTTGTTATCGCAGGAATCATGAGTTTTCAACCTCAAAATGATTAGGTTATGAAGCAGTTTTCTGAAGCGACACGAGTGCAGATGCCAGCAATGGTACATCTCACTCGAATTGGATATAAATACTTCGGAAAAATTCACGAAGATATGGCTGGCACCGTTTATGACGGTGACACCAATATATTGCTTGGTGTGTTTGAGAAACAGTTTAAGAAACTGAATCCTGAACATGAGGGTGAGTATCTTCAGGTGTTGAAAGATATCCGTAAAGAACTGAACGATGATGATTTAGGACGTGGATTTTACAACCGTTTGAAAGCGGTTTCTCCTGTTAGACTTGTTGATTTTGACAATCCACTAAACAATACGTTCCATTTTACGGCAGAGTTCACTTGTAAGAATGTGCAGGACGAATTTCGCCCCGACATCACTCTATTTGTGAATGGTCTGCCATTGGTGTTTGTTGAAGTCAAGAAACCTAACAACCACGGTGGAATGCTTGCAGAAAGCAAGCGCATGAATCATGAGCGTTTCCCAAACAAGAAGTTCCGTCGATTCATCAATATTACGCAGCTGATGATTTTCAGCAACAATATGGAGTATGATGCTTTGGGTGGCATCGTACCAATACAGGGCGCGTTCTATTGCACAGGTGCAAGAAACTCAGCTCCTTTCAACTGCTTCCGTGAAGACAACCTTTCGAGTCAAAAGGTAGCACCGTTCTATACCGATTACCCATATCTCGACATCAATGCCGATGTAGAGAAAAAGATACTGGCTGACAACAACTGTCAGGTGATTCATACCAGCGTTGAGTATCAGACCAATCTTAATCCATTCAGCCCTACCAACCGCATTCTCACATCAATGTGCTCACCTGAGCGCCTGCTCTACTTGCTGAAGTATGGTATTGCTTACGTTAAGATGGAGCGTGAGGTGGACGGAAAAATCGAGTCCACTGACCAGAAGCACATCATGCGTTATCAGCAGTTCTTCGCTTCGCGTGCAATCCGACAGAAACTGTCTGAGGGAGTGAAGTCAGGCGTAGTATGGCATACGCAGGGAAGTGGCAAGACCGCCCTTTCTTATTCGCTCACTTACATTCTCAACGACTACTATGCCCAGCAAAATAAGGTGGCAAAGTTCTACTTCATTGTTGATCGTCTTGACTTGCTGGAACAAGCCACACAAGAGTTTGAGGCTCGTGGGCTTGTGGTTACTACGGCGAACACTCGTCAGGAATTGATGGAGCAGTTTCGTACCAATCAGGCACAGCAAGGCACCAGCGGTCAGGCGGAAATCACCGTGGTAAACATCCAGCGTTTCGCAGAAGATAAGGAGAAAGTGCGCATCAGCGACTATGCCACCAACCTACAACGCATCTTCATTCTTGACGAGGCACACCGTGGATATAAGCCTGGTGGTTGTTTCCTTGCCAACCTTTTTGAGGCTGATACTGATGCCATAAAGATTGCACTTACTGGTACACCATTGTTGGCAGAGGAACGAGCATCATGCAAGGTGTTCGGTGACTATCTCCATACCTACTATTATGATAGGTCTATTGCTGATGGCTACACGCTTAAAATCATCCGTGAAGACATCGAAACATCATACAAGGAGAAACTATCTGAGGTCTATGACAAGCTCGACACGCTTGTAGAAAAGAAGGATGTGCGCAAGTCGGAAATCATCGAGCACCCTAACTATGTGAAAGAACTTGGTCGCTATATCATGGAGGACTTGAAGAATTTCCGTAAGATACAAGGCGACGAGACTTTGGGAGGCATGGTTGTTTGTGAAACGAGTGAACAAGCACGTCGTCTGTATGAGGTTTTTGAAGAAGAGTGGAACAAGCAGAAACCTAAGACTGTCAAGATAAAAATGCCTGATGGCTCTTACTTTGTTGGCGAAGCGGTGGGTGAATATGAAACGAAATATAAACCTCTGAAAGCCGGGCTCATCCTTCACGACACCGACGACAAGGAAACACGCAAGCAGATTGTCAAGGACTTCAAGAAGAATATGACAATCGACATTCTGATAGTGTTCAATATGCTGCTCACAGGTTTTGATGCTCCACGCTTGAAACGTCTGTACTTTGGACGTAAGCTCAAAGACCACAACTTGCTACAGGCCATCACTCGTGTAAACCGTCCTTATAAGGATATGCGCTATGGCTTCCTCATAGACTTTGCTGACATCAAGAAGAACTTCGACGAGACCAACGAGGCATATCTCCGTGAGCTCAACCGCTTTAATGATGTGGACGAGACCGGCGAAGGCAATGCAACCGACACCTTTACACAAGTTATTGAGGATAAGGAGGAGATTATCAACCAGATGAAGGAGATACGCCAAACACTCTTTGACTACTCCTTCAATAATGCAGAAGAGTTTTCGGAAGAAATCTCCACCGAGGAGGATAAAGCAGTTCTACTCGACCTCAAACATGCTTTGGAGTCGGCAAAGAATATGGCTAACATCGTCCGCACCTTTGGTGACGACGACATGAAAGGGCAGTTTGCAAAGTTGGAGATAACCAAGCTCCCAGCTCTGCTGTCTGAGGTAAACCATCGCATTGACATCATCAACCAAAAAGAATACTTTGGTGCAAGCGCTGAAACCAAAACGCTCATCAATGAGGCGATGATGGATATTGAGTTCAACTTCTCCAAGATTGGGCAGGAAGAAATGCGCATGATAGCAGGAGGCGTGGAATTAAAAGAGAAATGGCAACGTACCATTTCAGCGTTCACTCAGAACTTCGATCAAGAAGACCCTGATTATATCACATTAAAGGATGCTTTTATGCAGCGTTTCAAAGAACATGGCTTTGTGGTTGACACTGTAGCAAAGTTCAACGAGGAAACAAAGGCTCTCGACGACATCATCAAACGACTGCAAGAGCTTCAGCGTCGTAACGACAATCTTGTGAAGAAGTATCACGGCGACCAGAAGTTTGCTCGTGTTCACAAACGCATCTGCGAGGAGAACAAAGCACGCACTACATCTGGCAAACTAGCGATGTTTGACGGACTGCGTGAGGAGGAACTGGTCATAGTGCTTAACATGATTAAGAACGAGATTGACTCAAAGGTATATGACCGCAACGACATTCTGAAAAAAGATGCCTATTTCGGACGCACCGTGATGGCTATCCTCAGCACCACCATCAATAGCATTGACAACTTCACAGTAAATGCAGATGATTACCAGTTCATCCAGCAGCGAATTGCAGGACAATACATGAATCAATATAAAGCAACTTACGCATACGCATAATATACACCTATGTCGCAAATTAAAGAAAAGACCATACAGCTGATTGATGCCCTCAAAGCCACATATAAAACGTATGGTATGGGCAACGATGGCAACGAATATAAGATTATCACACAGGTTTTCCTCTATAAGTTCCTGAATGATAAGTTTGGCTATGAGGTGAAGAATGCCCAATGTCCACAGTCAAAATTTCTCAACGAGGCTGAGCAGTGGGAAACCGCATACGAACAAATGTCAGACAACGACCGTTGGATGTTGCAGAACACCATTTCGGCAGACGTTCCTATGCTTGAACCTTATCATCTCATTCACAACTTATGGAATCAGCAAGGCAAGGGTGATTTTGACACTATCTTTGACAATACCATGACGGATATTGCCGAGAAGAATGCCGATATTTTCTCAACACAGACAACTGCCAACACCAAGATACCTCTCTTTGAGCCGTTGACACAGTTCGTTACCGACAGCGCACAGCGTGCTCCGTTCGCGCGCGCCCTGGTGGATAAGCTCGCCAACTTCTCGTTTGAAGAGGCATTCGCAGAGAACTACGATTTCTTTTCCAGCATCTTCGAGTACCTTATCAAGGACTACAATACCGCTGGTGGTGGTAAGTATGCGGAGTATTACACACCTCATGCCATTGCTACCATCATGGGACGCTTGCTCGTAGGCGACAATCCCAATCTTCACAATGTGGAGTGCTACGACCCCTCAGCTGGTACGGGTACTCTACTGATGGCATTGAGCCACCAAATTGGCGAGGACAAATGCACTATCTTTGCACAAGACATTTCCCAGCGAAGCAACAAGATGCTGAAGCTAAACTTGCTACTCAATGGTCTTGTGTCATCGCTCGACCATGCCGTGCAGGGTGATACCCTCGTAGCTCCTTACCACAAGAGCGACGACGGCCAGCAGTTACGCCAGTTTGATTTTGTGGTAAGCAACCCTCCTTTCAAGATGGACTTCTCGGACACTCGCGAGAAGATAGCAGCCATGCCGGCACGTTTCTGGGCTGGTGTCCCTAATGTGCCTGCAAAGAAGAAAGAGTCAATGGCTATTTACACTTGCTTCATCCAGCATGTCATAAATTCTTTGAAGAAAAACGGCAAGGGTGCCATTGTTATCCCTACTGGCTTCATTACTGCAAAGAGTGGCATCGAGAAGAATATTCTTCAGAAGATTGTTGACGACAAAGTAGTTTATGGATGTGTGTCCATGCCAAGCAATGTGTTTGCCAACACTGGCACCAACGTAAGCGTGTTGTTCTTCGACAAGTCTGCCACCACTGACAAGGTTATCCTCGTTGATGCAAGCAAACTCGGTGAGGAATATAAGGATGCCAACGGCTTGAAGAAAGTGCGCCTGAGCGATGACGAGATTGAGAAGATTGTTACCACATTCCAAAACAAGGAAGCAGTGGATGATTTCTCAGTTGCCGTTACCTACGACGAAATCAAGGAGAAACGTTATAGTCTCTCGGCTGGTCAATACTTCGACATCAAGATTGACTATGTGGACATCACCGAAGAGGAGTTCAATCAGCGCATGACCGATTATAAAACGGAACTCACGCAACAATTTGCCGAGAGCCACCGTTTAGAAGAGGAGATTATGAAGCAGTTGGATGCGCTGAAATTTAATACTACTATCAATTAAATAAAAAGGTAATGGGACAATTGTATAATATATACTGTGATGAAAGCTGTCATCTAATAAATGATGCTTTCAATAGCACCGCAATGGTTATCGGTGGCATCTTATGCCCAGACAATATCAAGAAAGAAGTGGCAAGCGATCTGAAAGAAATAAAGAAAAGACATGGCATTGCAGAGCATGTAGAGATTAAATGGAACAAAGTTTCACCTGCAATGCTTGGTTATTACCTTGATTTGGTTGACTATTTCTTTGATAATACCAACTTACATTTTAGAGCGGTCGTCATTCCTGACAAAAGTACGCTTAGGTACGGAGATTTCGGGCATACACCTGACGACTTCTACTACAAGACATATTTCAATATGCTCAAAACCATGTTGGAACCAGGTAGTGAATATGCTATTTATATAGATATTAAAGACACTCGAAGCCAGCAGAAGGTCGAAAAACTGCATGATGTTTTGTGCAATAACAGCTACGACTTTAACAGGCATATGATTAAAAGAGTACAACAAATACGCTCTCATGAAGTAGAGTTGATGGGACTAACAGACCTTTTGATAGGTGCTGTTTCATATCTGCATAGAGGCCTGACGCAAAGTCCACCAAAACTGGCTATCATTGATAGAATAAGGAAACGTAGTGGCTACACATTAGAAAATAGCACATTATACAGAGAAGACAAATTCAACTTGTTCATTTGGCATCAAAGAAATGGTACCAATAACTAAACTTCCAATAATAATAGAACTAAGTGAGTATGGAGGTAATTATTCTTCATATATAAATGCAGTTTATGCAATTTTTCACAAAGATTTCATAAGACACAAGACTTCTTTTGGTTCTCACGAACTGCAAATGAAGTTTAACCCTATGTATCAAGAGCGTGCCTACACTTTTTATCACATGACCCACGAGGGTAAGGTAGAAAGCGAGCGCACACCAGACCTGCGACGTTGCGAAAGAATTGGTTGGGCACGTCCTTGCATTGAAAATGTGGAAAGCTGGTCGTTAAAGTTTTGGAGACAAAATAGACAGCGTTCGTCAAACAGGGTTTGCATTCTCTTAGACGTAGAAGAGGATTATGACTATTTTGTCATCCTTGAAGTTCGTGGTACCTATGTATTGCTTTGGACAGCTTTCATATCTCAGTGTCATCATGAAACAAGGAAAAAACTAAAAGAATATGAAGAGTGGAAAAAGAATGAAGGCAACAATGTAAATACACCTGACCAGTTGATAGAAATCATTCGAAATGAGATAAAAAAGCAAGAGGCGACTTAACATCGCCTCCGTAACTCCTTCAACACATGGTTGCTGAGATAGTGCAAAGTTATCCATTATACTGGACTTTGCCAAGTTTTGAGGCAATTTTAAGGATTTGTTTAACATTGTTTAAGATATGAAAAGGCCGTATTTGACAAAACATAGACTTGGTGAACTCATAGAAGTAACTCGTGGAGCAAGTCTATCGGGTGAATACTATGCAGAGGAAGGTAAGTTAGTTCGCCTGACACTTGGTAATTTCGATTTGAACGGAGGTGGATTCAAACTCAACACCTCAAAGACGGATTTGTACTTTACAGGTCCTGTAAAAGAGAACTTTATTCTGAGTAAAGGTGACATCATCACGCCGCTTACCGAGCAGACGATAGGTTTGCTTGGTGCAACTGCGCGTATTCCAGAGAGTGGCAAATACATACAGAGTCAAGATGTTGCTCTTATTCGTTGCAAAGAGGGATTGTTATATCCTAACTACTGCTATTACCTGATTTCGTCTAAGATGGTCAGAAACCAGCTTAGTGCAGCAGCTCAACAAACAAAAATACGCCACACTTCACCCGACAGAATCAAGGATTGCACAGTGTGTATTCCGTCTTATGAAGAGCAAGTACGCATAGGAGATTTACTTGTTGAGATTGATGAAAAAATCAACCTCAACAAGTCTATAAATCATAATTTAGCGACACTTGTCCGTTCATCAAAAGAGGGAGAAGTTCGTCGCGCTGCTTAGTGAGCGATATAATTTCTTTTCTGTTTCGAGTTATCTGTTCAAAAAAAGTTTGTGCTGTATCTTCAAAATCCTTAACCTCTTTTTCTGACGGCACAATTACAGGTTGTTCTTTCAAGAAGCTAAAATGTCTTGCATATCCTTTCCCTATTTTTACACCTTTCATAGCATAATATAAGTACTCAATAGGGATATTTGAATCCTTTGATAATATCACCTGTGTTCCGTCTGCGCCTCTAACAAACGGAAAGTTCACATACTTTACAGCACAAGAGTGGTCACCAAAAACAATAGCTGGATATTGGTTAACTACGGCTTCTTCTCTTTCGGTGAACCCTGCATAATAGACATCAGTGGCTTGGTCGATTATGGGATATGTTCCAGATGGCAAATATTCGTCTGTGCTAAGTCGTGGAGTTATAAATACTTTATCCAAAATACTACCAATATTTGTGACTTCCCACCCTCCAGGTATCTCTCTCTTCAGCTTCTCATTCCACACCATCTTTCCCCCACTACTTTTATAAGGCTTTCCATTTTCATCTGGAAAGTCGAACTGTACAAACCAATAATCGTAGAGTTGCTTTGCCATCGCCTCCAAATTATGATTTATCGGTAGTCGCTTTGCTCTGGCGGACACCTTGTCGCCTAGTGGTTGGTTACCGCCCATTTTTGATATGCTCGAGGGAGGAGGGAATGAGCCTTGTGGGAGCTTGTAGCGGTAGGTGCAATCAATCTCGCACGGTGGAAAAGCGATTGCGGGTATTCGTGCTTGGTCTGGGGCATGGACCGTGCAGCTTAGCCGTGGTAATGACACGGAATCAAAGATTGTTCTTACGAGGGAGAGGACTTATTGGAAGGAAATGAGGGACTGAATTTTGCGAACAGAGGCTTATTTTCCCTTCACAAAGTTAGGTTGCTACCCTTGGTGAAAAATTAGACACGATTTCCTCTCAATATTTTTATAGATCTACACCTGTATAGAATCTAATGTACGTTGTAAGAGAAAATTACTAAGTCAGTCATAATGATTACTTATAAACGGTATTTTGCCCGATATTGTTCACTTTATGAGTATGATTTAAGTGTTTTTGATAGTCTCTGATTTCCCTGTTTTCTCTTATATTTCCCGCCATATCCCTTTCACTTGGTAGAACATTAAAAGCCTTCTAATTTTGCATCGTCAGACCTGACTGAAAGCCCTATGCGCAAGGGCAAGTTATTCATTTCAAAACAATTGAATTATGACGATAAACGAATTACTGGACAAGCCTGTTTGGCAGATGACTGGTGAAGAATTGCTTTTCCTTGCACGACACGGCAATATGTCCACGAATGGAGAAACGGCAAAGGCTTCCTCCAAAGAAGAAAAGCAGTATGTGTACGGCTTGGCAGGCATCGCACGACTTTTTGGGTGCAGTCTGCCAACGGCTAATCGCATCAAGCAGAGTGGTAAAATCAATCGTGCCATTACACAAGTCGGTCGTAAGATTATTGTTGATGCTGACCTTGCACTTGAATTGGCAGGGCGAAAGATAGGAGGACGATGATGAATACAACTGATTATGAAAACATTTGGCAAAAGTCGCTCATTCATGTAACCGATGAGTTTGCACTTCCTCCAGTTGTACTGCAAGCAGGCGAAGCTATTATTGGCACATTAGGTAACTTCAGTGTATCGACAGGCAAGGCAAAAGCCAAGAAAACTTTCAATGTGAGTGCCATCGTTGCAGCAGCCCTTGTCAATGGACAGGTGCTGGAATATCAAGCATCATTTCCTGAAAGTAAACGCACGATACTTTACTTTGACACGGAACAAAGTCCTTACCATTGCCAACTTGTAATGCAACGCATTTTGAAATTGGCAAAACTGCCGATAGACAAGGAACCACAGAATTTGAAGTTCAGTCATCTTAGAGCCATTGCTGACCCTAACGAGCGCAGAGAAATCATTCGCTATGCAATTTACCATACGCCAAATGTGGGGTTGGTGGTTATTGACGGCATTCGTGATTTGATGCTCGACATTAACAACTCAACGGAAGCGACCAAGTTGGTAGGTGATCTAATGCAGTGGACAAGTGAACAGAATATCCATATACAGACCGTGCTTCACCTCAACAAGGGCGATGACAACGCACGAGGACATATTGGGACGGAACTCAACAACAAGGCTGAAACAGTTCTTCAAATCACAAAGGACAACACTATGCCTGAACGCAGTATTGTTGCGCCCTCCATCATCCGCACCAAACCTTTTGAAAAGTTTGCCTTTCGACTTAAGGAGGTTGAAGACGAGATTTGCATTCCCCAAATAGATCTCTCATATTCGGACAATGAACGGAAGTCACATCGTTTCTCCTATCAAGAGTTAAGCACTAATGAACATCGAAAAGCGTTGGAACCAATCTTCTCTACAAATGAAGTCTTGCTAACCCGTTGGCGGAATTAATCAATAGATAAAATATCAGAAATATGAATGTAAAAAAGTTGCACATGTCGCTAAAAATCAGTAACTTTATGATTATCAACAATACTGTTATCTGCTTTAACTCCATGCACAACTTATATGCAAATTTCGTCAAAATACTTGAGATATGCAAGAAATTCTCCTACGGATTGGTTAATGACCTTGGAAATATTCCTCGTCGTGGTGTTGTCCCTCGCTTCTCTGACCTTGATGTCATAGCCCTGAGTCTGACAGCTGAGCATCTCGGCATTGACAGTGAGAATAACCTCTTTGACCGGCTGAAAGAATACCAAAAGGACTTTTGTCATCTCATCAGTCGTCGCCAGTTCAATGACCGTCGCAAGAACACATATCACCTGTGTGAAATGATTCGTAAGCGTATAGCAAAGGCAATGGATGGTGCAGAGGAATATTTCTGTGTAGATTCCAAACCGATAGAGGTTTGCAGACTCTCAAGAGGCAAACGCTGCAAGATGGGCAAGGACGAGCCTGATAAATCTCCAGCTTTTGGTTACTGCGCCACGCAAGGAGTATATTATTATGGTTATAAGTTGCACGCTGTATGCGGTTTACGAGGTGTTATACATTCATTTGACCTGACGGCTGCTAATGTTCATGATATACATTATATGAAGGATGTGAAGTTTGAATTTTCAGAGTGCAGTATTCTTGCTGATAGAGCTTATCTGAGTGCAGAACTGCAACAAGATCTGTTTTCATCTGCGCACATCAAACTGGAGGTTCCGTATAGATTAAACATGAAGACATGGAAGCCTGCTTTTAAACCTTATGCGAAGGCTAGAAAAAGAATTGAGACTTGTTTCTCTCAACTATGTGACCATCTCATGCTCATCAGGAACTATGCAAAACAGACCACAGGACTATTCGCAAGAATTACTGCCAAAATCAGTACGTTTACAGTACTGCAATACATTAACTACATAAACGACAGACCACTAGGACATGTCAAATATGCATTAAATTAATTCCGCCAACAAGTTCTTGCTATATAGTAAACTTATCGTAGCTCTCAAAGAGGCTTATGCAGAAGTTGTGGGACAATCCTACGGACAAACAAAGCTCAAGGAGCTTTTACAATTCTTGCTCAACAAAGGCATAGTGGTTAAGGAAGAACGAGGAAAATATCGGTTCAACCATAATTCTCTACAATAAAACCTTTGGTCGGTCGGACACAGGCTATATATCCCTGAAACAATCCGACCAAAGAGAAACAAACTTGGTCGGACGTAAAGGTGTGCCTATAGTGTACGACTGTCCGACCAATCCTAAGCCTTTCAGCCTCTAAAAGAAAAAGGCTGAGACTTATTCATTTCAAATATCAAAACAAATTACAATGGAAATACAAAATATCAAGCAAATCTCTATCACAGATTATTTGCAGCAACAGGGTTATTCACCTGCACGAGTACAAGGTATTCACTTTTGGTACTGCTCCCCACTTCGTAACGAAAGTACACCATCATTCAAAGTAAATATAGAGCGTAATCAATGGTATGACTTTGGAACTGGCGAACATGGAGATATCATTGACCTTGTGCGTGCTTTACAGCATTGTACCATGAACGAAGCTATTGAACTTCTAATCGGTTCAAAACAAATAATGCATCAAGATTTTTCTTTTGGCGGTGAAAGAAAAACCTCTAAGCACAAATTAGAAATCATATCTGTGCAATCGCTTACCAATCCTTATTTGTTACGTTACATCGTAGAGCGAGGAATATCTCTCAGCATCGCTAATAGATTCTGTTCTGAAATTCGATACAATAATACCAATCGGACATACTATGCCATTGGATTTTCAAACGATGCTGGCGGATGGGAAATTCGTAATCCTTATTTCAAAGGCTGCATTGCTCCAAAAGCGATTACAACTATTAGTAAAGGCACAGACGTTTTACAAATCTTTGAAGGGTTTATGGATTTCCTTTCGTGGCAAACGCTAAATCCTTCTTCAACTTGCGACACCATAGTTCTTAATTCTTTGGCTCTTTTGCCACGTATTCAAGAGAAGATAAAAGGCTACAAGCAAGTTGAGAGTTTTCTAGACAATGATGAAGCAGGACGAAAATCGTTTGACGTTTTGAAGCAGTTTTGCCCATCTATCATAGATGGCTCTGTTCGCTATCGAACTCACAAAGACCTCAACGAATGGCTTATATCTCTGTCCAAAGTACAAGAAAATCAACCTTCGTTACCAACCATAAAGTGTGGTATCAGAAGATAGTGTTTATCAGGGAAGCAAGTTTGTGTTTTGAGTATCTCAAAACCTACTTGCTCCCACCTTTGGGAGGTGATAATCCCGTTGGTCTCATCAAAAAAATAAAAATGGAACAGAAGAATAAAGGTGGACGCCCCACCAAGACATTATCAGAGAAACGGAAATATCAAGTGCTTCTTCGGCTTAATACAATGGAGTACTACACCTTGTTGAGAAAAGCACGTGAAGCCTTAATTCCTCGAACAGAGTTCTTACGGCAGCTCATAACAAATGCAGAAGTAAAGAGTCGAATCAAGCCAGAGGAAATGCAACTCATCCGTACAGTTTCTGGCATGGCTAACAATCTTAACCAGATTGCCCATCGGCTCAATGCTTTCGGCATCTCTGCACTCAACGAAGAACTGAATGCGCTGAAACAACTTATTCACGAACTTATGAAACGATTGAAGCCATGATAGCCAAGATTATTAAAGGAACAAACTTCAGTGGAGTTGTCAGTTATATGCTTAGCAAGCGTGAAGATAAAGTCAAAGTCTTACAAGCCAATGGCGTGCGCAGTTCTTTTCCAAATGACATTGCATACGACTTCAACTTGCAAGCCTCTATGCGCCCGAATGTACATAAACCTGTTTGTCATACCATACTCTCATTCTCGGCACATGATTCAGAACGACTGACAGATGCAACAATGGTGAAGATTGCCAACGAGTATCTTCATAAAATGGGCTATGGCGACACACAGAGCCTTATCGTAAAGCACAGTGACCGCCAGCATCCGCACTTGCACATTTGTATCAATCGTATCGGCAATGATGGCAAGACCATCAGCGACCGCAACGAAAAGTATCGTTCCACAAAGATTTGCCGAGGACTGACTGAGCGTTATGGTCTAACTATTGGCGAAGGAAAGCAAGAGGTAAACCGATCACGATTGAGAGGTGAAGATAAATTGCGGTATGAGATATTCGATACCATTAAGTCTATATTACCTCAATCTCAGACTTGGAAAGATTTTGTTGCAGAATTAGAGCAAGAAGATATTACCACTCGTTTCAAAACAAAAGGTAATACCGATGTTGTACAAGGAATCATCTTTGAAAAGGATGGTTGCAGCTTCAGTGGCTCAAAGATAGACCGCTCGTGTTCTTTCTCTCGCCTTAATGCGGAGATAGAGCGAAATTCCCAACGGCAAGAGCAAAATCATCTAAAAAAAGAGCCTATGACACATTCTGTCGATGACAACAGTTTTACTTCAGACTTTTCCGAAGCAATCAGCGAAGTGTTCACTATGCCAATGCCAAGTAGTGGCGTGGATGTAGATGAACTCTGCTTTCAAAAGAAGCTTCGCAATCGAGCTAATCGCAAACGTAGAATTTAGTCACATCAAATTTATATCAGAATGAATAACGAAATAGCACCTGTTCTCGATATTCTCGAAGAACTCAAACAAGACTGCAAAGCCATCAGTAAAGCACAAGCAGAACTGCGCACGGCTCTTGTTGAACAGCCTATAAACTCAAAAGCAGAGCATACCGCAGCGCAAGAAGCCGTACAAATTCATCTCTCCCAAGAGACCCAAGTCAAAATCAAGGAGCATCAACTTTTTGTTTTGGCGGCACTCTCTGAGTCGAGCAAGAAACTCGACCCAAAGTTTGAAGCCTTGCAGCAACTCATCAAAGAGCAGCAAAAGCCCGTAGAATATAAGAACTACTCGCTCTTTGCAAGTGTGCATTTAGCCGAGCGCATGTTACTCCTGTTAGTCTGTGGACTGGTCATGATAAGTTGCTGGTTCTTCAGTATGGGAGCAAACCAACTGCAAACCTCCTCCGATTACGACCTGCGTTACCGCTATCTGCGTATGCAAGGAAAAGCTACTGCCTCAGACTTTGCTCATCTTGACAGCATCTTTATCACGCACCGCAATTCCAAAGCCATTCAGCAGATGCAACAGAAGGTTGTTGATTATGAGCAAGCCCTACAACGACAAGCAGAGTTATTGTTACAACAGGATAAGATTAAGCAGGAGCAGAGAGAGCTGAAGATACATTTACTTTCCCAATAACATATTGAGACCATCTCTTCTTTCTATCTTTCCTGTATCTAACTCTTGTAAAGAGCTTCTGTCTACAAAAAAGGAAGATTGATATATTTACTCAGAGGTTATCGTACTGCAAGATAAGAGGAGAGCAAAGGATTGAAAAAGAAGTGGAAAGTACAGTGAAATCAGTAGAGTATGCAGGAAGTACACTTAGTCTTCCAGCAACTCTTTTCATCTATTTTGTAGCATAATACTTATAGACTGTTATTCATTGTAATACAAGAAATTAGTAATGTTTGAGCGTGAACTTTGCATAGAGTTCCATATAAATCATGTCCATAAGAACTAACAGAGAAAACCAAGATGCATAGTAGATTCCTTCCTTTTCTTTTATCTTTTGAGGATTCATCACATTGCCTTGATATGAAAGAGCATTGTGAGCGCAACGATTTCGATGTTCATATAGGCTTTCATATATTTTATCATTGAGAGGGCTTTCTAAGAGACTATCTCCCGCCCACCTTTTAATGGCAAATAGCTCTTTGATTTTGAGGTCTCGTAGTTCTCGAGGAAGCCATACCTTTAGAATGCTTTTCTCGAGAATATTGTCCTTGAAGTCTTTTAATTGGTTTAGTAATTCGTTCTTTCTTGTATCATCAATCTTTTTAACTCGTTCGATAAGGGTTTTATAGACGATATTCTTGCTATCGTATTTAGAGTATTCTCCCTGTTTAGAATTGTCGCGCAAAAAATCTCGGCGATACTCAAAGTCGTAGGTAGCAATATCCCATAAGATACACTTTGCTTTTTGCTCCATGCATCCTGTTAACTTCATGAAAAGAGTCTGTAAGATGTATTCTTTCATGATGTAATTACAAACCTTCCCCTTGTATAAGTCCATAGGGAACAATGTTTTCTCAATAAGAGAGGCGAGAGGTGTAAGAATGAAATCTTTATGCTTCATCACTTGAATTGTTTTGACTCATTAAATAGCTTCTATATATATTAATAGAGGCTTGGATACGGCTACGAAGGTATTTAAGGGCTGAGGGTGACTTAGTGTGCTTATTATTTCCTTTAAATTCATCTACCTTTTCCTTTATTTCAGAGGAAATTCTTTCTATTGTAGAGGAGATAGTTTTGCCTTCAACAATGGTGTAATATATTAACCCAAACAGATAAATGTCAGCATCTATGATAGAAGTGAATATCCTTGGAATAAAAGGGAATTGTAGATGCCTCTCAAGTGCTAGGTATCTTTGTTGATAGTCGTCTATTAACAGGTGACTAAACAAAAAGCTATCCTCATTGTTGACCTCTGCTAATATATAAGACTCGTAGTATTTCTCCATTTTAGTTTTATAGCTTTGTGCGAGTCTTCCTGCACCTTCATTCTTTTTATATTGCGATAGTAATGATAGATATCGAACAAAGTCAATAGGGGCATTATTGATGGTTATACTATTGGTGAATTGAGGAGAAAACCATTGTTCAAAGCCTTCTCTTAAGAAATATAGAGATTTGCGGCTTTCTATCTGAGAGAGTGATTTACCTTTAATGTTTATATTGCGAAAGACAGAGGAGTATAGCTTTTGTTGTTCTGTCTTTTTTTGGCTGATGGGTACAATAAGAGAGAACCCTATATAGGAATCTTTCCAAAAGCTATTGTCTAATCCAAAATTAACAGTTTTATATTTACTATACTTGTTGGCGGAATTAATTTAATGCATATTTGACATGTCCTAGTGGTCTGTCGTTTATGTAGTTAATGTATTGCAGTACTGTAAACGTACTGATTTTGGCAGTAATTCTTGCGAATAGTCCTGTGGTCTGTTTGGCATAGTTCCTGATGAGCATGAGATGGTCACATAGTTGAGAGAAACAAGTCTCAATTCTTTTTCTAGCCTTCGCATAAGGTTTAAAAGCAGGCTTCCATGTCTTCATGTTTAATCTATACGGAACCTCCAGTTTGATGTGCGCAGATGAAAACAGATCTTGTTGCAGTTCTGCACTCAGATAAGCTCTATCAGCAAGAATACTGCACTCTGAAAATTCAAACTTCACATCCTTCATATAATGTATATCATGAACATTAGCAGCCGTCAGGTCAAATGAATGTATAACACCTCGTAAACCGCATACAGCGTGCAACTTATAACCATAATAATATACTCCTTGCGTGGCGCAGTAACCAAAAGCTGGAGATTTATCAGGCTCGTCCTTGCCCATCTTGCAGCGTTTGCCTCTTGAGAGTCTGCAAACCTCTATCGGTTTGGAATCTACACAGAAATATTCCTCTGCACCATCCATTGCCTTTGCTATACGCTTACGAATCATTTCACACAGGTGATATGTGTTCTTGCGACGGTCATTGAACTGGCGACGACTGATGAGATGACAAAAGTCCTTTTGGTATTCTTTCAGCCGGTCAAAGAGGTTATTCTCACTGTCAATGCCGAGATGCTCAGCTGTCAGACTCAGGGCTATGACATCAAGGTCAGAGAAGCGAGGGACAACACCACGACGAGGAATATTTCCAAGGTCATTAACCAATCCGTAGGAGAATTTCTTGCATATCTCAAGTATTTTGACGAAATTTGCATATAAGTTGTGCATGGAGTTAAAGCAGATAACAGTATTGTTGATTATCATAAAGTTACTGATTTTTAGCGACATGTGCAACTTTTTTACATTCATATTTCTGATATTTTATCTATTGATTAATTCCGCCAACGGGTTTACTATGATCTATCTTATCAAGAATGCTCTGCTTGTCCTGCCCATCTTTAGTGAAATATTTGAATTGCCATTCAATTGGCATTATATCCTCATTATCATCCTCTAAATCGTCATTTTCATTAGCTGTAGATGTGTATTCTTTATCTTTGAATTTGAACTTTTCCCTATCTGGGAATAGTCCTATGTAGGCAATAAGTATTGCAGATAGGCGTTGCTGTCCATCTAAGATATAGTTTGTCGTGCCATCATAATTCCCAATAGTTATAGGTGGAACAAATAAGCCATTTTTTAAGCTGGTAATAAGTTCCTTTACATCTTCTTCTTCCCAAACAAAGGCTCGTTGGTAGTCGGGTAAAATTATTTCTTTTGTGAGTATGAGTTTAATCCATTGCTCAAGGGAGTACTCGCCATAGAAGTTTCTGCTACCTTTTGTGATACTTGTATTCATGAATTGTATTTTGTATTGTTTATTTTTGGAGCATTGTCAATTATATGGCTTAACTCTTCTTCCACTTCCTCTACCGTAGGCAGAGCCGACCTCAAATTCTCAGGAATAGCTTTTGAGAGTTGGTAATCACTCACACCTATTGGCTGGTCGTAACCCGAGAGTGCATATTGCGCCACCACCTTATCGCCTCCATTGCAGAGGAGCAATCCAATGGTCTTGTTGTCGTGTTCGCCACGGAGAGTATCATCTACTACATTGATGTAGAAGTTGAGTTGCCCCATGTATTCGGGCTTGAAAGGGGTGGCTTTGAATTCGATAACCACATAGGCATGCAGTTGAATATTGTAGAGAATGAGGTCAGCATAGAAATCTGAATCACCTACTTCAAAATGTTTCTGTTGCGCCACAAAGGCAAAGCCACTTCCCATTTCGAGTAAGTACTTTGTGATATGCGAAACCAATTGCTTTTCAATGTCTCGTTCTGCCATTTTATCTGTTTGTCCCATCATATCAAAGATGTAAGGGTCTTTCATCAGATAGTTGGCAAGGTCGCTTTGCGGTTTGGGTAATCGTACCGAGAAGTTGCTCACTTTCTTTGCCGTAATCTGCCGGCCAAAGAGATTGGTCTCAATCTGCATTTGCAGAACATTACTACTCCAACCATTGGCAACCGCCTGCGTGATATACCAATAACGTTCACCCAAAGGCAGCTTGCTATTAAGCAATATAACATGGCTCGCCCAGTTAGTGCGAACTACGGCAGACTGTTTAAAAATGTCTTCTATCTGATTTATATCGTGTTGGTAAATGACAGACAGTACTTCAGATATCTCTCCTAATTGTGCAAGAGGTTCTTGCGTAATTATATCTCCTAGATTACCTGTAGCTTGAATTTGCGCAAGAGGTTCTTGCGTAAATTGATTGAGTTCGCTTGTAAGTTGTAATACATTATTAACCGAAGGACTATTAAGCTGTTTTTCAACCTTACCCATTTCTAATAGAATCTCCATAGGATAGGCTTTGGCGAATTGACACATATAGATAAGATTACGAGTGGAATAGCCTTTCTTATCAGGATATTTAGAACGTATCGCTTTTGAAAGATTATCTATGACTTTGCTTCCCCAACCTTCTTTTTTTTGGAGGTAGAGAATAAAATGCCCTACTTTCCAATAGTGGAAGAGCATATCTGCATTAGCCGAGGCAACCACGCGCACTTGTGTATGCTCGAGGTCTGTACCAATAGCTTGAACAACGAGGGATAAATCTTGTTTCTCTGCTTTATTTATTTCTTGGCTCATATTATTTCGGTGTTATAATTGATTGAATTTACTCATGGCATTTGCTTTGATGTCGTCTGCAATCTCTCACAAACTCATCGAAGGCCTTGTAGAAAACATTAGGTGTTGATTTTCTCGGTTTGACTTCTTCTATAGGTTTGTGCAGCGCATTGAATGCCTCTTTAATTTGTTCAGGGGTTGGCATTATTTCTTCTACTTCAAACTTTTTGAAGATTTCCTGCACCTCTGTATAATAGCCCAAAAGTGAAGCATTGATTTCAGAAGCCGGTTGTTTAAGCTTGTTGCTACAACCATTCTTCACACGTTGTTTATCTGCATCCCATTTGGCAGCATCAATACGATAACCTGTTGTGAATTCAATTCGTTTGGAAGCAAAATTAACACGCATACGGATAGGTACATTCTCAACTATGAGAACTCCGTCCTTTTTCCTGCTTTCCAACGTGAAGATAATATTCCGCTTGATGTTCATACTTTTGGGTGTTTTGATTTATGCACCTAAATTTACACCCAAAAATTGATTCTACCAAAGATTTTCCATGAAATCTCATTTTATTAACATTTTGCGTAAACTACTATATTACAATAGATTGATACGATTTGATAGTTTGTGATAGTTCGAGAGTAAGAGTCTCTCTCTCTGCTTTAGGTACTCTGAACAGACCAACAGAGAAATCCTAACAAAAACGTAAGTATCATAGCTACAAGTAGTTATGATACTTTTCTTTTATATCTATTCTTCTTATCAGAGTACGTACAGAGGGGGTAAATACTCCCTAAATACTCTACAATGGCTACAATCTGGCTACACTTTTTGAGGCAAAATAAAAATTGTAGCCAAGAGTTCGTACAGAGTACGCATAGAGTACACGCAAATTGTTGTTATTCAAATAAATATGTCGAACTTTGCAGCGTGGTTACAGAAGTTTATCCTGCTAATAATTCAATCTTTTGGCTACAATTCTATCAGAAGCTGGCTACAATTATTGAATTTTGGCTACAACTTTCCTTGCCATGGCTACAATTAAACAACAGCAGCGCAAATGAAAACCATTTTCAGAGCAGTCTTCTATTTAAGAAGCAACTATGTGAACAAGGAGGGTAAAACTCCCGTGATGTTGAGAATCTATCTCAACAACGAACGACTTTCCATTGGCTCAACAGGTATTGCCGTTCAGCAGTCGCAATGGGATAGTGAAAAAGAACGGCTGAAAGGAAGGACTACAGAGGCTCTTTCTACTAATCTCGAGTTAGATAACATCCAAAGTGGATTGCAGACCATCTTCAAAAAGTTGGAAATGACAGATGCCATTTCTTTGGAACGTATCAAGTCGGAGTATCTCGGCAAGAAAGAAGAGGTAGAAACAATGATGACACTCTTCGATAAGCACAACAAAGATATTGCCAAGCAAGTGGGCATATCTGTAAGTGCTGCCACTTTTCAGAAATATAATGTCTGCAAACGACACTTCACAACTTTCTTGCAGGATAAGTACAAACGTTCGGACATACGCTTGTCTGAACTCACCTATATCATCATACACGATTTTGATATTTATCTTCGCACAGTAGTTGGTCAGAACCCAAATACAGCTACCAAGACAATGAAGACTTTCAAGACAATTACGATTTTAGGCAGAAAAATGGGGGTAATCCATCATGATCCTTTTCTTAATCATCGTTTTCACCTTGAGCCAGTCAATCGTGGTTTCTTAACAGATGAAGAGATTTTGAAGATAGCTAATAAGAACCTGGGCATACAACGTTTGGAATTAGTTCGTGATTTATTCGTATTCTCGTGCTTCACAGGTTTGGCGTACATTGATGTGGCCAACCTTACTCCCGAGAACATTGTGACCCTTGACGACAAACAATGGATAATGACAAAACGACAAAAGACGAGTGTTGCAACAAATGTTCTTTTATTGGATATTCCAAAGAATATCATCGAAAAGTATAGTGGCAAGACCTATCGTAATGGTAAACTATTCCCAATGCTAACTAATCAGCGAACCAATTCATATCTGAAGGAAATTGCAGATATTTGTGGCATTAAAAAGGACCTAACCTTTCACATGGCTCGCCACACATTTGCAACAATGTCATTGAGTAAAGGTGTTTCTATGGAATCAGTTTCTAAGATGCTGGGACATACCAACATTAAAACTACACAAATTTATGCCCGTATAACCAATAAGAAAATAGAACACGATATGGAACAGTTGGCAGGCAAGTTAGACAAGTTCAATGTTGCTATGGGCATCAACTCAAAATAATGTATAACACTAAACCAAGAAGATTATGACAACAACAAAGAAAGAGCTTTCCTACTTCCGTTTGAAGTTGGAAGCGTATCTCGGAGAGCATTTTCCAGAGAGAGTGAATGAAAATACGTTTATAACTGCTCGCGCAGATGAAGCATTGACAATTTACTGCGATGCTATAGCACAAGGTTTTTCTCACCCAGAGGCGGAGACGATGGCAAGCGAAGTTCTGTATCAAGGACTGCATTTCTCCAAGTACGATACGCTTGTGTCTGTCTTAGAGAATGAGTTCGAGAAAGAACTGCCTTCTCCTCTTCCTGAAAGACTAACACCAATGCTTCTGAAGAATAAGGCTGTGCAAAGCGTTTTCGATAAGTATGAACTGACGGACGACTTTGGTGCAAGTCCAGAGTATGAGAAACTCTACACCGAACTGACAGGGACAATAGTTTTGATTATCGAGGTTAATGGTCTGCCAACCGTCGATAGTGAGAATATGACTTGATGTACCCCCATCGGAAGCTTTTGTAGTGTCAAGCGCCAAGATAAACGCTCCGCTCCACACGTCAAGAGTTTGTGCAAACACTTGTCTTTTTTCGAGCATAGCTCTCAACAACTCGTGTGTAGCCTGCGCATCTTGTTATTGCTCTTGAACTATTAAAAGCTCCGATATGAATACAATCATCATGAATCAAGACGTTCACACACCTGCCTTCATCAAGGCAGACGCATCGAACAAAACCGATAATATCAAGCAGAAGCCGACTTCTCCCAAGCAAGTCCACCGCTTCTCTTGGACACGCTTCATCGAACTCGCTATCCTGCTTTCCATCGTTATCGGTGTCATTTGGCTTATCTCGAAGATGGTAACGCCACAAGTCGTAACTGTCGTGTCAGTCATTGCAGGTTTTCTGATACTGCGCTTTATCGTCAGAGTCATTCTCCAAGTTACCTTTACGCTGCTGAGCATTCTCTTCTGGCTGGCAATTCTCTGTGCCATCCTACTTTGCGTGCTTTGAGAAGTACGGCTCTGTAATACCTTTCATTTATCGTTCATTAGGTGGTTATCTCACATTTCGAGATAGCCACCTTTTCTATTTTCCACTATGAGCGTTGCACTTTCGCTTCCTTTCCAATGCTCCACAATATGCGAAATGAAGAAGACGGATGCTGTTCCCTTTTTATCCGCAAAGGTAGTACGGGGCTTGTGGCTTTCTCAAGGTCTGTGCCGCTTGGTTTGTCTGGAAAATCTCCACACCTACGGGTAGTATTTTCCGCCAAAACCTTGTGTAAGCCCACCCCGCTACCTCTATTTTGCTACAAAAAGGAATCAGCATACTCCGATCTTTGGACGCATAAAAAAAATGTCGCTATGGATAAGCAAAAAGTAAATACAACATCTTCGATGAACAGAAAAGGATATAGCTCCTCCTCTCATTACCGCATTAACCCTGTGGCTGAAAAAAGTGAGCAAGTGTTGGCAATTAAGTTTGTACAATGGGACGTTCCCCCTTTGGAGAGCCTTTGTAATAGCAAAGTATATCTCCTACGTGTGAAACTCAATCGTGGTGAGTGTATGAGCCGTGAGGAAAAGAATTGGCTATGTGAATCGGTGAACTCTAACACCTATTTCCGCACAGCCGTTCCACTGCAAGGCTATCGCTTTGACTTCTTTGACGTGCTGAAGAAATACCTTGTCAATCAGTACGGACAATGGACAGAGTATTACGCACCCGACAGAACAAGCCTAAGAGCCTACCTATATGGGCGCATCAATCAAATAGTAGAAATTCCCAAGTATTAACAACATCAAAACATATACGACAATGAAAGGAACAGAACATTTCACACGGACAATAGCCGAGTATCTTAATCAACGTGCTATGACAGACCCCTTGTTTGCCCCTAACTTGATGAAACCGAACAAGAATATCGAGGAGTGCATCACCTACATTCTTAATGAAGTGCAGAAAAGCGGTTGCAATGGCTTTGATGATGATGAAATCTTCTCTATGGCTGTTCACTACTATGATGAAGACGATATAGAGGTCGGCAAGGCTATTTCTTGCCAAGTTGCCGTTAGGAACTGGATTATGCTGGATTTTGGGACGGGATGAAGAGTGAAAAAGCCTGCGCGCCATTCTATAATCCTTTCTGGCAATCGAAGAATACGACCCTTGAGGTTCCTGAATGGAAAGAGCTTATACGCTTTAACATACCTATCAAAGTGTATTGCAATAGGTTCGATTCCGACCCAACAAACGTTTCTCCCGCAGAACCATATTATTTCTACTTAGGCAGAGAGATTGGATTAACTGGAAAACAAGCATACGATGCAAGCCAAAATGTAAAGACGCATGGCTTTGGCGCATTTGGCAACTGGTTCCTCTAACTCATACAATTATTATCAACAACAAAAATTATCAGTACAAATAAACAAAACAAGGATATGAAAAAAATAAATTATACCTTGATATTAGCGTTCATGGCTTTATCGTCTCTATTCACTGCATGCCAGAGAAATGGAGACATGCCAGACAGAACTGATGCTAATTCAACAGTAGACCACCTCATTTTCAAAGAAGTTTTTTACATTGGTTACTGCACTTATAGGGATTTGTCCTCCATGGGCTTCAAAAGCCAGTATAGCAGATACGAGGATGCTAATTATATTGTGATATACAATCCAACCAATCAACCGATATCGCTTGCCAATATGGCACTTGCTTGTCATATTGTTGACCCAAGTATTCAATATTCGTTCCAAAAAGACGGAAATGGAGATTTTACCAAACGATATTATGGAATTGGAGGCATGTCGTACTTCCCCAACGACCCTGTGACAAAAAAGCCACATGTCATACAGCCTGGTGACAGTGTCATCGTAGTGAAGTATGCGTGCGATCACAAGAAGAAATTCCTTGCCGAGAATGAAACCACAGAAGAAGAGGCAAAGAAAAACTACTATGGCTGGGAAGCTCTGCCCGACTACAGTAAACTTCCAAAGGACAAGACCTTTGAATTATGCAACCAGCATTCACCGAAAAACGGAATGTGCGACCCTAACGACAAATTTGACAACAAGGATATTCCAAACATGCGTGACCTTGTTTTGTGGGATGGACTTCCATTTAAGGGACCAAGCCAGAGTATGCGCATCGCTTTGGTGAAATTGCCTGATGGCGATGCTTCCAAGCCTCATACCAAAGACGAAAATGGATTTTATCCTGACGAATCGCCACGCTCTCGCAACAATTGGTATCGACTATATGATTTGTATGGAACCGAGCAGGACCAAATTAATGACGAGACAGATCCGCTGAAGAAAAGAGAATTAGAAAAGAACAGAAAATACCCAACGGCATACTACCACATGATATATAACACAACTGGTATGGGAGGCATCAATGCTATTGAGCTGAATTACAATTGGGTTGTCGACTTCCTTACCATTTGTCCTTCGACAGAGAAGAAAATGGACTTGCTGACAGGTCCAAGCTCTGTAACAGTATATGATGCAACAGGACACCCCGTAATGGAAGGAACAGAAGAAAAGAAAGAAAAAGTATGGTGGTACGATAGAGGAACGGCAAGTGTTTGCAAGCGGATATTTGGAATTAATGACTTTTCTAATCCGTCATTCGACCCTTCGGAATTACAAGGTGCGCTGATTCGTCGTAGCAATGGAAAGGGATTTGTAGCCGAGATGAGTTCTGCACTGAACTACACGAAAGGTGTACCATCACTGTGCAGACGTGACAGCAAGGGAAAACCGTTAGACATGACTGCATACTGGAAGGTCAACTCCATCAACGCACGTACGAAGAAGAAATAAGAGTGGAGACATACAAGAATAACTAAACAACAATAACTGATAAAAAGAAAAACTAACAAATGAAAAAGATGATGCTATGCGCATTGGCAATAATTGCGCTTTTCGCAAATTGTACACGTGACGGACAACCAGAAGAAAAGAAAAATACCGCTGAGACAGAAACCGCAGACCTAATTATAAAGGACATTTACTATGCTGGAGACTTCGTGGAGACACCCTACGGCAACAAATCTGAAGAAACGGATGACAAGTTTATTTCCGTCTACAACCCTACCGACCATGACATAAGCCTTGAGAACATGGCTTTGGCACTCTGTCAGTACAACGCTGTTGACAAGATTAACTTTGACAAACCTAATTGCGATTATAGACAGAAAGGGTTTGGGGTTTCCAATATGATTGGCTTCCCTAAAGATAAAAGTGGCATGCCATACATCGTAAAGGCAGGCAAAACCATCGTTATTGCCATGAGAGCCATCAATCATGCGGAAGGATACAAGAAGTACTTGACAGAGAATGGAGAAGATCCAACCAAATACAAAGGTATCGAAAAGCTTATCGACCTTTCCAAAGCCGACTTTGAATGGGGACAGAATGGTAACGAAAACGTTCCACACATGACGTTCCTCTATTGTAAGGAAAACGACAAAGAACAGGAAAAACGAATGAAAGAGGACAAATCTAAAGTCGGAGTATGGGATGAAGACGACGATGAGTATGTACCTTTCGGATTTGAGCGTAACTTCACCATTGCGCTGATACGTTTGGCAGAACCTATCGAGAAGATAAAAGAGAATATGAACAATGCCAAGGTAAATGAAGCGTTGCTAAAAGAAATTGAAGAGCCGACGGCAAAGTATGGACGCTATGTCATGTGGAACGAGAGTGGACATCACTCACATTCACAAATTTTCATGTTCTTACCGAACCAATGGGTCGTAGATGCTGTAAACGTAAGGTTCAAAGGATCTACTACTGAAAAAAGTTTCCCTATATCGGGTACGCTGGACAAGGGTTGGAATGGCGTTTACGAAAAGGCTGATGACAAGATAGACGTTGGTGCAGGCAAGATGATTACTCGACGTTTCAATGGAAAAAGATTATCCGATACAAACAACTCATCGGTTGACTTTGAGGTCAAGAAAGTAGTTGTACCTACGAAATAAGAAGGCATGGGCATTATAAATGCCTGCCTTCTCTTGCTAAACATCATGAAATAGGTTTTACCTAAATATGTTTAATTTAATATTTTTATAGTATGAGAAAAATTTACATGTTAACAATGAGCCTGTTCGTTTGCATGGGTGCATTAGCAGACAACGTAAACGGCACTATTGGTGATAATTTGAAATGGACGTTTACCAATGATGGCACACTTACCATTAGCGGAACAGGAGAGATGCAACACGCAGATGGTAACTCTGTTTATGCATGGGGTGGCGAAAATACGCAAGTAAATCGCAACGACATTAAAAAGGTAGTAGTACAAGAAGGCGTTACGTCTCTTGCTGAATATATATGTTGGGACTTTGCAAGCCTTCAAGAAGTATCGCTACCTAAGTCGTTGACCAAGTTGGGAAAAGAATGTTTCAAACATTGTATTGCGCTCAAGTCCATAACATTACCCGATAACATCACATTAATTGGCGAGAGTGCCTTTGAAGAGTGCAAGGCTTTAGAGACTGTTACTTTCCCGAAAAATCTAAAGGAAATAAACGCTAAAGCATTCTACAACTGCAATCTTAAGAAGGTAGACCTTTCACAAACACAAGTAGAAACAATTGGCATGGGAGCTTTTGCTCACAATGTTCAATGTGAAGAGGTATATTTGCCAAAGACGCTCAAAACGTTCTTTGGTACCGATGAGGGCGCTTTTGGTGACTGCAACAAAATAAAGAAAGCAGTATGCCTTGCTGTAAATCCACCCCAAACCCTTGATGGAGGTGAAGACTTTATCAATGGAGGCATCAAAATGGATCCTGTTGATTGGGTAAACATTTTCACTGGCTTTGATGACGATTTTGTATTGGAAGTGCCAGCAGGAAGCGAGGAGAAATACAGAAGCGCAAACGGCTGGAAAAATGCAGCCAACAACATAGCTACTGGTATCCGTGGTGTCAAGGCATCTCAGGGAAAGGTTGGTGTATACGATATCACTGGCAAGAGATATATGAACCATGATGATGCACAAACAGTCAACACATTGCAACGTGGCGTTTATATCATCAATGGAAAAAAAGTGTTAGTTAAATAACACACTCATTTATCCCCACCTATAGAATGTATTAAAGATGTACCTAAGAAAAACGTGCATAGAGACAACAAATTCCGTGCATCATAAAACAAAAGTTATTCTATACATACTGGAGGTGGGGATTTTTTATTTTATCAAATTTACCTTAGGCTATACCTCGTGTTACACAAAAACACAAGATAAAAAAGACTATTGCTGTCCGTTAAAACTTTTTGAGCCTAAAAAATTAGGGCTGGATTCCTCCTGACTTCGTCACTTTTTCAAGACATATTTGTAAGTACTTTATAATCAATGCTTATCTTTGTTGCTTAGGGTGACGTGCAAAAAGGCGAGTAAAGTAGCAAGCTCGACCCCTTATACGAGAAATAACCTGATTTTTTAGATTCTTGCCAAGAAATATTGGATGATTTATATTTCTGGGTGACACGATGACGAAGTCAGGAAAAAGCAGTGGATGGTACAGAGAAAGGAAAGATGAATTACACACTTTTAAGGACACTACCAGAATCACTTTTTATACTAATAAATTAAATATGAGGAAAATTTTTACATTTTTAGTGTTGCTATGCTGCGCAACAACCTTGGCTTTTTCCGCCCCTGTGGGCAGACAACAAGCCCGACAAGCTGCATTGGCTTTTATCAAGAGCCATGTAAGTACTAACTCCCAGGTCGCTACACGAGCTTCACAAGCAACACCCTCGCTCAACGAGGTGGCAAGTACCAATGCCTACTACATTTTCAACGTAGGCAAGGGACAGGGCTTCGTCATCGCCTCTGCTGACGACCGCACGGCTGACGTGTTAGGTTATGCAGAAGAGGGAACATACGACGAGCAGCAATGTCCGGCATCGCTCAAGATGCTTTTGGCACAATATCGACAGGAGGTGAGCATGCTGAACAACATGCCTGCCACCACAAAGCCTGCCACCACGCGCGCTGGCAGAAAGCTGCAGCCCATTGAACCGTTGCTAAAAACCACATGGAGTCAGTACAGTCCCTACAACCAACAAACGCCTATGCACAACGACAAACACTGTGTTACGGGATGTGTCGCCACGGCAGCAGCCCAAATTATGGGCTACTACCAGTATCCAAAGAAGGCTCCCGCCATGCCTGCCTACACGGCTCCATCGGCTCATCTACAAGTATCCGAGCTTGTAGAGAGTACCTTCGAGTGGAACGACATACTGCCTTCGTACCGCATTCCCACCACCCAGCAGCAGCAAGACGCTGTGGCTAAGCTGATGAGGTATGTTGGACAGGCGGTGTATATGGATTATACCGCTGATGATTCGGGTGCCGATTCCTACAATGTCATATTGTTCCTTACACGAATGTTTGGTTACGCCAAAGACATGCACCGTGTTTTCAGAGACCACTATACCAGCGAGGAATGGTGCAACCTGATATACAATGAGTTGAAAGCCAAACGACCCGTATATTACTTTGCCGAAGATGTGGTGTACAACTATGGTCACGCCTTTGTCTGCGATGGCTACAAGGAAGGCGACTACTTTCACATCAACTGGGGCTGGGGAGGTCAATTCAACGGCTACTATCGCCTGTCGGTTCTTTCGCCACGCGAATATGGATTTAAGCAACTGCCCAGTATCTACACGCGCGAGCAAGGAGCTATCATCGGATTCAGACCAAGCGAAGGTGCTGATGTATTTCCCAAAGTTGTTGACATCAAAGAGATGACGCCCCTGCAAGGTCAAAGCCGATCGAACAGTAGTGATGACTTCACGGATTTTGACATCACCATGAAATGCGTGAACAATTACGGCGAAGCCTTTGATGCTGATTGCGGCTTAGGCTTTTGGCAGGGAGGTAGATTGATAAACGCCGTAAAGCTGTTCAGCTCAAAGTTCAAGACCGACGGCAAGATACAAAGGAACGAAGCGAACTTCAACATACCGCACACCCTCGCCAACGGAAAGTACACCGTGCTGCCCGTTTACCGCATACAAGGCGAAAGCGAATGGAAAGCCTGTGGCGGCATTGGAGATATGGCGCAGGAGATAGAGATTACCGACACGGAACTGAAGACCTCCACTGCCAAGCCTGTTCTGGAGGTGAAGAAAGTGGACGTGAAAGGTAGCAAGGAGGCAGGACGTCCCCTGTTCGTAACCCTCACCATAGAGAACAAAGGCGACGAGCTGTACGACACCTTCAACATGCTCTTCAAGTATGACTATGTTGCTTCTACCACCACCTTCTTGCCAGCACGACAGACGACAGACGTGGTGTTTGAGCTTTATCCAAAGGAGGTTGGAGAGTTTGATTACTCCTTCGAATGCAAATCGGGCGCCACTATCAGCTCCAGAGGAAACATTACCATTACTGAATCTAAGTCGCAAAACCTTCCTTCGGTTGAGGTGAAAATCGAACAAAGTGAAGAAAACGCTTTCCAAGCTCCTGCCATGAGGGGGAAACTCATTGCGACCAACAGCGAGAGTGCTGACTATTGCGGCGGTTTTGACATTGAGCTGCGTTGCAAGAAAGGCAATACAGACGAGGCTTATTTTGAAAACAAAATATCACTGACAGACATCATTCCCGCCAACAGCACGAAGGAAATACCGTTCTCGATAGACAACGTTGCCGCTGGGGCACAATATGCCATTTACGTAGATGGCTACAAGGTAGAGAAAGAAGAAGACTTCATCCAAGGTGGGATGAAATACGTACCTAAATGGGAACGCATTCTCAAGACACCGTTCTACATGGCAAAAGACGCACCAACAGCAATCGCTGTTCCGCACATCAGCCATGAGCCAATGCTCATATACAACCTGCAAGGTGTGGTGGTAGGCAAAGGCGAGCAACAGTTCGAGTCACTGCCAAAGGGCATCTACATCATCGGTGGCAAGAAAGTAGTTAAGTGATAACCACCATCCTCATCCAGCCCATTCATCTTTTCGACAAGGCAAACAAGCTTTCTCGTGACCTTTTCGGAGTTGAATGGGCTGTTGCATGCATGTCCTACTTTACGTTTGTTGTTCAACACATTAGCTGTAAACGAAAGCGCCATGTATGGCAAGGTCTGTATACAAAACAGGGTTACCTGTCGTGCCGTTTGGTCTAAAGGTACCCCTGTCCTTCTATGCCGCCTCATGGTGAATAGACGGCATCGTGAGTGGAGCTGTCTTTATTTAAAGATGTCTATATCGCTTTCGTGATTGTCACCCCACATATCGTCAGACATGTCAAATTGCTTGGCGTTGCCGTCGCCAGTGGCTGGGGTGTTGGGGGCTGTGGCTATACTCCTGTCCTCCATCACCCCATAATTTGTTTCCAGCTTGATGATGTAGGCATGTGGCTTGATGTAAGCGCGGTTGCCACGTGTGGTTGTATTGTTGTTCATATTCTCAGTTTTCATCTTTCCGTTATTTTACAATTTTCTTACCTTTGATTACATAGATGCCATTAGGTAGCGTGTCGAAGCTGGTGCCTACGTAGCGTCCATCGAGTGTGTAGATGCGCTGTGCGCCATTTTGTGCTTTATCTTGTTGTAAGTCGTCTATCCCCGTTGTCTCATCTTCCATAAGGACGACAAAGTACTTGGCATTGCTCGGAGCGTTATTCTTTGGCTGGATGTAGCCACGGAACGGTGCCGCTGTGGCTGGCTCTATTGGCTTCGCATCGCCAACGGGAGCTGCAGTCTTGTACACTTTTCGCCAAACGTCAATCCCCATTTTGTCCGTATTCAGCAGCCAAGTATTGAGCTTGAAAGCCAAGCTGTCGTTAAGCCGTTCGGTGCCACCCACGAAGAAGAATTCCTGATTAGGCTTGGTAGCCTGATAACTTTGCGGTTTGAGCGTACCATTTACATTGTTGTTGTATAAAGTAGATGTTGGATTTTGTTGCGGAACTTTCTGTCCATTGTCATCTATCTTATCAGTACCCGATGCCGCAATCTCTACGTTAGTGGCGCCAAATTCCTTTGAGGTGTGTACCTGCCCGTCGATTATGCGCAGCAGGTAGGGCTTGTTGCCCTCAAGCACGCTTTCATCAGGAATAGAACGGAACAAGTAATATTGCGTGTATTCCTTTTCTCCCTGAACGGGTGGTTGTAGTTGTCTTTTAGGTGTAGTTCGTAGGCACGGATGCCTTTGGGCAATTGAACCTCGTAGGGCAGCAGCATGGTGAAGCAGTTCTTGCCGTTGCTTATGCCGGAAAAGTCGCGGTACGCCGACAGAGAGTTGTTGCTATCCAGTGTTGGAAATGGAACTTCATAATCATCATAGCAGTCGTAAGTGCCATTTGACACAGTAGCATTGTACTTGTTATACACAGCCTTCGTAGCCTTGAATACGTTGGGGAACTCATAGTCAGCTCCGTCTTGTACACTTAGCAGTGTGCAGGTGTTATCGGCTTTCACAAAGTTCACGTCCTCGCCCTGAGCAAATGTAAAAGCTTTGCCTTTAGGCAGGTACACCACGGTGTGGGTTGGCAGTCCCCAAAAAGGATATCAAATCCTTTCCGATTCAACTTGGGATTTTCTATGCTCGGATTATCTAATGTATGCAGGTCTATGAATTCCAAGTTAATACAGCCGTCAAAGTTACCAGCACCGAGATTGCACCCTGCTTCGCCCTTCCAAGTGAAACCTGTTAGTCCGTCATTATAGGAAAAAGCATAATCCAATTGTCTTGACAGTAGATGGGATGACCAAGTCTCCTTTGAATCCACATAGCGAAAATGCGCTCAGTTCTATGGTTGTAACTCTGGGCATGTTGATACTCTCCAAACTGCGACAACACGAAAAAGCACCTTTTCTGATATAGTTTACCGATGCAGGTAATTCCATCTTCGCTATTGACCGACACTCACTGAACATCCCACCCGCAATGTTTTGGATGCCGTCTTCTATCGTCACCTCCTTCAGCTCGGAACATCCAAAAAACGCATTCACGCCTGATTCTTCTGAGGGCGCGTTTTGAACATTGGGTGAGACTTCTTCTTGTAGGCGAGCAGATGCCGGAACTGTGACGCTTGTCAGGCTCGTACAGAAGGCAAAGCTATTAACTCCCAGACAATTAACCTGAGGAATGCTCAGTTGTGCAAGGTTCTTGCATCTTTGAAAAGCTGTCGTGGCTATGAAGGTTACACCAGGAATGTCTGCCTTCGTTAAGCCACTTTCTTCGAAGGCACTCACACCTATATATGATAGTGCTGCAGGGAAGTTGATGGATGCCAAGTTGGTTGTCCTATAAAAAGCAAGATTTCCTATTACCATCACGGAGGGTGGAAGCGTAACAGCGGTGATGGTGGATACGCCATTGAAAGCTTTCTCGTCAATCTCGGTAACCGTCCATTGTTGACTGTTGTTATTCGTAACAGTTTGCGGAATGGTAATGGCACCTGACAGCGTTTGTGCATACGAGTTTGCTGGATTAGTGTCTTGTGGTGCAATTACGGACACGTGTTTATTTGTAGCATCTGTTACACGGTACCAAAGTTGTCCACTTTGAAAGTTCTGTCCTGCCATGGGCAAAGCCAAAAGCAGCGACACGGCAACAAGCCATGTCTTTGAATATATAATCTTGAAAGAAGATAATTGTTTCATCATATTTTTATTGTGTTATGTCAATAGTCCGTTAAAAATTTGTGGTTTACGAATCTTTCGTTTCTAAGCCAACAGAAATTGTGACAGAAAGAAGACATAATAAGTCTCTGAAAAAGAGATGATTAGGTAACAAAATATAACACAATGAAATCGGCTATCTCATTGAATTTCAGTAACTTTATAGATGTAAAAAGACAATAAATTTTATGCTGATAACCAACTTGATTAGCCGATATATGAGGCTCTGCAAAGCAGCATTTAGTGCTGAAGATGGAGCAAGGTTAAACAAAAGTATTCAAACAAACGTCATGGAAATGCTTTTTCTTTTGATGGTCATCCCAAGGAAATGTAATTTCACGCAGATGGGACGCTATGGAAAGCGTGTCGAACAATGCTATCGGCAGACGGCAGAGCGCAGCGTGAACTGGCTCGAAATGAATATGTGGCTGAGTGCTTTCGCCTTCAAGCAGGGTAAGGGTCGCAATGCCATCGTTATTGATCCAAGCTTCATTAAGAAGACTGGGAAGCATACCCCATACGTGGGTACGTTTTGATCGGGCTGCGCAGGTGCGGTAAAGCACGGTCTTGAGATCCTCGGCATCGGTGTGATAGACGTAGACTTGCATGAGTGTATGATGCTGAAGGCTGTGCAGACCACATTGGAAAAAGGCGAGGAGAAAAAGAGATGAGCCTATACGACTGGTATGCCAAAGTATTGGAGGACGACAAGGTAACCTTACAGCGTATTTGCAAGGTTCTTGTCGCCGACTCAGCCTTCTCCAAAAGGCCTTTCATCGACAAGGTAATGAAGATGGGATTCCATGTTGTGAGCCGCTTGCGCCATGACGCAGCCTTGTTCTACATGTGGGATGGGGAACCCACAGGAAAGCCCGGCCGTCCTCGTGTCAAAGGTGATAAGGAACATCGACATATCCAAAGTCAATGAGCTTGATTTAGGAGAGACCTCCGGCAAAGCCTATGCGCTCAAGGCATGGTGCAAGTCCTTGCATAGGGTTGTGTCGCTTGTCATCCACGAGTTACCTAATGGTAGTCGGTGCTTGTATTTCTGTACGGATGAGAACATGAGTGGACGCGATGTGGTGGAGTACTACACCACACGTTTCCAAGAGGAGTTTTGCTTTCGCGACGCAAAGCAGTTCCTCGGTCTTACCGATTGTCAGGCACGCGACAAGAGAAAACTTAACTTTGCCTTCAACTCTTCATTCACGGCACTCAATGTGGCGAAAATCATGTGCAAGGAACATGAAACGTCCATCGGTCGACTTAAAGCGCAGATGATCAATGCCTACTATGCGCAACGAATTATTGACGTGTTCGAGAAGAACCCGAACACGCCAATAAATAAAGAAAGGATAAATTATTGCTGTCCGGTAAAAATAAACAGAAAGCTCTGTATCCCTTTACTCATCGGTGTTGCAGCCGTTTTACTTATCCAGGGGCTTGGTTTTCAGTTTTAAACTGTAAGCATTATAAAATGTGCTTATTTTAACAAGGGAAGCCCTATAATAACCAAATAAATTAATGAAATCATAAGTTTAAGCCTATTTTAACTAATACAGATAACTCCAAAAAAGTTTTATCGGACACCAATAAGGATAAATGATATATTTAGTTTCGATGCTGACGCAGCATAATATTTAACGGACTATTGTTAAGTAAGGCTCTTTTGCAGGGTCTTGGGTGATGACCTTAAAGGCTTCACCTAAAAGTCTTGCCCGGACAAAATCACTTTTCGTTTTTGCTCCCGACTTGCGGTAGAGTCTGATAAGCTTCTGCTGGTCTTCAGAATTAGGTATCCTGATGTGCCATCTGTCCCATCGTGGGCAGGTGGCACATCTGCCATCGGGCTTCTTTTGTTTCTGCTTTTTCATTGCTTTCTAATCACGACTTTGGAGTGATTTAATCCCCCATTCGGGGCAAGGGTCTTTGTGGGACAAACGGCAGTTTGTGGTACAAAGACACACCTTGCTGATGTAGAAAATGGGATTATAAGCCCATACCGTGTTACTGCATTCACTGAATACAGTAACTCGGCGTAGGCTTGCATTCGAGGAATGCAGTACTTCAGAGTTTCCGCCATCTTTCCACATCATCTTTGTATTGGTCGAGATGTTCTCGAAGCACCTGCTCCACATATCCTGAAACGCTTGCTCCCTGCTCACCGATTTTCCTCACCACGAAGTCCAACTTTCGTTGAGTTTCCTCTGATACATACACGGCTTTGCGGTGGCTGTTGCGAAAGGGCTGGAGATATTTCCCCTGAAACTCGGATAATTGCTTCCTGTCCCTTGTTTTTCCCATTCGTTGATGATTCTCTTCGGTAGAAGTAGCCCTTTCCGTTGGTGACAACTCTGTTTCTTGATAGAACGGTTGAGAATAGTCCTTGTGACTCTGCTTCTCATTTTGTTCCTCAACTTTAACAGGCTCAAATCTTTTCTTTTCCTCTTCATAATCTATCGGCTGATCAAAATCGGGCAACTCTTCGGGCTTGCGGAGCTTAACACCATAATTGCCCATATCTCGAAGGGCTTGTTCCAGACGTTGTTTCCTTTGTTCATCTATTCTTGCCATAATTTCTTGGGTATTGCGTTATAATGCCTTTCAAGCATTGTTTGTATGTCGCTCTGCCTATAGAGTATCTTGCCGCCGATTTTACAGTAGGCAATCGTACCGTTGTCCCGATAGTCCTGAAGTGTGCGGGTACTCAGACGTAACAGACTGCAAACCTCCTCGCCAGTGAGGTAAACCTCTCCGCCCAGCATCGGACGGGCTGTAGAACAATAACGCTCCAGTTTCTTCAAAGTACCCTCCATCAACTGTGCAAACATCTGCATTTGAGGGCCTTGCTGTGTAATGATTTCTTTCTCTTCCATAGTTCATTCTGTGTTTGATTTCATTCATTGTTTGCATTCAGTAACTCTGCGATGTCGCTCTCCTTATAATAGCATTTATGCCCAATGATGGAGAAGGGTATTTTACCCGTGTCGCGATAGGATTGCAGGGTGCGTTTGCTGATGCCGAGCCTGCGGCATACGGCTTCGTTGTCGAGCCATTGCTCGGTCTTGGGCGGATTGCCGATGAGTTGTTCGATACGATGAATAAAGTCTGCAAAGTCGGAGCAGTGCCGCTCCCACGCTTTGCGGTCGATGATAATGAGTTTCATTTCCTTGATTTTATTTTGATTACTTTATTGTTACTCGGCAAACGAACTAATATGCAGTCCATAGCCGTACTTATTGAGTGCAAAAGTAAACCCTCGGAAGCACCGCTGCAAGAAATGAGGAAAAGCAGGGAAATAGAAGGAAGAGAAAAGAAGTTAGTCTGTCAATTTGAAAAGCTTTTAAGCTTTCACCCAAAAGCTCTTAAGCTTTTAGCAAAAAGCTTATAAGCTTTTTGTAAATAACTTATAAGCTTTTGTCAGATTACTTATAAGCTTTTCATAGATTGCTTATAAGCTTTTCATAGAAAGCTCATAAACTTTAAGCGCAAAGGCTGGTAGCTTTCCCTATCAGATTTGGAGCTGTCGCTGAAAAGCTCTTATGTTCTGTATAAGAATGGTATGATTGCGGTAATGAGAAGAGGTGCCGGCTCTTTCCTTTTATCACATAGCAATTATTCTCTCGACAGTTCGATAGTTCGACAAATCGATATGTAGAACTATCGATATATCGTTTTATCAATAGATTATTTTGACGATATATAGTTTTGACAACAGATAGTCATGACAATAAATTGTACAAACAACAGATAGTCCGTATTATCGTCAGTCCTATCTATTGTTGGTTGTTACGCCTTGCGTCCAAAGAGCCTGAGTATGCCGTATTCTTGTCGTGCCTATACTCTCTACGGCAGCCCTGCCCTGCAAGGTTGGGAGAGATGAATACGACCGCACGGATATTAAAAATGGCAATACCGCCTTGAAACAGAAAAATCCTGCGGTGGAGATTCTTCTCTCCATCCGCAGGACTCGACCTTTCAGGACAGATTGGCTGCCGTTGTACATTTGCACGATAAGAAACGGCATCAGGGGTTTTGCGTGTGCCTTTGCTTACAACGCCTTCGGGCTTGCTTCCTCCGTCAGTCTGACTGTCGGCAGATTATTGCTCTCAATGAGCAGCACTATCGTGCCTGTGAGTTCGGTGTAAAGACGGTCGTATTGCTCGTCAGAAGCCAATGTGTCCGTCAAACCGAACTTGTCGAATGTGGCTTGAATAGCCTTGTTCGACAACAATATGGGTGCGAGCTTCTCAGGGAGTGGTGCAGGCAGTTCCCTCTCAAACTCGTTCTCCAAGACAGAAACAAGCGTGTCGTACTTGGAAAAGTGCAAACCGTGATACAAAACCTCACTTGCTATGCTCTCTGCTTCGAGGTGCGTAAAACCTTGCGCCACGGCATCGCAGTAAGCAGTTAGAGCCATGTCTGCTCGTGTGGTGATAAACTCTGTGTCGTGCAATCTTTCGGGGTGATGCTCACTCATATAACTTCTTAATTTCAACCGAAAGTAGGAAAGTTCCTGTTTGTTGTTCTTTTTCATAATCGTTTGCTTTTCAATCGTGAATAATAAATGTTTGGTAATTACTTCCTTTTTATGCTTGTTGCAATGGAACGTTCTGCCGTGCTATCGACTCACAATAACCCTCAAATACAGTATGCTCCCTGTCTGTGAGTGCAGTCATATCCTCTTGTATCTTATGGTCGGTTATCTTTCCATAAATCTGTGTCGTACCGATATTGCTGTGTCCGAGCATCTTGCTGAGCGTTTCCATCGAAATACCATTGGAAAGGCATATTGTGGTTGAGAATGTGTGGCGAGCCATGTGAAAGGTCAAGCCCTTATCTATCAGGCATATCTGCCCGATGTTCACACACGCAAAGGATGCTTTCCTTATTGTGAGATTGGGGAATATCAATTCGTCCGATTTCTTATCCTTGATATAAAGCGAAAGGATTTGCTTGGCAATGGGCAGGAGTGGAATGATGGCTTCCACGTCTGTTTTCTGCCGCTTGATGCGGATTTCCTCCGTACCATCTGCATTACGGATGATATGCTTCGGTTTGAGCCGTTGCATATCCACACGAGCCAGACCAGTAAAGGCACAGAAAAGGAATAGTTGCCTTGCTCGCTCAAATTGCCTGTCAATGATGGGCGTTTGTAATACTCGTTGCAGCTCCTCCGTAGTGAGATAACGCCTTGTGCGGTGTGGAAGTTCTGCTTTGTAGTCTGCAAACGGATCGATGCGGATATACTTCTTCTGCTGACCTATGCCGATGAGTTTTCTAAGGAAGATGACTGCTACCTGAATAGTGGCAAGAGAAAGGTTGCGCTCTGATTTAAGGTAGAAGTCCATCCCTTCGATAAAACCATAGTCAAGCGATGAGTAGCGAATATCCTCCAGCCCCAAGCGTTCACGCAAATAAGCCTCAATGAGTTGTGTGGCATAGATGTAGTTGGCAAAGGTCGGCTTGGCTACCGTTATTCCCACACAAGGACGCTTTTCCTCTATGAAAAGTCGTGCTTCCTCCAAAAGAAAACCTTTAGACTTGTCCTCTTCCAAAAGTTCACGTTTGAGGAGCTCGGCGGTGATATAGCCACGTTGCCAAACTAATTCTTGATACTTCGCTTTAGCTTGTTCCTCTTTACTTTGTAAATAGCGGTTGATTTCTTTTGTTTCTTCGCCTGTTCCCTTGCATCGCCCCTTATGGCTATCCCAAAGTTCGGGAGCGATTTCCTTTCCCGTGCTATACTGTACTTGTTCTCCGTCTATGGTGATGCGTCCCATAATCGGGCATTTGCCGTTCTTTTTCTCTTTGGAGCGATTAATATAAAAGAGTGTCTTGAATGTACTACGTGTCATGAGGTCAAAGTTTTAAGGTGAATGTATCTTGTATGCGCTGCTGCACTATCTGCATATCCCGATGGATTCTTTCGGAAGAAACCGCTGCATATACCTGTGTTGTTCTCAGGTTGGTGTGTCCGAGCATACGGCTTACCGTTTCAATAGGTACACCTGCAGAGAGTGTGATGAGCGATGCAAAGGTGTGGCGAGCCATGTGAAAGGTCAGCGGAGTTTTCATCCCGATGTTTCTCTGTATGTGGTGTATGCCATTGAGGATAATGTCGGTAGTCGGCACGTCAAAAACAAAACCTGCCCTTATGCCTCTATAGCGATTCATAATTTCCAGAGCAGGAGGAAGTACTTGTACACGATACGGAGTCTTTGTCTTCATGCGTCTGCCCTTGATGCAGAGTTCACCCTCTTCAAGGACGATGTTTTCCTCTCTGAGATTGCGCACGTCAGAGATAGCCAGTCCTGAAAAGCAGGAGAAGACGAACAAATCACGGACAATGCGGTAGTTCTCCCATTTAATCTCCAAGTCGATGATGTGCTCAAGTTCTTCCTGCGTAATGCTTCTCGGTTCGCCTTTTGGTCGCTCGTAACTGTAGCCCAAGAACGGATAGAAGTCCAGCACACCTTTCTTCACCGCCATGCGGACGATGGTCTGCAAAGTAGACAAGGTACTCGATATGTTGCTGCGTTTCAGTTTGCGGTCAATAGTGAGATAATACTCGAAGCCCTCGATAAAGGCTTTGTCCAACTGTGAAAGGGGAATGTCGCTTACCTTGTGCTTCTTCTGCACATACTCACGAAGCAGGGAGAGTTGGTAGGTACGGAGTTTGAACGTCTTTAAGGCTCGGTCGATACCTATACGCTCCTTTGTCTGTGTGAGATAGTCCCCAAAACTCTCCAAGAGCAAGGCCTGACGGTGGATTTGCCCCTGATAGGCATCCCTCACGTCTGTGGCGGTAAAGGATTCTTCTCTTTCACAAAGTTCATGAAAGCGTGCGTGGATGAGTGCGGTGCATTCACCGAGTTTCTGATTGACGGACACAGCCATGCTGCTCTTACCGATGAGCCGTTGCTTGCGGCTGTCCCAAAGAGCGATCGGAGTCTTACACTTGGTGGAGAAGCCCGAATGGGTTCTGCCAACGGAGATTCGCCCGATGACAGGCACAAGTCCTCTCTTGTCGGTTCGTTTCGCCTGAACGAAGAACGATACTTTCAGTTTGTTTTCTTTCATTTTTCTGTCGTTTTTTCTAAATTTCCTTTGCTTGCAAAGGTACAGATGAACAAGTATTCCTGAGCGATGCAGAAAAATGAAAGATGAAGAATAAAAACCTATGACACAGTTGTTTACCCTCAATTCGTAACCCCTTTTTGCTTTTTCCCTGATGGGTTACGATTTGGTAACGGAACTCCTGCCGTTTAATGCTCGTTCTTGCTTAGCCTCAAAATAGTAAGAAAATGCTAAATGATGATATTTCAAATAGTTACATTCCTTGCGTTTCCCCCTATTTCCCTTAATTCTTAATGACTGATTATGCCCGCAAGATGAGCCTTGACTTACGCATGATAGATGAAAATGGGTACTCAGACCATATAGACAACAAGGCAAGCCATTGTGCCAAGATGCTCAATGACTATTACCGAAAGTTCGATGCACAGAAAGGAACGCAGTTTGTTTTCTCTGATTTAGGTACTTATAAGCCCGGTGGAGATTTCAATGTCTATTCGGAAATCAAGCGTAAGCTGGTAGAGGATTATCATATTCCATCCTATGAAATACGTTTCATTCAGGAATGCAAGAATGAGAAAGCTAAGAAGGCGATGGTGGATGCGATGAACCGTGGTGATATTCGCATTATCTTCGGTTCTACCTCTATGTTGGGTACTGGCGTGAATGCACAGCAGCGTGCCGTAGCCATCCATCATTTGGACACTCCTTGGCGACCTTCAGACTTGGAACAGCGCAACGGACGAGCGGTGCGCAAGGGAAACCTTATCGCCAAGGAATTTGCGAACAACAAGGTCGATGTGATTATCTATGCTGTGGAACGTTCCTTGGATAGCTACAAGTTTAACCTGCTGCACAACAAGCAGCTGTTCATCAATCAGCTGAAGACGAATACGCTTGGCAGTCGCACCATCGATGAGGGCTCGATGGACGAGGATAGCGGTATGAACTTCTCAGAATACGTAGCAGTGCTTTCTGGCAATACCGACCTTTTAGAGAAAGCAAGATTGGATAAGAAGATTACCACCTTGGAGTCAGAGCGCAAGAACTTCCTCCGTGAGCGTGATGCCGCAACGGGCAAGTTGGCAGAGATTGACAGCTCCGTGTCCTTCCATACGGATAAAATCAAGGAGGCTCAGTCTGACTTAGCTCTCTTTGAGAAGCGTGTGGAGCGTATGATGAAGGTACACCTATAAATAAACTGACAATCAAAGGTGTGGAAGACAGTACAGACATCAAGGCCATTGCTGCACGTCTGCAGGAGATAGACGAGAAGGCACGCACCAAGGGAGAGTACAATAAAATCGGTGAGATTTATGGTTTCTCCATTATGGTCAAGACAGAGAGTACTTCCAAAGACTTATTCGATTGCTCTGTAAATCGCTTTTTTGTGAAAGGCCAGGAGAGCATTTACTATACCTATAATAATGGTAAGTTGGCAACTGACCCTAAACTTGCGTGTCAAAACTTTGTTAATGCCTTGGAGCGTATTCCCAAGGTGATAGAGTCGCATGAGAAGGAAATGGAAAAAGTAGCAGCTGGTAAGGAGGTTTACATTACTATTGCAAACAGCTCGTGGAAAAAAGAGGACGAGCTTCGCTCACTTAAAAGTGAAGCTGCTGAATTGGACAGAAAGATTGCGCTTACGCTTACACCGCCGGAGGAGGAAACAGAGGAAACAGAGAAAGAGAAAATGAAGCAAGTAGAGGGTCTGTCCGGCAACAATCATTCTGTCGGGAAAGGGAATGATAACCTTTCTGTTCAGGATGCAGAAGAGGAGAAACATTCGCAGAGTTTCAAACCGAAATGGCGACATTATCCTTAATGTTATTCCTTAGTTCTCTCTATTAGATTTTGGCAAATAACGCTTGTTATTGCCAAAATCTAATAGATTACTTGTGTTGTTTACTATTTGCTTATCCTAAACCTTTCTTGAAGTTCGGATAGTGCAGCTAATAGTTCTTCAAATGAAGGTTTTTTCCCATAAATCATTGATTCCATCATTGCCTGATAGTCTGATTTCCATTCTTCAAGAATATCTTCCCGGGGGACAATCCGGAGACGTTTGCGTACATCGGGAGTATAATCCACATCTTTCACTGAAGTATAAATTTCTCTATGATGACGAATAGATTCCCATAATGCATCATCTGCAATGGCTTTCTGTGCAAAATCTTTATTCATCATGGTGTAAAGGTCATAAAGATGTCGGCTCTTGCGCTCCGCTATCATTCCGTGTCCGGGAATGGAGAAGAGTTCGTGAAGCAAGAACGCCTTTTCAAGGAATGTCTTTGCGGGAATAGCAGTATAAACGGCACTGTCAGCCAATGGTGTAATCGGAAGATGCTCTCCAATAATACTTTTAATTTGTATTGATTCTGTCGGTTCAAGCAATGAACGTGCACTCACTTCCAATACAATATCAGGGCGGAGATATGTAAGCTCCTTGTCAAAAACTGATTTGTAGTGAAGATAAATCTGACGTGGCTCGGGATAGGTGGCGTCACCTTCGCCATTGGGTTGGGTATTAACTGTGACAAACGACAGCAAGCCTTGTCTTTTTAGTTCTTCACACATCATAGGGCTTAGTTCCTCTAAAACAAAAAGCGATGATGCCTTGCGCAATTTCTTGATTTGTTTTTTCGTGAGATCTCCTTCAGGAGCACCAAGAAAAACAGGATTGACAGCAACATCTATATCTTCCGAGAATCGCTCTATAAGTTTCCAACCTTTGCTCAGACTTGTGCCGCCTTTGAAAACAAGATGCTCTGCTATAGGAAGTGAAAAGATAGTTTGCAAGATTGCAGTTACCCAAAAATCTTTCTCAATCACTTGTGCGGGTAACCCGACTTTATCTGCAATTGATTCATAGACGCTTTTCCGTTGTGAGTCGGATAATCCAAGAAACCTATTCATATAGACCAACTATAAATTCCCTTACCTTTGAAGGCATCAGTTTGAGGTCGGCAACTTGAAGGTGAGGATTTTCGTTTAACTTCATTTTAATGGTAGCAACCTGCTCATCAGTCAGGTTCTCTACTTTCCAGTCTTTAAGGGCTGTTGTTAAGAGAAGGGCCAACCGGCTACGGATGGAGAAATATCTGGGAGAGGCGCGCTTGAATTTTATGTTTTTCCCTTCGCCAAGATTTATAGTACGTGAGACGCCATCGGTTAAGTAAGCTATGTTCATGGGTATCTGTTGAGTCAGTCCTAACTGGTATTGGGCATAAAGTCCCGTTGGGACAATTCTTGCGCCATCCCTTTTTGCCATTGCTTTGGCAATATCCTCAAGCGATGGAGGAACCATACCCAGGCCATATACTTTTTCCATTTTGGGGTAGCAATAAATGCCACGTGCAACCCTAAGCATCTGTCCTTTTTCTACGAGACGTTCCAAAGCCTTATTAACGGCATCTCGATTGCCATACGAAATAAAATCTCCCACAAAAAACACAGAACCACGTCCGCGCTTCTTTGATTTTATAAGTATTTTACTTTCAATGCTTTTTGTCATAATTATAATTGTATTTTGTCGTGAAATAATGCATTATTCACGACAACAAAGGTACATATAAAATCTCATAATCAGCACAAAAAACAGAGAAAAGTACGAGCTTAACGAGCTATGCCAGTATTAATGTACGTATTTTCAATTTTGGGTTCTGCGGGATTTAGTGTGAATTAACATGCCGTATCCCGCATTAAGCGGCACGAAATTCGTATCTTTGTAGTCTGTATGAAGAAATCAAGACCATCGGCAGAGGATATGGTACTGCCGAACGCTATCGGATAGCGATTCTATTCATCTATGGTGATCTATACATATGTTAACTCACACTAAATCCCGCAGAACCCAATTTTGTAACCGTTATTTTGTAATGTAACTGCTTGCATTTACACAACAAAACAACAATAAAAACCAACAAATACGCATCACCAACTATCTCGCCTTCTCAGCATCTCGTCAATCTCTTCCCTGAGAAAAAGTAACCTGCCATTGGCTTTGAGATAGGGAATTTTTCCTGTCCACACCCAATTATAGATGGTCTTTTGCTCCACTTTGAGAATCTTGGATACATCTATGATATCCAAGTATTCCGGTTTCAAGGGAGGATGGACAGTTGTATCAACAGATTGATCCTGCAGGACAAGCAGGCGGTTGAGTTTGTCCTCGACACGCATCAGTTTATCAAACAATCGTTTCTGCCAAGTGTCTTCGGTTTTATAATCTATGTACGGCATAGTTCTCCTTTTTGATAGTTACCACTAGTATCTTGTGCCAAGATACGTTGTTCTTTCATATAGGCTATGTATTTCTTTGCGGTCCTGTCCTTGATTTCCATTTCTCGCATCAGTACCTCACAGGCTCAGTAGGAAAAAGGTGGGGAAATTTCTTTATTTGATATCTTTTTCTTTCCTTTGCATTATGGAAGATACTTATCTATATCATTTAGCATCGTTGGTTCTCCCTAAGGATGTATTGAAATACTTCTCTGTGGTTAAAATAGAACCTAGTCCTTCATTATTGCGTATCCATCTTGATGAGAAGATGGAGAAAGAACTTTCCGATGACCTTCATTTTGAGTCTAAAGGCTTCATGGACGCTGTTGAGGTTACCGACTTCCCTATTCGTGACCATAAAGTTATTCTTATTCTTCGCCGTCGTCGTTGGTTAGATACGCATACAGGCAAGAGTTTCTCTCTTCCTTTACAGATTGATATTACAGCCTCCGGTACTCGTTATTCCAAAGAGTTCGGAGCTTTTTTAAAAGAAACGTATGGAGACATCCCCAGTGACCTGCCGTACGCTTGAGGAATTTTATCATATCGATGGACATCAGTTTGAGAAACAATATAAGGAGGTGCTTAGCGGCTATAGGGATTGGGATCAGCTAGATCACGCTGAGGACTGGCTTCTGTTTGCTGATAATATTGGTTCACATCTTGCTATAGATGAGACCGCTCTCTCCAACGGAGAACTTTATACGATAGTAACTAATAGGGACAGACATGGCAAGAAGGGCTGCCTTGTAGCAGTGGTTGTTGGAACAAAGTCTGAGAAGGTATGTGAGGCACTCGATAGGATAGATGAACAAAAGCGTGAGAAGGTCGAGGAGGTAACACTAGACTTGTCAGACAGTATGCGTAAGATAGTACGCCATAGCTTCCCTAAAACCAAAAGAGTCATTGATAGATTTCATGTTCAAAAGCTTGCCTGTGATGCTGTACAGCAGATGAGGATAGACTATCGTTGGAGAGCCATACAGGAGGCAAATGATGAAATGGAGGAAGCCAAACTTATAGGAAAGAAATATCAACCTCGCACCTTTGAGAATGGAGATACGAAGAAGGAACTGCTAGCCAGGAGTAGATATCTTCTGTTCAAGTCTTCAGAGAAATGGACAGACTCACAGAAACAGAGAGCTAAGATACTCTTCGAACTTTATCCTAAGCTTCAGACGGCCTATGGTCTGTGTCATTCCTTAAGAATGATTTTTGCCAAGAATACCATCAAAAATGCAGCAAGGTTATCAATGGCTAAATGGTACAATAAGGTGGAAGAGGCAGGGTTTGATTCTTTCAATGTTATTGCAGCTACATTCTATGAGCATTATGATGATATCCTTAATTTTTACAACAATAGAGCATCAAATGCAGCAGCAGAATCTTTCAACTCAAAAATAAAATTATTCAGAACGAATCTGAGAGGAGTCAGAGACAAAAGTTTCTTTTTGTTTAGAATCAAAAACCTATATGCATAATCCACACCTTTTTCCTACCTTGGCAACCCGATGCGCCACGACGAGATGTATCTGCTAATCAACCAAGGCTTCGCAGGCAAACAACGCCTCATGCCATTCTTCAACCGCTCCAACAGCCCCAACCTTATCCTTGCCATCCAGTCGGCAGGAGTGAGCCGAGGGCGCAACGGCTTCCGCAAGGACAAGTCAGGCGAGAAACTCGCCGAATCCGAGGAAGACCTCCTCGAACACCGCACCGCCGGCTCCGACGCTTTCGACACCCTCTATATCGGTTGCGAGAATTTTCCTGTACATGATATAGTGAGTGTACCTGTCAGCGGAGTGATGTAGCCGCAATATGTTTTATAGAGCGACAAGAGAAACTCATATTCTTGTCGCTTTCTCACATTTATATGCTAAAAAACTTGCAGAAAACACTTATTTTTAGCTTTTCTAGTAGATTCTTTGGTTTTTCAAATAAAATCAAAATAAAAAGAATTACATTTGCATTAGCAAATAAAAGCGAGTAATGGATAAATATTTAAATAGAAAAAAAGTCGTTCTAGTTGGGCAGAAACGAACTAGCAGATGGCTTGCAAATGAACTTCCCCAAATAGAACGTATTCGATATGCTGCGATACTTCGCCATCAAGGTTGGTAATGTAGCTAGTGCTGCCTAAGTGGTCAGGATGGTAGTAGAACTGCATCTTCTCGTAGTCGTCGTTGGGTTTGAAGTTACCGTTTACAGCTCTTGTGCGTGCCATTGCCTGCATACGGTATTCGTCTTGGGTCTGTCTCTTATGTTCACCGATATATGCTGCTTTTTTGATTTTACTTAAAATTCAATCATAATATCTAATTAATTGTGGTTATCAATTATTTAACGTTGTTCTTTCCAGTTTATTGCTTACGGTTTTTAATACCCTTGTATAGGTAAGTGTAAACTATATATAGTTATAGTCTTGTTGTTTTAATATTATACATTCTGTTATTTATCACTATTGTGGCTTGCGTTTTCGTACCACGTTTTTACTCTTTTGTTTATGACGTCATATTTACTAAAATGAGACGTCATATTTACCAGGATTAGACGTCATATCCGTCAGATTGAGACGTCATATTTTAGAGTGTATGACATCATATTTTGAACCTTAATGCTCATTCTTTAAGAATCAGGTAGTTATTGGGATTACTCCCGATTTGGAGCATTACCTGTGTGTCTAATTCTTGTATGTATAAGTTTTACGTTCTCGTCAGTCGCCATACAACTTCGAAATATGGACTATCAAGTATAGCTTATTATCTATATCTATGTATCTCTGATAACTACCAAGATATTTATCGTTTGTGTTTTTTGTAATCTCATAAAATCTAGGAGATTTATCATTTTCAAAGATGCAGTTTATAGCATAATAATTGTACGGAAGATCGGTTATGACAGAAACATTTATTGGTCGTATAACAATTATATATACATTATTCTTGCGTGGAAAGATGCCATTAAGTAATCCTTTGTCATAGATCCTAAATCCATCATAAACAGCGGTGATAGGAATCTTTTGATTTACCATTAATGTATCTCCATTCATTTCATTACGACAACATATAACCTTATTAACAAAACCTAAGTTGTGAGTTTTTGTATAGAAAATATCTACACATTTTAAGGTTAAATATTCTTCTTGAGCCATCGCTGATGACCCAAGAAGAAACAAAAAAGTTAATAATATAACTCTAATCATTTTGACTCTTTTTAGTAACTGATTTCAATTGTCCTGTCGCATTAACTTCTGTTACAGGTGCGAATAAACCACTACCTGGTATTATTTCAACTTTATCTCCTATCTTTCGTGAAACTGCTCCTTGGACTAATGTAAACGTATCTCCATTATCATATTTATAGATTACATTTTGAAAACCATTGGAAGGAACAGTTGGAATCTTAATGCTCATTCTTTAAGAATCAGGTAGTTATTGGGATAACTCCCGATTTGGAGCATTACCGACTAAATCCCATAATCTTTATAAGTATAGTAATAATACTTGCTCTTTCTTACTTTATAAAAAAATACGAAACATCCTGATGAAACTATTCGGCGTTTTGAAATAGACTCCTGTATTAACTGACATATATTAAAATGTATACATAGTTTTTTGCCATGAGATTCCATTGTGTCTAGTATATATATAGAACGACTTTCTCCTACTCTAAGTTGCGGAAAGTCATTAGAAATTATATTTACTTTTTTTACTTTAATACTCTTGTCATTTAGAATAATATAAAGAGTATCAGAAGTATTTAAATATGAAGCTTGCAACAGAATTTTATGCAGTCTGCATATAGCATCATCATATAAAACTTCTTTATTCAATCTTTGTGCTTCTGCAGATATGCAGAAGCACAAAGATATTATATATATGAAATGTTTTAACATTATGGCAATATTATTAAAAAATTGAAATAGGGAATACTGCATTAACTCCCGATTTGGAACATTACTCCTTGCTTCCTCCTGCTCAGGTTACAGGATTGTAAACCTTTGTCACAAGTTGATTACGGGATCTCATTAACATATATAATAATTCCATTTCCCCGATTAACAAATATGGAATCTCCTTTTTGTTCATAAGTGAAAACGGTACCATTATCAGAAAGTGTTTTTTGTAGAATTATAATCTTTCTGTTTAATGGGATGTCTATATATTTTATAAGATGCTTGTCGGACTTTAGTTCATTATTTGTATAAGATAGAATACCATCACTTCTATATATATCTACATTGTTTAATCTCCTCTTTATATAATATCCTATCATTTTTACGAAATACTTCCTCTCTTTATATGTTATAATCTTATCACTAACATTATAATGTAATCCTTGGGATAATTCCTTACAGTATAAAACATTGAAAGATTCATACTCTTGCTCTTTAGTTGAGCAAGAGTATAACAATATGAAAAATGCAATTAAATAATCTATCTTTTTCATTTTATTTCTACATTTTTGATCTGTAGTATTTTATTCACATCTCTTTTCTCTATTATGACATCTATTCTACCCTTATTTGTTTTGCTTTTTGGGGATTGATTTATAATACTATCTAATATTTTATTTGTGTAAGCGTTAGAAGAAAACTTATCGCTATTTGCAATTCCAAAACATCCTTCTGAGGCAGCATAATGATTCTTCCCATTTAGATTATATATACCACCAACATGCATCATAACCTCAGCAGCAACATCACTTTTATTTCTATACTCCATTTCAACAGAAATATTGTTAGGATCCGCATAGATTACCTCAGACCCATATTGTGTTAACTTCAATGCCTTGGTACCATTTCCTTTAGGATAGTCTATAACTTGTGCCGTATAACTATTATCTTTTCCGTTTTTAGGCTCATAAGCGACATTAGATAGAACTATTTTTTTGCCATTTCTAGCCCCCTTCCTCATAATAAAGGCATCTCTTGTAACAGAAAATTCTATATGGTGGTTTTTATCCTCTGTATCACAGACTATTACTTTATAAAGATTTACCCTTGTAATTATATTTCTTTTTTGTCCTGTATAACCTATAATTCTTTGCCAAGTCGTTCTACCAGTTTTTTGTTTTGTTATTGTTATAATTGGATAGGCTCCATCTGGGTCTATTAGTAAAATAGGATTATTGAGACAATAAGAATACGTGCTATAGAATGGAGTATTTTCTTCCATAGGATCACAACTCATCCACAGACTCAACCTTGGCTCATAGAACCTTGCACCATAGTAGTACATACCTGTTTCCTCATCAAACTCTTTAGCGTTGAAGAGGTACGGCGTATTCCACGTATTGTTGCGCTCCTCTATGAACACTTCACCGAACGGCACATACTCGATATGCTGTGCCACTTCGCCATCAAGGTTGGTGATGTAACTACTGCTACCTAAGTGGTCAGGATAGTTGATAGCTGTCAGACGTCCGTAATCATACTCGCAATTGATAACCATAGAAATCTTATTCTATATTTAATATCTTCATTGTTCTAAATATCTTTTCGTATTTCGGTCTATTATCTTTATGTACATCACGATAGTATAATCGGACACTACCATAAACGCATTTTTTCCAGAATTTATCATTTTCTATTCCATAAGATATAAAACATGTTTTTTTATGAGTTACTTTTAAAGGTTTATAAGAATCTAAATCAAACTGCATTAGAGCTCCTTCGTGAATAAGAATACATCCACCATCTTTAAAAATATAAGTATATATTACACCCTCTTCGTAATTTTCTTTCTTCAAATAGACAGGAGTGGGTATGTTCAATACAATTTTTTTTGTAAGTAAATTAATGCACTCCCTCCTTGTGGAGGGATATGCAAATTGATTCTGAGACATACACGAAGCCCAAAATAGCAAGAAGATACTAATTGTTTTTTTCATCATAGTTTTTTAATGCCTGCTGTTCTACAGTACTTATTTGCCGTTCTAATCTTGTATTAGTTTTACCAAAAACAGGAAATTTTATTTCCATTTTTAATTCGGAGTCATACTCTTTTTGGATACCTATTTTTCCACGTGTGTGATTAGGATCTATGGAAGGATCCTTTTTACTTAATTCGTAGAAGTAGGCATGTCCATACCCCTCGTGCGCAGTATTTTTTGCTTGTGTTCTTTCATCAAGAAATGAGGCTGTAAAAATATATACATTTTCGTCTGGAGATGGATCATTTTCAGCATTAGGAAGATTCGTAATACCATATAAATAATTATTTGGGTAATCGCGGTTAGTACCTTTTTCAAAGAACGCTTTTCCATTAATATCTTTATCGGAAACATTAAATAGATAGTTAGTAGAACTTTCTGATAATGTTTTTAGGGCTGAGAAATTGTCAGAAGAACCCTCATATTTACTTAACAGCCTATGATTAAGCACCCCATTTTTATCGAACTGCACGCCCGTCTGCGTGAGGTCTTGCTTCTTACTCGTGATGCGGTGCATGTTGTCGTAATCTATAGATAACGTATAAGAAGCGGCTTTATTGTCCGTTCCCTTATAAGTACCCGTTGCGCTTGACAAACGATATAGTGGGTCATAAGAGTAACTATGGCTCATCTGCCCGCTGATCTTGGGGAAGTGGAGCAAGGCACCTGAGATAAAAGACCTTAATATGTCCATACTGATTTATAAAGACAATTTCTACATTTCTTTTTTGGAGGCTTTCTATAATTAAATATCTCTATTGGGATATAAATATCGACAATTTCTTTTATTTCTGTAATAGGGATTTCATCTGAAACCGTTGGAAGTACAATGTTTTCTTTTTTGCAAATAGAAAATTTACCAGTGATTTGGGTTACCCTCATGCTCACACTTTTACCATCACATAACTTAAAATCTATTAGACGGCTATTTGAATACAAATTATTCATCAGTCGTTGCCCTTGCCCTAAATATCTTACTAAAAGACTATCATTATTTACTTTGGACATTCTTACTAGAACTTTATCGTATATTAAAAAATTTGGAACAAAATGTCCTTGACTATAAAAACTTGACAAAAAACTTGCAGTGTTATTGAAATTTATAGTATCCCAATTAAGGTTTTCTGTTATTGCTCGCATCGTAATAGGATAGCTTGATTTATCCCGAATATCTAATTCACAATATAGAAAAGTTTCATTAGGAGAGCTTTTTCCAATAGAAAAGCTCTCCAAAAGAATACATAATGCTATCAAGACTGATATATTTGTACTATTTCTCATTTTCCCGTAGTTTTATTAATGTTGGTAGGAAGTATGGGAGTAGAAAGCAGAAAATGGCATAAAACTCATATCTGACTGAAATACAGCGGATATTGCTTGTTTCTTCTTAGGGTTGCATCATAGGAAACAGGCAGAAAAGGGAGCGAAAAGGAGGGAGTTCAGTTACCAAATCGTTCGACAAACGATGAAAGGAAAAGGACGGCTGAAAGTGGTAACTAAAACGGTGTTTTCTCTTTCATTATCAGTGTTTTGCATCGCTCAAAGTTCCTCAAAGAAGTGTAATTTTGCAAGTAAAAAACAATGGAAAAAGAAAAATTCAAGCTGCTTTTCTACCTCAAGAGAGGTACGCAGGACAAAAACGGAAAAAGTCCCATCATGGGACGCATCAGTGCAGGACGCTCTATGGTACAGTTCAGTTGCAAATGCTCGTGTACTCCTCGTTTGTGGGACAGTCGCAAGAACCGACTGCTGGGCAAGAGTGCCGAAGCCGTATCGGTAAACAAGGAACTTGACCGCCTTCAGGTGAGCATATACAAGGTTTATGAGTCTCTTTCGGGTAGCTCCGATGCCCCCATTACGGCAGAGAGAGTACGGGAACTTGTATTCGGACTAAATAGCGAATCACAAGAACTGCTGCATCATACGGACGAGTATATCGACCGCTTCCGTGAGCGTGTGGGCATAGACCGCAGCGAACGCAGACTAAAATGCCTGTTGCTCTTTCGCAAGCATCTGGCAAACTTCGTCAGGTATCGCTATCATGTGGAGGATATTCCCGTACAGAAAGTGGACACAGTCCTCATCAAAGACTTGGAGGACTACTTCGCCAAAGAAAAGGGATTCAAACTCAACACTTCGGCTGGTTATCTCTCCATGCTGGCATCCTTGCTCAAAGACCTGCATAAACGGCATATCATTGACACCTATCCCTTCATCAACCATTCCATTCGTTGGGAAGTGGGTACTCCACGTTACATCACAAGGGAGGAGGTAGGTCGTATCGCAGCCTTGGGAGAAGATAAATTGCAAGGCTATGAAAAAGTGTCGAGGGACATGTTCCTTTTCTCCTGCCTGACGGGACTTTCCTATACCGACGTGTATCACTTGACGGAGCAGCACATCTTTCACGAAGCGGGAATGACTTGGATACGTAAGCCGAGAATGAAGACGGGCAACGTGTGCCACATCCCCCTACTTCCCGAAGCCGCTGCCATTATCGAGCGTTATCGGGGCATTCACACGAGGGCTTTCCGACACGAACCGCCCAAGGGGTATCTGCTGCCCATACCCGGATGCGACACGGTAAACATACACCTCAAAAAGATAGCACGGCTTTGCGGTATTCAGAAAACGCTGACCTATCACATGGCACGGCATACCTTCGCATCGCAGATGACACTGTCGGAGGGCGTGTCCATTGAGAGCGTTTCCAAAATGCTCGGACACAGTCAAATCAAAACCACGCAAGTGTATGCGGAGACTTCTCCCGAGCGTGTCTTTCTGGACATAGAGAAAATACTTCCACAACTCGCACATTATCAACTGACCAACTAAAACCGCAGCACAATGAAAAGTACATTTTCCATACTATTCTACACGGACAGAAGCAAGACCAATGAACACGGAGTATGCGTAATCCGTTGCCGTATCACCTGCAACGGCACGTCCTCATCGTTTTCCACGCAGTTGCAAACTTCCCCCGATGAGTGGCTTGCCCGAAAAGGGCGCATCAAGGCGACAGCAGGTAATTCAAGCGGCATCAATCTGCAACTGAACTCAATAGAAGAGTGCTTGCATTCACTCTATGAACGTACATTAAGGGAAGAAAACTATATCACGGCGGAATACCTCAAGGAGCGTTATATGCAGCAAAGTCGCCCCATGCCAACACTTACGGAGCTATATCGATCCGTTTGTGAATACAAGGAGGAATTGCAGGGCAGAACCTTAAGCAAGGCAACTGTCAGGGCTTTTAAGGATAGCTACAAGAGTTTTGTTCATTTCCTGCAAGTAAGGGACAAGGCAGACTGTATGCCCACGGAGGTGGACAAGACTTTGCTTGAGGACTATCGCCTTTTCATGCTTCGGGACTTGGGAAACAAGGAAAGCAGTGTCAGCAACCGCCTACGCCACTTGCATCAGGTCATTCGCAAGGCATTGCAGGAGCGATACGTTCGTGAAGACCCTTTTGAACTCATAGACATAGAAACGCCTACCTACGAGCGCAATTCACTTACGGCGGACAACCTGCAAAAACTCTTGGCTTACCGTCCGCACCGCTCGACAGACAACCATTGCAGACTTATTTTCCTCTTGGGATGTTTTACGGGGCTGGCATTCTCAGACTTAAAGAAACTCCGAATGGACGATGTTTATACATTCGGGGATGGGCGTAGGTACATATCGCTCTGTCGCACAAAGACACAGAACAGGAGCATTGTCCCCTTGTTGCCCATTGCCGAAGAGATACTCACCATTGTCAGTGACGGACGAAAGGAGGGTTTGCTCTTTCGTGAGTTCCCCACGAATAGCCATTTCAACCGCAAGATAAGGGACATCATCATCAAGGCAGGACTCCCACCTCATACCGAAGCCACCTCGCACACGGCACGACATACTTTTGCGACAACTATCTGCTTGGAGAACGGTCTGCCGATAGAAACCGTCAGTAAGATGCTCGGACACCGTTTCATTTCCACCACCGAACTTTACGCAAAGGTCAGCAAGGGTAAGATTGCCCGTGAGATGCAGCCACTCATGGGCAGCAATATCACAAGGAAACTTAGAGAGGCTTTGCGTGTCTGCCCGCCCAAAAAGCCAAGCGGAGAGCAAGCAGTTTTTCTTTTGGCTGCAAAGCAACCATCATTGAATATCAACGCTAAATGAAGATGAAGATAAAGATGAAACAGCACAACAAACAGGAACTTTCCTATTTTCGATTGAAATTAAGAAGTTACATGAGTGAGCATCACCCCGAAAAGTTGCAAGATACGGAGTTTATCACTGCACGGGCAGATATGGCTCTCACAGTTTACTGCGATGCTGTAGCACAAGGCTTTACACACATTGAAGCGGAGAGCATGGCAAGCGAGGCATTGTATCAAGGCTTGCACTTTTCCAAGTATGATACGCTTGTATCCGTGTTGGAAAACGAGTTTGAAAGGGAACTTCCTGCACCGCTCCCAGAGAAACTCGTACCTATACTGTTGTCGAACAAGGCTATTCAAGCCACATTCGACAAGTTCGGTTTGACGGACACATTGGCTTCTGACGAGCAATACGGCCGTCTTTACACCGAACTCACAGGCACAATAGTGCTGCTCACCAAGAGCAATCATCTGCCAATAATCGGTCAGACGGAGGGGTAAGCCCAAAGGCGTTGTAAGCAAAGGCACATGCAAAGCCCCTGAAGCCGTTTCTTATCGTGCAAAGGTACAACGGTAGCCTATCTGCCCTGAAAGGTCGAGTCCTGCGGATGGAGAGAAGAATCTCCACCGCAGGATTTTTCTGTTTCAAGGTGGTATTGCCATTTTCTATATCCATGCGGTCGTATTCATCTCTCCCAACCTTGCAGGGCTGGGCTGCCGTAGAGAGTATAGGCACGACAAGAATACGGCATACTCAGGCTCTTTGGACGCAAGGCGTAACAACTAACAACAGATAGGACTGACGATAATACGGACAATCTATTGTTTGTACAATTTGTTGTCATGACTATCTGTTGTCAAAACTATATATCGTCAAAATAATCTATCGATAAAACTATCTATCGACACTTCGACATCTCGATTTGTCGAACTATCGAATTATCGATAAAACAACAAAATAATAAAAGGAACGAGCCGGCACCTCATCTCATTACCGCAATAACACAGACGGATTTCCTTTGTTTTTCTATTGCTTTCTTTCTATTTCCCTGCTTATCCTCATTTCTTGCAGCGGTGCTTCCGAGGGTTTACTTTTGCACCCGAGAAGTACGGCAATGGACTGCATAACAGTTTGTTTGCTGAGTAACAATAAAGTAATCAAAACAAAATTAAGGCAATGAAACTCATTATCATCGACCGCAAAGCGTGGGAGCGACATCGCTCCGAATTTGCAGACTTTATCCATCGTGTGGAGAAACTTATCGGTAATCCTCCTGAGACCGAGCAATGGCTCGACAACGAAGCCGTGTGCAAGCGTTTGGGTATCAGCAAGCGTACCCTACAATCATACAGAGATACGGGTAAAATTCCTTATTCAATGATTGGACATAAGTGCTATTACAAGGAGAGTGACATCATGGAGATACTGAACTCAAAAAATGAATAAACTATGGCAGAGAACGAAATCATTACACAGCAAGACCCTCAGATGCAGATGTTTGCACAACTGATGGAGGGCATCTTAAAGAAACTGGAGCGTTATTGCGCCACTGCCCGTTCGATGTTGGGTGGAGAGGTTTACCTCACTGGTGAAGAGGTTTGCAGCCAATTACAGCTCAGCACACGTACGCTCCAAGAGTACAGAAATGCAGGAATACTTCCTTTCTACAAAATCGGAGGGAAGATACTTTACAAACAGAGCGACATACAGACTATGCTTGAAAGGCATTATAATCCAATACCGCAAACAGGTAAGTTATGAGTTAAGTTAAGAAATCAGTCGCGACTTAAGTCAAATGGTCAGTTATGACTTTGGTCAAAAAAATAGTTTCGACCTAAGTCAAAATTAACTTTAGTCAAAAATATGTCAGCTCATAAAGTCAGTAAGTCAAGAAATTAGTCTAAACTTATCTCTTGACTTACTTTTTGAACTTTGAACTCTCATCTATCAAAAGCACCCCAGAAAGGTTACTTTATGGAACATAACAAACTATCTCTTTCTTTATACTGGCAAGGTGTGTCTTTGTACCACAAACTGCCGTTTGTACCACAAAGACCCTTGCCCCGAAAGGGGATTAAATCACTCCAAAGTCGTGATTAGAAAGCAATGAAAAAGCAGAAACAAAAGAAGCCAGACGGCAGATGTGCCACCTGCCCAAGATGGGACAGATGGCACATCAGGATACCTAATTCCGAAGACCAGCAGAAGCTTATCAGACTCTACCGCAAGTCGGGAGCAAAAACGAAAAGTGATTTTGTCCGAGCAAGACTTTTAGGTGAAGCATTTAAGATCATCACCCAAGACCCTGCAAAAGAGCCTTACTTGGAGAAACTCTCCGAAATCGTTGCCATGACTCATAAGATAGGCGTGCTATACAACGAAGCCGTGAAAGCCCTCAATACTTATCATTCTGTTGCCACTGCTCAACGATTGCTCAGTAAACTTGAAACTTATTCCCAACTTCTTATCAGACTGCAACAACAAGCAGTACAACTGACAAAATCCCTTAGGGATAGACAAGAGTGAATGCTGATAAATCATAACACCCAACGTTAGTATCGTGCTGTGATTGCCCAATCCATCTTTGGTCAGTTATCAATGTTAGGAAAATAGGATTTGTATGTTGTAGACGGTAATAAAACGTTATGGCAGCAGGTATTCGGATATAGTTTATCCGAATACCTGCTGCCATAACGTTTTATTACTGACGATGATTCTGCCATAGGCTTTCATGTACTGTTGCAACATTGGGGTATTTTGTCCCTGTGTACTCACTGTGGCTATTGCCATAAAATAGTTGCCATCTTCCCTATGTATGAGTTTTGCATTATGGCTTATGATGTCGCAGTTATAAGATGCATTATCGTTGCCCTCGAAAGATACATGAGCCGTCCTTGGCTCATCGAAAAGGTACAAATACTTATATGGCACGAACACTTGCACTATTCTTTGATTGATGACCTCACCATTAGCATCTATGGATATAGGATAAGGTATCTTGTAGAAAGCAACTACGAGGGCGAGGACTATTATCGTAATGACAACCGTTCCCAAGCTGACGAGGCGAGTAGGAACCTTGCCTATCACGTTCCTCACCTTCTCGCTTCTCAACTCGATATTTTCTGATTCTCTTTCTTTCTGTTCCATATCAAAAGCATTTTAGTTTCCCAATTCCAACTGATTCTTCACAAGGTTATAGTATGCCCCTCGCTTGGCGGTCAAAGACTCATGGTTGCCTTCCTCAACCACTTTGCCATGGTCGATGACAACGATTTGGTCGGCATTCTTCACCGTACTTAGGCGATGAGCCACTATCACAACCGTCTTTCCTTTGTAGAACTTATCCAAGTTCTCTACGATGCTTCTCTCATTGTTGGCATCGAGCGAGTTGGTCGCCTCGTCAAGGAAGATGTAGTCGGGATTCTTATACACCGCCCTTGCTATCAAGATACGCTGTTTCTGTCCTTGGCTCAGTCCCACGCCATCACGCCCAATCTTGGTGTTGAACTTCAGAGGCAAAGCCATCACGTAATCCTTGATGCAAGCTATCTCGGCAGCTTTCAACAACCTTTCCTTGTCTATATCGCCATCATCAACAGCAATATTTCTTGCGATACTCTCCGAGAAGATAACACCATCCTGCATGACAACACCACATTGTCTGCGCCACCACTTTTTGTTGAGTTTGTTGATGTCAGTATTTCCAATGTTGATTTTTCCCTTCAAGACAGAATAATAACCAAGCATCAAACGGATGAGGGTGGTCTTTCCACTGCCAGATGCGCCAACGATGGCTGTTACCTTACCTTGCGGAATGTGAATGCTCACATCATCTATGGTTTTGCGCAAAGCATGTTGGTCGTACTTGAATATGATGCTCTTGATGTCAATGCCCTCATTCTTATCTTCAATAGAAGTTAGCAAGCCTTCCTTTCCATTCTCATCATCCATCTGGTGAATCTCGTTGATTCGCTCCAAGCTAATCTTCACATCTTGCAGAAAATAGAAGAAGTTCATCAGTTGCCCCACTGGTGAGTTGAGCTGTCCGATGATGTATTGCACGGCAAGCATCATACCGAGTGTCATTTGCCCATGAATCACGGCGGTAGCTGCAACTACCGTAATGATGATGTTCTTCACCTCATTGATGAAGATACTTCCAGCCTCCTGTGTCTGTTGGAGTTTGAGTGATTTCATCTGTACCCCGAATAGGTCTGCTTGCGTGTCCTCCCATTCCCATCTTCTGCGCTGCTCACAATCCTGCAACTTGATTTCTTGCATAGAGGTGATAAACTCATAAGTTTTGTTGTTGTTGATAGCTTGCTGCTCAAACAGTTCGTAATCAAGTACCTTTCTTCGCTTCAAGAATAAGGTCATCCATACACCATAGAGAATGCTTCCCAACAAGAAAATGACAAACACCAATTTGTTATAGAAAAACAGCACCACCGAAAATACCACGAAAGTAAGCATGGCAAAAGCGATGTTGAGCGTCTGCTGAGTAAGGAAGTTGTTCACACGGCTATGGTCGTTCATTCTCTGCATCAAGTCGCCCATGAGTTTCGTATCAAAAAAAGACATAGGCAGTTTCAATAGCTTGATGAAGAAGTCACTTACCAATGATATGTTGATACGTAAGGAAATGTGAAGCAACAACCATCTGCGGATAAAGTCTATTGCCGTTCGGCTGATTGTAAGCATCAACTGTCCCAACAGAATAAGCCAAACAAAGCCAATATCTTGATTCTTGATGCCGACATCCACGATGGATTGGGTAAGGAATGGCAGAACAAGCTGCAGGAGGCTCCCGACTATCAGACCCAAGATGATTTGTCCGAAATACTTGCGGTATTTCTTCACATACCCAAAGAGAAAGCGGAAAAACCGCTTCTCTTTGATGTTCTCTTCACCTTGCATCTTATAAGTAAAGAACGCAGGAGTAGTTTCCAAGAACATAGCAATGCCCTTGTCCTCACCATTGGAGTTCGTGCTTATCCAATGCTGTTTGAACTCTTCTAAGCCATAAGTGACCAATCCCTTTCCAGGGTCTGCAACATAGAACTTCTTCCCTTTCTTTACCTTATACAAGACAACAAAGTGATTTTGGTTCCAATGAAGGATACAAGGCAAAGGGACTTCACCTAGCACCATAGTTGTTGCTCTAGCGCATGTAGTATGCAAGCCAAGTGTGTTTGCTGCCTCATTGATACCTAACAGAGAGACTCCTTCCGCAGTAGCAAAACAAAGTTTCGACAGAGAATCCAAAGAGTATTCTCTGCCGAAATATTTACATACCATTTGCAAACTAGCTATACCACATTGCATGCTATCATACTGATATTCTATAGGAAAATGATTCTTCATTTGTTACTTTGAAATCTACATTACCGCACTATTTTTCTCTAAGAGTTTATAAGCGATTTCTTTCTTCAGAATTTGATGACTGAAAAGTTGGCTTTGCTTTGTTAAAAACATTTCCAATTTTTTTAATTAAAGTTATTTCCAAATGTTGACTATCATAATAGTTGTTAAATTTCTGTTTAATCCCATTGGAATAATAAGAATATTTTGGATTCGATGTTTTGAATAAATCTTCAGCTTTAATGCTAACAATCATAGTCTTATTTTTGTTTGTATACGACAGCCCTAAGTTTAAAAGAAAGGCATTTTTTGCCTTTCTATAATTATAATATCCAGGTATGTCATCTTCAATGTACAAAAAGCCAGTCAATCTTTTACTTAAAAAAAATGAATTGTTCAACGAAAAATCACCTCCCCAACCTTTTACATTCTTAAAGGATGTCTGATTTGAAATATAGCTTGAATATGTAATATCTCCAGTCAAATTAGTTTCTAACCAAGAACCCAACTGAAAATTATATTCGACATTAATCCCAAAAGTAGATATGTCAAAGAAGTTTCCTGCTCGTTCTACTTGATTTTGAATATTTTCTGAATCCAAAAATACCATTTTCCCAAAATCTTTTTTGGTCTTAGTAAAATACATTTTTGTATAAAATGAATTGTTGCACATATAAGACAAGCTTACATTATGTATATAAGACGGTTTCATGAATGGATTTCCCTCTGAGTAATCATATTTACTTGTATACCATCTAAAAGGGTCTAATAGTTGGAAATTTGGTCTCTTAATTCTTCCAGAATAATCAATACTTATAGTATTACTATTATTTATTAAGTATTCTATACCTACAACAGGAAATACCCTTAAATAATGGTTGTTATTGATAGTGTTTAAAGTATAAGAGAGTCCTTTTGTATAAGTATATTCTGCTCTCAAGCCCAAACTTAGTTGAATTGACTTTATTGAACTCTCTGCATTTACATATAAAGCATTGTTAGCTTCTCTATATCCAAACAAGTTGTGTGAAGTAGAATAAACCAATTTTTCATCCTCTTCATTATATGACTTTGTGTTGATATAAGAGAATTTATATCCTTCACTAAATTTCCAATTCTTAAACGAATTGTCGAAATCCATTTTGAAAGTATATATATCATTCTTTTGGTGACCTGCACTATAAAAATTTTCATCTAATGTTGTTAATGCCGTTTTTGTAAGTGAAAGCCAATTCCTATGGTTTCTTTCATAGCTGTTAATGTAGCCAAGTGTAATATTGAGATTAGATTTGTCATTGAAAGAATGAGCATAATTTATTTCTAAATTCGTTTGATAATTAGCTGACTTTCCATATCCTTTAGATGACATTATAGAATCTTCCTGTATATTGTTTATAGAAAAATATTTCGTATCATTAGCAATGTCTCGATTATTAATTTTACTAAGTAACGGCAACTGTAACATTGTTGATATATTATCATGTTGACCTAAAATTAAATTTAAATTTGTTAATATTCCAGCAAAATTTTCCTCGCTTTTTTTAGGACAATTTGTAGATACTATATAATTTTTGAATATATTACTATATTGACTATGCGTGAATAGTTTTTCGCAACTACCTAATACCGCGGTCTCTACACTAAACTTTTTACTTGAATAGAGAATTTTTGCGGAAGTACCATAAGATAAATAGTGGGCAATACTCCCTTTCCCCAGTAAATTAGCTTGTAATCCCGGGTTTATTTTTTTCAGTGTTTCAATTTTTAAAATGCCAATATTCTCGTTGGCTTCATATTTTGCTGGTGGAGTTGATAGTACTTGAATTTTTTGAATGTTTTCTGCTCCTAAAGAATTCAAATAAGCTATTAATTCATCACCTTTTAAATAAAGTTGGTGATTATTCAAGAAAACAAGGACTTCATTTTTACCTACCATAGATATGATACCACCTTTAATATTAATCAAGGGTATTTGTGGCAATATGTCAGAAAACAATTTCCCATTTTTATTAATCACATCCATGTTGATAATAAAACCACCATGTGACATTTGGATAGCCTTTCTTCTACCAATTACTTCAACTTCATTAAGATTTTGTACATTGTTATCTAGGCAAAAATCTATTGTTTTTTCATCCGAGATGGATGCAACTTTATCCGCATACCCAATATAACTGCAAGTAAGGCTGTCATTTTTGTTCACTTGGATTTCGAAATATCCAACGGAATCTGACAATACGACTTGTTGAGTATTACAATTTTTGACAGATGCATACGAAAGTGGTTGCGATTTGTCATGAAAATACACATGGCCATATATTTTGTAAGACTGCGCATCTATTGACAAATTAGCAAAAAGTATCGTAATTATGAAAAATAACATTTTATTCATAGCTAACCTCCGAAGTTTACATTATTCTTAATATATGGTTGTATCTGTATGAAAATTCTAATAATTGCTTCCCAATACATTTTGTTTAATGCACAATGATATGCTGATGGTATAGTCGTATCCTTAGATTCAAGCCATTTTGCAGCAATACATGAACCAGAGCAAAGATGTCTTAACCAACAATCTTTACATTTTTCATACCTACCAACTTCTTTTGGGTAAAAATTATGTTTGTCTATTTTCTCGTAATCAATACCATCATGAATATTTCCAACACATAATTCTTTACAACTATTATGGCTAGAACAAACATAAATATCCCCTTTTAGATTGAAATAAAAGGAATTGATCCCAGCACTACATCCAGTATAGCTCGTTGTCTTACATTGGATTCTTCTTATGTCTTCTATAAGTTTGCGAGCGTAAACATACTTATTGTTCTTTATCCTAGATACATAATAATCAACTAAAAGACTAAATTGTTGCTTAAGATTATTATTTACATCTTCTATTTGAGGCAAATAACTGTCATTAAATGCTCTTGTAGCGAACCCATGATAGAAAGGAATTTCGTTATCTTCGAAAAAATGGAACATTTGTACAATATGCTTATTCTCTGGCATAATTGTTGCCTTACACGCAAATTTTATTCTAGTTTTCTTAAGGGTAAGAATATTTTTGATGACTAAAGGAAAACTTGGTTTGTTATTTAGAAATACTCGTTTGCTATCATTTTCCTTATCTCCATCAAGACTAATAGCTACAGTAAATTTTTCCTCTTCAAAAAATTTAATAACAGAAGAAGACAACAATGTGCCATTTGTCGTTATTTCAAAATGACTATTTTCAAATCCGAATTCCTTGCATAGCTTTGGAATTTGTTTTAATAAATTGAAATTTAAAGTTGGCTCTCCCTCTCCTGCAAAATAAAATGTAACATTACTAGAATTATTTTTAGCAAGAAATTTTAGTATCTCTAAAAAGCGCTCTTTAGACATCATCTCTTTTTTATGATACCCTGCTGACAAATAACAATAAGAACATTTCAAAGTACATCCGTGAGAAATGTCCAAACTAACAACATCTATTTTTCTACTTGATTTGTCAAAGTTATAACTCGAAGATATTTTTACACTATTTCTTTTGGGCATAATGACACTTTCATATAAACGCTCTATATCTAATGGAGAATATATATGATACAATTCCAAATCTAGTGGGTCTAATATGTATATTTGATTATTAAAATCAAATTCTTTCAAATCATTTTTGCAAACACTTGTCATTTTTGTTTATATATTAAGGGTGTGCTAAAAATTAGTAGCACACCCATTATACATTTTAGAAAGTTGTTATACTATCTGATTCGCAACTTTTCTATAGTCAATCAGAATTGGTTTGAGAAAATTTTATGCTTCCATGTCCAATGCCTAAAGGATTTGTTTTCTCATTCTATTTCTGTTTGACTATAAGACTATCCCTCTATTGATGAGCAGCCCTGATGAAAATTGGCAACCATGACTACCACACGCATGATCCGTTGACTGTGACATATGGGTGTCCTTTGTTAGCTCGCCTCCTCCTCCTTTTACATTGGACATAGATTCACCATTAAGGGTTTCAAACTTAAAATCTCTTTTCATTGTCTGTTTCCTTTCTTTAAAAAACTACTAATGTTTTAAATCCTGGAATCTAACGTTTCTTGGAAAGTATACGCCTTTTTACCCAGACGGGGCTGTATCAACCTTGCGCAAAGGTTATTGGAACAATTGCATCAAAACAAAAGCAAACTGCAATTATTTGCCTCTTTTTGTATTCCGAGTGCAAAGGTATAAATACTTTTTGAAACAAAGTAATTTTCAGAGAATATTTAAACTATATTATCACGGCTCTTTCATTTAAAAAGTCTTGGTTCTTATTCTAAATTATTGGTGTCCGATAAAACTTTTGGGAGTTATCTGTGTTAGATAAAATAGGATTAAACTTATGATTTCGTTAATTTATTTGGTTATTATAGGGCTTTCCTTGTTAAAATAAGCACATTTTATAATGCTTACAGTTTAAAACAGAAAACCAAGCCCATGGATAAGTAAAACGGCTGCAACACCGATGGATAAAGGGATACAGAGCTTTCAGTTTATTTTTACCGGACAGCAATAGTATGCAATCTTGTCCATGGTCATATGCCTTATATGAAGTTTCTGTTCGTTAGGTCAGATGTTTGCCGCCAGCTTCCTTCAGATTTCATCTCACGATGAATACCCTTGCACTTGGCTATGTAATTCCCGCTATTAGGGCTTACTCGGGACTTCCACCCGTTAGATAATGCTCATGCCGAGCGTACATAGCAAAAGGCAGAGAATCTTTCCCTGCCTTTACGCCTAATCTTAAAAAATCACATTGATAATCAGATGGTTATTATAATAACTCCTGATTTGAAGCATTACCCTAACATTGAAATGTGATTTAGATGCATCCCCTCCATATTGTCTATGTCCAATGGAATGTTCCTGTATAATCGCTCCTCCATGACACCCACTTCATTGGGATTATAGGATACGAAAAGCCCAACTTCATCACCATCAACTGCTTCCACAACCGTGTCAGAGACGAGCTAAACAACGTGTTCACCCAATTGATGGTGCTACTTGCTGATCGAAGCTTAGTGACCCTTGACATGGAATACATCGATGGGGCAAAGATAGAGGCTAAGGCAAAGTCGCTGCTTTCACCATGTTGTAGTATTTTACTCTCATCAATCATAAGCCTATCGGACAGTTAAATACGCTTTAATTTGACCAACGAATTTTTATTTACTGATATTAGCCCTCTTCTACGTAAAATTTACTTTCTTTACTCAAAGCTAAACTATCTTCAACTATAAAATCCCTTATTATTATCGGAATCAATTCTGATTGCTCCTTTAAAAAAAACTCATCATCATAGTCATATACAACCATGTGTAGTTTCCCTTTTTCCATATAGCAGTTATTGATATTTTTAGATAAGCTTACAAATTCATCAACAACTCTACCATCATTATTTAAAACAATCCAATGGTAAAAATTTGTATCTAGTCCTGTTGGATTTTTTGTAACAGATAATAAAAAATAATAACCATTTTCACAGATAAAGACGTCGGGAGGATATTCCATATTTTCTGCCCAATTGGATAGTTTGATTGATTTTTTGATGCTCCTACTTATGTTAAACTTTCGATAATTTTTTAATGCTGATGTCTTGTTCTTTGAAAACGTAGCCAAGGAGGAGAATCTCATACTTGCATGTTTAGTTGTAGTATGAACTTCGTTGATACTTATGCCTCTACACTTTGTCTTATAGGAACAAGAAGTTCCTATAAGACAAATGAATAGAAATGTTAGAAAATAATTTACCTGTATTTTCATTTTTTTCTTCCTCCTGACCAATGGTTACTATTATTTTCTTTCATCCATTTATTGGATAAACGCATAAAGGTTGTGCCACCATAGGCGGCTGTAGATTCATACTGATATGACCATTTAGGGTTTGGAGAAGGATGATCTCCCATTTTCCAAATGTCATGTGACTTGTCGGTAAAATGAAATCCTACTTTATAATAACTTTTGTAGGCTTTTTGAGTCTTTATAGAAAAATCTTCCCCATGCCAGAAATATCCACCATTTGAATAATCTTTCTTATCAAGAATTCCACGAATTAATCCCTTATACGCATTTTTAACAAGATTTTTAGGTGCAAGGTCACTTGATATTTTAGACCTTTTGGAATATCCATATATACCTCCACCTGATGCTACTTGCAAGGTACTTTTACCATCCTCGTTTCCTCGATTTTCCAAAACAGAGTATATAGCAGCGGCCTCTAACCAAGTATTATTTTTATTATTAGACATTTCTGCATATAACGTTCCTGCCAAATCATTAAAATCATCTTTTGTTATAGGATTATTCTTATTATCACGAAGCTGTATTGCTTTATTGCGAGTGATTGCATAATGCCCTTTCTTGTACTGCCTATATCCACCAGCAGAAACAACATATACATATTGAGTTTTCTTATTATTATCTCCAAGATATTCCCCATCCACTGTATAATATGAATCTAGACCTCGAAGATCTATAAAAATAATAGGATTATTATTAACAAAGCAATAAGTAGATGACATTGGATAATCTTCTTCCTTGGGATCGACACTCATCCACAAACTCAACCTCGGCTCATAGTATCTTGCACCATAGTAATACATGCCAGTCTCCTCGTCAAACTCCTTAGCATTGAAGAGATAAGGCGTGTTCCAAGTGTTGTTACGCTCCTCTATGAACACTCCTCCGAACGGCACATACTCGATGTGCTGTGCCACCTCGCCGTCAAGATTGGTGATGTAGCTACTACTGCCCAAGTGGTCGGGATGGTAGTAGAACTGCATCTTTTCATAAGTGTCCTTGTCATGGAAATTATTATCTACAGCAGCACGTGTGCTGGCATTCGTTTTAGCCATCGCCCTTGCCTGCGCAGCCTCCGGCGTACCGTCGTTGCAGCAGAAACCCTGACCGTTTACATAGTCGTCATTGTCCTTACCGTTATAAGGTTGGTCAAACGCCTTGTAATTGTCTTTAATGGATTGTAACTGCTGGTTGTACTTATCCTTGTAGTTAATGGTAAGACCATCAGCTTCATTGCCTGCATAAGGTATTCGCCTTGGGTCTGCACCGTAACTTGCAAGGTCGCCAAGCTTAGATACGATACGCTGGCTACCCACATAGATATGCTTGGTGTACTTGCCACCTTGCCCAGCAACGAGGTATGGGCTGACATAGAGTGAGAATCTTGCCGTACCGGTGTTGCCACCCGAGAACTCGGAGTTCACATAAATAGCTTCATTTTCGCCTGATGTCTTTACCGTGCGCTCACCATCGGCATCATACCAATAGTTGCTCACAAATCCGTTCTCATCGGCTGCCAACAAGCGATTTTCCTCGTCCCAACGGTACTTCTGCTCAGTTGCCTTTTCATCCTCCTTGCCATCTTTCTTTACACGAGAGGTGTTGATATAGACAAGGTTTCCATTGGCATCATAGGTGTACTTGTGTCCGTTGTTGATATTGGTACTCTCCGTAGGAGTTTCTTCCGTTCGGTAGTTAATATCACGAACATTGTCAAGCTGGAACTTTCTGCCCGCATCCTTGCCGTAAGTATAAGCGAGTTCGTAGCCTGCGTTGAGCGTGCCGTCAAACTGTACGCCTGTCTGTGAGAGATGTTGCTTCTTGCTCGTGATACGGTGCATATTGTCGTAGCCCATAGATAACGCATAAGAAGCGGCTTTATTGTCCGTTCCCCTATAAGTACCTGTTGCGCTTGCCAAACGATATAGTGGGTCATAAGTATAACTATGGCTCATCTGCCCGCCTGCCTTGCCACTTTGTGGGAGCGGAGCATTGTTCTTCACACCAAGCACGTTGCTCACTGCATCGTAGCTGTAGGCATTATCCATAATAGTACCTGCCTTAGCATTGACCACGAGGTTCTGCAAACGTCTGCGTGCAGGGTCGTAACTGTAGAACGTCTCCGCTCCGTTGCAATACTTCAGGTAGGTGCGCTGCTCAAACTTATCATAACCTATCTTGTTCACATAGTCGTAACCGTAGGACTTGTAGCCACGCACGTGGTCTACCTGCCCACCGAGGTTGTAGCCGTAGGTTACCTTTTCCTCATCGGGATAAATCATTTCCAATAGGCGATTGTGGCTGTCGTACTTCCACTGTGTTACGTAGGTTGCCACAGCCTGGTTGGGAACAATCAGCGTGCGTACCGTCTTCAAGACCTCACCCATCTTACCGTAGTAATATTCGATGGCGCCACTGCCGTCCTCACGGAGCATCAATCTGCCGATACGGTTGTGAGAAGAGTTAATACCACCGTAATGGTACTTCACGTTATTTTCCGGATGGTCGGGATAGTTGATAGCCGTCAGACGACCGTAGTCGTACTCGTAATTGATGGTCTTGCCCTCCTTTTTGAGATTGGCTGTCTGCTTGGTGAGTACATTGCCTAAAGCATCGTAGGTAAAGGTGGTGATACCGCTGGCAGGATGGTTCACCTCTGTGCGACGGTCGCCCATATCATAGACGGATGTCGTTACGTTGCCCTCGGTGTCTGTTACCTTGACCAATCGGTCGATACCATCATACTCGAAAGAAGTGGTAATGATACCATCGGGTCCGCTGAGTTGCTCGGTCTTCACCGTCTTGCCACTACCATCGGTATAGGTAGCCTGACGATTACCCAACGCATCAGTAACAGTCGTTACGAGTGCATTGCTACCTGCATCTGTAGAGTATTCCGTCTTGGTCTCAGCATTGTCCGGAAGTGTTACTTTCATAGCACGGTCGAGTACATCATACACTGTTACGGTAGGCGACACGTTGTCAAAGGTCTTGTTGAAGGCTGTCTTGCTTCCCACAGCTTCGGTTACAGGGTAGTAGGCCTTTGCCACACGACCGAAAGCGTCATAGACATTGCGTCCGCTGACAATCATTACGGTCTCGTCTTTCGGAGCACTACCCTTGCCAGCTGTGGTAACCACACCGTCTTTCTTCACCTGAACGGGACGCCCGAAACCGTCCACGAAGGTTACGGTCTCCATATCATCGCTTGGGTGCTGTATGTCGTAATGCTTCGTCACTGCGTAAGCAGGCACTGTAATGCCGTTGGTGCCGAAAGTAGCCTTAGGCTGATAGTTAAAGGCAATGATGTAAGGCACACCTGTTGCCAACTCATTAGGACCACGCACAGCTTTCACACGTCCGAGGTTGTCTATATCCGTTTCATAATAGAAGTGGTTGAGATCCATACGGCGGAGTGCCATACCATATCGGTAGTCGAAGTTGGCTGCCTCGCTACGGTAGCCAAATGCATCGTCTATGCGCTCCACATACATATTCATCACCGGCTCATAGCGGTAGGTATACCACATGCGCTGTCCTTTGCTGTTAGCAGGAAGCGTGGTCTTGATGATGTTGCCGTAAGCATCATAAGTATAGTCTGAGACAGCTTCGCCGCTTCCGAGTTGTTGTTTAATCTGCGTGATATGGTCGGCATAGTTCAAATCGTAAGTCGCAGAAACTTGATGATAAATCTTACCATCACCGCCCGTTACGGTTACGTTGGTAGGTAGTCCGAAGATATGTTTGTTATCATTGTGAGCATATTGTATTGCGGTTTGGTAGTCGAACTTACCCGAACCGTCAGCACCCAACTTACCCTTATCACTGAACTTGTAGGACTTCAGTTCTCCGTGATAGCCAGTGAGGTAATACTCGTTCCAAGCCTCTGAGGTAGTGATGCCGGTTGCCTGTCCCTCATACTGTTTATTGGCGGTATAGCGGAGCGGTACGAAAGCGGAAGCGCGGTCGCTACAGAGCTTGGTCTGCTTGGTAAAAGTGTACTTGTCACCGTTGGCAGTGAGGTAGTAGCCGTCATATTCATTGCGTGTCTCGGTGTATTTGTTGCCTTTGGCATCCTCTACAGACGCTCCAAGCTCATTGCCCTGTGCGTAGTAGGTAGACACGTCATAGAGTTGCACAGCCTGACGATAGACTGCGGATTCACCCTGTTCGGTGTCGATATTCTTGGTTACGACCTTTCCAAAACCGAGGAACTCACGTTCGTGGCGATCCTTCTGTCCATCTGAATAGGCAAACATCGTCTTCATCATCGGTCCATCATCACGGATACCATCGTCAATGGTTACGGACGACATTACCCATTTACCACCGGGAAGTCCGTAAGTAGGCATGCTGTGTTCGTAGTCCAGTGTAAAGGTTCCGCCAAGGGAGTTGGTCACGCTCTTGAGCATGTTCGTTCTGCCGATGGCGGAGCGGGTTACTTTCAGTTCACTTTCCTTATCGGATTCTACGATGTCGAGGTAGCCGTCGCCGTCTACATCTTGCAA
>NZ_UGTP01000004.1:0-159300 GCF_900454935.1 Prevotella pallens
GTATAGCTCAAAGAACGAAATACACAAGATTTACTACCACAAAATAGGCACGCCACAAAGTCAAGATGTGTTGTTTTACCAAAATCCAACCCAACCTTTACGCTTCTATTCGGTATCGCTGAACAAAGAAGAAACCATTATGTTTCTCTACGAAAGTGGGGCAGGCTCTGGCATGAACCTATATGTGCGCGACCTACGAGTACCTAATTCGCAGTTTATACAGATGACTTCCAATATGGATTTGCAGTATAATCCCATTGGAACAGTAGGCGATAACATTTATTTGCTTACTAACGATGGCGCACCAAAGGGGAGAATAATGGTGGCAAACGTGCATAAACCAGGCTTTAAAGACTGGAAAGAACTTGTAGGAGAAACCAAAAACGTGCTCGAGAATGCACAATTCGCCGCCGATAAACTGGTGCTTAGCTATAGCAAAGATGCTTCTACACACCTTTATGTTTACTCTTTAGATGGCAAAGAACTTAACGAAATAAAGCTTCCAACCGTAGGACGGGCGAGCTTTAGTGGCGAACGTGGACAAAAAGAATGCTTCTATAGCTTTGCATCGTTCACTGTTCCAGGTGCCATTTACCAGTACGACATAGCACAAAACAAGAGTTCTGTTTACACCGAACCTAAGGTTAAGTTCAGCCTTAACCAATATACCACAGAGCAAGTGTTCTTTAATAGCAAAGACGGAACACGTGTTCCAATGTTCTTAACCTACCGAAAAGGACTGAAACGAAACGGAAAGAACCCAGTGTTGATATACGGATATGGTGGCTTTAATGTATCTTTATCGCCCAATTTCTCGTCTATGCGCATACCATTCCTTGAGAATGGCGGTGTATATGTACAGGTAAACCTACGCGGAGGAAGCGAATATGGAGAAGAATGGCACGTTGCTGGTACGAAAATGCAGAAGCAAAACGTGTTCGACGACTTTATTTCGGCTGCCGAATGGCTCGTTTCTAACCACTTTACAAGTAAAGAACACATAGCCATAATGGGTGGAAGCAACGGTGGTTTGCTGGTAGGTGCATGTATGACACAGCGTCCCGACCTCTTCAAAGTGTGCATACCGCAAGTGGGAGTTATGGATATGCTGCGCTATCACAAGTTTACTATAGGCTGGAATTGGGCTCCCGACTATGGAACAAGCGAGGATAGCAAAGCTATGTTCGACTATTTGCGTGCTTATTCGCCCCTCCATAACCTGAAGAAAGGTGTAAGCTATCCTGCAACACTCGTAACAACAGCCGACCACGACGACCGTGTTGTGCCTGCACACTCGTTTAAATTTGCTGCAACTTTGCAGGAATGCCAAGGCGGAACAGCACCTGTTCTTATTCGTATTGATAGTAAAGCAGGGCACGGAAGTGGCAAACCACTGGCTAAACAATTAGAAGAGCAAGCCGACATTTATAGCTTTATAATGTGGAACTTAGGTATGAAGTTTAAATAAAAGCATTAAATAGGTTAGCTAAATATAGCCCATTTAAAATTAGAACCCATCTTTTTGTTTCGCAAAAAGGTGGGTTTTGTTTTTAAATATTGTGTTATTGGCAATCCGTCAGTAGCCGTAGGGGCATATTTATCGTGCCCGCATATACGAAAACACCCACGAAATGGGGAACGAAAATACGTGTGTGGCGATGTGAATATACGTATTTAAAAATGTGGAAATGTATATTTGTTGAAATGGATACACGTTTTTGATAACGCAAGGACACGGGCACGATAAATCCGCCCCTACGCCTTGCGGTGTGTTCGTTGGGTGTTTTGTGTGTGAATGTGGACATTTTGCGGTGTGTTTCGTGGTCTGTTTCGTGGGTGTTCGTTGCACATTCACGGAACGTTCGCAACATATTCATTATCTGTATGTTACATAATCACCATTCAAAAGTATGGTTTTTGCATTGCAAAAGTATGGTTTTTGGCGTGCAAAAAGGGGGTTTTTGGCGTGCAAAAGTATGGTTTTTGTAATTCGAAAGTATGGTTCTTGTTTTTGTTATGCAATAGTGTGCATAACCAATAATAAGGTTTGTGTATTTCGTTTTTTATACTTACCTTTACAACTTAAACGTAAATTGCAAAGGCATAATGGAAGAACACCTCACTGTTTATAGGGCTTCGGCAGGTTCAGGAAAAACATTTACGCTTGCCGTAGAATACATTTCGCTGTTGGTGAAAGACCCCGAGAACTATCAACACATACTTGCTGTAACCTTCACAAACAAGGCAACGCAAGAAATGAAGATGCGTATACTCTCACAACTATACGGCATTGCCAACTCGTTACAGTCGTCGCAACAGTATTTTAATAAGGTAAAAGAAAAAACAAATATGCCCGATGCCGTGATAAGAAACAATGCACGGGCAGCCCTAACCTTGCTTATTCATCGCTATAACAACTTCCGAATACTCACCATTGATGCTTTCTTCCAACAAGTTTTGCGCAATTTGGCACACGAATTGGGGCAAACAGCCAACCTGAGAGTAGACCTTAACAACGAGGAAATTACCGAAAAGGCTGTAGACCAAATGATAGAAAGTTTGGAAAAAGGGCAACCTGTGCTACAGTGGATAAGCACTTACATAAACAATAGCATAGAAGACGACAACGGTTGGAATATTATTGGAAAGATAAAAACCTTTGGAACAAACATATTTAAAGACTTTTATAAAGCACACGAAGCCAATTTAAAAGAACAACTTAGCAATGCCGACGACTTTAAAGTCTACGAAACTACTTTGAGAAAACGTAGAAACGACATTCGAAAAACATTCAACAGTAAGGCAAAAAGCATTCTAAACGAAATAAAAAATGCCAATCTGGACATACCTTCTAACTATCGTAGCGGACTGTATAAGTATTTAACAGATAGCGCAATAGCACCGCTTACTAACAAACCTCTTAAAGCTGGTGTGCTAAAAGCCAACGAATCGCCACAGAACTGGACCAGTTCCAAATGTGCAAAAGCCGACAAACAACAAATACAAACACTGGCTGCAGAAGTGCTTTCGGCACAACTTAGCGAACTAATTGCCTACAATGACGACAATTGGAACGAGTTTCAGTCTATTCAACTCACCCTTTCGCACCTTTCAGAACTACGACTTTTGCACGCCATAGCCGATGCTGTGGACAACTTAACAAAGGATACTAACCGCTTTATGCTTAGCAATACACAAGCATTGCTTAAAGAATTAATTGCAGATAGCGACACTCCTTTCATATTTGAACGTATTGGTGCACGCCTAAAACACGTAATGATAGACGAGTTTCAGGACACCAGCACCATACAATGGCAGAACTTTCAGGTGCTGTTAGCCAACTGTATGGCACAAGAATTGTCGCAAAACCTAATAGTAGGCGATATAAAACAAAGCGTGTATAGGTGGCGACAAGGCGATTGGGGCATACTAAACAACATTGAAAAGAGCTTTGCTCACCAAAAAATAAGACTGGAAACGCTCGATTATAACTATCGTTCCGAAAAACGAATAATAGACTTTAACAACGCCTTTTGGGAACAATGTGTTGCTAATACTGCCAAAGAAGTAGCGCAAGACGATGCCGAAAAAGCCGAAATAGTGCAGAAAGCATACGAAGATGTGGCACAAAAAACACATAAAACTACCGAAAATGGATTCGTAAAAATAAGTCTTTATCCAAGCAAAAGTATGAAAGAGGCTGTGTTAGAAGAACTTATAGAAACCATAAAAGAACTGTTTAACAATGGATATGGTGGTAAAAACCAAAGTAAAATAGCCATTCTGGTACGCTCTAAAAGCAATATTCAAGACATAGTAAACGCACTTTTGCAAAGCTTTGGCAACGAAATTAACATCGTTTCAGACGAGGCTTTTCGCTTAGATGCATCGCTATCGGTAAACATTATAGTGAGTGCTATGCACCTACTTACCCACCCAGACGATGTATTAACACGGGGAAAACTGGTGAAACTCTACAATCAGGAGGTACTAAAAAAGCCATTAACCGACACCGATTTACTGGTTTCTATCAATGAAAGCAACAATATTGACACTAAAAATATAGACAAAAAGGAACGTAGAAAACTGGCTACAGAACAGCAAATGGCTAAATTAAACAGCCAATTGCCACCAGAATACGTAGCAAACAGAGAACTTTTGTTGGGTCTTCCTATCGTAGATTTAGTGGATAAACTATTTATGTTGTTCGGCTTAGACCAGTTAGAAGGGCAAAGTTCGTACATTTGTACACTCTACGATACCCTAAACGACTTTCTGAAAGACCACACAGCAGACATCGATGACTTTATAAACGAATGGGAAAACAGCCTCTCTTCGAAGACAATACAGAGCGATGAGATAGAAGGAATACGCATTATGACCATTCATAAAAGTAAAGGTTTAGAGTTCGATAACGTCATAATACCTTTCTGTAACTGGGAAATGGAAAAGAAAGGAACACTCTGGTGCGAAACAAAAAACAAGCCAGCTCCCTACAATAAGCTACCTTTGCTACCCATAGACTTTAGCAGAGACAAGCTGATAGGCACAGTTTTCGAAGACGATTACAAGGAAGAACACTTCCAAAACATAGTAGACAACCTGAATTTACTATACGTTGCGTTCACAAGAGCATCGAAAAACTTGTTCGTTTTTGGCTTGCGTCAAGGCAAAACAACACTCGATAACATCGCAAAAGGCACTCCACCAGGAAACCGTTCTTATGCTATTGAATTGGCATTAAGGCAGGTTAGCGAACAATTACAAGGCAGTTTGCTTAGCTTTCCCGACGATATTGGTAGCGAAATACATTTCGAATATGGCACATTAGTCCCCGAAATGCACGAAAAAGAACATGCTGTGGCGGACAATCCATTCCTTATTAAACCCGACAAACACATTGTTAGCATTGCTACATACCCACAAGCGGCAACCTTTAAACAGAGCAATAAGAGTATAGAATTTGTGAAAGGAGAAGACGTAGACCCTTCTGACAGAACACGATATATAAAGATTGGTAATGTGTTACACCAACTTTTTTCAACCATTTATACCACTGCCGACATTCCAGCACGGCTCAACGAATTGGAACAACAGGGCATAATATACAACGATGAGATAACTTCGGCACAGCTGCGCACCCGTATTGAAGATGCCATAACCAACCCACAGGTGCAAGAATGGTTCTCTAAAAGGTGGCAACTATATAACGAATGCACCATATTAGAGTATAATAAAGATACCAACGAGATGGAAGAACATCGCCCAGATAGGGTAATGACCGATGGAAAAGAGTTTGTTGTGGTAGACTTTAAGTTCGGAAAAGAACGCGAAGAATATAAGAAACAAGTGCAACAATATATGGAAATTCTTATTCGTATGGGGCATAAAAAGGTGTCAGGATACCTGTGGTATGTAGTAAAAAACAACGTAGTGGAAGTGAATATCTAACCTTAAACTTAGCAAAATGAATACTTTTCTGCAAGCAGTAGCCACCAATTTAATAGAAAAATACGGCAACGACTTAGCCCATAAGGCTATTGTTTTTCCAAACAAACGTGCTGCTTTGTTCCTAAATCAGGAGTTAGCGAAACACGCTAACGGTCCTATTTGGAGCCCATCGTACGTTACTATCTCCGAATTATTCCAGCAACAGTCGAGCTTAACCATAGCCGATCCTATTAAAAGTCTATGTATTCTCTATAAAGTATATATGGAACAAACTGGCAGAAACGAGACTCTTGATGAGTTTTATGGCTGGGGACAGCTGTTGTTAGCCGACTTTGACGACATAGATAAGAACATGGCAGATGCCGAAAAGGTGTTTCGCAACATACGAGACCTGCACGAATTGGACACGATAGACTATCTTTCGGATAGCCAAAAGGCAGAACTCAGTAGGTTTTTTGCTAACTTTACTGGCGATTCGAGCATACTAAAAGACCGCTTTTTAAGACTTTGGAGCAAGCTATACAATATTTATTCGGAGTTTAAAACCAGGTTACGCAAAGAGAATTTGGCTTACGAGGGTATGTTATATCGTGATGTTATAGAGCAAAAACAACTACCTAACCGCTACGATACCTATATTTTTGTGGGTTTCAATGTGCTACAAAAGGTAGAACAAAAACTGTTTTCGGCTCTGAAAAGTGAGGGGAAAGCACGCTTTTATTGGGACTACGACCACTACTATATGGCACAATCTAACGAAGCAGGCGTGTATATTAATAAGTGGTTGCGTGATTTTCCTAACGAATTTGCTGCCGATAACCCACTCTATACTGGCTTCGAAGCGGCAAAAGAAGTGCGCTACGTGTCGGCACCAACCGAGAATTTGCAAGCCCGTTACGTGTCCGAATGGTTGTTAGAAAACCAACGTTACAAGGCAGGAAGGCATACTGCGGTGGTTATGTGCAACGAAATGCTGTTGCAAACTGTTATACATTGCATTCCACCAGAGGTTGAAACGCTCAACGTAACAACGGGTTATCCACTGTCGCAAACACCCATTAGCTCTATGGTTTGGCAACTTATAGCCTTGCAAACCGAAGGTTTTTCGGCACAAGAGGGGGCTTACAGGTTGCAACAATTGGCACATGTGCTACGCCACCCCTATGGAAAATATTTGGGAATAGATGCTAACAACCTGCTTGCAGAACTGCAAACGGAGAAGCAATACTACATTAAAGTGGAACGAACACGCCTTAAACACGTTGATAAACCAGTGGAAGCGTTGGTGGAATGGCTGGTAGAGATGGTTAGAACCATAGCTACTAATGGGGCAGAAAACCACAATCAGCTATTTCAAGAGTCTACTTTCCGAATGTACACCCTACTTAACAAGCTGTTAGAACTAATGAAAGAGGGCGACCTAATGGCAGATTTTGTTATGTTTCGCCGCCTATTCAGTCAGCTAATAGCATCTACTTCCATTCCATTTCATGGCGAACCAGCTCGCGGAGTACAGGTAATGGGAGTGCTGGAAACACGTAATCTCGACTTTGAAAACGTGTTGTTGCTTTCTTGTAACGAGGGAAATATGCCCAAAGGGGTAAGCGATGTGTCGTTTATTCCACACTTTGTGCGAAAAGCATACGGGCTTACCACCATCGATAATAAGGTTTCTGTGTTTAGTTATTACTTCCATAGGCTGTTGCAAAGAGCCAAAAACGTTACACTGTTGTATAACAATTCTACCGAAGGAACACGGGTAGGAGAAATGAGTAGGTTTATGTTGCAACTCTTAGTAGAGAGTAAATTAAACATAAAACAATGGGCATTGCAAGCCGGACAAGAGCCGTTGCGCTTGCAAAAACAAACCATTTGCAAAGACGAAACCGTGTTGAGGAAACTCAATAGCATATCTTATTTCTCGCCAACTGCCATAAACACCTACCAACGATGCCCTGTAATGTTTTATTATAAGTATGTTGCAGAACTATTGGAAAGTAACGACAACGACACAGACGATATAGATGGACGTGTGTTTGGTAATATTTTTCACTGTGCTGCACAGCTTATGTACGAGCAACTTTTACCACGCGAGGTAATTAAAAGCAGCGATATTGAACGACTTTTAAGCACCGGGCGGTCGGTGCAATCGCCTACATCGGGCAACGCAAACGCCACTTTAGACAGCGTTGTGAGCGAAGCTTTTGCCAGAGAACTGTATCTTCAGAAACCTGGAAACACCCACCACCCAAAGCTAAATGGACTGCAAATTATTAAGAAAGAGGTGATTGTGAAGTTCTTGCGACACCTTCTTCAGATAGATTTGCATACATCTCCTATGCGAGTAATACGTCACGAGTTCGACATTTACAAGCGTTTTACAATAAATGTTGGAGGAAAACAGAAAACAATAACGGTAGGCGGGCGTGTAGATAGGTTAGACGAAATAAAGCTGAACACACCCCAAGAGCAACTGAGAGTGGTTGATTATAAAACTGGAAATAAGGTTGCAGGAGAGTTAAAAAAGGTGGAAGATATATTCAATCCGGCAAAAATATTGAACGAAAAGAACGATTATATATTCCAAGCAATACTATATAGCATTATAGAACAGACCGAAGACAACACCAACAACCCCAACCACAAACCAGTAAGTCCGGCATTGCTCTTCATACAACACGCTAATAGAGAGAACTATTCGCCCGTTGTGGTGCTGGAAGGAGCACCTGTTACGAATGCTGCAACCTACGAAAACGATTTCGAAAACTTCTTAAAAGAGAAGTTGGAAGAACTGTTTAACAGCGAAACATTTATCCCAACAACCAACCAAAAGATATGTGAGAACTGCCCATACAACCAGCTTTGCGGACAAAAATAGCCGAACAAAGAGGTTAAAAATATAGCCGTAATGGTGTTGTTATGGGGGTATGAAAAGAATAGAAATACCACCCTTGTTTTTGAAAATAATTCTAACGAAAAACAAAAACCCCCTTTTTACAAAACAAAAACCCCCTTTTTACAAAACAAAAACCCCCTTTTTGCATTGCAAAAAGGGGGTTTTTGGAAGACAAAAAGGGGGTTTTTGCAACGCAAAAATATGGTTGTTGTAATGTGTTAAGTATTAGGCGGTTATGCAAGCGTGTTGTTTTTGCCAAACATTAGCGTACGAATGGTTGTGTTACATTGTTTCTTCTGATATTCTTTTAATACCATTCTGTTGAATATTCTGCCAGGTATGTTTAATGAATAGCGTATTTTGCAGCGTTCATTCCGTAGGCGTAGGGGCAGATTTATCGTGTCCGATTCCACGAAATTCCACGAAATAATGTTGCGCATCTCCACTGTTTGCATCGCAATTCGTACCCAATTTCTGTAATTTTTAAATGCTTACAGCACCTTGAATTTGGCAAATTTCAACAGCAATTGTTTCCTTCCTGCATTGCGAAACGTTACGGTTGCTTTGGTGTTTTCGCCACTTCCTTCAATTGCTTCTACCACACCTATACCGAAACGGAGGTGTTCTATGGTTGCACCAACAGATAACTGGCTGGCTGAAACTGTGCCAAATGTTGTAGAAGAGCCTGTTGGCGACTGTGCAGAATTGCCACCAACGCCAGCAGATAGGGTAGATGTTTCGGTTTGTCTGCCACCGTTTGATATGGCTGCCGATAGTCTTTTAAAGTTTCCTCCCTCGCTTATCAGTCGTTGTTTTGTGCGTTCCGATAGCGGATTTACTGCACGTTCGGGCATTCGTGGAGCCGTAATTTTGGGTCGAGGGTCAGCCTTAAACTGTGTTGCCACAGGGTTTGCGTTTTGCCATCGGCTATCTTTTGCAGGCTCGTCCCACGGCATACGGTTGCCAATACCACCAAATGGCAGGTTCTCAGCGTCTATATAAGCAGGGTCAATGTCCTTTAAAAAGCGGCTAGGATTATTGAATTGCATGGAACCAAAGTGGTAACGGTTCTTTGCATTGGTGAGATAGCAAAGCTGTTCTGCCCTTGTTATAGCCACATATAGTAGCCGGCGTTCCTCTTCAAGCTCTTTTCGCGAACTGGCAGCTATGGCATTGGGGAATATATTCTCCTCTAATCCCACCACAAACACTACCGGAAACTCCAAACCTTTGGCAGCATGGATAGTCATAAGCGACACTTTCGGGCTGCCATCGTCCGCCTTATCCAAGTCGGAATAGAGTGCAACCTCTTGCAAAAAGTCGGTTAAGAAAGTTTCATCTTCCCTTCCTTCCTCTCTTCTTTCGTCCACAAAGGCTTGCATTCCTGCCAAAAGTTCTTCCAAATTCTCACGTCTTGCAATGTCGTCGGGCGATGTTCCCTGTGCCAAATCAGCCCAGATGCCACTTTGTTTTATTATTTCTGTTCCCAAAGAGTATGCATCTGTCATTGCCAATTGGCGTATAAAGTTGCTAATAAGCTCTACAAACGCAGTTAGTTTTGTGGTTGTTCCCTTATTAATATCTAAGTTATAGGTTGGCGGATTGGTGATAACGTCCCACAAACTAGCCCCTTTTGCATTGGCACATTCTATTATTTTTTGTAGCGTAGTGCCTCCGATGCCTCGTGTTGGATAGTTTATGATGCGTTTAAATGCCTCTTCGTCGTTCGGGTTAGCCACCAAACGGAAGTAGGCTATAATGTCTTTTATCTCTTTTCGTTGGTAGAACGACAGTCCACCAAATATCTTATATGGTATTGAAGCCTTACGCAATTCGTCTTCAAAGCTACGACTTTGTGCGTTGGTTCTGTACAAAATGGCAAAGCAATTGTATTGAAATGCTTTTGTGCGGTGTAGTTTTTTAATTTCTTTTACCACCACCATAGCTTCCTCTTTATCGCTGTAGCACGAGTGATAGCTTATTTTTGAGCCTTCGCTTTCCTTAGAATAAACCTCCTTTGGAATTTGTTTTACGTTGTGTTTCATAAGCGAATTAGCTGCTTCTACTATCTTTTGGGTAGACCGATAGTTGCGTTCGAGCTTGAAAACCTGTACATTATCAAACTTTTTTTGGTAGTCTAATATGTTGTCTATGTTGGCTCCTCTAAACGAATAGATACTTTGATAGTCGTCGCCCACCACGCAAACACGTTGGTGTTTTACGGTTAGTAGTTTAACAATAGCCACTTGTACAGAATTGGTATCCTGGTATTCGTCTACCAAAATATACTGAAAGCGGTCGGCATACTTATTGCGAATGTCGGCATTTTCGTTGAGAAGGCGAAACGTATTCACCAAAATATCATCGAAATCCATAGCGTTCGCTTGTTGGCAACGTGCTTGATACACTGTATAAATGCGTGTAACAGCCTGCAGTTTTGCCCCTCTTAAACCACTTTGTCCACCATAGCTACTACCAAAAGCATCGGGACCGATGAGCTGATTCTTAGCCATCGATATAATATTGTGTACTGTAGATGGCTTATAATCCTTATCGTTCAGTCCCAAAGTCTTAATAATCGACTTTAGAAGCGACCGCGAATCGGTTTCATCGTATATGGTAAAGTTGCTGTTATAGCCTATATGTTGTGCCTCTGCTCTAAGAATGCGAGAGAAAACAGAGTGGAATGTGCCCATATAAAGCTGACTGGCTTGTTTCTGATTTACTAGTTTTGCAATGCGTTCTTTCATTTCTCGTGCAGCTTTATTGGTGAAAGTGAGTGCTAAAATGCGGTAGGGCAGCACACCATACATTATTAAATAGGCTATTTTATAGGTAAGAACGCGTGTTTTTCCCGAGCCTGCGCCAGCCACAACCAGCGATGGTCCGTTGCAATATTCTACTGCTTCGCGTTGATTTTCGTTGAGTTGTGCGAGCAGTTGTTCTATTTTTTCTTGTTTATCCTCTTGCATTTGTGTTGTAATGGTAGCGTTTTCTAATTGTTTAATGGGAAGGCTGGTATGTGTTTCATCTGTGTTTCAATCTGCCTTAACCGCTTTCTCATGTACGGTCCTGGTGCTTTCGATGAGAAGCGACGGGGGTTGGGGAGTGTCGCTGCAATAAGTGCACAGTCGGAACGGGTAAGATTTATAGCATCTACATCGAAGTTTTTCTCTGCACAAGCCTGTACTCCGTATATGCCATCGCCCATTTCTATGGAGTTGAGATATACCTCCATAATGCGTTGTTTGCTCCAAAACGTTTCTATAAGAAAGGTGAAATAAGCCTCTAAACCCTTGCGCAGCCACGACCTTCCCTGCCATAAGAACACGTTTTTTGCCGTTTGTTGCGAAATGGTAGACCCACCACGCATACGCTTTTTGCCGTTTAGGTTGTCCTTTGCAGCCTGTTCTATAGCCTGATAGTCGAATCCGTGGTGTGTAAGAAAACGTTGGTCTTCGCTCGCTATGACGGCAACAGGCATAGAAGGCGACATCTTTTCTATTGGAATCCAGTGGTGATAGAGTTTTATTTTCTCGCCATTTCCAATCTGTTCAAAGCATCGCACCAGCATTAAAGGCGTAAAATAAACAGGTATAAAGCGGTATACAATAACGCTTAATATAGTGGATACGAACAGTAAACCCACTATCCATTTAGCAAATTTAATAACTTTCTTTACCATACAATGCACAAAGTTACGAAAAAGAAAGCGGTTTAACAAGAAAACTTTCTGCTGTTTGCTATGGTGTTTGCATAGAAAGTGTTGCACAGTGTTGCTTTCTATGGCTGTTAAGTTTACCATATTTAGTTGTTATTTTCGGCAATATAGGTGTTATAGAATCCCAAACGTGCGTGGCGTTTATAGTGGTGATGGTTTGCTTTAGATCCGCTTTAACAACTGTGATGTATAGTATTTAAAAACCAAAAACCCCCTTTTTGCATTGCAAAAGTATGGTTTTTGGTGTACAAAAAGTAGGTTTTTGCAATGCAAAAAGTAGGTTTTTGGTAAGGCGTTGTTATACAAATAGTTACGCAGTGTTATTTTCCTGATGTTCTATTTGTGTTATTGGTGTCGCAAATGCGCCATATTTCGTACATTAAAACCAATTGTTTTTAATTGTGATATGGGTGCGATGAATTGGCAAATACGCCACACGGTGTGTTCGCTGCCATACATTTGCGAAAAAAGTATCCACACGTTGGTGTTCCTAGGTGTATATATTACACAGCAAAAAGGTGGATTTTGTTTTTAGATTTTATTGATCTGGATTCTCAATAAAGCCTTTGTATTGTTCTTCTAATCCATTTTCAATGCTGTTGTAAGCCTCCTTCATGGTTTCTTTTTCAAATTCAACGCCCTTTCCTTTTGGTGGAATTGGTTCGTGAATGGTGAGCGAAAGTGGGTGCCAAACAGGGAAATGCCAGTCGCGTGTGCGGGGCATAACATCGAAAGCACCATTAATAGTGATGGGACAAACTGGCAATTGAAGCTCGTCGGCTAGCATAAATGCTCCACGGCGGAATACTCCCAGATGTCCTGTAAAGGTGCGTGCGCCTTCTGGAAATACCACAACCGACATACCTTCGCGTAGAGTTTCGCGTGCTTGATCGTAGGTTCGCTTAATTTTACTCGCCCCCGACTTGTCTACAAAAATATGGTGTGCACATTCGCAAGCTATTCCAATGAATGGTATTTTGCGTATGCTCTTCTTCATCATCCACTTAAAATTTCGTCCTAAAAAGCCGTAAATGAGGAATATATCGAACGATCCTTGATGGTTAGAAACAAACACATAGCTTTGGTTTTGGTGCAAATGTTCGCGTCCTTCTACCTTTACAGGCAGCAAAAGGGCACGAATAGTGAACTTTCCCCATAGTCGTCCGGGGTGATAACCCCAGAAGTGGCCGTTGCCTAAGCGGCATCCTATGGCTGTAACCGTTGCTGTTATAATGGAAGCAACCAGGAAAAGCGGAAGGAAAACAAACAGCACGTATATCCGATAGAGCAGTGTGAGCAACGTGCCAACAATAGTTTTGTGTCCAGTTTGTGTAGTTTTTTTGTTGTAGTTTTGTTGCATAGTGTTTGTAAGATGTTGCTTATTATGTTGTTTTAGCCTTAAGTGTGATAACCACAATCTCGTTTGGCATATTCACACGGAAGGGTGCAAAGCCTCCCAAACCATCGGTAACGTTTAGAAAATGGTTGCCACTGCGATACACACCATAGTCGTTTTCCTCTCTAATTTCGGTTGGTCGAAATCCAAAAAACTGCATTTGTCCGCCGTGTGTATGTCCACACAGTGTTATTTGCGCTATGTTTTTAGGCAGTATATGGCGTCTCCATGCCGATGGATCGTGCTGAAGCATAATAACGAAAGCCCCTTTGGCAACCCCTTGAAGTGCCTTTTGGTAGTTGGCTTTTTGTGGAAATGGCGGCTTACCATCGTTCTCTGTACCTGCAATAACAATGCTATCGTTGCCTCGTTTTATGGTTATGTGGTTGTTTTCTAACAAGTTCCACCCTAATTTATGGCGTACAATGTTAGCAAAATCGTTATTTTGTTGTTCAGCCTCTTTAGGGTTTAGTTTTACATATTCGGTATAATCGTGGTTTCCGCGCACGGCAATGGCATTCTTCATACTGGTTTTCAGGAGGTTTGTAAAGGGCAGAATTTCGCTTGGACGCATATTTTGGAGGTCTCCCGTAAACACTATTAGGTTGGCGTTCTGGTGTTTTATGCTGTCCATTTCGTGTTCCAGAATAAACCGTCGCCACCCATTGAAAGTGCCAATGTGCATATCTGACACCTGAACAATGCGGTATCCATCGAAGTTTTTGGGTAAATTGCTTACATTAAGGGTGATATGGCGCACCCGAATTTGGGAAAAACCGAATGTAAGACCGTACACATACACCAAGAAAGCGGCTATTCCAGCCGCCAAACCCACGTAATGGCCGTAGTTTCTGCGTGTTTTTACAATGGTTTTGCGCACCAATGAACCAACGAGCGAGCATATACCAAAGATGGTTTTTGGTGCTACGAAAGCGCCTAAAAGGAATAAATAGGTGTTAAGCCATGTAAGATTAGTAGGTGCAAAGTTGTGTATAGACGCTAAAACACAGGTGTATACCACAAGAAAAATAGTAGGAATCCACCATGCTAATCGTTGTTGCCACGTGATATGAATACGTTTTCGGAAGTAGTGAATATCTATATAAACATCGGAAAGAACGATGATGAGTAGTAAAGGAATAACAATTCGTGCTATCATATCTATTTATTATTAAAGTTTCTGAATGCGATTTGTTCTCCGCGATAGTGGGAATCGAATTGGTTTTGGTTAAGAATATGCACCCCATTGCAGAAAGTATGCACCACTTTCCAATGGTATTCGTGTCCCATCATAGGGCTCCATTTACATTTGCTTTGTATGTTTTCCTTGCTAACCGTCCATGTTGTGTTCGGCTTAACAATAGTAATGTCGGCACGATAGCCCTTTCTTAAAAAGCCCCTTTCGTCAATTTTGAAACGCTGAGCAGGCGCATGTGCCATAAGTTTAACCAACTGTTCTATTGTAATAATGCCGTTATCAACCAGTTCGAGCATAGTTGGTAGCGAGTATTGTACCATTGGCATACCCGAAGAAGCGGTAGCACAGCCACCCTGTTTCTGCGATAAAAGATGCGGAGCATGGTCGGTTGCCACAGTGGTAATACGTCCATCGGCAAGTGCTCGGCGTAGTTCGGCACGGTCGTGCGCTGTTTTTACAGACGGATTACACTTAATTAACGCTCCCTTTGTGGCATAATCGTTGTTTGTAAAGTACAAATGCGCAATTACAGCCTCCATTGTTACGAAGTCGCAAACGTGTGGTTGTTGCAACAAATGTAGTTCGCGAGCCGTTGAAAGGTGTGCAATGTGTAGTTGGGTATGGTGTTTCAGCGCCAATTCTACAGCGAGTTTAGAACTCTGGAAGCAGGCATCTTCGCTCCTAATTTCGTAGTGATGACAGATATCGGGGTCGTCTCCGTAGAGCATTTTTGCCTTTTTCATATTGTTGGCAATAATGTTTGAGTCTTCGCAATGCGTCATAACGGGTAGGTTTTTGGCTGCTGCTGTAGCAAAAATCTGCTCTAATGCGCTCCGTCTGTCCACCAACATATTTCCCGTAGAGGCTCCCATAAACAGTTTAACCCCAGGTATGGTGTGTTCGTCGAGTAGTTTTATGGTGTCGGCATTGCAGTTTGTGGCTCCGAAAAAGAACGAATAGTTAATGTGAGAGCTGTGTTTGGCACGTTCAAACTTATCGTTTAGTGCTTCGATAGTGGTGGTTTGCGGATTGGTGTTGGGCATTTCGAAGAACGAAGTAACGCCTCCGAACGCTGCAGCACGGCTTTCGCTTTCAATATCAGCCTTGTTTTCCATTCCCGGTTCACGGAAATGCACGTGCGAATCAATGATTCCTGGTAAAACAAAACACCCCGTGGCATCGACTATTTCGTCGAAATTGCCACGGGGTGTTGTATTTTCTGTTATGATTTCGGCTATTCGATTGTCTTCAATGACGATTGTGCCATTGAATGTTTTTCCTTCATTTACTATCGTTCCGCCTTGAATGAGTTTCCTCATTTTGTATGTATATATATATAATGTGTATCTTTTTTTATTTTGCTATCGTAGTATCGCCAGCCATTTCGGCAGGAGTTGGTGGAGCAATATTGCTATTGTTGGGCATTGTTTCCTGCGTTGGTAGCTCCATTCCGTTCATTTCTTTCTGTGCGCGTTGGAACTTTTCGTAGAAGTCTTTTATGGCTGCGTTGTTCTTAAACACGTCAGGAGCTTTCGCCATAATAAACTCTACCCACGATGGAAGTTGGCTTACTGCATTTGCATATAGGTAGTCGTTCATCCAAATAGGGTAGGCGTTAGGTGTCATATCGTAGGAAACTCGTGTGAGAAAGCCCCACGTAGAGAGTGTGTTATCAAAGTTATTGGTAACGAAAGCCGTGAAAAGCTTATCTATATTGGCATAAACAAGCAGTGCTTTCTTTATTAATCGGGCGTTAGTAGCCTCTTCGTCGTGTCCATTCATTATGGAAACACCTTCTTCATGGTCTATTTCTATGAATTGATTTCGTAGTTGTGTGAACTTCGTCCAGAAGGTATTGAGCTTCTCATTTAGGGGAGTTCCGCTCACACGGAGTAGAGTATTGTCGAGTTTAAGCTGTATATCGCCTTCTTCTAACACTATTGGGAACTGCAAATTCATATCATCCATATAGATTTGAGCTACCTGTACAGAATCGAGAGTACCCTTAAAGGAGAAGTTTCCATGCACTACTTCACATGAATCGAGTGTTATTAGCGAGTCGCCAGAGCCTCCTTTTAAATAGAGTTGCCGTCCATCGAGACTAGAAATGTTTGACGTTCCGTGTATATAATATGACTTAGTGCACGATGTTAGCGCCAATAATATAACGAGAGCGTAAAGTATTTTATTCATAGAATGTATTCTTTTATGTTTCATTCGCTGGTGCGTCTCATTGCTGCGGCGTGTTCAAGCGAGTTCATCATAGTCGATTTGCTTTACTAAAAGTTTATTCATACCGTCTCACAAAAGTACAATGTAATTGTGAAGTAGCGAAAGTTTTTCATTGATTTTAAGACATCTGTAATGTATTTAGGCTTTTTTTTAAGTTCCAGACTGTTGTTCTCTTTTTAGAAGATGGTCTATTCGGTGTATTGTATAGAACTCTATTACAGTGGCAATCAGTAGTATTACCACCCAGTTATGGTACACAATGTTTACGTAAGTGGTATATCCTTCGATGGAATTAACGGCATACGGACGTATAATTCCATATACATCTTCCACCATAAATAGTCCGGCGAGAATGAATCCTATGTCTGCTATCACCATAATTCTACGCAAACGGCGTATAGCAAAGTTCGTTCCAAGGTATTGTTGCCGCATTTGCATAGTGGAAAATCCTATTGCACCAATCAGCATAACAATGCAAGCGATGTCTTGTTTAATGAAGAATGCGTAGAGTCCAGTACCCAATGCCATCATTAAACCGCCGATTGCATAAATTATTGTTTCTATTTTACTTAGTTGTTTCATATATATTTTTGCCTTTAAATGGCTGTTCGTCATCGCTAAGAACGAAGATATCCTCATCGTCTGCTTTCATAAAATAGCGTTCGCGAGCTATTTTTGCAATGGCATCGGGACTTGTATTTAGGTCCTTTAATCGCTGCATATCGCTGTAATATTGCTTTTTATATTTTGCGATATCGGTGTTTAGGTCTTGTATTTCGTAGTAACATTCTATGCTACGACGGAAGCTATTCTCATCGAAAACGCCCACTATAAGTATACCAAGTACTATTACTATTTGGTATCTAAAGCGACTTATAAATGTAAAAACGTGTCCTGTAAACTTGTTCACCTCTTTATTTTAGTTATAGTTTATAGTTTTTTGCAATGCAGTAGCGTAGATAAGCAGTTTGAATGCCATTGTTGCTATTAGCTGCAAAAGTACAGAAAACTTTTTAAAAAAGGCGGAGCGGTGTTGATATTTTATGCTAATTAACAATTAATTCGATATCTCTTCTGTTTCGTTTTCTTACTTTTTATTATCTTTGCAACACCAAAAGAAATAGAAAAATATGGGAGAATACATTGTATCGGCACGTAAATACCGCCCTATGTCGTTTGCTTCTGTAGTGGGACAACAGGCACTTACCACTACGTTAATGAATGCAGTGAAGAGCAAACGACTGGCTCACGCTTATTTGTTTTGTGGTCCGCGTGGAGTAGGAAAGACTACTTGCGCCCGCATTTTTGCCAAAGCCATAAACTGTGAACACCCTACTGAGCAAGGCGAAGCGTGCAACGAGTGTGAGAGTTGTAAAGCTTTTAACGAAGGAAGAAGCTATAATATATTTGAATTAGATGCCGCAAGCAACAATTCTGTTGAGAATATTAAGGCACTAATGGACCAAACTCGCATACCACCACAGGTAGGACGATACAAGGTTTTCATAATAGACGAGGTGCACATGCTATCGTCTGCCGCCTTCAATGCCTTTCTAAAAACGCTGGAAGAACCGCCAGCACACGTCATCTTCATTCTTGCTACTACCGAAAAACATAAAATTCTACCTACAATACTATCGCGTTGCCAAATCTATGACTTCGAACGTATGTCGGTTCCTGGCATTATTGACCACCTAAAAAAGGTTGCAGAGAAGGAAGGAATAGTATACGAGGAGGCGGCATTGAACGTTATTGCCACGAAAGCAGATGGCGGAATGCGTGACGCCCTCTCCATTTTCGACCAGGCAGCAAGCTTCTCTCAGGGCAACATAACCTACCAAAAGGTGATTGAAGACCTGAATGTTTTAGACGCAGACAACTATTTTAACATTGTAGATCTATCGTTAGAGAATAAAGTTCCAGAGATTATGGTGCTTTTAAACAACGTTATAAATAAAGGTTTTGATGGGGGAAACCTTATTAACGGACTAGCTTCGCACGTGCGAGATGTACTAATGGCGAAAGATGCACAGACTCTTTCGCTGCTCGCTACTAGCAACGAACAACGCCAACGCTACCAACAGCAAGCTGCAAAATGCCCTACACAGTTTCTCTATAAGGCATTAGAGATTATGAATAGGTGCGATGTGGAATACCGACAAAGCTCAAACAAGCGTCTCTTAGTGGAACTAACGCTTATACAAGTGGCACAAATTACACAAAAAGAAGACGACTCTCCCGCTTCGGGGCGTAGCCCTAAGCAGTTAAAAACCCTGTTCCGAAATATTATATTAACGGCTCAACCGCAAACAGCATCGCAGGTAGCTGGGGCGAGCCGTAAGCATAATGCACACGAAAAAGAGCAAGATAGTGCTGCAACACACGTTACAGTAGCTACCAAAAATCCCCTCGTAAGTGCGCAATCGCCTGTCTCTGCTATGCCAAAAGTACGGTTAGGTAGTCTTGGAATGTCGTTTGCACAGCTTATGAACGAGGGAAAGAAAGAGGAGAAACACGAAGAAGATGTTGAGATAACCAATAAAGACGAACATCAAAGCTTTACTTGGCAAGAGTTAATAGTGGAATGGAAGGGTATGTGCAACCGTATTGCTAAGATAAATGTGAGTCTTGCACAACGCATGAAGCTTATTAAGCCGCAGATATTGCCCGATGGTAACATTGAAGTAGTGGTAGGAAACAAAATCCTACTCGATGAAATGCAGACCATTCGTGGTAGAATACGTGCTACGATGGCACAGCGTTTACACAACGGACAGATAGATGTGATGTTGCGATTGGCTAAGGCTGAAGAGTTGAAACCTATTCTTACACCGCGCCAAGAACTTGAAAAAATGCAGCAACAGAACCCTTCTATTGCTAAACTTATAGAACAATTGGGACTTCAATTAGAGTAAAACACTACACAAACTACGGGCTTTGGGTTGCTATCTTCCTAAGGCTTACAAATTGTTAGTATAAAAATCATCGATTATGGAAACAGGTATAGAAAATGAAATAGTACACGATGTTGCTTCGTTATTATTAGAAGCCGAGGTTCTTTTTGCTGTTGTTATGGCATGGATAATGGCAATTTTCTTTAGCGCAATGGCTACCCGACCATCGTTTACCAAATGGAAAAATGTGTTAAAAGAACGTTTTTGGCTGTTCGTAGTCTATTTTACACTGTCTGTTATAACTGTTGCTGCCGCATATTGGTCTAGTTTCAACTATCTTTCTTTGGGTGTTGTAGCTGTTTTTCTTATAGTTTTGCTTATTTCATTTCCCCTTTATTTTTTAGTGTTTTTCTTGCGTTTGAGGCGTTGGATAGCCACTAATCCAGATTATGCAATGATAGTTTTCGGTAGGAGAAGGTGGTCTGGAAAACTTCATATTATAGAAATACAAAAGATAGATGGCGTTGTTGGAAAGCAAATGAATATATTTTCTGTTTCGGGCGAATGCTTGGTGCCACCAGGAAAGCATAAAATTAGCTTTGTGGTGTGGGAACGAACATGGATGCCTCGAGGGTATATTTCGCAGAAAATGTTCGACTATGATGTAGAGATAGAACTAAAATCGGGTGGTTTATACGTTGTGCAAGAGCACCCTTCGTTGCCTTCTTTGAATATATCTTTAAGCTGTTTTGCTCCTAATATGCGTGAAATGGCAGAATGAAAACCATAAACAGAGAGTTTGAATGTTACCATTCGAGGTGTTCTACTCGTTGTTTTGGCAAAATAATATCGTAAAAAATAAAGTAATATTACCTTATAAATATGGACGCAAGTACATTCTATTTATGTTTATTTTTGTGGTGGGCATGCTGCTATGTAATAACTTCCTACTTAGTAAACCCATCGCATGTGCGTTGGAACAACCCTATAAAGCAAAGTCGTTTTGTAGTTCTTTCGGCTTTAGCAGTATCTTTTTTAAGCTTTATAGCACATTCTTACGTGTATATAGAGGAATATCAAGCAAAGAATAACATAGAATTTAAATCAATATCCCACTTTTTTTCCTGTCTTACCAACCCACAGTCGAAACCCATTTTCGAGGCAGATTACTTCTTACTGATAGTTGTAATAGTTGTTATTTCTATAATTCCGCTTATCCAACACCTACGTTTAATATGGTGGATAAGTAGACACCCACACTATTCAATACTTACTTTCAAGGTGATACCCGAGATGCCGCCTCGCAAAATATCTATATTCAGCATAGATAATAAGTATTCTTGTGGCGGAAGATACATCTTGTCTTATTATAAATATTTGGTGTTGCCAGGCAAACATAAGTATGAATTCTGGTTAGGAGTACTACGTGGAAGGGGCGTCTATAGGCGTTTGTTCGGCCAAGAAATGGAACTTGATTTGTTGGCAGGCCATCAGTATGTGGTGGAAGAAGACGCTATGGTAGACGAATTCCACGTTTATGATAGTTGTTCAGCCCCCGAAACAGATAACGATATTGTAGAAACACGAAAATGAAATCCATTATGAGTATCAACCCTTTTTGGTTTTTTCTAACTTTCTGGCTACTCCCATTCGTTGTCATCAATATCTTACAAAGTCGCAAAAACTGGCATCTCAACCGGTGGTATAATCCTTTGCGCATAGCCATAACCGAACTAATGGTCTTTGGCGGAGCAGTTATTATAAGCGTAGCCTACTTTCTTTACCTGTATATAACGTCGGAACCGTCTTTGTTTAGTAGCTTTAGCCTTTACATTTTAGTATGTATAGTGGTTGTTTTTGCCAATGCTCTTATAAAGTTTTTGCGGTTAAAACGCTGGATAAACAAGCATTCTAACTATGCAATTCTGGCTTTCGACACTCCAACTTCGTGGATAAAATCCATTCGTTGTCTGCATATTGGAAAGTTAGATGGCGTGAAAGATGCCAAAGGAAAGGCGTTTTTTTACGATAAAAGCACCCTTGTTGTGCCAGGAAAACACGAGTTTTGTTTTGATATACAAAAGCGATCGGGCAAAACTATCGTCCATTTATATTCCGTTTATATGGACTTCAACGTAGCACCAAGTACGATGTACGTTTTAAAAGAAAACGAAGACGCAAAGAAATTATACATTAGTTACAGTTGTTCAGCCCCCGAAACAAATAGCCAACCATAGAGTTATATCCCATTATTTGTACATCAACGTTTTGCAATAACCCTGTATTCGAATTCCAAAAACCCACTTCTTGCATTGCAAAAACTATGCTTTTGCACGCCAAAAACCATACTTTTGCACGCCAAAAACCATGCTTTTGTATGATGAGTATGTAACATACAGAGAATCAATACGTTGCGAACGTTCTGTGAACACCCAACGAACACACCTGAAACGCCCCACGAACGCCCTCGAAACGCCCCACATTCACACTGCGAAAACCATACTATTGCAACACAACAGAATAGGAACGAAAATACATTAGAAGCAATTCTTAGTCTATATTTGTTACTCTTTATGCGATTTTTATCAAAGTTTCGTGATTTATAAAGCTTAAAAGTGTTTTTTAATATAATTTAGATAGTAACCTGATACATATCCGAGTATAATGTCGTACTTTTGCGTAAATATTAAAAGAAAGTAGTAAAACAAAAGAAATTATGGCAGAAGCTATAGATATTCGCGAGCTAAATATACGAATAGAACAGAAGAGTGGATTTGTAACAAACCTAGTTACAGGAATGAATCAGGTAATAGTAGGGCAACAACACCTAATAGATTCCCTGCTGATAGGTCTGCTTAGCGATGGACATATACTCCTTGAGGGTGTACCGGGATTGGCTAAAACCCTTGCAATAAAAACACTTTCGCAACTTATAAATGCCAAATACAGTCGCATACAGTTTACTCCTGACCTTCTTCCAGCCGATGTAGTGGGTACCCAAATATACTCGCAGAAGGAGGAAAAGTTCTTAGTTAAGAAGGGACCAGTATTTGCAAACTTCGTCTTAGCCGATGAAATTAACCGTGCACCAGCTAAAGTTCAGAGTGCATTATTAGAGGCAATGCAAGAACACCAAGTAACTATTGGCGACGAAACCTTCAGTTTGCCAAATCCATTTATGGTGATGGCAACGCAAAACCCTATAGAACAAGAAGGAACATATATGCTTCCAGAAGCTCAGGTAGACCGTTTTATGTTGAAAGTAGTAATAGATTATCCAACAATAGACGAGGAAAAGCGCATTATTCGCGAGAATCTTAGCGAACATTTGCCCACAGCTCCAGCACTAATATCTGCCGACGACATTATCGAAGCACGTAGTGTGGTGCGCGAAGTATATATAGACGAGAAGATAGAACAATATATTGCCGACATTGTTTTTGCCACTCGCTATCCCGAACGTTATGGATTAAGCAAACTAAAACAAATGATAACATTCGGCGGAAGCCCACGTGCCAGCATCAATTTGGCTAAAGCTGCACGTGCGTACGCCTTTATTAAGCGTAGAGGATACGTAGTTCCAGAAGACGTAAGAGCTGTTGCACACGATGTTTTACGCCACCGTATCGGTCTGTCGTACGAGGCAGAGGCAAGCAATACTACCACCGAAGGAATAGTAAGCGATATCATTAACAACATACAAGTGCCATAACGGCAAAAGAAGGATAACAAATGAACGCCACCGAAATACTCAGTAGGGTGAGAAAGATAGAGATTAAGACACGCCGTCTTAGTCAGAACATCTTCGCAGGACAATACCATTCAGCCTTTAAAGGGCGAGGTATGGCCTTCTCAGAGGTGCGCGAATACCAGTACGGCGACGATGTTCGCGACATCGATTGGAACGTTACGGCACGCTTTCATAAACCTTTTGTGAAAGTGTTTGAAGAAGAACGAGAACTCACCGTTATGCTTCTTATAGACGTAAGTGGGTCGTTAGACTTCGGAACAACGCAACGAACAAAAAGAGATATGGCAACCGAAATAGCTGCAACACTCGCTTTTTCAGCCATACAGAATAACGATAAGATAGGCGTAATATTCTTTTCGGACCGCATAGAGAAGTATATAGCACCCAAAAAAGGACGAAAACACATTCTATATATCATACGCGAGATGCTCAATTTTGAGCCCGAAAGCAAAAAAACCGATATTAATGCCGCCTTAGAGTTCCTTACTCGTGTGGTAAAACACACCTGTACGGCATTCGTTTTGAGCGACTTTTATGTGCGATCCGACTTCGAACACGTGCTCCAAATAGCCAATCGGAAACACGATGTAATAGCTGTGCAGGTGTACGATAGGCGTGCTAAGGAACTACCAAACGTAGGATTAATGAAGGTTTGCGATGCTGAAACAGGCCACGAAATGCTTGTTGATACCAGCAGCGCTAAGCTTCGGAATGCCTATAAAGCCAATTGGAACAAGCTACAATGCCAATTGCAAGCTATATTTACAAAGACAAACGTAGACAATATATCTGTTGCAACAAACGATGACTACGTTAAAAAACTAATGATACTGTTTGCTCAACGAAGCTAATGAAGAAGTTTTTAGCAACCATAACCATAGCTCTATTAGCTATAACAGCCACTGCACAAGTGCACGTGAACGCCTCTTTGGATTCAACAAAGATACTTATAGGCGAACGAACCCATTGGAATATCACCGTAGATGCGCCAAAAGGAGCACGAGTGGCATACCAACACTTTGCCGATACCACCAATGTGCCACACGGAATAGAGGTTATGGAACAACGCATAGATACTACGCACAACGGCAATGCGTATACCTTAACATTCAAACGAACGCTTACCGCATGGGACGCTCGGCACTACAACCTGCCAGCTGTTACCATACAGGTAGACGGAAAGAACTATACTACAAACAAACTCGCCTTTAATGTAACGCAAAGTAAGGTAGATACAGCCGCAACAGCACCAGCAAAACCAGCCGATGGGGTGCAAAAACCACCTTTCTTGCTAAGCGAATGGTTGCCCTATATAGCTCTTTGTGTGCTCGCTTTGGTGCTTCTGATAGTAGCATACACCATACATCGCAGGCTGAAAAGCAAGAAACCATTGGCAAAACCACGCCAACAAATGCGCAATTTGCTGCCACACGAGAAGGCTATGCAAGCCATAGAACAGGTGAAAACGCAATATAACAATAGCGAAAATCCCGATCAGAAGGCTTATTACACAGCACTTACCGATGTGTTACGACAGTATTTGGAAGACCGTTTTGGCATAAAAGCGAAGGAAATGACGTCTGCCGACATAGTAGAAACACTTCGACAGAAAAGCAATAACGAAACAAATGCCGAACTAGAACAGGTGTTTGCCACTGCCGACTTGGTGAAATTTGCTAAGTATTCTACACAAAACAACGAAAAGAACTACTACCTTGGAAACGTGGTAGACTATATAGAAGAAACCAAAAACGGCTATCAGCCACCGAAAACGCCACAACCTACCGATACCGAAACGGAGGAAAAGCGCAACCAACGCATACGCAACATACTACGTTGGTGTAAGTATGGTGCCATAATAGCCGCCATAGCGTGTGCCACTATTGCCGTATGGGGCATCGCAGAATTGTTGAATTAAAAAACGTAAAAAGCAAAATGGAATTTGCAAACAAAGAATACTTATTGCTGCTTTTGCTCCTTATACCTTATATAATATGGTATTTCTTGTATCGAAAAAAGAGCGAACCCACAATGAGAATGAGCAATACGTTCACCTTTCAGCACACTCCGAGAAGCTGGAAGGTGCGTTTAGCGCATCTGCCAATGCTTTTACGCTGCGTGGTTTACGCTCTAATAGTTGTGGTTTTGGCTCGTCCGCAAACCAATAACCCCATCGATAACGAACAGGTAGAGGGTATTAACATTATGTTAGCCCTCGATGTATCTGCCAGTATGCTATCCGATGATGTTGAACCCAACCGCATTGAAGCCGCAAAAGCCGTAGCGAGAGAGTTCATTAGCTCGCGTCCAAACGACAATATAGGGCTTACTATCTTTGCAGGAGAGGCATTTACACAGTGCCCAATGACCACCGATCACACCTCGTTGCTTAATCTTTTGGGTGCAGTAAGGGGCGATTTGTCTACAACAGGACTCATTCAAGATGGTACTGCTATAGGTATGGGACTGGCAAATGCCGTTGGACGTCTTAAAAACGTGAAGGGAAAAAGCAAAGTAGTGATACTTTTAACAGACGGAAGCAACAATGTGGGCGACATATCGCCACTAACTGCTGCTGCAATAGCTAAGAAATTTGGTATTCGTGTGTACACCATCGGACTTGGAACAGATGGAAAAGATGCACAAGGACACCTAGTTGGCGATATAGATTACAAGACTTTGCAGAACATTGCCATACAAACCGATGGCGAATTCTACCGTGCACAAAGCAGAAACGAACTCTCTCAGATATACAAAGATATAGATAAGTTAGAGAAAACAAGGCTCGATGCAAAATCGTATGGTAGGCGATACGAAGCCTATATGCCATTTGCTATGTTGGCATTGCTGGTGTTCTTTGTAGAAATAGTGCTGAGAATAACAGTGTTTAAACGCATTCCTTAACAAACAAAATGCGTTCAGAGAAAAAGAAAATATTAGTAGTAAAGTATATGAATAATAGTTCTGAAGAACAATAACAATAGTTCCGAAAAGTAAAAGTGGTACTTTTGCAGACCAAAAAGGGTACTTTTGCAATGCAAAAAGGGTACTTTTACAATGCAAAAAGGGTACTTTTACAATGTAAAAGGGTACTTTTACAATGTAAGAATTATGGTTCCAACGAACAAGAAATATAGAAAGAATGTTCAGATTTGCTAATCCTACATACTTATGGCTACTTTTGCTGATACCATTATTAGCAATAGTCTACCACGTTTGGGCTTTAAAGCGCCGCAAACGTATGGACCGTTTTGGCGATAAAAAACTGCTTCGGCAACTCGTTCCTGGCTATTCTAAATATCGACCATTACTAAAATTCTATGTTATGGAGGTAGCTTTGGCACTCATTGTGGTTATTGTGGCACGTCCGCAGATGGGAACTAAGCTATCGAAAGATAAGCGCGAGGGCATAGAAGCTATGATAGCAATGGACATAAGCAACTCTATGTTAGCCGAAGACGTAGCTCCCTCACGATTAGAACGGAGCAAACGACTGGTAGAAGACCTATTAAACCGTTTCACAAACGATAAAATTGGACTCGTAGTATTTGCTGGTGATGCCTTCGTACAACTACCAATCACGTCCGATTACGTATCAGCGAAAATGTTTTTAGATAACATTAGCCCATCGTTAATAGGCACACAAGGCACCGATATAGGTAAAGCTATCGACCTTTCTATGCATAGTTTCGCACAAAACAGCAAGTTTGGTAAAGCCATTATCATTATAACCGATGGCGAAAATCACGAAGGTGGAGCCGAAGAAATGGCACGAAAGGCACAACAAGCTGGCATACGTGTGTTTGTTCTCGGCATAGGTTCTACACAAGGAGCACCCATTCCAATGGGAAATGGTAGCTATTTGCAAGATAAAAATGGTGGAACTGTAATGACAAAGCTCAACGAAGACATGTGTAAAAAGCTTGCCGAGGCAGGGAAAGGTATGTATATACACGTTGATAACACTACTGGAGCAGAACAAATGCTCGACAACGAGATAGCAAAAATGCAACACGGCGAAATAGAAAGTGTATCATATAGCGACTATGCAGAACAGTTTCCAGCCATAGCAGCTATTGTTTTGCTGTTGCTAATAGCCGAAGCTCTGATAATGGAACGCCAAAATTTGCTGTTCAATCGTATAAATTTGTTTACAAAAAAATAAATGAATAGAAGACTATACATATTGCTTTGTCTAGCTTTTGCCATACTTACAGCAACAGCACAGACCGATAGGCAATACATAAGAAGGGGTAACGCAGCCTTTGCAACCAAAAAATACGGGGTGGCAGAGGTGAATTTTCGCAAAGCTCTTGCCGCTAATGCACACAATGCAATAGCTGCTTACAACTTAGGTTGTGCCATGCAGGCACAGCACAAAGACTCTTTGGCTCTGCAAAACTATACCTTAGCTACGAAAAACGAAACCAATAAGGCACGTCTTTCTAGTGCTTTCCATAATATGGGAACTGTGTATCAGGCTAAGAAAAACTACCAAAAAGCTATAGAAGCATACAAAAACGCACTGCGAAACAACCCACACCATGCCAATGCACGCTACAATTTAACACAGTGTATGCACCTTCTGAAGAAACAACAACAGCAGCAAAAGCAGAACAAACAACAGCAGAAGAACAATAAAAACAATAAAGACAAGAACAAAAATAAAGATAATAATAAGCAAAAGAATAGTCAAAACAAACCGAAACCGGAACAAGGAATGAGCAAAGACAATGCCGAGCAAATGCTAAATGCAGCAATGCAAGAAGAAAAAGCAACGCAAGAACGTCTTAAAAAATATATGCAACAACCCCAAAGTAGGCATTTGGATAAGAATTGGTAACGCTTTATGAAACGATATATTAACATACTGCTACTTGTTTTGCTACCTTTTACAGCGTTAGCACAGCACATTCGTGTGTTGGCACCACGCCAAGTGGAGGTTGGAGAGCAGTTTCAAATAGAGTATATTATATACACCGACAATGTAGAAGGACTAAAATTAGGCAAGATGCCTACTGGTGTTGAACTCTTAGCAGGACCTTATTATACCTCGCAACGCAATCTACAGATGGTGAATGGCCACATGAATAGCAACTCATCAGAGTCGTATACCTACGTATTTATGGCAACAAAGCGAGGCAATTTCAACATTCCGCCAGCCAAAATTATAGTGAATGGACAACATTTAGCGTCTACTCCCGTTAAAATAACCGCCTCTGGAAATGCCAATATAAACCGTTCTGCACAGATAAATGGTAGCGCAAGAGCCGATATAAGTGCTGTACGACCCGAGAGCAGAGTACCTACAGGCAAAGATTTGTTCGTAAAAGTAACTGCAAACAAGCGTACTGTGCACGAACAAGAACCAGTATTGCTTACCTATAAGGTGTATACAAACGTGAATTTGATACGTATGGCAGGCAAAATGCCCGATATAAAAGGCTCGCATGTACAGGAAATTCCATTGCCACAACAGAAAACTTTCCGCACCGAAAAGCTGAATGGGCGCACCTATCACACCACTACGTGGAGCCAATATGTGGTTTATCCGCAAATAACAGGTAAGCTACGAATACCATCTGTTACCTTTACAGGAGTGATAAGACCTACTTTAGACGACTTCGATCCATTTGCTTTTATGAACGATGGTGGCGATATTCCACGACAATTACAGGCAGAAGGGCTTACCATAGATGTTGTACCATTGCCACAAAAACCAGCTAACTTCTCTGGAGCAGTGGGAAAACTCAGTATGACAGCACAGTTAAGTAAGAGCAATATTAAGGAAGGCGACCCCATAAACCTACGTGTTGTAATAGCAGGAATAGGCAATTTGAAACTTATGCGACAACCTATTGTGAAGTTTCCTAATGGTTTTGACGTGTACGATTCTAAGCAAACAGACAAGACCCACCTTACTTCGAATGGCGTAGAAGGTAGTATGGTGTACGATTTTTTGGCTGTTCCACGTAAGCAAGGTAAGTATACTGTGCCACCAGTTAGCTTTGTTTACTTCGATACAACCACCAATTCGTATAAAACTCTCACCACTCAAGCCTTCCAAATAAGTGTGGCTAAGGGCGATGGAACCACACAAAGCGTTGAGGCTTTCACCGGAAATACAAAGCAAGATATACACGGATTGAAAACGAAAGAGACCGATATGCTGGCAGAAACCAACTTCTTTAACTCGTGGGGCTATTGGATTGTGTTGCTGTTAATACTCGGAGGCTTTGTAGGAGCACTTGTAATGCTTCGCAAACGTGCAAATATTAAAGGCGATATAGCCCGACTTAAAGGCAAAAATGCTGAGCGTGTGGCACTGAATAGGCTGCATAAAGCAAACGTTTTCATGGAAATGCACAAGGCAGAAGACTTCTATGACGAAAACTTAAAGGCTCTTTGGGGATATGTTAGCGACAAATTAACTGTGCCAGTAGAGCAACTTTCGCGCGAAAATATAAAAGAAAAGTTTGCTGAACTCGGCATAGATGGAAGCGTAATTGATAAGTTTATAGAAGCATTAGACGAGTGTGAGTTCCAGCGTTATGCCCCTGGCGACGAGCAAGGGAATATGTCTCTCACCTACGATGCAGCTGTTAAAGCCATTACTGATATAGAAGAAGCAATGAGAAACCAACGCAACAATACCAGTAAGAAGGCAAATGGCAAATCCTTTTTACTATTATTCGCCATAGTTATAGCCCTTTCGGCTATTGCGCTACGTGCCTCTGCCAACACCTTAGATATGGCTGCAAAGGCTTATAATAAGGCTAATTATGCCGAAGCTATACGCATTTACAAACAATTAATAAAGCAAAAGCCGTCGGCTATACTCTATTATAATTTGGGAAATGCCTATTATCGTAACAACGAAGTTACCCAAGCTATTATTGCTTACGAGCGTTCGCTGAAGTTAGTTCCTAGCGATGAGGACGCAAGATACAACTTACAGTTAGCTCAATCTAAAACTATTGATAGGCTATCGCCCGAGTCCGACCTCTTTCTTACACGGTGGTTGCACGCCATAGTCTATTCTTTTAGCATTGATACGTGGGCTATTATAAGTTTATTGGTACTCTTGTGCAGCCTGTCGTTTATGCTATTATACTTCTTAGCTGTAGATGTTAAACGCCGTAAAATAGGGTTCTTCTCTGCTTTATCGTTCCTTTTGCTATTTATGTTCAGCTTCTCTTTTGCTAAAATACAGCAAAACGAAAAACGAAATACCAACCAAGCTGTAATTGTTGCCTCTATTGCTACCGTGAAAGCAACACCCGATGTCAAGGGCGAAAACGCTGTTACACTGCACGAAGGTACGAAAGTAGATATAGTAGATAGTAGCATTAGTGGGTGGAAAGGCATACGCTTGCCCGACAATACTACTGGCTGGATACCCACAAACCAGTTAGAAGAAATATAGAAAACTATGCTCTGATGGATTTTTCTTCACTTCTTGAATACGACAAAACCTTGTTGTTGGCTTTCAACAACAACCATAATATGTTCTTAGACCACGTTGTGCTGGTGTTTACATCGGGCTATACGTGGATACCGCTCTATGTTTCGTTGTTCTATCTTATTGTTAAAAACAACGAAAAATGGGGACGCATTCTCCTTATAATGGGTTCCTTAGCTTTGTGTATGCTTATTTCAAACGCTGGAAACGGCGGTTTTGTGAAACCATACATAGCCCGACTACGTCCATCGTCCGACCCTTTGCTTGCACATACCCTCTTTTTGGTGAACGGTTATGCCCCCTCTGGCTTCAGTTTCTTCTCTGCTCACGCCTGTAATGCCTTCTCTGTGGCAGTGTTTTTTATGTATTTAGTGCGCAGCCGCCTACTTTCCATCTTCCTTTTGGTATGGGCTTTCATCGTTGTATGGACTCGTTTGTATCTCGGCGTGCACTATCCGTCCGACATTTTCGTGGGTATGGTGGCAGGAACACTCAATGCAAGCTTGTGTTACCTTATATATAAACGAATAGAACGCCATGTAGCACCCCTTTCAACCTATAGAACCAAACAGTTTACACGAACTGGTTACGAGGTAAAAGACATAGATGTGGTGCTCTGTACAATAGTGTTTACTTGCATTTATTGCATAATTAGAGGCGTAATAGAGATAGGATTATAAAATAAAAACAAATGTTAGAAGATACAAAACATATAAAAATATCGGACTACGACTACCCTTTGCCCGACGAACGTATTGCTAAATTTCCACTTTCTAAGCGCGATAACAGCAAACTTTTGCTATATAAGCACGGAGAAGTGGGCGAAGACGTGTTCTGCAACCTACCTAAATATTTGCCCAAAAACGCACTTATGGTGTTCAACAATACCAGAGTTATTCAGGCACGTATGCACTTTAGAAAAGAAACAGGAGCATTAATAGAAATTTTTTTAATGGAACCTGCACAGCCAACAGACTACGAACTAATGTTCCAAACCAACCAACAATGTTCGTGGCTCTGTATGATTGGAAACCTAAAAAAGTGGAAAGAGGGCTCACTAAAACGGGCATTCCAAATAAACGGACACGATTTGGTGCTAACGGCTACTGTAAATCGTACTAAAACAAATGCAGCTGTTGCTGGTGGAACCAACCATTGGGTAGACTTTGTATGGGACAATTGCCACGTAACATTTGCCGAAATATTAGAAGCTGTGGGCGAATTGCCAATACCACCTTACCTAAATAGAGAGACAGAAGAGAGCGATAAGCAAACCTATCAAACCGTTTATTCAAAGGTAAAGGGGTCTGTAGCCGCACCAACAGCGGGCTTACACTTCACCCAAAATGTGCTGCACGACATAGATAAAGCTGGTATAACACGCGACGAACTTACATTACACGTAGGCGCAGGAACGTTTAAGCCTGTGAAAAGCAGCGAGATAGAAGGACACAATATGCACTCCGAATATGTGGTAGTGCACCGACACACCATAGAAAACTTGCTTTCGCACAACTGTAAAGCCATTGCTGTGGGAACAACAAGCGTGCGAACATTAGAAAGTCTTTACTATATGGGGGTGAAATTGGAACGCAATTCGAACGCCACCGAAGACGAATTGCACGTTGAACAGTGGGAACCATACGAACAAGAACACAACTCTAACGGACTTATATTGGTAAATGGAACACCCGTTAGCGTGGAACGTGCACTGCAAAACCTGCTGTCGTACTTAGACAACAACGGCTTAACGGCACTGCATACAAGCACTCAGATAATTATAGCACCCGGATTTACCTACAAAATAGTGCAAATGCTTGTAACCAACTTCCATCAACCACAATCCACACTCTTGCTTTTGGTAAGCGCATTCTTAGGAGGCAACTGGCGCAAAGTGTACAACTATGCACTCGAAAACAACTTCCGCTTCCTGAGTTATGGCGATAGCAGCCTCCTCATACCATAGCCTAAACAATGGCAAAACATAGAGGCAGCGTTGTTAAAAACATAGTGCCAAAAACAAGTATGTAATTGTCTGTTAATAAGAAGGTTACAAAGCACTCTGCAAAAACCCTATTTTTGGCTTGCAAAAACCCCCTTTTTGGTTCGCAAAAACATAGTTTTTGCAACGTAAAAACCCCCTTTTTGCAAAGCCAAATATAAGCAATAGCCTTTTGTAAACAGATATAACAGTAATAGAAACATAAAAACATAGAATATGAAAATAGGCGATAAAGTACGCTTTTTAAGCGAAGTAGGAGGTGGAAAAATCTCTGGCTTTCAAGGCAACAATATAGTATTAGTGGAAGACGAAGACGGTTTTGAAATACCAACTCCCATTAACGATGTTGTTGTTGTGGGCAACGACGATATGGCAAAAGCCAAAATAACCAAGCTAGAACAAGCAAAAGACGAAAAAGAAGAGGGAAACGCAAAATCCATAAAAGCCCAATTAAGCGACAATACCCCCATCGATACCAACAAAACAGGTATAGACGACGAAGAAGAAGACTACGATCCTGCCGACAAATTTGTGCCGCAGCCACGCGAACGCGAGGGAGGCAACACCCTAACAGCCTATTTAGCTTTTGTGCCAACCAAGCCACGCGAAATGAATAACACCGATTTCGAAACGTATATAGTGAACGATAGCAACTACTATATACATTATTTATATATGGTAGGCACCAAAAACCAATGGCAATGCAAAGCAGTAGGCGAGTTAGAACCCAACACAAAGCTGTTTGTAGAGCAGTTCTCATATTCCGATTTAAACACTATAGCCGAAGCAAGCATACAAATATTTGCCTACAAACCCAACAAAACATTCGAACGTAAACCCACACTCAATGCACATATACGTATAGATGGAACCAAGTTTTACAAGCTAAACACCTTCCGAGAGAACGATTTTTTCGATACACCAGCACTACTTTACACCGTAACCGAAAAGGAAAAGGCTCCCGAAACCATTATAGACACAAAGATAGAACTGCCTAAAAAGTTGCAAAGCAGCAACACACAAGCAGTGGAACCCACCCCACAGCCAGCCCGAAAACCATTAGAACGCAGATACGAAAATAGTCAGAGTAAAGCAAAATATGCCAAACAAATTCTTAAAAACGATAAAATTGTTGTAGATTTGCACGCTGAAGAGGTGTTGGAAACCACTGCAGGGCTAACGCCAGGCGATATATTAGAATATCAGATGGGCATTTTCCGCAGCACTTTAGAACAGTATAAGAATAAAAATCAACAGAAAATAGTATTCATTCACGGTAAAGGCGAAGGCGTTTTGCGCCGTTCTATTATCCGCGAACTAAACTATAAGTACAAAAAATACCATTTTCAAGACGCGTCGTTCCGTGAGTACGGCTATGGCGCAACACAAGTAACAATAATAACCTAACATACTTTTAAAACGAATGAAATACGGATTTATCAAAGTGGCAACGGCAATTCCAGAAGTGCGAATAGCCGACACTAAGTTCAATCTCGATGCTATTGAAAAGCAAATAATAGCTGCAGAAGGTCAGGGAGTAGAGATAATAGTCTTCCCAGAGTTCTGTATCACAGGCTATACATGCCAAGATTTGTTCCGACAACAGCTATTACTCGACAACTCAGAGCACGCTATGATGATGCTACTCGACTTTACTCGTCAGCTAGATATCATAGCAATAGTAGGCATTCCAGTATGTGTTGGACCACTATTGCTAAACTGTGCCGCTGTGGTTCAGCATGGAAAGATAATAGGAATAGTGCCAAAAACATACCTTCCGAACTATGCTGAGTTCTACGAAAAGCGGTGGTTTGCATCGGCTCGCGACCTTTGTCCAACACAAATACACTATGCTGGACAAACCATATTGGTAACACCGGCTCGCCAAATATTCAGAACAGACGGCGGAGTAAAGTTCGGAATAGAGATATGCGAGGACATTTGGGCACCCATTCCACCAAGCAACGCACTAACGTTGGCAGGTGTTGAAATAATGTTTAACCTATCGGCGAGCACCGAACAGATAGGTAAGCACCACTATTTAGAGTCTTTGCTGGCGCAACAAAGTGCTCGTACCATATCGGCATACGTATATAGCAGTTGCGGTTTCGGTGAAAGTTCGCAAGATGTAGTATTCGGTGGCAACGCATTTATATACGAAAACGGTGGGCTTATTGCCAAAGCCGAACGCTTTTCGCTAGACCCTCAACTCGTAATAGGCGAGGTAGACGTAGAGAAACTACGTACAGAAAGACGCTCGAACACCACTTTTGTGAATGCACAAAAGGATATGTATGTGGACCCAATAGGGGGTGTGCTGCCCGAAAAAACATACATTAACTGCTTACCAAGGCAGAATGCTGAACGCGAATTTACCCTTACACGCAAAATAAACCCACAACCTTTCATACAAAGTGGACACATGGAAGATGCTTGCGAAGAGGTTTTCAACATTCAGGTAATGGGTTTGGCAAAACGATTAGTACACACCCATTGCAAGAAAGTGGTGATAGGAGTGAGCGGAGGTCTCGATTCTACACTTGCATTGCTTGTATGTGTGCGTGCGTTCGACAAGCTAAAACTAGACCGAAAGGGTATTCTTGCCGTAACAATGCCAGGTTTTGGCACCTCCGAACGTACATATACCAATGCTGTTGCCCTAATGGACGAGTTGGGAGTAGATACAAAAGAAATAAGCATAGTGCCATCGGTGGTTCAGCATCTCAAGGATATTGACCACGATACAACTACTCACGACTCTACGTTTGAGAATGCTCAAGCTCGCGAACGCACCCAAATTCTAATGGATTTGGCTAACGAATACAATGGAATGGTACTGGGAACAGGCGACTTAAGCGAGCTTGCGCTGGGCTGGTGCACCTATAATGGCGACCACATGAGTATGTATGGAGTGAACGCAAGTGTACCAAAAACACTTGTAAAACACCTTGTTGCATACGTGGCAAGCATTACAGACAACGAGAAAGTGGCAGAAGCATTGCGCGATATTGTAGAAACACCTATCTCACCAGAGCTTACTCCTGCCGATAAAGAGGGCAAAATTCAGCAGAAAACAGAAGATTTTGTTGGACCATACGAGCTAAACGACTTCTTCTTATACTACTTTTTACGACACGGTTTCCAGCCTTCTAAGATATTTTTCCTTGCAAAACACGCCTTTGAAGGTAAATATAGCGATGCTGAAATAAAGAAATGGCTTTACAATTTCGTAGTTCGCTTCTTCCAAAATCAGTTCAAACGCTCTTGTTTGCCCGATGGTCCGAAGGTGGGAACGGTGAGTTTGTCTCCTCGAGGTGATTGGCGTATGCCGTCAGATGCCAATTCTACCGACTGGTTAGCAGAGATAGAACAGCTCTGAAACGTAGGTTTCGAGTAATAAAAACGAATGAAAAGAATTTCTTTAATACTTATATTATTCTTTATTGCCATATTGGGAAGAGCTCAATATGGCAATTATCTACAACTAACAGTGGTAGAATTGTTGCAATATCAGCAGCAAAAGCTACGCAAAATGCCAACTGTTGAACCCTTTAAGCGATATGGTTTGCGCCGAATAATGGCAACAAAGTATTTAGATAACAACGATTTACGACATATTTGGGGGTGGCATTTGCAACCAAACGAGCAGTATCAGAGTTCGGAACCATTGTATAAACTCTTCCGAAAAACCGACGAATCGTCGCTTGCTGTTATAGATACGCAGGGTGGAAGTACCGAAGTTGTGTTTTGGGATAAGGCTTATTATCGCCGTTTTGCACAACAATTGCGCAATATTGGCTTTGTTGTTGGCAACAGTCAAACGGCATCTAACGTGCTACAGTTCCGTAAAGTGGGTGTTGCAGTGCATGTAGATGTAACCATTTGGCCCGATGTTTACATTTTAAAGGTAGAGTAAACTAGCGGCTTGTTTTAATGTTTTGTTTGGTGTTTTAGGTATTTTTTATATACTAAAGCCACAAGAATGTTTAGTTTTCTTAGGGCTTCTATCGCCATTATTCCTAAAAAGCGATGTTTATTCCTGCATTCACTGTGGTGTAATTCTTACGAATTGGCACAATGGGAGTAGTATCGTAAATGAGCCGATAGGCACAATTTAAGCCGATAGTTGGTGTAATGTGGTAAGCCAAATCTACTGCTGCACCAAATCGGGGTGTCTTAAAATAGCTATCGGGACGCACCTGATAGATGCCTGTTGCTATGATATCCCAATGCGGTCCGAACGTATATTTAGTGCTAAACGATAGGTGATGCTTTATGTAGCGACTATAAGCGTGGGGTTTTGTGCCTGCTGGTGGAGTGGGATATTCCCACTTTTCAAATTCGTAATATAGGGCTGTGTTGGCAAAAAGTAGCCAATGTTTAGACTCTAAAAATCTATAACGTGCCTGAATACCACTAGAAATTTTAAACGTCATACCCCTACTGCCTGCCCATTGCGACTCCATATAGGGATAAACTTCGAACTTTCGGTGGAGCAGATAGCGATATTCTAAGTGCGCATAGCCACCACTTACTGTTATATCTTTACCGTAAGTAGAAAACTCTAACTTGTTTATAAGGTTGATAATACGCTTCTTTTTAATTAGCAAATTAAGGTTGGCTGTGTTCTTTAGTGTGAATACGTTTTCCTTTTCTGTCTTGAAATCCAACTCAGGTTGTAGGGAGCCTTGTATGGTTTTCGTGCTATCTATATTCATAGTAAGGTTCTCTGAGAAAAGCATTTGGGCATTTGTATGGAGCGATATTGCCATAAAAAACACGAGAAAGGCACATTGTTTTATGCTCACTATGCCTTTACAAAAGTAGAAAACCCTTTGTATAAGCAGGTGAATAACCTTTTTGTTCGCTTCTTTATGGTGGGCGTTAAGCCTTGTTAGTGTTCCCTGAACCATTCTAAAATATATGTTTTGCTTGTTTTTTACCAATTTCCCTGCAAAGTTAAATATAATATTCTAAATAAGTATCCCCCCTTCTTTGTTTTTATTACAAAAGTCTTGGGGATACAAAGAAAATTGTTTATCTTTGCAATAATAATTAAATTAGACAGATTATGAGACGATTTATTTTAATAGGAATTATGGTATTGTCTGCTATTAGTGGGTTTGCTCAAGATGCAACAAAGGTGCAAACCCTAAAAGAACAGCAGAAAGTGTTGAACTTAACCTCTAAATTAAACAAGCTTCAGTTAGACTATGAGAAGGCGAAAGCCGACTATGATGATATTATTAGTAAGGTTGCTGATGCAAATGCAGAGGCAAATATGGTTACAACAGACTTCAATACGTCTGATGCTTCTAGCACTGTGAAAGATGCAAAAGACACTATTAAGAAGCTAAAAGCTACAAAAGCTGCGAACAAAAAGTTGGCTAAAATGCAAAAGAAACTAAGCAAAATGCAAAAGAAAATAGCTAAACTGCAATCGCGTATAGACGATATGAATAAGAAAATTAAGTTTGTGAATCAATAAGAAATTGGTTTCCTTTAATGGGATAGGGGTTTTAGTTTTTCTAAAACCCCTATTTGTTTTTTCCAAAAAGGGGGTTTTTGCAATGCAAAAACCATACTTTTGGCGTGTAAAAACCCCCTTTTTAGAAGGCAAAAACCCCCTTTTTGAAAAACCTTTTTAGCGTTTTGGTACTTGGCTGATACATAGCTTGTTAGCATAATGGGTATATACAGAAAACCGCAGTATAGATGTGGCTATACTGCGGTGTGTAGAAGGTTGAGTGCATGTGCAGATATTATTCTGCTAAGGTATTATTATTTAAATGTAAGTTCGTTGGCATTGGGGCTTTTTCCAATAGAAATGGTATCGCCTTCGTGCACTTTTCCTGCAAGAATTTGCTCGCAAATGCCATCTTCAATGTAGTTTTGAATGGCACGTTTCAGCGGTCGTGCTCCAAACTGAACATCGTATCCCTTTTTAGCAACCAGTTCTTTGGCTTTGTCTGTAATGGTTACGTTGTAGCCAAGTTCCTTTATTCGTTTAAACAAACTACGCAGTTCTATGTCTATAATCTGCTTTATGGCAGCGAGATCGAGCTGATCGAAGGTGATAATTTCGTCTAAACGGTTAAGAAATTCGGGTGCAAATTGCTTACTTAAGCTCTTTTGTATAATGGCACGCGCACGTTCTTTGTCTTGTTCGTTATGCGAAATGGCATTCATATTGGTAGCTGTGAAGCCCACACCTTGCCCAAATTCTTTGAGCTGACGGGTACCTGCATTAGATGTCATAATGATGATTGTGTTACGAAAATCAACCAATCGTCCATTACCATCGGTCAGTCTGCCTTCGTCTAACACCTGCAACAGCATGTTAAACACGTTTCCGTGTGCCTTTTCAATCTCATCTAACAACACAATAGAGTAGGGGTGGCGTCGCACTTGCTCTGTAAGTTGCCCACCTTCTTCGTATCCTACATATCCTGGAGGTGCTCCTACGAGGCGCGAAGTGTTGAAACTCTCCGTGTATTCGCTCATATCTATGCGTATAAGAGCATCTTTTGAACCGAACATAACCTCTGCGAGCTTTTTAGCTAAGTAGGTTTTTCCCACTCCAGTAGGTCCAAGAAACATAAACGCACCTATTGGGTGGTTAGGATCTTTTAGCCCAATGCGGTTACGTTGAATGGCTTTAACCATTTTCTCTATGGCTTTATCTTGTGCTATAACCTCGTGTTTCAGGTTGTCAGCCATATTAACAAGTCGTGCACTTTCGCTTTCCTGCATTCGCTGAACCGGTATACCTGTCATCATAGACACCACATCAGCCACTTTGTCGGCACCAATTTCCACGCGGTTACTATCGTCTCCACGTTCCCATTTCTGCTGTGCTTCTTGCAAATTACGCTCTAAAGCAGTTTGTTTATCACGGAAATTGGCTGCGAGTTCGAAGTTTTGGTTCTTCACTGCGTCCTTTTTCTCCTGTGCAATCTCGTCCAACTGCTTCTTCAGTTCTATTATTTCTGGTGGCACTTGTGCATTTTGTAGATGTACACGAGCCCCCACCTCGTCCATAGCATCAATAGCTTTGTCTGGGAAAGAACGGTCTGTGATGTAACGGTCTGTCAGTTTGACACACGCTGTAATAGCATCATCGGTGTACGAAACGTGGTGATGCGCCTCGTAACGGTCCTTAATGTTATTAAGAATTTGCAAGGTTTCGTCTACCGTTGTAGGCTCAACTAACACCTTTTGGAAACGTCGTTCTAATGCGCCGTCCTTTTCAATGGAATTCCTATACTCGTCTAACGTAGTGGCACCAATGCACTGTATGGTTCCACGTGCTAGGGCAGGCTTCAGTATATTTGCGGCATCCATAGAGCCAGGAGTAGATCCTGCCCCGATGAGCGTGTGTATCTCGTCGATGAAAATAATTACATCAGGGCTTTGTTCAATCTCTTTTATAAGTGCACGGATACGTTCTTCGAACTGTCCACGATATTTTGTGCCTGCCACAACCCCTGTTAAGTCGAGCATTACAACACGTTTATTAAAGAGAATAGGCGATGTAAGGCGGTTCACAATTAGTTGTGCAAGTCCCTCAACAATAGCACTTTTGCCTACGCCAGGCTCTCCTATGAGAATAGGATTGTTCTTTTTGCGTCTGCTTAGAATCTCGCTTACTCGCTGAATTTCCTTCTCTCGTCCAACAACAGGGTCGAGTTTACCTTCTGCAGCCGCCCTTGTAAGGTCGGTTCCAAAGTTATCTAACACAGGCGTATTGCTCTTAGGCATATTTGCTTGTGCCGTTTTTGTGCCTCTGCTGCTACCGCTGTGTCGGTTCATAATGGGGTCTTCTTCTTCCTCTTCGTCAGCCATTCCCATACCATCTTGTACAGGTTTGGTGGGTTGCTGGAGCATTTCGAGAGCTGTTGTATAGTTAAGATTGTTGTTTTGCAACACTTCTTTTGCTCCATTTTCTGTATTATCGTGTAGAATAGCTAGCAAAATGTGTTGTACATCAACAGTTTGTGTACTTTGTATACGTGCTTCGAGTACTGCCAATTTTAGTATATTACTAGCCTGCTCGTTCAGCATTATGTCGTTAGAGTAGGTCAGTTGGCTTTGTTCTTCGCTTTTTATGCGTTCTTCCAGCTGGCTTTTTATGTTCTCTAAATTAAGGTTTAATGTCCCAAACATATTGCTGACAGTGCCTTCTCTCTCTCTTAAGATGGCGAGCATAATGTGTTCTGGTCCTACAGAATGGCTCAATAGCCTTTCGGCTTCCTCTCGACTGTACGACAGAACCTCTGAAACTTTGGGTGAAAACTGATTTATCATACTTATGTTGTACCTTTCTTTTTATATAATTAGGTATGTACCTTGTTTGGTTTATAGTGCAAATGGTGTGCCAAACAAAAAAAATGGCAAGCGAAACAGAGTCTGTTTCATCTTGCCATTGTGGTTTTTATAATGCCTCATCGTCTGGTTTACGAATGTTTCTCACCTTTTTTATTTGCAGGTGTCGCTTCTTTCGTAACCATTCAGCCTTGCGTTGTTCGTACTCTTCGTAATGTTTCTCGAGAAAGTTATCTGCCATTGAATTTGCTATACACTACCGATATTTTTATATTGCCCATCGATTGATTTCCTCCAAGTAGCATTACGCTCGACAATCCCATATAGTGCGATATCCTATTTACTACCTCGTTGTTCTGCTCATCTTTAGATGTTCTCACCTCTACTGGTATTACAAGCGCCTTACCCCAGTTAGTATTGCTGGCAGAAGTGGCTCTGTTGCGAGCGAAATAGTTTATTATTCCAGCCATATTATCGAACTTATAGCTGTTTGTTTGGGAGTTATAGCGGGCTAAGAACGATGTTTTATTGTTGAGAACCTTATTCTCGTTGAAGAACGATTCTGCCAATTCTGTAGGTATTAATAGCACATATTGGGGTATATTCATCTTGTAAGATGAAGTGGTATGACTAATATAGCGTTGCAATTCGAACTTTGCTGAGTTCAAAGTGTCGTTCTCGTGCCCATGCATAATCTGGTTTACGGGTAGTTCTACTTCGGTAAACAAACCTGCAGGTGTCTTTAAATACGATGCATTTGGATTGTTTGCGAGTGTTTGTAATTGAGTTCTGTCGAATACAAAGTTAGTTAGTTGTAACACTTCTTCGGTACTTGTGAAGTGGGTTGCGCCTGTTTTCACCTTATTTCCGTCCTTTGCATCTTTGTAACGATAGTATATTACAAGTTGAACAGCTGCTATATTGGCAATGGAACCTATCCCATTTGTTACCTTAAAGTAGAATCCCGGACACACGTTATGTAGGAAATTGTATATGTTTTGGAAGTTATTTGGGTTCTCATAGAACTTCTGCATCATATATGTTCCATAGTTATTATATTGTATTCCCGACTTATCTGTGTATGTTTGGTTAAGTTTTATGCGTATATTTGGTGTGTGATTTTTGTCTTTCTTCACGCTATCGGGCACCGCAAGTTCTGTTAATGTGTACGTAGTACTAACCTCTAATCCGTTGTTAGCGGCAGTTCTGATATATCCTTCTGCCTGTGGGTCGAAGTTAGAATAGTTCTGTCGTCCCTCTTCTGCTGGTTTATCAAGTTCGTACGTAGTGATTTTGATAGGTGCTAATGAGTCTCCATAGTGCGAATAGTAGTACAATCGCAGTTCACAAGAGTCTGCAATAATTTTCCCGTTGGGGTCTTTGCTTGTTACTATGCTTTGTTCTGGCATTTGATAGTTAGGCAATACGTAGAGCTGAGACATTAAATTGGCTGTTACATCCGACTGTGTTTCGGGGTCTTTTAGCTTTCCCAGAAACCCATCGGTAGCTCGTGAGAGTATGTTACTAGCCAAAACGCTGTGCGAACCAATATTAAATGTATCGGCTTGTACGTTAAGTTTGTCTGTCTGATCGGTGAGAGTACCTCCTATTCCATCGGTTGTATCATCGCAAGCAGTAAGGGCTAATGCCATAAAAGCTAGCCCAAAAGCTAATATTTTTGCTTTCATTCTATTATCTTATTGTAGAACTCGGTGTATTTTGTCTTTACTTCTTCTTCGTTATCGGGCTGCAACAGTATTTCTTTTTTATTGTCTTTGGCGTACTGTATAAGCTCTTTGTTCACGTTGTTACTAGTTTGAATGATACCATCAGAGTAGTCGATAACAAGTTTTCCTAACTCTTTGAAGTCGAAATTGTCGCCATATTTCTCTATCAAACTTAGTTCTGCACTTTTAAATTCGAGGCATTGTTTAAACTTTTTGCCCAAACTTCCACGTGGTTGTTCGGTAAAAAGCGATGTAACAACCTTTGATTTGGCAAACTGTGGTTCGTCTTTGTAGGCTGTTTTTACATAGAATGGTATTACAGCAGACATCCAACCTTGGCAATGAATTACGTCTGGAGCCCATCGAAGCTTCTTTACTGTTTCCAAAACACCCCGTGCAAAGAAGATAGCACGCTCTCCGTTGTCAGGATAATCGTTGCCTAATTCGTCCTTAGTCATAGCTGAACGTTTCTGGAAATAGTCCTCGTTGTCAATGAAATAGACCTGAATGCGTGTTTGTGGTATACTTGCTACCTTGATGATAAGTGGGTGATCCATATCGTCGATGACAAGATTCATACCCGAAAGTCGTATTACTTCGTGCAATTGTCCGCGCCGTTCGTTAATAGCAGCCCATTTAGGCATAAACGTTCTTATCTCAAACCCTGCGTCTTGCATACATCGTGGCATATCAGCACCAAAGTTTGCCATCTCCGAATTAGGGACATACGGTGCGATTTCTTGGTTGATAAACAATACTTTCTTTCCCATTTATAAATGCTTTACTGTGTGCAAAGGTACGAAAAATAATTGGAATTGTAGGCTAAAAATGTGGAAATAGTGTCTAAAAGGTGGCATTTGAACATCTTTTTAGCTATTTCTTACGAGTTTTAAATAAATTTGTTGTTACTTTGCAGCCAAATTATTGAGACATCAAAATGAAAGTATTTGAAAGGATTGTCGATTTAAAGAATGAGCTGTTCTATCTCCGCAAGCAAGGAAAAACCATTGGATTGGTGCCTACAATGGGTGCTTTACACGATGGACATGCATCGCTGATTAGGCGGAGTGCACAGCAAAACGATGTAACAGTGGTATCGGTGTTTCTTAATCCCACCCAGTTTAATGATAAAAACGACTTAGAACGCTATCCGCGAACATTAGATGCTGATTGCAAATTGGCAGAAACGAGTGGTGCCGACTATGTTTTTGCGCCATCGGTAGCCGAAATGTATCCTACACCAGATACCAGACACTTTGAATTTCCCCCACAATCTACAGTTATGGAAGGGGCTAAACGACCTGGACACTTTAATGGTGTGTGCCAAGTAGTTAGCCGTTTGTTCTACATAGTGCGTCCTAATCGTGCCTATTTTGGCGAAAAGGATTGGCAGCAAATAGCTGTTGTGAAACGTTTAGTAGATTTTATAAATGTTGATGTAGACATAGTTGAATGTCCGATAGTACGCGATGAAGATGGACTGGCAAAGAGTTCGCGTAACACTTTACTCTCTGCTGACGAGCGTGCCATAGCTCCTTATATATATAAGGTGTTGAAGGCAAGTACTAACGAGGTGGAAAAACTTAGTGTTCAGGAGTTTCATAACAAGGTAATAGCCGACATTAATGCTGTTGATGGGCTAGAAGTGGAGTATTTTGATATAGTAGATGGCAACACGTTGCTGCCAGTAAAATCGTGGGACGATACGCCTTACATTGTGGGGTGCATAACCGTTTATTGTGGTAAAACACCTATCCGACTTATCGACCATATTAAATATAAGGGCTAAATTAGTATGCAGATTGAAGTATTAAAAAGCAAATTGCATTGTGTTAAGGTTACTGAGGCAAACCTTAACTATATGGGAAGTATTACAATCGATGAAGATTTGATGGACGCTGCCAATATGATTGCTGGCGAAAAGGTGCAAATTGTGGACAACAATAATGGCGAACGGCTCGAAACTTACATAATAAAAGGTGAGCGTGGTACGGGTTGTATTTGCTTGAATGGGGCTGCTGCACGGAAAGTTCAGGTGGGCGATACGATTATTATTATAAGTTATGCTCTAATGGATTTTGAGGAAGCGAAGACTTTTAAACCCACTATAGTATTCCCAAAAGAGGGTAACTGTTTATAGCGAACGGCTTCTCTACATTTTGTTTTAGACTTATAAGAATATTGAAACTGGTACAAATGTTTTTCGTAGATATGCTCTCTATGTAACTGTTTTTGTATCAATGCTTTGCAAAGCTCATTATTTGGCATTTGAAAAACCCTATTTTTACGAGGTAAAAGGGTGGTTTTTGCAACACAAAAACCACCTTTTTGCATTGCGAAAAGTACCTTTTTACTTTTAGCCTGAATTGTTTTCTGTGTGTGGTATATCTTTTTTTATAAAGCATAAATCCCGAACTTCCATTGGAAATTCGGGATTATGTTGTTTGTTTGGAATAGTTTTGTTTGTTTCGCTTTACGCTTCTGGTGTTTTGTTTTTGGCTGCGTAAGCATCTTCAGAGAGTACAGAAACCTTGCTCTTATTGTACTTTCCTCTGTGGAAATAAACGATTCCGTCTGCAAGAGCATATAGTGTATCGTCTTTACCTTGTGCTACGTTCTCTCCAGGATAGTGCTTATTGCCACGTTGGCGTACTATAATGTTGCCTGCAATAATCTTCTGTCCTCCTCCAATTTTAACACCTAAACGCTTTGAATGTGATTCGCGTCCGTTCTTAGAACTACCGACACCTTTTTTATGAGCCATTCTTTGTCCTCCTAAATTTAAGCGTTAATTGTTTTAATCTCTACTTGTGTGAAGTGTGAACGATGTCCATTCTTTTTGCGATAGTCCTTGCGGCGCTTCATTTTGAAGACGATAATCTTGTCGCCTTTCACCAAAGGATTCAACACTTCTGCCACTACTTTTGCACCATTTATAGTAGGTGCGCCCACTGTTACAGTTCCGTTGTTGTCTAAAAGCAGAACTTTGTCAAACTCAACGGTCTTTCCTTCTTCAGCATCTTTTATATGATTGACGAAGAGTTTCTTACCTTCTTCAACCTTAAATTGCTGACCGTTGATCTCTACAATTGCGTACATATTATTTAATGTAAACGGTTTGACCGATAGGCGGCGAGGCATCTATCTCGCACTTACCCGAGCCTAAACGGCATAAAAACGGTGCAAAGTTACGCTTTTTCTTTTTATTAAGGTGGAGTTTGTGATAATTACGGGGTTCGAATTAGGAAGAATTAACAAAGATTAGCTATAGTATCTATCTTATGTTTGGTAATATTAGTCGTGCCAAACGTATACCAGTGCTATTGGGTTGTTGCATTAAATATTGGTAAAGTGTTTCTTTTGGTTCTACCACTTGCCTACCATTGCGTTTCAAACTCGATGCATTGAGCATATAAAGTCCGTTGTTGTGCCACACAGCGAAGCCTAAATGTGTTGTATCAAGGTTGTATTTGCGTGTGGTAATGGCTATAATATCACCGTTGCGCACCACTTTGCGCAGCAGTTCTGTGTTGTTTAGCTGGCTTTTGGGTATGTATTGCACCTTTGTTCCGTTGGTTTGGTCTTCTATTTTCTTTAGTGCTGCCACTCGTTCGGGGTTGTTTCGCAGCATATAGTAGCTGTTATAGTTTTCGCTCATATAGTTTATCTTCAGCGTTTGCGTGGCTGTGAAGGGTGGATTTGGCGTTTCTATTTGGCGAAGAATACCTTTTTGCTGGTTATCGGTTACCCACCATTCATAGTAATGTAGTCTATTTTCGTACGAAAGTTGTCCTTTTCTATATCGAATGTATTGTAACATTTGTTTAAAATAGGCAAAACGGCTTTGCTTTTTATCTACGCATAGCAACACGGCAATGGTATTTTCTAGATAGGTAGTACAGTCCATACCACGCATATTCACCACGAGTGTTTCCTCGTTGTTACGGTCTAACGTGTGTGCAACGTAGGGAGTTCCTATAAAAATGCGTGCTACCTTTATTATTAAGTCTTCTTTTTTAAGTTCTGAACGTAGCGGAATTAGCGATGAAAGCAATTGTTCTATTTTGGCAGAGTCGGTTTGCAAGCCTTTTTTAGCCCCTTGTTCGTTATGTTGTGCGCTACCCATTATGTGTCGATAACCATAATTAGTGGGTGTAGCAATACTGTTTGTCCAAAGCAAAATGGGCATTGCGAGCAAGAAAACTAACCTTAAAGTCTTCATACTAATGTAGTTTTAAGTTTATATTTTCTTTCTTTTTCCACGTTTACCAAAGTTCATTCCCACGTAGATATTCATATTCCCAAATAGGTTTGTGGTAGAAAATCCGTTACGATGGTAGTTGAATGCGTGCATAATGATGCTTGTTCCCGCATACCATTTCATATTATTCCATACCATTCCGAAGCGTACAATGCCATCGAAATCGATATTATCGGATATAATTCGATGCTTTGAGGAGTTTTCTTCCACTATTTTTCCTCGATTGTGTTTATAGGCAAAGCCCAGCATTGCCGACCCTGCAAGCAGCCAATTACGTGCAAACACATAGTGATAGGCATATCCGCCACTCACAGTAAAGTTAGTATAGCGTAGCTCTTCTCGTTCTAACGACTTTTTAATGTCCTCGTATCGTCCTTCCATTTTTAGGTATTTGTAAACCAATTGATAGAATTCGGGCCAGTCTATGCGTAGTGTATGCTTTGTGTAACCTATGCCAATGAGCGGACTTCCAGCCGATTTGCGTTGTATTGTACTCTGACTGAAGGCAGCAGGATAGGAGAAACGTCTATGATTAAATATGTAATAGATGTTGAATCCCTTAACTGTTGTCTCCACACCATCAAACTCCATGCCCTCCATAGGGTGTGTTTCTATCTTTTTTCCTAACGATAAACTGCGTATTTTAAAGTCTTTTCCCGTTTTACGATAGTAGAGATCTATTCCTATTTTTGCACTATACAGACTTACATCGAACTCTTTTCGCTTTTGTTTTGAGCCGTTAAAGAAAGGGTGTTTTATATCGAGCGTGTATCCAAGAAATAGCCATCGCCACCCAGCATAGGGTCCGATGCGTACCGTTGGTTCGGGTGCGAGAGTAAGATGGTAGTTTTCTCTACTACTTAAAGCATACATTTCAAAGTTGTTAGTGTTCTGTAACATAACCGTAAAGTTATATTTTTGCGGTTCTATATAAGTAGTATCAATTCCACCTACCACGTTTATAGCCTTCTCTGTTTGGTGCAAATGTAGTTTAGGCATGTGTTTAATGGAGTCTGATAGTTGCCATACAGTGCTATCGCTCCATAGTTTTGTTATCCTGTTTGGTATTGTATCTTTGCTGTTTTCTGCCTTTATTGTGCTAACAAAAAGCAACAGAAGTAAGCAAATAGTAGTATTTTTGCCAACCATTGTGTTAGTATATACCTAAAATTCTGTCCATTACCCAATTGGTGGGAGTAGCTTCTATGCTGTTAATTTCGCACTTTCCATATCCCTGAAGGTCTTGTACCACAGCCCTTATAAGTGGTTCTTGCACATAGTGTGGGTTCTTTATATCGAAGCATTCCATACCTTCGCTGGTGTAAAGTGTTATGGGATTATAGTTGTAAACCGAGAAAACAATGCGTCCTTCTGTGCCATATATCTCAATACTATCCTCTTTTGCACTTTCGTGAGCGGCGAAACTCCACGATCCACTCCCACAAAGTCCGCTTTCAAAACGGAACACTGCATTCACCGTATCCTCCACTTTGTAGTGCCCTGTGCGGTTTGCTGTGTAGCCATGTGCCTTTACAATGATGCCGAAAAGATACTGAAGCAGGTCGAGTTGGTGTGGAGCTAAATTGTAAAAGTAGCCTCGTCCGCCTTCTTGTGGCTGCAATCGCCATGGCTTTTCGTCTATATTTTCATTGTCGTCTAGTTCGTTTGCAGGTACGGCAAAGCGTATTTGTATGCTTAAAACCTTACCTATGACGTGCCGTTGCAGTATATCTTTCACCGTTTTAAAGTAGGGTAGATAGCGCCGATAGTAGGCTACGAAACAAGGAACACCCGTTTGTTCTGACACACGATTAATGCGAACGCAGTCTTCGTACGATGCTGCTAAGGGCTTTTCTATAAGGCATGGCTTTCCCGAACGCATAGCCATAATGGCGTATGCTGCATGTGCTATAGGGGGAGTTGCTATGTATATGGCGTTAATATTGGGGTTATCTATCATCGATTGTGCATCGGTGTACCAGTGAGGAACGCCTAATTGGTTGGCGTACGTGCGTGCATCGGCTGCATTTTCGCTGAAGATGGCTTCCACATTCGATTCGGTTACAGCGTTAAAAGCTGCTCCCGACTTGTGTTCTGTGGCTTCTCCTAAACCTATAAATCCCCAAGATATGTGCTTCATTGCTAATTCTTTTGTGCAAAAATACAATTTTTTACCGAATAAAAGTGCCTTTATTAATAAATATATATAAGGTGAAGACAGAATAAGAAAAATATTATTAAATTTGCAAACAAACGAAAATACTATTTAAAATATGAGGAAAATAAATTTGCTATTGGTATTCTTGCTTATTAGCACATTTGCTTTTGCGCAAGATTTTCAACGTTATTTTGAAGATGCAACGTTGCGTTTAGATTACAATTTCGCAGGAAACGCACGCCATCAAGCCATTGCTGTAGACGAACTCTGCCGTATTCCACACTGGTATGGTAAGAAACAAAGGTTAAATGAACTGCCTGTAGAGGGTAACGGGCATATTACGGTGCGCCAACATGGTACAAATAAGGTGCTCTACCGTAATTCTTTTTCTACACTTTTCCAGGAATGGCTTACCTACAACGAGGCTAAAACAAACTCAAAGTCGTTTGAAAATGTTTTTTTAGTGCCATTTCCTAAAGACACTGTAGATGTTACGGTTGAACTGTTTGACAACCGCAGACAGGTAATGACATCGCTTACGCACACCGTTGTGCCCACCGATATTTTGATAAGACGTATTGGAGAAAAGCACGTAACCTCCTACGAAACACTGCAAAAGGCTGCCGACACTACACGTTGCATACATATTGCCTACATAGCAGAGGGCTATACAGAGGCTGAAATGCCTACCTTTTTGAACGATTGCCGCACGGCTATGGAAGCTTTGTTTGCTCACGAGCCGTTTAAAGCATTGAGAAACCGTTTCAATGTAATAGCTGTTAAATCGCCATCGGCTGAAAGTGGTACGTCAAATCCGGGCAAAGGCATTTGGAAAAACACGGCTTTGCACTCTAATTTTAATACATTCTATAGCGACAGATACCTTACTACGTTGCACCTTAAAACCCTTCACAACTGGTTGGCAGGTACACCTTACGAACACATAATAGTGTTGGTGAACACCGAAAACTATGGTGGCGGTGGCATTCTTAACTCGTATAACCTCTCAATGGTACGACATTCTGCTTTTAAACCTGTAGTGGTGCACGAGTTTGGACACTCTTTTGCAGGGCTTGGCGATGAGTATGGCTACGACGATATACCTATGTATCCGCACGATATAGAGCCATGGGAAGCCAATCTTACTACTTTGGTAGACTTTAAGTCTAAGTGGAGCGATATGGTAACACCTGGTACGCCCGTGCCAACGCCACAACCAGCCGACCTTGATAGGCCTAATGCTAACCAAAAGCTATGGAAAATAGGTGCATACGAGCCTGCTGGATATACAAAACACGGGGTTTACCGTGCCTATCCCGACTGTAGAATGCGCACAAACCAAAATCCTAACTTCTGTCCGGTGTGCCAACGTGCCATTACAAAGCTAATAAAGTTTTATACAGAATAGGAGAAGACAAAACGAAAGGCAGACTCTGAAGGTGTAAACAAACGAGTCTGCCTTTATTGTTTTCGGCTAATTCTATTTTTAGAAGGTGCCGAATGTATTTTTATAAATGGTTGTTTGCTATGCAATAATCATAGCAAACTTTTGTTTTAGAGTGCTGTAAATGCAGCAATAAACCCAAGAATAATGCCTGGAGTGTTGGCTATGGCAAGTGCCCAGTCGCGTTTTTCCTTAAACAAACCGTAGCAAACCCATAGCGTACAGTTTACTCCTGCCATAAAAGGCTGTATGAATATACCTTTATGGCCGTGCAAATTGTTCCATATTTGCGGGAAATAGAACACGTACATTAGTATAGATGTTACCATACCTACCCAACCCATAGCTTCAAAAAACTTCTCTTTCGTCATGTTAAATCCTTTTTTTATTTGTGTGATATTACCTTTTTTATTTAGTGGTAGACAAGGATAGCATAACGAATGTGCTTTTTTACTATTGAAAGGTGTATTCTTCTGTTACCCTAAACTCCGTTGCAAAGATATAGAAAGTTTGGTTTTTAAAAAAGAAATGCTGAAAGAAAGTATATCTTTTTGTATTTTTTTTGTTAGAATGGGGGCTGTTTTTGTGTTTTGAATGTTGTGTTATTGTAATCCGTCAGCAACATTATTGGCAGGCTGTCAGCAGCTGTAGGGGCTGATTTATCGTGCCCGTGTATACGTGCTCGCCACACATTCGTAAAACGTTGGGGCACATTTGCAATCCGTTTGAAACACATTTATGTAATGTTCGCAACGTGTTCGCTATCTGTGTGTTACATATTCGCCGTGTAAAAGTATGGTTTTTGGCGTGCAAAAGTATGGTTTTTGGCGTGCAAAAAGGGGGTTTTTACATTGCAAAAGTATGGTTTTTGCAATGCAAAAAGGGAGTTTTTATTTTTTGGCTTCGGCACTCTTACAATGTTGCGATGTATTAGCTGCTTTCTATAGTATGTATTTCTCGGTTGCAATAACTATTTTGGTGTTTCCTCGCTGTGTGCGTTTTGTGTGCCTTTGTTGTCAGAAACCTGTTGCTTTCGTGCCGTTCGTGCCTTTTCAATTTTGTCTTTTGTTCGTCCCACATGGACAATAGCGTGTTTCCGTGCACTAATAATTTGGTAGCGATACACCATACACGTAATGAAGAAATAGACAATGGCTTGTGTCCAAAGTGCAAACACTTCGGTGCGAATGTCGTCTAACGTGCCTGCCATAGACGACAAACTAAGGAAGCCGCGTACGCCAAATGTTGAAGGAATGAGCCATGCTATGCCTTCCCAAATGGCAGGAATGTTGGTGCGAGGCCAGCTAACGCCTGTTAAAAATAGGAAAGGAATGGACGTAAACACCACAAGCAACATTACGTTTTCGCGGTGTCGAACAAGGCACGAGAGTGTCATTCCAAAGAAAATAACCGATAAAAGGTAGGGTACAAGCAGCCCAACAAGGTCGGCAGGCTGTGCCAACATGGTGAAATGGAATATGTGTGGTACGGCTAAAGTAATGTAAGCAGCCACCACACAGTATATCATGAAATAGCAAAGCGACTTTCCCAGCACTATCTTAAATATGCCATTATGGTGCTTGCTGATGGGGACAAGGTCTTGATAGCGATTGTTTTCGCGTGCTGTACCTGCCGAAAGTCCAATGCCAAGCAGCAGGGTTTGTTGTAGAATAAGTATTAACACACCCGGCAGAATGGCATTTCCGTAACCTCCAGTAACGTTAAAAATGGGTTCTTCTACCACCTCTAACGGTTGTGTGTTCACCTGTTCGTCGCGTACGGTAATATTTCCTATCATATCTTTTTGCCGTTCTTTTCCCATCTCGAGGGCTACAGCGAGGCTTGTTTGGTATATTGCTTTGTAGGCAAGCATAAGGTTCATATCGCAATAAACACTTATATGGGCTTGCTCTCCTCGGTTTAATGTTTGCTCAAAGTTCTTTGGTAAATATATAATACCATTGGCATTTTGTTGTTCTACAACGGTTTTTGCTTCAGGCAAACTGTTGCAATAGTAAGCCACCTCCACATCGGGAGACGCATTAACCATACGCACAAACTGGCGCGAAGTAGCTGTATGCGACTGGTCTACCACTACAACGGGCACATTGCGCACCACTTCGTTATTGTAAATCCATGAATAAAGCAACGGGTAGAGCAACGGAACGAGTACGAAGAATATAAGAACACCCTCGTCTTTAATGGTATTCTTCATTTCAATCCACCAAATGTAGCAGATAGAAACAATTAAATTGCTGTTGGCATTTGTATGCCTACTGTTTGTTTTTTTCTCCATAAGCTCGTTTTTCTTCCTTGCTTTTACAATAGGAAACTTGCCTTTTTGTTGAATCTTTTACTATCTATTTTCTGTTCGTTTGTACAATGTAGCATACAATGAATGGCACTTTTATGTGCACTAAGGAATGTAAACATACTCTAACATAGCCCTCCTTATGTTGCGTGCAGTAAGCAATGGCAGAGCCGCAAAGGCAACGAGAGCCACCACATGTGGCCATGCGTTAATGAGAGGATAGCCATTGAAGACGGCAATTTGGTATACCATATAATAGTGTCGGAGGGGTATGAGCTGCGCTAAAGCTATAATTGGCGAATCCATAGCAAACAAAGGGAAGGTTGCTCCACACGCTGAGAACCCCACAACAGCCCATAATGAGCAAACGCTCATAGACATACGGAGCGATGGCATTAGTCCAAATACGAACACACCAAACCCTTGTGCCGCTGTAACGGTGAGCAAAGCAATAAGCAACATCTTGGAAATTCCACCGGGGTGGGGGAAGTTTAAGTGCCCATAGACATACCATTCGTAGCACAAAAACATACTGAAGAATACAAGAAACTGTGGTAACAATTTGCCCGAAAGTGCTATAAAAATGTTCTTTCCTGCCATTTGCATCCACTCTTTAGACCGTCCAAACTTTAGTTCAGTGCCTATAGAGTAGACCGTAATTAGTAGCATGAATAGCATAAACACACCTGGCACCATAATGGTAGAGAGGTAAATGTTGTAGCTTAACCACGGATTTCCAATGGTATGCACGTCGAGTGCTATAGGCTGAAGGGTAGTTTTTATTTCTCTATTGGTCTTTCCTAACATCTGAAGCTTAGCCGAACCAATGGCAGCCGAGCCGAGTGTGGTGATGGTTTTAAGGTCTTTGAAGAGCAACGACCCTGCTACCAATGTAACGTTGCTATAATAAAACGACACTGTAGGCTGTCTTCCACTAACAAGTTTTGCGGTTGTTCCTTCTGGAATATATAGATATGCGTATATTTTTCCCTGCTGAATGGCACGCCGCGCCTCGTTTACGTTTGTGTAATGGGCTACTACTTTTGTGCTTTGGAAGGCATCTAATCGGCGTATAAGTGTACGTGTTACAGCCGAATTGTCGTTATCTACCACACCACAAGGCATCTTTTCGGGTTGCCCAGAACTCATTAGCGATGTGAAAAAAATAAGAATGATAATAGGAAAAATCACCATACAGAACAGGTAGATGGGTGTATGTACAAGCTGATCTACCTCTCTTGCCGCTATGTTTATAATGCGTCGGAACACGATTGAGCCGTTTTTTTTGTTTTGTTTTTCTCTCTTTCTTAAGTAAAAAGCAGGCTATATGCAAAACCAATGTAGGCAGGTTTTGTTGCTTTTGCTATTTTACGGGAGAGTTATATCTATTTTGTTAGAAAACTATTTCCACCTTATTATATATAGACTTCCACCTTTTGGTATAGTAGCTTCTGTATTTTTAAGATGTAATTTCCACCTTGTTACGATGCTATTTCTTTAATATGACCGACATACCAGGGCGCATTCCATCTACTTTTGTTATGGGTTTTGTCTTTACTTCAAAGGTTTTAAGGTCGTATTGTCCGTTTGCTTTTGTTGCTTTCCATACAGCATACGAACCCTGATCCTTAACAGACGTAACCTGTAAGTCTATATTCTTGTTGAATGCAGGTAGGAAACCTTTCAGCTTTGTGCCCACCTTCATACCATTAAGCTGGTCTTCGCGAATGTTAAAAGTAACCCAAACGTCGTTCGTCATAGCAATACTCATAATCGGACTTCCTAGTCCTACCAACTCGCCAACCTTTGGATAGATAGTAGAAACCTCCCCATCGGCAGTAGCTCTTTGTACTGTTTCCTTTAAAAACGACCTAACAACGTCTACTGCAGAGCGTGCTGCTTGTGCCTGTTTCTTGGCTGCTTGTTTGGTTTCCTTACGTTTTCCGCTCTTTGCAAGGTCGTATTGAGCACGCGCAACGTCCACTGCTGACTGCGTAGTTTTATATGCTGCTTCAGCTTCGTCGCGTTTTTGAGCCGAAATAACCCCCTCGTTGAAAAGTCGAAGTAGTCGTCCGTAGGTCTTTCCAGCTATTTCGTTGGCAGTAATAGCCTGCTGATAAACATTGTAAGCTGCTGTAATCAGCTCTTGTCTATTGGGTTCTTCCACCAAATCGCTTAGAGCTTCGGTTGCACCGGCAGCAGCTTTGGCTACGTTCTCCTGTGCATTCATTTCAGGAATGGCTAGTACAGCGAGCACTTGTCCCTTGTGTACGTAGTCGCCTTCCTTTACTTTGATGTCTGTAATACGTCCTGGTAGTTTGCAAGCTACACGATATTCGCTGACATCAACCTCGCCTTGAATAATCTCTTCGTCCTTTCCTAAGGTGAAATAGCCTATTACTGCCACTAGTATTACTACACTGGCAAAGCCCAGAATGGCTAAAAGAATGTTGTTATGTTGCGATTTTGCTGACATAATGAATGTCTTTGTTATGTTTGTTTTGTTTCTATTATAGTTCTAAAATAATATTTTTCAGCTTGAAGATCCACTTTCTTGTGCAACAATAGTGGTTGTTTGCTAAAGCTTCTACAGTTCTCCGAGTGCCTTTTTAAGTGCTACTTGTGCGGTTCGAACATCTATTTCGGCATCAACAATGGCAGTTTTTGCCGACATCCATGCCGTTTGTGCTTGCATAACATCGGTAACTGTCATTACTCCTTCCTTAAATCCGAGGTTGGCAACACGTAGGTTTTCTTCTGCCGAAGCCATATTCTTGTTAGCCGTAGCCAGGCGACTGTTGGCGTTTTTAAGGCGGAAACGAGTTTGTTCTACCTCTAATCTAATCTTGTTTCGTACGTCGTTCAGTTCCATTTGTGCCATTTGGGTAGCTGTTCGAGCGGCTCTCACCTTGTATTTGCCTTCTCCCCAGTTCCAAATGGGTACGTGTAACACCAGTCCAACACTCCAAATGTCTTTGAATTTCTGCTCAAATCCGTTGAAAGCATTGGGGTTCGATACAGTATAACCTGCTGTTAAGGCTAGGTGTGGACGATAAAGTGCTTGTATTATTTTGGTGTTTTGTTTGGTAATATCTACTGTATTTTGTAGTATTCGTACCTCTGGACGAGCATTAAAAGTAGTATCTACATTATTATAATGTGTAGGAACAAAACCTGAAAGATTGTCTGTTGCTTCGTCTTCGAGTATTAAATCGCCATCAAGAGGTAGTCCACAAAGCTGACAAAGTGCCATTTTCGCTAACGAAATGCCATTTTCTATTTCCGAAATGGTAAGGTTTGCGGTGTTTTCAGCTACTGAAACCTTCAGACCATCAGCCTTTGTTGCAACGCCGGCATCGTACATTTTAGTTACATTATCGTGCAGCTTGCTTATTAGATTGCGGTATTGTATAGCCAGTATCGACTTTTTTTGGAGCGAAACAATAAGCCAATATGCATTATCAACGGCAAAAAGCACTGTTTGTTGCTTTAGTTTTATATCGTTTTGAGCAAACTCTTCGCCAATGGTAGCTATGTCGTTAAGTGCTTTTATGCCTCCTCCCATATATATAGGCTGCGTAACCATAATGCCAGCAACATACATATTCTTTGTGTTTGTACGCAATCCGCGTCGTATTGTCTCACCAATGTTGTTGCCTGCTTGGGATAGTGGCGTTGTAATACCACCTAAAACATCGGCTAATCGTTGGGCTACTTGAGCCGAAATGAAGCCTTGTTGTTGCAGCTGACCAATGGTTTGACCAATCTGACTGCCTACCTGACCTACTGTTGTAGACCCTAATGAAGAGAGAGTTTGCTTTTGTTTATCGTTCAGAAGCGATATTTCGCGCGACAGATGCTCGTATCCTGCCATACCAGTAACACGTGGTAGATACTTAGTTTTGGCAGCTTTGTGTGTGTCTTCGGCTATTTGAGCAGTCAATTTAGATATTGCGAGCTGTTTATTATTAGCCAAAGCCAGTTCACGACAACGTTTTAACGACAGCACATTGCGTCTTTCTGCAATCACTTCTTGGCTTTCTGCCGTTCCGTTTTCCATCTTATCGGCAGCTGTTTCCTGCGTTGTTGCAGTGTTTTCTAGTGCCATCGAAGTTTGCACTTTATGTTTTTCGCCTATTGTTTCTTGCGCAATTGAGGGCTGTATTCCCAGCCTTCTCAGTGGTTTTTCCTGTATAATAGAAGCCATTTCTTGCGAAAAAACAAAATTAACAGCACCTAAAAATATGCTGAAAAGCAACGTTCGTTTTATCATAAAGTTCTATTCTATATCTAATACTGCCATTTTTAAATTCCCAAAGTATGGTTTTTACGTACCAAAAATATGGTTTTTGCGTTCCAAAAGTATGGTTTTTGCATTCCAAAAGTATGGTTTTTGCATTTCGTACAGTTGGTTTTGTACCTTAAAGCAACCTATATTTTGTAGTTCAAAAAACTTAATTCGTACTAAATTAAACCTTGCTTGGCACTTGATAGTACTATCTTCTGTAACTTAATACAAAGGTAAACTATTTGTAATATCGCCCCAAATAAATAGCTTTATTATTTCTTTATTTTCGTTAAAGTGGGTAAAATAAAAGAAAAAATGCCTAAGTTTTATTTTTATTTCTTACTTTTGCACCATACAATTGTATATAGTACACATTACGAAACAATTACATTAAATGCGCAAAAGAGGCTTTATATATAGGGTTTTTGACTTATACTACGATGGATTTCGTAGTATGACGCTTGGCAAAACGCTATGGCTTGTAATATTAATAAAGCTCTTTATTATGTTTTTTGTCCTAAAATTGTTCTTTTTTCCGAACTTTATAAAAGAGCATTCTAAGGGTAGTGATGAAGCAAAATTCGTTGAAAAGGAAATGTTAAAGCGCAACTAAATGTTATGGATAGAGACTTTTTAAAGCCTACTATTATAGAATATGTGAATTGGTTATGGTGTATATAGTAAATTGTATGGTGTGTTTAAGCATCTGTTATGTGTAGAAATGAGAATAAACGAGGGAACTATAAATAAATTCTAACAGTTATATTATTAAGAAATGGGAAATCTATTATTAACCATCGACCCCGATGTTGTGAACTGGTCGCGTGCTCAGTTTGCGCTAACAGCCATCTATCACTGGCTGTTTGTGCCGCTAACACTTGGTCTTGCTCTCATTATGGGGATTATGGAAACGTACTATTATCGTACGGGAGAGATGTTTTGGAAAAAGACGGCGCAGTTTTGGCAACGTCTTTTCGGTATTAACTTTGCTATGGGAGTAGCTACTGGCATCATATTGGAGTTCGAATTCGGAACCAATTGGAGTAATTACTCTTGGTTTGTAGGCGATATCTTCGGTGCTCCGCTAGCTATTGAGGGTATGTTAGCCTTCTTTATGGAATCTACTTTCGTGGCTGTTATGTTCTTTGGGTGGAAGAAAGTGTCGCCCGGATTCCATCTTGCGTCTACCTGGCTTACGGGTATTGGCGCCACAATATCGGCTTGGTGGATTCTTGTAGCCAATGCTTGGATGCAGAATCCTGTGGGTTGTGAATTCAATCCAGACACCATGCGTAACGAAATGACCTCGTTTTGGGAAGTTGCTTTAAGCCCTATGGCTGTGAATAAGTTTACTCATACCGTTACATCTGCATGGGTTTTGGGTGCAGCTTTCTGTGTTGGCGTTAGCTGCTGGTACCTTTTGAAGAAGCGACATGTAGACTTTGCGCGCAAAAGTCTAAAGGTTGGCGCTGTCGTAGGACTATGTGCGTCGTTGCTTACTGCCGTTGCTGGCGACGAATCGGCTTATCTTGTGGCACAACATCAGCCTATGAAGCTTGCAGCAATGGAGGCTTTGTACGAAGGAGGCAGGGGAGAAGCTCTTACGGGGGTGGCTCTTGTGAATCCATTTGCACAGTCCGACTACACAAAAGAGACAGAACCACCAATGAAAATTGCTGTTCCTAAGGTGCTTTCGTTCCTTGCTACACGCGATTTTAACGGTTATGTGCCTGGTATTCGTAACATTATTAATGGTTACACAAAGGACGATGGCACGATAGAACTACCACTTAAAGAGAAAATTATACGTGGAAAACAAGCCATAGAAGCCCTTAAAGCCTATCGTGGAGGACAGAAAACAGATGCCAACATAAAGACTTTGAAGGAGAACATGAAGTACTTTGGTTATGGCTACATTAAGAATGCAGACCAAACTGTGCCACCTATTGGTATCAATTTCTGGGCATTCCGCTTTATGGTAGGCTTAGGAGCATTGTTCATTTTGGTGTTTGCCATTATCCTGTTTGTGCTTTATAGAAAGGATATAAGCCGTCCACGTCTATTGCAAATTGTGGGCGTTGCACTTATTCCGTTGGCATATATTGCTAGCGAATGTGGGTGGTTGGTAGCCGAATTTGGGCGTCAGCCTTGGACAATACAGGATATGTTGCCTACATGGGCAGCTGTTAGCGACCTCAATAGTGGGAGTGTTGCACTTACATTCTTCTTGTTCTTATTCCTATTTACGGCTATGCTTCTAGTAGAAATAAGTATTATGTGTAAACAAATAAAGAAAGGACCGCAGCTATGACATACGATTTTTTGCAACATTATTGGTGGTTTCTAATTGCACTCTTAGGGGCATTGCTTGTCTTCTTGATGTTTGTGCAGGGAGCAAACTCTATGATTTTTCAATTAGGAAAGACTGATGTAGAACGCCGTATGGTGGTAAACTCTACAGGACGTAAGTGGGAATTTACTTTCACTACCCTGGTAACGTTTGGTGGAGCCTTCTTTGCTTCGTTCCCATTGTTCTATTCTACCAGCTTCGGTTCGGCTTATTGGGTGTGGATTATCATTCTTTTCTCGTTCATAATTCAGGCTGTTAGCTACGAGTTTCAGAACAAAGCAGGTAATCTTTTGGGTGTAAAAACCTTCCAAACGTGCCTAATTATAAATGGTATAGTAGGACCATTGTTGCTTGGCGGTGCCGTTGCAACCTTCTTTACAGGGTCTAATTTCATAGTAGAAAAGGCTAATATAGTAAACAGTATGCAGCCTGTTATCTCTCATTGGGCTAATGCTTCACGCGGATTAGACGTGTTATTGAACCCATGGGTGGTTGTTTTTGGAATTGCCGTTGTGTTTCTCGCACGCGTGTTGGGCATTCTTTATATTAATAATAATGTGTCCGACGATGCCATACGTGCACGCATTCGTCCGCAATTGCTTGTAAACACCATACTGTTCCTTGTGTTTTTCCTTGCATTCTTGGGCAAAACCCTTCTTGGTAGTGGCTATGCGGTAAACGCAGAAGGTGCCATAGTAATGGAAGAAATGAAGTATTTGCACAATCTTATAGATATGTGGTACTTGGCTCTTGTGCTTTTGGTGGGCGTGTTGTTGGTGCTTTTTGGCATTGTACGCACACTTTTGCAAAAAAACTACATAAAAGGCATTTGGCCAACAGGCATTGGCGTGGTGTTAGTTGTAATAGTTTTGTTCCTTATAGCAGGCTATAACAACACAGCATACTACCCATCTACTGCCGATTTGCAGAGTTCTTTAACTATTAAGAACAGTTGTTCGAGCGAGTTTACCCTCACCGCAATGTTCTATGCAAGCCTGATTGCACCATTTGTTTTGGGTTATATCTTCTGTGCTTGGCGCAGTATTGATAGCAAAAAGATTGACCGTCAGGAGATTGAGGACGACGATCACGCTTATTAACAACTCTTTTTCATTTCATTGTTTTAGCCTCAATAGTGGTGAAACAATATATAGTAGTGCGATGTATTCCAAACGAATGCATCGCATTTTTATTTTATTTTGTAGACAATAGTACCCAATTTATTCAGCAACAACAATAGCACATTTCTGCATATTTATGGTGCATATATTGTGAAAGATACTCTACCGGAAAACAAAAGATGGGTTTTTACCTTGCAAAAACCCCCTTTTTGCATTATAAAAACCCCCTTTTTGCACGCCAAAAACCTACTTTTTGAAATGCCTTTGTAACTATTTGACTTTCAGAAAGATATATTACAGCGCAACGATACGTATATTTGCATATATACACGAAAACAATTTTATATATTCATATTCAATTTATTGGAATGTTAAAAAACACTTATAATAATGCTTTATTTACCTTATGTTATACTTATTTAAGAATAAAGGGTTATATTTGCACCGCAGATTGAGAACCTGTATAAGGCAATTTTTTTGCAATTAAGCTTGTTTGAGCACTGCAAAAACAAGACTTACATTGGCTAAAAGAATTGTTCTCGTTCAAAAAAACGTACAATGTTAGCTGTGCTTAGGCATTGAAACAATGAGAGAACGCACGCTTTAACGAACGAGAAAAGAGCTAAAACAACCCTAAACACAATGCAAAACAGACTGACTTAAAGCTCTTATCAATTCACAATAGTTATCATAAAACCAAATAGTTACAACTAAATTTAAAAGCATGAAACGTAGTTTAAATCTTTTGCTGCTATTTGCGATACTCGCAATACCTGCCTTTGCCGAACGAATTTCACGGACAGAGGCACAACGCATAGCACAAAACTTCTTTGCAAAAAAACTTCAACGGAATGTTAAAACAACCCTAATGGCACTGCCAAAAAGGTTGTTGCCCAGTACACCCACCACACCTTCGTATGCACCTTTCTATATTTATAATGTAGAAAACAACGGCGGATTTGTTATTGTATCGGGCGATGACGCCATCGGAAACATCATAGGATATAGCGATAATGGTACCTTCGATTTGGAAGGAGCACCCGATAACGTTGTAACTATGATGCAAATGTTTGCACGTACCATTGAAAACCAACAGCGTACAGGCTCTACCGACTTCGTAAAAGAAGACGAACGAGTGGCACCACACGGCGAAGTGAAGGTGAAACCACTACTAAAAAACATTCAATGGGGGCAAGATGCACCATTCTTTAACAAGATGCCAGAACGCAAAGCAACCGAAAACAACCCAAAAGAACGATATTATGTGGGGTGTGTAGCTACCGCAATGGCACAAATTATGCGCTACTATAAATGGCCAATGCAGGGAACTGGCAATATGACTTACACCGACAATCTTGGTAAAAAACACATTGTAGATTTTGCATCAGCCACCTTCGATTGGACAAAAATGCCCGAACGGTTAGAGATTGATAATGCCGATGAAACCGAAAATAATATGGTTGCCACACTAAGCAGCCTTGCAGCATTTAGCGTACACATGTCTTTTATGCCCAGTGGTGAGGCTGGAGCCTACTCGCAAGCCGTTACTGGCGCAATGGTAAACCACTTTGGATACGACACAGGTATAGCCTATAAAAAGCGCGAGTACTATTCTACACCGCAATGGATAGCTATGATAAAGACAGAACTAGATGCAGGACGTCCCGTTTTCTACTCAGCTTCGAACGAAGATGGTAAAGGCGGACACGCTTTTGTGTGCGATGGATACGACAGCGAAGACTATTTCCACTTTAATTGGGGCTGGTATGGCAAGAGTAACGGATACTTTAGAGTGAACGCTCTCGAACCCTATGCACTCGGAATTGGAGCTAATGGCGGCGGATATAACCTTCAGCAAGAAATAATTACGGGTATAAAGCCTCTCGATAGTGCCAATCCTGGCAAAAAACAATGGGCTATTTTTGGTTCGAGCAGACTATCTGTGGTTGAAGCAGAAGGGCAAATACTTGGAATGCAACGCATTGATAGCCACGATTGCGATAAGTTTACAGGGAAAGTTGCACTTGTTTTGTTGGATAAAAATAAAGAAGTAAAAGCCATTTTAAAGCAAGACGACAAAGTGTTTGATGCCGTAAAGCTAGACGGAAATCTCTATACTACAGGCTACTACATTAGTAATTGGATACATAAAAACATAGAAAATAATGTGCCAGATGGTAGCGATTACAGCATACAATTTGCCGTTAAAGCCGACAATAGTAACGATTGGCAGTTGGTGCTTTGCCCTAACAACCTGCCAAATTATGCTGCAGCAACAGTGAAGAACAACACTATTGTGAGCGTAAAACAAAACGAACCTGTGCCAAATGTAACACTTGTGAAACCTATTACGGCAGAAAACGAATTGCACGCAAAAGGTTCTGGTAAGTTCACACTAGTGCTAAAGAATAATAGCAACGACTTTATTCTCAACCATATATGGCTCAAATTCACAGACGTAAACAACGATTCGAAAGTTTATTACGTGCACGAAGACGATAAAAAAACATTCCATCAGGTTTACGATAATAGCGAAAAAACAATACAATTGCTATGCGAACTACCAGAAGATATGCCTTCTGGTAAATACAAAGTATCGGCTTTCGAAAAGAATGTGAATGTTTCTAAACCTAAAGACGATGCTACCGAAGAAGAGAAACAACGCTACAGAGAACGAATTGCAATGTGGGAGAACTACCCATTCGTACCTGGTTTTAGCGAAGAAAATATACTAGAGGTACGCGAAGAGGTAACAACTCCAGTGTTCTATCAGGACGGTGAGATGCTATGGATAAGCAGTAGCAATAAAGAAAATAACGCAGCTGTAAAGCAAGGAGATATTATTGCCATTCTGCAAAACGCACAAAACTACGGTGCAGCAGGCACTTCGGCATTGCTAATGAAGGCAATAGACGTTGCCGACCATAGTAAAATGTACGATATTGTGCAGACTAAAGAAGCTAATTATAAGAAGATGGAACTGGCAAAAGGGGTATATTCGTCTCGTTTAGACTTAGCTCCAGGTAAGTATTTGCTAGTCCCTTACTATGTGGTAAACGGTGTAGAAACACCTATGGGAGGCAAAAAGAAAGAATATACACTAGAGGTTCTCGACAACGAAGCTATAGAAATAGCATGCACAGAGTTCACAATTCCAACCACAGACTTAGAAAATGGAAAGCGAACAGACAACTTTAAGATTAAAATAACAGCACGAAAAACAGTGAAGGGAGTACCTCTTTATGTACGTTTGCGCCCTCTTACTCGCACAGGAGGTATGTTAGCGTTTATGAAAACAATAAGTTTAGACGAAGGAAAAAGCGCAGAATACACCTTCGCACTAACTCCCGATGCTGCATTAAAGCCCGGTACGTATCTGCTTTATGCCGAATATCGCCCCAAAGGAAAGGCGTATGGACAAGAAGTTCCCCTTGCTGGCAACAACACACAAATAGTTTATATAGATACAAAAGCAGGTGTAAAAAATGTTCAAACCAACGAAACAGAACTAGATTGCACTATAAACGGCAACACAATTTGCATTAACAATACACAGAAAGTATGTCGTATAGATGTCTATAGCATAGCTGGCAGAAAGCTATTCGGCACATCTAACATTGCAAATACCATTAACTTGCCCATACAAAATGGCATCTATGTAGTGCGAATAGCAACAACTAACGGAATAATAACAAAGAAAATAGCAGTAAAATAAGGAATATTGCATATTAAACAATATAAAAGGGCGTCCTAAAATAGAAGGGCGCTCTTTTTAATATCAACCTTAAAAAAAAACGAAATATATTTCAATATATGCAAGAAAATACGTAATTTTGCCACGTTATATCAACTTTTAGCAATCAATAGTGTTGCAACGACAAAGCGAAAATAATAAAATAATATAAACAAACATGGTAAACAAAAAAGCAGAGGGCACATACGAAGACACCCTCAACAAGTCGGAAGCCTTCTTTATGAGGCACGGAAAAACCGCAATCATTGCTATAGTAGCAGTCCTTGTAGTAGTTGCTGGGTTCTTCTTATATAGAACTTTCATCGTAGAACCACAGGAAGAAGATGCAAGTACCGAGTTAGCACAAGCTCAAAAGCTCTTCCAAGCACAGCAATACGACCAAGCTCTCAAGGCTTTTCAGAAGGTTCAAAGCGATTATAGTAGTACCGATGCAGGCAATCTTGCTAATCTTTATGTCGGATTATGCTATGCTCACCAAGAAAAACCCAATTGGGCGAAAGCCTTAGAGTACGTTCAGAAGTTCTCAACATCTAACGATCAGATTATTAGTCCTGCCTCTCAGATGGCTCTTGGAGATATTTATGCCAACAATAACCAGAACGATAAGGCAGTAGAAAGCTTTAAAAAGGCTGCCGATATGGCAAATGCAAAAGGCTTTGAAGGTGTTAATATCAGCATAGCACCATTGGCATTGAGAAAGGCAGGTATCATTTTAGAAAGCGAAGGCAAGAAAGCCGATGCCCTAAAACTATATCAAGAAATTAAAACAAAGTATGTAACGTCTCCAATGTATCAGGATATTGATAAGTACATTGAGCGTGCAAGCAACTAATTTCTACCCAGAAATGTCTACAGCATTACACAATTTATCTGACTACAACCTCGCTTCAGTCCCCGATGCAAGTAATATGTGCTTCGGAATAATAGTGTCTGAATGGAATCCAGATATCACTGGAGCACTCCTTGATGGTGCTGTTAGAACGCTGGAGAAGCATGGTGCCATTCCTGAAAATATACATGTGAAGACTGTTCCAGGTAGTTTCGAATTGGTTTATGGTGCTCACCAGATGACGCTAAACGGAGGTTATGATGCTATTATCATACTTGGGAGCGTTATTAGAGGCGAAACTCCACACTTCGACTATATCTGCCAGGGAGTAACTTATGGCATTTCACGCCTCAATGCTACGGCAGAAATACCTATAGTGTATGGTCTACTTACAACAAACGACCTACAACAAGCTAAGGATAGAAGTGGTGGAAAGCTTGGAAATAAGGGCGATGAATGTGCAATTGTAGCTATAAAAATGGCTAAGTTCTAAGTTTAAGATAGGCAATAGTACGATGAAACTAAAAGAATACTTCCAAGCTTACGAGTTCGAAGAGATATTTCCATACATCGGATTAATGTTTCCAAAGGCACGCCATCAGCGTAATGCTTTCCAGAATGCCTATGAATTGCTATTAACCTGAACTCGGGATAAGTTTCTTTTTATTACTCTAATTTATTTATCCTAAAACCCATTTAGCCTCAATCGTCTTAGATTGAGGCTACTCCTTTTTATCAAAAACAAACTGTTTTTTTAGAACAAAGAAAGTTGACCGTTGTGTTGTTCTATGCAGAAATCTAAATTGACTTCAGGTTTCTTTTCAAAGAAGCTATATGCAGCCATTGCTGATAATACATTCATAGCAAAATTAAGTACACTTCTATGTCTAGAGTGGACCAATTGTGCTACATTTTTCAGTTCGTCATTGATAGTTTCAATTACAGATCTTTTTCTTAAAAGCAGTCTATCATATATTGGGATTAACTTGTTTTTCATATTACTTCTTATACCTGTTACCAAGTTAATGCCATCATTGAATAATTTTTCAAATAGTCCCTTAGAGATGTATCCTTTATCGGCAAATAATTTTCCAAAAACATTATCAGTCAGCCTATTAAAGACATTCTCATCTCTATCATCTACATTGGCTTTGGTAAGCATAAAGTTGAGAATTTCCCCTCGTTCATTGCATATAAGGTGCAGTTTAAATCCAAAATACCAACCCATTGTGCTTTTGCCTCTGGTAGCATAATCCTTAAAAACCTTATTGCGGTAAATACGTTTATTATGGCAGACTGGGATACAGGTAGAGTCAATAAAGCTAATACCAGTACATCTGCCAAAACAACATATTTGCAAGAACATCATCATTTCTACCGAAACTCTAGCTTCAAGCTCCAAAAAACGATTATAGGATAACAGATGAGGAAACATATCTGCAAGATGCTCCTTGATAAAGAACATATAATAATGTTGAAAGTTACGATAAGAATTAAAATGAAAACAGATCATTATGGTTATGATTTCTGACTTGCTCATACGCCATTTACGAAGGCGATGCTTACACTTGGTATCATTAGGAAGCCCTATTTTATCAATTTCTGACTCAAATTCTTTGCAAAAGTCATCTGCAATACAAAAGATTTCGGTAATTTTGTCTTTGGTAATCATCGCTATATTAATTGTAAGTTATTGATTTTCAACTATAAAGTTACAAAAATATAACGAGATTACCAACTTTTTTGAGTATTATTCTTATCCCGAGTTCAGGTTATTAAATATCACTCCTGTTCCATCGAAAAAGTACATTCATTACCAGTTAATGGAGGATCCTGACTCGAACGAAATGTTCTTTGGTGCCGATGATAGTAACTTTAACGGACCATGGGAGGTATTGTTAGGGAAAGATGTACGTATAGATCCGAAGGTTGATTTAAGTAAAGAAGAGATTGTTGCTAACTGTTTATTGAATACCGTTCTTATAGGGCGGCACCCCAAACAGTTCGATTCCGATTTCAACTTTATATGTCGTTAATTGGAACTTTAAAGAATTTTCCATATTATTAGAAGGTATTCTGCTTTGTTCGGAGTACCTTTTTTTGTGCATATTTGCTTTGTTATGTAGTGTGAAAAGCATTTGTTTATGTTTCTAAAATATTTTATTTTGTTATCAAAGGTTCTTACTTTGAAATGCAAAAGGCATACTTTCGATATTTAAAAAGGTAGTTTTTGCAAGCTAAAAGTGTGGTTTTTGCATACTAAAACCCATACTTTTACAACGCAAAAACCATACTTTTACACGGCGAATATGTAACACACAGATAACGAACACGTTGCGAACATTACATAAATGTGTTTCAAACGGATTGCAAATGTGCCCCAACGTTTTACGAATGTGTGGCGAGCACGTATACACGGGCACGATAAATCGGCCCCTACGGCTGCTAACAGCCTGCCATTTCGCTGCGAACGGATTGTTAATAATGCAACGAACACCCACGAAATAACCACGAGACACTCCGTAAACACCCAACATTCACCTACGAAATAACCACGAAACACTCTGTAAACACCCAACATTCACCCACGAAATAACCACGAAACACTCCGCCAGGCGTAGGGGACCGATTCATCGCGCCCGTATTCTGACATAAACAAATACACATATCAATTTCACCGAATACGCATTTCCACATTATTATATACGTGTATCCATTTCACCGTATACGTGTTTCCGTTCGTCATTTTGTGGGTGTATTCCGATATGCGGGCGCAATAAATCGCCTCCTACAGCTGCTAACCGCCTGCCAATAATGTTGCTGACGGATTGCAACAACACAACATTAAAAAAACAAAACCCATACTTTCGCAATGTAAAACCCCATTTTTGCAATTCAAAAAGGTAGTTTTTGCAATTCAAAAGAGTGGTTTTTGTAATTTAAAAAGAGTGTTTTTTGCAGACCAAAAAGGTGGTTTTTGCAGGTCAAAAAGGTAGTTTTTGTAGACCCAAAAAGTGTGGTTCGTAGTTATGAACTTAGGATATTCTATGGTTTTTAGCCCTTTCCTGAACTTTATTCTGTTGCAGAAATGTTGCGTTTTAAACCGTCGAATTTGACGCGTTTTACAGCCGAGCCTTTGAAAAGTGCGCGATATTGTTCGATGGTAAGGTTGTGCCAATCGGCTTTTGTCATAGCAAGTAACTCAGATTTAGGTTGGAATTCGGGTGTAGTATTGGGTGTAGCAAACTTGTTCCAAGGGCATGCGGTTTGGCAACGGTCGCACCCATAGATGGTTGTTCCCATTGTTTGTTTTGCTTGTTTCGATAGTTCGCCACGGTTTTCTATTAGCTGATACGATAAACAACGCTCACTTTCAAAGTTCTTTCCCTCGCATATTGCACACGTGGGACAGGCATTTATACAACGTTTACATCTACCACAGCGGTTCGGCATAGGCACATCGTAGCTGTCAAACTCGTATGGTAAGAATATTTCTCCCAGGAAAAACATTGAACCAGCCTTAGGAATAATGAGCTGATGGTTCTTTCCTATCCACCCTAAACCAGCTTTTTGTGCCCAATAACGTTCCAAAACGGGAGCTGTATCAACGAAAATGCGTATTTCGCCTGTTGGTTTTTCAACCTCGTCAGTATCAAATTTATTTGCGATAATAGTAGCAAGCTGTCGCAACTTTGTCTTCATTACATCGTGATAGTCTTGTCCGTAGGCGTATGCAGCAAGCTGAAACTCTGTAGCAGCCATAGTTTTTGCAGGTGCATAGTTCATTGCGAGTGAAACAATAGTCTTTGTTCCCGGTACAAGTAAGCAGGGGTTAAGTCGTTTTTCGGTGTAGTTTGCCATATAATCCATAGTGGCTTGACTGCCTTTGCTTATCCACTGGCGCACAGCAGCGGCTGTTTCAGCATCTACAGGCATAGCTTGTACAATGCCACAAGCAAAAAAGCCGAGACTTTTAGCCTCAGCTTTAATCTCCTTCCTCGAATATTTTAAACTCATATCCTTCGTGTTTTAGCCACTCTAAAGCACGTGGCAAGGCATAATGAAGCTTGTCGATGCTCTTCAATGAGTCGTGAAACGTAATGATAGAACCATTGCGTGCATACCTACGAACGTTACGAAGAACATCGTGTCCCGTAAGCCATTTAGAATAATCGCGTGTTACAAGGTCCCACATAACCACTCTGTACTTTTGCTTTACCCACCAATAGACGCTATGACGAAGCCACCCATGTGGTGGACGAAAGTATTTAGACTTGATAAGAGCATTGGCTTCGGTAACATCAACAGCATAAGTTAGCGTGAAATGTTTAAACGAACCGAGATGGTGATAGGTATGATTGCCCACCAAATGTCCTCTTCGTACCACCTCTTCGTATAGTTCTGGATACTTCCTAACGTTGTCTCCTACCATAAAAAAGGTAGCTTTTGCCCCATATTTATCGAGTGTATCGAGAATGAAAGGTGTAGCTTCGGGTATTGGACCATCGTCGAATGTGAGATAAACGGAATGGTCATCGGGCGACATTCGCCACAATGCGTGTGGGTAAAGCCACCGTATCCAGCGTGCAGGTTGTTCTATAAACATACGTCAAAGTATACTCTTTGTGTTCTATTAAACATTTATATGAGTATTAAAATCTTCGTGTTTTGAGCACGAGAGAATTACTTTTATTGCTTTATACATATACAAATCTATAATGAGAAATATGCTTTAACTTATTTCATCTCATAGATTGGTTATGTTATAAATAGGTAGAGGCGGATAAAAATCCGCCTCTTTTACTTATTGCATCTTGCCTCCGCGTGCCTCGTAAGCCTTTAACATACCCATAAACTCAGCGTTATGAGCTTCCGCCCAGCGTGGATTGTTCTGCTTGTTTGCGTCTATATATTGGTATAATATCTGCAAATGCATTGCGCAAGAGCTCATACTGATATTGAATAACCGCTCTGACAGGTTGAGATAGTAGCGAATGTACTGCGCAGAAGTCTTCCACATTTCGTTATACATTGCCTCTGCCTTAGCCTTCTTTCCTAACATATAGTAGGCATCGGCTATTATTGGACCACCCTTTACATACGAGAATGAAAGTGGAAGATTATAAGTTGGCAACACCTTTTCGGCTTTTTCGAGCACTTTCAGTGCCTTATCTTTCTTGCCTTCCAATATTAAATTCATTGCCAATTGTGCCATTTCACGACGGTGTGTATAGCACATTCGCATTACAGTTTCGTCAAGATAGATACCTTTAGTAGCCACTCCTCCCCATCGGAACTTATTCATTACAAGGTTATAGGTCTTTTCAGTGTCGAAACTACCTCCTTTTCGTGTGTTGAAAGGTGTAATACGGTTCAGCAATCCTTCCTGTATAAAGTTGTCACCGAGGTTCATAAAGTTCTCACTACCCACAGTAATAGCCACATAAAGTGGACGAGTCCAGTTGCAATTGGCTATCATTTCGAGCATCATAATATCGTTTTTAAAGAGCTCTTCTTTACCTGCGAGCGAGATAACCATACGGTCTGGAATGCTATCGGTAGGCATCATCATACCACTTCGGCGTACTGCTGCCTTATCAATAGTCATATATAAGGTATCGGTAGGTATGACATGGAACTGCGAATCCTTAGCGCGTACCCAATATTTTAGTATGTTTTTCAGCTCGAATGGGTCTTCTCCGAACTGCTTCCGAGCCTCTTCTGGATTCTCTTTATACATATCCAGAACTTGCTGTTTTAGGTTTGGTCTCACTGGAATAGCCTCGTTTGTACCACTTATATAGTCGAGTCGGTTCCATTTTATAGGTACACTTGGCGATGTATAAGCAGGTCGGCGCATCTGGTCGATATACCAATCAGTTTGCAAATACGACAAGTTGCATACACGAGTATCGGTGCGTACGCCTTCAACATCTTGATTATACCATAGTGGGAAGGTGTCGTTGTCGCCATTGGTGAATACAATTGGATAGCCCTTTTCCTGCATAGAGTTCAGGTAGTTCTGTCCAAAGTCGCGACAAGTGTATCGATTTGAGCGATCGTGATCGTCCCAAGTCTGCGATGCCATCTGTATTGGTACGATGATAGATGCTATTGATGCAATGGCTGCAGCGGCTGTTCCAGACAGCTTTAGCTTCTTTAATCGGTCGTAAATGGCTAGAACTCCGAGTCCACACCATATAGCATAAGCGTAGAAAGAGCCTGCATACGAATAGTCGCGTTCACGCGGTTGTCCTGGCGTTTGGTTAAGATAGATGATGATTGCTAGTCCCGTCATGAAGAAAAGGAAGAAGATTACCCAGAATTGTTGTATACCTCTGCGTCCTCTCCATGCCTGCCAAAACAGACCAAATATACCAAGTAAGAGTGGCAAACAATAGAAAACATTGTGTCCTTTGTTTGTTTTTAGCTCATCGGGCAGCAAGTTTTGATCGCCATATAGCATATTATCGATGAAAGAGATACCTGTAATCCAATTTCCATGTTCGGGTTCTCCGTATCCTTGTACGTCGTTTTGGCGTCCAGCAAAGTTCCAAAGGAAGTATCTCCAGTACATAAAGTTGCACTGATAAGATAGGAAGAAGCGTATGTTTTCCATCTGTGTAGGCATCTTAACGCCGTCAACGTCGTGTCCTTCAATGCCTCCCATAATCTGTTCGTAGTCTTGTGCGTGTGCATTATCCCACATACGAGGGAAGAACATATTCTGTTCGAACACCTGAGAAGTTTTGTTTCGCACCAAGAAATATGCATCTGGTTCGTTTGGCGATGCCTTTTCTTTACGTTCGTAAACTGGTTTGCCCTGTTTAATTTCGTAGTGTCTACCGTCCTCTGCTACCTTTGGTTCACTGGTATAAGCCTGTCCGTAGAGTAGTGGATGGTCGCCATACTGGTCGCGTGCAAGGTAGTTTCCAAGCGTAAAGATATCTTCTGGCGAGTTCTGATCCATAGGAGGGTTAGCTGTTGAACGTATTACTATCTCTGCGTATGATGAATATCCTATTATCATCATAAGCATACAGAGCAGTGCGGTGTTCTTTAAGCGAGCCGAAATAAGCAATTCTTTGTTGCGTTTCATATTCAGAACGAAGTAGAAAGCCACTAAGATTATGGCTCCAACAATGAATGCAGACCAACCGTAGCCTACGAATGGAATACCAATAAGGGCGAAAGCCGTTAAGAATGCAATGTTCTGTCGGCGTAGATTGCTGTCCTTATATGTTTCGGCAATTGCCCAAATGAAGCTTCCTATGAGTAGTAAGATATATAGAATGGTACCTGTGTTGAACGGCATTCCGAGTGTATTGGTGAACAAAAGCTCGAAAAATCCGCCCACAGTAATAATGCCTGGCACCACGCCATATAGCACAGCGGCTACCAAAACAATTGATATTGTGAGAGCTACAAGCGACCCTTTGAGGTTGGCATCGGGCACACGCTTATAGTAATAAACCAGTACGATGGCTGGAATACATAGTAAGTTGAGCAGGTGGACACCAATAGAAAGACCTGTCATATAGGCAATTAGCACCAACCAACGGTCTGCGTGCGGCTTGTCGGCATTGTCCTCCCACTTCAAAATCAGCCAGAACACTACTGCGGTGAATGCCGATGAGTAGGCGTAAACCTCGCCTTCGACAGCCGAAAACCAGAAAGTGTCGCTGAAGGTGTATATCAATGCGCCCACCATAGCAGCCCCTTCAATGGCAATTATCTTGCCTAACGAAATGTCTTCACCGTCTTTTATGATGAGTTTACGGGCTAGATGGGAGATAGTCCAGAATAAAAACATAATACAAGTTGCCGATAATAGCGCACTCATAGTATTCACCATGCGTGCCACTTGGGTAGCATCGCTTGCAAAATGCGAGAAAAGATTGGCGGTAAGGGCAAAGAATGGTGCCCCGGGAGGGTGTCCTATTTCGAGCTTATCGCCTATTGTTATGAACTCGGGACAATCCCAAAAGCTTGCCGTTGGCTCAATTGTGGAACAGTAAACAAAGGCAGCTATCAAGAAAGCAAGCCACCCCAGCGTGTTGTCCACTAGTCTAAACTTTTTCATTTATTATATATATAATAATGTGTAAATTACTTTTAGCTACTTGTTAGCCTGCTTATAAAAAGCAGTTTACCCACTTATGCAAAGTAGGGTACAAAGGTAATACTTTTATTTCAGTATATTTTAAAGGTCTTATAAAAATAAGTTAAAGTTGTTAAATCGTTCTTTTTGAATTCAAATAGAATATTAGAGTATTGGAAATTATACCCACAATGGGGGACGAAAATGTATGTACGATGGAACAAATGTACGTATTCTATGAAACGAATATACATATTTGATAATGTAAGGATACGGGCGCGATGAATTTGCCCCTACGCCTGACGGGGTGTTCGTTGCGAGTTTCGTTGGTGGGAGTTGTGTATTTGCGGATTGTTCGTTGTGTGTTTCTTTGGTGAATGTGGTGTATTTGCGGATTGTTCGTTGTGTATTTCGTTGCGTGAATATTGCGTTATTCCAATTTGTTCGCAATATTTTGGCAGTTTGTAAGCAGCTGTAGGGGCCGATTTATCGTGCCCACATATTCGTATACATCCACGAAATGTGGTATGAAAATGCGTGTACGATGGAACAAATGTACGTATTTTATGAAACGAATATACATATTTGATAATGTAAGGATACGGGCGCGATGAATTTGCCCCTACGCCTGACGGGGTGTTCGTTGCGAGTTTCGTTGGTGGGAGTTGTGTATTTGCGGATTGTTCGTTGTGTGTTTCGTTGTGTGAATGTTGCGTTATTCCAATTTGTTCGCAATATTTTGGCAGTTTGTAAGCAGCCGTAGGGGCCGATTTATCGTGCCCGCATATCCGTATACACCCACGAAATATGGTATGAAAATGCGTGTTCGATGGAACAAATGTACGTATTTTATGAAACGAATATACATATTTGATAATGTAGAAATACGGGCACGATGAATTTGCCCCTACGCCTGTCGGATTGTTCGTTGTGTATTTCGTTGCGTGAATGTTGCATTATTATAATTTGTTTGTAATATTTTGGCAGCCCATTTGTGGCGTATTGTTTGTGTATTTATGGTTTATTTGAATAGTGGGGCAGGACTTCTGTTTTGCAAGATGATGGAGTGCGTTTTGTAAGAATAGTGCCGAAGAAAAACGAAAGTGGGGTTTTGACATTGCAAAAACCCCACTTTTGCAATGCAAAAATAGGGTTTTTATCGTGCAAAAACCCATCTTTTGCAACACAAAAAGGGGGTTTTTGGTAAGTGGTTAATATTTAGATGGTTACAGCTTCTATATATTTTAAAAAGTTATGGTGCCACACAGGGGGTAGTTTTGTTGTGTATGGCTCACGTTTAATGTGCCTTACAGGGTGGTTGTACTGTTTATTTCATGTGCCAAAACCTTTGCTGCATGCTCGCCCATAGCCTTGTATCCTTCTGGGTTAGGGTGCAACCAGTCGCCACTTTGCCACTCTTTGCGTAACTGTTTGGGGTGTTGTGGGTTGCGCATAAGCTCATCGAAGTCTATGAAACCATCGGTTTCGTGTGTTGTTCTTATCCATTCGTTCACGGTTTGTCGTGCCTTTTCGCGTGCTTCGTTGTAGTAACTTTTGCACCCTTCAAAGGGTGTTATGGTGCCCATATATACTTTTAGCCCGTGCGCATGTGCTTTTTTCGTCATTTCTTTATATGCTTCTATCAGCTGACGTGCCGTTTCTTCTGGATTTTTAGAAGTACCAATGTCGTTTATTGCCTCGAATATTATAACAGAATGTAGTCCGTGTTGTCCAAGAATATCACGGTCGAAGCGTTCTTTTCCGGGTGTTCCTAAGCCAACAGACAGTATTCTGTTGTCGCCAATACCCAAATTTAGCACTCCTGTTTCGGCTTTTTCGGGTGTGTTAATGGCAGCCGAGAAGAAGTCGGGCCATCGGTTTTGTGCATTGTTTGTGCTTGCTTTGCCATCTGTAATGCTGTTGCCGAGTATGGCAATGGCTGTTGCTGTGTTGCTAAGCACCTCTATTCCTGCAATGTTAAACCAGTGTTCTTCTTTGAAAGCTGTGCGAAAACTGGTGTCGGCATTGGCTTTTCCTTTCAGAATATAGCTTGTTGTGCGCGACCCCATGTGCACTGTTGGTTGTTTAGGAGCCTTTATATAGTTTATGGTAATGGCTATTTTGCTTAGCGGTTGTAGTTCGAACTGCAATTCATCAGAGTATATTGCTTTTCCTGCTGGTAGGGTTACACCGTCTTTACCACTGAACTTAAGATAGCTAACCTTGCCTTTGCGTATGTCCGAACCGTTTTCTGCTTGTGCAATATATACGCTCTCTATTTCTACGGGTGTAGTAGACAGTTCGTTACTTAGCTTCAATCGTATTGTTTTTCCACCTATACTCACTTTCACAATCTGCCTTACAGCTCTGTTATTCATCTGGTTGTTGTAGGGCATAAACCTTTTATCTACTGTTTGTGGGGCACAAGCCCATGTGCCAACCCAGTGTTCTTGTTGTGCGAATGTGGCAATACCAAATAGCAACAATAGTGCTGTTAGAAAGTTGCGTGTATACATAATTCTGAATAGTTTATTGTTTTGATGCCGACAAAGTTACGAAATAAATTCAGATGCGTGTAGAGTTTGCATTATTAAAAGAAGGGTTTTAACCTCAATTGGCTGTTCAATAATAAAACAAAATAAGGCACAACTCTAATTCGTAATTTGGTTTTAAGCAGTGCACAAATGCTTTTTAGCCCACTATAATATACAACGAAGGGAGTACAAACCACTTGCACTCCCTAGCCACATAGATAGATACTCTTATCTAAAACAATGAAAAAATTAAGTATATTGAACCTTTTTAGAATTCTTAAGAATAGGAAAGAAGTAGCAGGAGTGCCCGCAATGCACTCCGTTTCTAAGCAGATTATGGCTTTGCTACTATCCTTCCGTTTACGATGTATAGGCCTTTTGGTAGCCGATTGAGTTCGGTTGAAAGGCGTGCACCACCAATAGAGTAGATGTTTTGTGTGGTTTTGGTAGTCCGAATGGTGTGTTTGTCAATGTAAGCAGGGTCGGTTGTGATAGTAATCCAGTCTGTTATGGTTTTCTCCGAACCATCTACGAGCGAGTAGCACGTACCATATTGGTCGGTAAATTCCTTCCAATGCGTGCCAGTAGGTACCTTTAGAGCGCAGCCTTCCAATAGTGGTATGCGTGTAAAGTATGCCATACTGCCTGCAAACGGATATTTATCATCGCCGTTTCCCTTTACTTTGATGTTACAACGGTCGAACTTCCATTCGCCGAAAGAGAAGCCATTGATACCCGCATTTGCCTCTATGGTGCACTGACTAATGGTTACTGAGCCGTGATTTTGGAATGCTTGACGACTCGCTTTGTCCTTTGCTTCAATGGCACCGTGTAGGTTTAGGGTAGCATTTGGTCCAACGACGCTCAGCGAACAGTCGTCGTTGTTATATATAGTATTACTTAGTTGGGCCGTAATATTGTTAGTTCCAACGAGCTGAATAGTTACGTTGTCCATGAAATTTAGTATTCCATAGTGTGCGTTTGTGCTTATATTGGCATTCTCTAATGTAAGTATGCGTGTTGCAGGGTCGAACTTTACGGTGCCTTCTACACCTGGAATAGTTGTAAGGTCGTTGCAATTGTCCAGTGTTATAAGCTTTCCTGCAATCCATATTTGGTATGTTGTGGGTGTAATGGTTATAGGTTCTTTTAGCAGTTTGCCGTCTTTGCCTATTCCTCCAAGCTCTTCATCGAAGTCAGCATCCGTAGGCTGACTTATTTTGCACCCCATTAGTGTAAGATATTTAAAGCACCCTATCGAGGCAATATTCTTACCTTCGGCTGTTACGGTGGCATATTTTATGGTTAGTTTTTCGTTGTTTTTACCATCTTCGCCCACTATTCCGTAGTTTAATCCTCGTGCGTTCAATGTGCATGCATCTATTATTAAGCTGGTAGCATTGGCATAAATGGCATCGCCTTGCATATTTTCCACGTTTAATGTACCACTTCCTGCAATTTGCATAGGCTGTGTAAACTGTATGGTAGAGGTAAAGTCTGACCGCATTTGATTCTTTCCTGCCACCCTAATGGTTAGTCCTTCGAGGGTAGAATAGATAGCATTGGCATTTCCTCCGTCTATTTTTGCGTTCTTCAGAAATAGGGTTTTGTTTTCTGCATCGTATTTAACACTACCTTCTACACCAGGTATAACGGTTAAATCGTTACAGTTTTCTGATGTAACCCACGTGCCTGCAATGGCGAAATCATACTTAGTTTGTGCCTTTAGCTGCTGTGCGAGAGCTAACAAAGCAACTATCGCAATAACAATGGTTGTGTTTTTGGTTCTCGTTAGTAGATAATTCTCCATACTGTTGTATGCCTTCCCTGTTGAAACTCTTGTGGAGTAACGCCGTGTCGGAGGCTTGGGCGTTGGTTAGCTTATAGGCTTTCCAGTGTTGTCTGTACCCGATTTAGGTGATAGTGGGTATAACACGGTTGTTTGGTTCTTTTGCTTTTTTCTTTTATTTAGTAGATTTATGCAGCAAATTTAAGTAAAAATTATGATACAACCTAATATTTTTCACAAAAATTTTATACTACTTTCATTTTTCTAAATATTGGCTATTGTTTATGTTTCTTTTAGCGATGACTTTACTGTAGTGTGGTTTCTGTTTTTCAAAAGTATGGTTTTTACATTGTAAAAGTATGGTTTTTGTTTTTTGAATGTTGTGTTGTTGCAATCCGTCAGCAACATTATTGGCAGGCTGTCAGCAGCTGTAGGGGCAGATTTATCGCGCCCGCATATCGGAAGACACCCATAAAATGACGAACGGAAACACGTGTGCGGTGAAATGGATATGTGTATTTGTTTATGTCAGAATACGGGCGCGATGAATCGGCCCCTACGCCTTACGGGGTGTTCGTTGCGTATTTCATTGGTGGGAGTGGTATATTTGCGGATTGTTCATTGTGTGTTTCGTTGGGTGAATGTTGGGTGTTTACGGAGTGTTTCGTGGTTATTTCGTGGGTGTTCGTTGCATTATTAACAATCCGTTCGCAGCGAAATGGCAGGCTGTTAGCAGCTGTAGGGACAGATTTATCGTGCCCGCATATCTATATTCGACATGCATTTGCAATCCGTTTGAAACACATTTATGTAATGTTCGCAACGTGTTCGTTATCTGTGTGTTACATATTCGCCGTGTAAAAGTATGGTTTTTGCGTTGCAAAAGTATGGTTTTTGGCGTGCAAAAACTACCTTTTTGGCTTACAAAAACCACCTTTTTGACCTGCAAAAAGTGGGTTTTTGTATCTTCGTAAAATACATCAGTATTTTTATAGATATAAATAAGGAATATGAAAGAACTTATAATAAATTCATAAAAATGGTATACAATAGCCTAAAACGGCAATCTTGCCATTGTGTTTTGTATATATTTGATATATGATGTAAGGTTAAATAAACAGTGTTTGCATAAATATAGAAATATTGTTTGTACCATTTTGTATTCTCTTACTAATTGTTTTAAGTTGTAAGCATCTTCCTTTTGAATTACGTTAATATTGCTTTCATATTTTAATTTGCAAACGATTGCATATAAAAATATGCGAAAATAGATAATTGTATATAGGTTATTTCGATGTTCGTGCGTATCTTTGCACACAGAAAGACTAAGATAAAGAAATTTAGTTATTAGGTAGATAGGTTTTTTTCATGATAATTATTAACAAGTTATTTTGCTTAAAGAAGATAGAAAAGTAAATGAAACATTTAGAATACTTCATGTAAATAGTTTTTCATAGGTATAAATTCAGATTATATTTTTGGTTCAACGGGGCTCGTAGGCTGTGAAGCAAGCGAGTCCTTTTTGTATATATGGTGTATCAATTGTAGGGGGAGATAATAACAGTTGCGAGCTTTTATAAAAACTAAAAGCAATATGAACTAAGATGTATTTAGGGTTTCGCGTTTGCTAAAATGTACTCAGTATCTATGATATTCCTAAGAGTGGAAACAGAAAAAGCCTCCCTCTTGTATTGCGAAAAGGGAGTTTTTACTCTCCAAATAGACCATAGATACCAACGAAATACACAACGAACACTCCGCCAGCCGTAGGAGCCGATTCATCGTACTCATATTTTCGTTTAACCATACTAACACATTTTTGTTTCCACGCCCGCATTTTCGTTTTATCGAATACACATTTTCATTTCACCGAATATATATATTCACATCATCGGATACGCATATATTCGTCATCGTACACGCATTTTCGTTCCGCATTTCGTGGGTGTATATAGATATGTGGGCACGATAAATCGGTCCCTACAGCAGCTTACAGACTGTCAAAATATTGCGAACGAATTATAAAAATGTAACATTCACGCAACAAAATACGTTGCGAACACTTCGTAAATACGCAACACTTACAGTGCAGAAATGCCGATATTGTATTGCAAAACTACTGTATTTGTAAGACGATAGTAACCGTACGATTTGTAGAAACGTCTAAAGAAGTATTGCAAAATTACTGTAATTGTAAGACGATAGTAACAATATGACTAAGAGAGTGTTGCGTTGTTGCTATTTGTGTGCTACGTTATAGCAAGCTGTTTGTGGCTTTAGGGTGTCTTTTTATCATGTTCTTTTATCTAAAAACGCACGTATATAGCCCTGTATATTGTACCCCCTGATAGGTTGTTTTTCCTAATACGATTCCTCGTTGTTAGGGAATGTTTGCGCTTTTACACACTTCATATAATCGCCGATTCCATCGGTCATACACTTTCTAATATTGGCAAACTGACGTAAGAATTTAGGTTTGAAACCTTGTGTCATACCCATTGCATCGGCATAAACCAGCACTTGCCCATCGGTTCCACTGCCTGCGCCAATTCCAATAGTGGGAGTTTTAATCTGCTTAGACACTTCGGTAGCCAATGCTTGTGGTACTTTCTCTAACACCAAAGCACACACACCAGCCTCGTCTAATAGTTTAGCATCGTTCAAAAGTTTGGTTGCTTCCGCCTCGTTCTTAGCTCTTAAGCCGTAACCACCGTACTTATGTACGCTCTGCGGGGTTAAACCAAGATGTCCTACTACTGGTATTCCAGCCGCAATAATAGCTTTTACGGTGGCAACAACCTCGCTGCCGCCTTCTAATTTTACCGCATCTACGCCGCTTTCTTTCATTATACGGATAGCATTGCGCACACCTTCATCTCTATTAACCTGATAACTACCAAACGGCATATCACATACTACAAAGGCATGGGTACACGCTTTGGCAACAGCTTTGGCATGGTAAATCATCTCTTCTATAGTTATAGGCAACGTATTGTCGTTTCCGCACATTACGTTCGAAGCCGAATCGCCAATCAATATGCTGTCGATGCCAGCCTCATCAAATATTTTTGCTGTCGTAAAATCGTAGGCAGTAATCTGCGCAATCTTCTCTCCAGCCTTCTTCATCTGCCGAAGTGTTATTGCAGTTATTTTCTTTTTATCTGTTGATAAATAGCCCATTACGTTGTTTATGTTTTATTGCTGTTCTGTTAATTTATAGCCAACGAAGTTTGGTATCACTTCTTTTGTAAACTCTTTAATGCTTTCTACCGAATTGGTAGTAGCCAATCCAACAACTCGTGCCTTAGCCGCAACACCTGCACGAAGCCCATTAAAGCTATCCTCAAACACTACACATTGAGTTGGTTCTACACCCAATGCACGTGCAGCAGTGATATATCCATCGGGCGAAGGTTTACTTTCGTGGAAGTCTTCTGCTGTAAACACAGCATTAAAAAGCTGTTTAAATGTGGGGTGTTGGTGGTAAACATTTTCCATTTTAGCTTTATTGGAACTTGTTACTATAGCGGTTTTTATGTCATTTTGCTTCAACTGTTGCACAAAGTCCACAAAGCCATCTACGAATGTGTAGGGCATTTGTTGTTCGTAGGCGTCCAGTCGGCGTGTTATTTCCGCTTGTTGATTGACTTGTTTAGCAAAATAACGATTATAAATTTGGGCGAGAGTCTGTCCTTTAATCTTTAATTCTAAACCTTGTTCGGTAGGATAAAACTCGTTAAATATACTCTTCCAGAACTCAGTATAAAGTGGTTCGGTATGGAAAACCACACCATCTAAATCGAAAAGACACGCCTTTATCATTTTCATTATATTATTATTATCGTGTGCAAAGTTACGAAAGTTTTTTTGTAACTTTGCCAATTGATATGGTAAAGAATATATTTACAGCAGTTTTAGTTTTTGTATTGGCTTGCTTTATGGCTATAGGTTGTACAAAGAAGCAAGCAAAAGTAAAGGCAATTGTACCCACCAGTACAGTTAAAATAGACACTATTATTTGGTTTAATAAAGATGCTGCGTGTAAAATACACATTAACTATGTGTATTTAAAAGGTAAACAGTATGCCACAGCTAACGATTCGTTGCTTAGAATGGGCACTTTGCAACCCAATTACTTTGCAACAAGCTACGAAAAACTTACACCTCAGCAGGTAATAGAACGTTTAGTGCAGAACTATGGTAAGGAATATTTAGACCTTGCACGCTGGTTAAAAGACCGAGAACACGCTGCAAGTCAGCTGGATTGGGCACTTAACATAGATACGCGCATACTTTCTGGTAAGGAAAACTATGTGGTTTACATATCGAATATATCTATTAAGACAGGCGAAACAATCACTAAATATTCGCTTTGCTTTAATATCGATCCAAAAACTGGTAGGCAAATAACGCTGAAAGAGACCTTTGGCGACGATTACAAAGCAACTTTGGCGGAGAAAATAGTGGAACAAATGGCGAAAAACAATGGTTGGGATAACGACGATGTGTCTGAAGCGCAAGCCAAAGGTTACTTTGTAGGGATAAAACCCTATCCTTCAACCAATTTTATTCTGTACGACGATTCCACAACATTTATATATTCGCCAGGAGAAATTAATCCTAACGAAGTGCGAGTAACCATAGAAAACTAACGAAAAATATAGATATGTCAGACATTATAACCAAATATTTTCCTCAAATAACAGCTCAACAGCAAGCGCAGTTTAACGCTTTGTACAATTTGTATGCCGAGTGGAATGCAAAAATAAATGTTATTTCGCGTAAAGATATAACTAATTTATACGAACACCATGTGCTTCATTCACTTGCAATTGCCAAGTTTATAAATTTTAGAGACGACACAAATGTGCTCGACTTTGGCACTGGTGGTGGTTTTCCAGGCATTCCTTTGGCAATAATGTTTCCCAATGCAAACTTCAAAATGATAGATGGTACAGGCAAAAAAATTAAAGTTGCCACTGAAATAGCCAATGCTATAGGCTTAGAAAATGTGCTTTTGCAACACAAGAGAGGCGAAGAAGAGAAAGGAAAGTTCGATTTTATTGTGTCGAGAGCCGTGATGCCACTACCAGACATGATGAAAATTGTGCGCAAAAACATTGCTAAAGACAACCATAATGTGGTGGAGAATGGTGTAATAGTGCTGAAAGGAGGAACACTCGATGAGGAATTGAAACCCTATAAAAAGGTAGCTATTCAAGAAGAACTATCGCAATGGTTTGAAGAAGCGTGGTTCGAAGAGAAGAATTTGATATATGTTCCTCGTGTTTAGTATGTTTATTACAAGCATTAAAGTAAACTATAACACTCAAAAAACAATATTTATATGATACAGATAAAGTGTTTTGTGTTCAATATGATAGAAGAAAATACCTATATAGTATGGGACGACAGTCTGGAATGTGTAATCATTGACTGTGGTGCTTTCTATGAAGAAGAACGCCAAACAATAGTGAATTTCATAAAAGAAAACCATCTTAAACCCGTACATTTGCTGACAACGCATGCACATTTGGACCATAATTTCGGCATAAACACCATTAACGATACGTTCGGACTGTTGCCAGAGGTGTCTGAAAAAGACGCTCCTGCTTTGCGTTCGCTCAAAGAACAGGCGCAAAATATGTTTGGAATGCAGCTAAACTACGACTTCCCACCTGTTGAACACACCTTTAACGCTGGCGAAATAATAAAGTTTGGGCATCACGAACTAACGGTTATAGAGTGCCCAGGACACACCCCCGGTGGTGTAACATTCTATTGTAAAGACGAAAAAGTGGCATTTACAGGCGATACTCTCTTCCGTGGTAGTGTAGGAAGAACCGACTTTGCGGGCGGTAGTATGTTTCAGCTGATTAGTAGTTTACGAGAGTTATCGCAGCTTCCCGACGATACTGTGCTTTACCCAGGGCATGGAGAGCAAACAACAATGGGCTACGAACTGGCGCATAATCCGTATATGGATAGATAGAAATATGACAACAGCGCAGCAAAATCCGTCTAAAATCATATTAGGCATAGACCCCGGTACTAATGTTATGGGCTATGGCGTTATCCGTGTACACGGTAATAAGGCTGAAATGGTGGTGATGGGAGTTATAGATATGCGCAGAGAGAAAGACGTTTATCTACGTTTAGGTAAAGTTTTTGAACGCGTTACAAGTATAATAGAAACCTATTTACCCGATGAAATGGCTATAGAAGCTCCCTTCTTTGGTAAGAACATACAATCTATGTTGAAGTTAGGGCGAGCACAAGGGGTGGCTATTGCAGCCGCAATACAACGCGATGTGCCCATACACGAATATGCTCCATTGAAAATAAAAATGGCAATAACAGGCAATGGTTCTGCTTCTAAAGACCAAGTTGCGGGTATGTTGCAACGTTTGTTGCACTTGCAAGACAGCGAAATGCCACAATTTATGGACGCAACCGATGCTCTGGGTGCTGCCTATTGCCACTTTCTGCAGTCTAATCGTCCTAATTCAGATGCTAAACACTATGGATCGTGGAAAGATTTTGCACTTAAAAACAAGTCGCGCATTAGTAATAAATAACATAAAACTCTATAAAAAATAAGCGTTTTGTACGGTTTTAAGTTATAAGAGTTGTACTTTTGCACAAAGATAGGTATAATTAGTAAATATAAATAACACTATTTCTACATTGTTGAATAGCAATTAAGACGATGCGAAAGCAAGAACAAACATTATAAGATAGTTAAAATAAATAGTATTAAACAATAACGATAACAATTAAACTCAATAACAATGATGAATTTAAAAAAGGTAACTATGGCACTTGTAGCCATCTTGTTTACAGCCACTGCTTATGCTCAAACACCACAACGCGTATACGACCAGATTTATAGAAGTTCATATAAAGTGGCTTCAGATAAGTCTGAAGATACCGAGATTCGTAAGATAGCATCGTTTAGAGTAGACGCAATATCTTACTTAAAAACCAAGACGCTGGAAGCATTGTCTGTTTCCGACAAGGAATTAACGGGTAAAGAAGTAGCCCATCTGAATGCACAGTTAGACTCAATGGCATATTATATGTACGACTTCGTGAACCTTTATCTAAAGAATTATGCGAAAGCAGGTACCGATAAAGACAAAAACCGCATAAAAAAGATATTCCGCGATGCTAGTATAAACAACCCATTGTATGGCGATAAGGACGATGAAGTGGTATTAGCATACTACAATCGTGAGGATTATCCTACGCAATTCTCCCTCGATACCAATTGGATTGCTGCACTCGAAGAGGTGAAAAGAGAGTTAAAGTAATACTTTAAGTATATTAGCAAAACATTTAAAGACTTATAATATACAACTATCAATAAGTCGTTTCTTAATATACAGCGGACGCTTCTAACAGCGTCCGCACATCGAAAAACATACATTAAGCCAACTATATTCGTGTAAACAATTTGTTGTGATACTGTTTGTTACAACATTTCATTAAGTTTCTACTTTTGTTTACAATAATAGCCCCAGACCATACATATAGTCCTCTCGCATAACCATAAATGCAAGTTTAGTAGAAACGAAGTTGGAAGGTTATAAACAGTGCTTATTTGTTTATTCTCAATAAGATAGAACATCTTAGATATTTAGAAAAATCTGCTAAATACAGTTACTTTCTTTTCAGATATCTATCACGCTTGTTTCAGATATCTGTCAGTAACGTTTCAGATATCTGTCAGTAACGTTTCAGATATCTATCGCATTCGTTTTAGATATCATCAAGAAACACCACCCATATAACGCTATATTATAACACCTAAAATATACCCATTCAACAGAAGATTTATAGAATACATTATATAGAATGTTTTAATTAATGTATTCTTACAACTTGTTGAACAGCAATATGTTGTTTGTTATTCAATTATATATAATTAAGACTTACCACAATAGTTCTTTTTGCCGAAAATTCATCACCTTTTTTCTGCTGAGCTGCATAAATGATAGTTTTTATTCCATTTTGTTTGCATTTTTAAAATAATATTTATACATTTGCAAACAAATACTACCATTTGTTGGCAAATATTATTTTAAAAGCATATATACGTCTACGTCTTGTTATATATAGAGGTGGAAAAATAGAGGTATCGCCGTAGAAAGATACAAATATGTGCGCATAAAAAGCGCAAATGCCAATGTATAGAAACGGGAATAACCTAAAAACTGTAGAACTATCTAATAATTAATAAAAAGAATACATACGATGAAAAGACTTTTTACTACACTCTTTGCAGGTATAGCTCTGCTTGTTAGCCTGCTTGCTGCGCTACCTGTAACGGCACAAACAGAATATACTTTGTACGGACATCTTGTTGGCACAAGAGAGAATAATGGTATCTATAAGTTTACAACAGCATCTACATCTAACTTTACTGAAGTGCAAAAAATACCATATACACCCGACTATGGCATTGTGAAGGTGAAAGACCGCTACTATTTTTTTGTGAAAGACGACTCCGATTATGGTGCAGATATGTATGTGTACATCTACAACGCCAACGATTTCACTCAAATAACACGCCACAAAGTGCCTGCCGACATGGTATCTATAGGTTGTCCGATAGCCTACGATGAAACAACAGACAAGGTATATTCAGTCTACAAAGATGGTTCAACCTATAAGCTCTGCACCCTCGAACTAACCAAACACGAACGCAAAGAGGTGGGCGTATTGGGCAACAACATTCTCGCAATAGCCTTTAACAAAGAAGGAAAACTATACGGAATAAACTCAGCAGGTAGGGTAGGAGAAATCTCAACAACCGATGCTACATTCACAGAGATACTCTCTACGGGCATGAATCCGCTTTATCAGCAGTCTGCAGCCTTCCCCGCAAACGACAATAACACCCTTTATTGGGCAGCAACGCTCGACGATTGGGGCGGAACACCGGGCATTTATAAAATAGACCTAAAGGCTAAGACCAGCACAATGCTACGCGAATTTAAGCACGAAGAGGAATTTGGTTGCCTCTGGGTGGGCGATAAGATAGTGAATCCAGGTGCTCCTGCAGCGCCAACAGATATTGTTGCCGACTTCGCAAATGGCGATTTGAAAGGCAAAATAGGCTTTACGGCACCTACAAAAACCTACGACGGCCAGCCTCTTACGGGAGCTTTAACCTACAAGGTGCTTGTTGATGGCGTGGAAAACACCAGCGGCACCACACAGGCAGGACAGGCTATCACAGCAGAAGTAACCACAACGCAAGGCTTACACAGCTTTGCTGTTATTGTGATAAATGCAGAAGGCGATGGCGACAAGGCAGAAATAAAGAACATTTACGTGGGACACGATACACCAAAGCAGGTGAAGAACGTGAAACTAACACAAGGCGAAGATATTAATAAGCTGATATTGACCTGGGACGCAGCCACAGAAGGAATGTACAACGGCTACGTAGATCCAACAGAAGTGAAATACCAGGTGCGCAAAATGCCTTCAGGCGAAATAGTAGATAATGCTGCCACATCGCCATATACTTACAACGTTACACAAGAAAAGGCTGAAAAGTGCTTCTTCGATGTTACCCCTTACATCGACGACGACCATAAAGGCATTCCAACAGCATCGAATAAGATAATGATAGGTAAGCCTTTCGAAGAGCCTTATACCGCAACTTTCGATACTAACGACGAGGTATTGCTCTTTACTACTGAACATCTTGGCGACGGAAACGCCTATTGGGACTGGGACAACGACTACAAATTCATGAAGATATATAGCTCTTCATCTCCTAAAAACGACTGGCTGTTTACACCATTCATAGCCGTAGAGAAAGACGCAATATACGAATTGTCGTTCGATATACGCACCATCGGCACCGAAAAGTATGAAGTGATGTACGGTTTACAACCCGAATCTGCTGCTATGACCGAACAATTGGTGCCTGATACACAAGAAGACACAGACAAGTTTGCTCCGCGCATTGTTGAATTTACAGCTAAACAGACGGCACCAATATATATTGGATTCCATGCTAACACTACCGATGTAGAGAAAGGAATGAACCTTTACTTAGACAATATATGCTTAAAGAAGATAGGAACAACTGGCATTAACAGCGTATCTGCCCTTGCAGCCGATGTCAGCCTACGCATTGCCGATGGAGGAATCTATGTTCTTGGCGTTGATAACTATATCAGCGTAGTGCGCATCGACGGCACTCACCTCTTTAGTGGCGCTGTTAAAGCTGGTCAGCCCATCGCCCTCGAAAAGGGAATCTACCTTGTGCGCACCGCTAAAGGCACACAAAAAGTGGTAGTAAAGTAAGGTTTAACCACACAGTAGCTGTATTCTTTTAATGCAGTAACCCACTTTTGAAGGGGCTTCACCGCTTGGTGGAGCTCCTTTTTTGTTTGATGACCTTCCTGTTGCCTACAGTTTTCCTATTATTCATGGTCCTTCTAATTTCCATCAATCCCATTGCTACACCGAAAAAATCGTTATCAACAATACCATTATATCACAAATAAACATTATCTTTGCACACACAAAAACAAAACGTATGGACACAAAAAACAAACAAACACTGTGGCAATTAGTTAAGCGATGCTTCAATGTAATGCCCGATAGAGCCTCTGAAGACAACATAATAGCACAGATAACCGAAGGTGTAAACTTCCAGGGAGCACCCTTATGGATACTTATTCTTGCTATCTTCGTCGCTTCCTTAGGACTCAATGTCAATTCAACAGCTGTCATTATCGGTGCCATGCTCATCTCGCCACTGATGGGACCAATCATCGGAATGGGCTTAGCGATAGGAATAGCCGACCTGAATTTGTTCAGGAAAGCTATCATCAACTACCTCATTACCACCATTCTCAGCGTTGTTACAGCTACCATTTACTTTTCCCTTTCGCCTATCACAGAAGCACAATCAGAACTTCTTGCACGTACATCGCCCACACTTTACGATGTGTTGATAGCACTCTGTGGCGGTGCAGCAGGTATTTTGGCAGTAGCTACAAAAGGCAAAAACAACGTGATACCGGGTGTTGCGATTGCTACTGCCCTAATGCCACCACTCTGTACGGCGGGCTACGGACTTGCAATGGGCAACATATCTTACTTCTTGGGTGCCTTTTATCTTTACTTCATCAATACTGTTTTCATCGCTTTCACCACCTGCGTGGGCGTTCGTTTAATGCACTTCCATCGTAAAAAGATAGTCCATCAGGAGAAGTTGAAGTATGTAAACTACTGTATTGCAAGTATTGTTATCATCACAATGATACCTGCTGGCTACATGACATGGCAAATTATTAAGCAGAGTGTCATCGAAAATAACGTCGAAAGCTTTCTGCGCAACGAAATAAAAGACAAAGGAACTTACATTCTTTCGCACACTTTCGACAAAGAAAACAAAACGTTGGATGTTATTACAATAGGCAATTCTATTTCTAATAGCAACGTTAAGAAGGCACAGGAAGCCCTGTCCGACTATCAGTTAGCCGACTATCGACTTCGCATTATACAAGGTGCTAGTGCTGATAGTCTTATGGCTATGCAGCAAAAGAAGCGCGGTTTGGTAGCAGCAGGCGAAGGAACGTCTTCCGATTTGAAGGAACAAGTGTACCAAAACGATGCCTTACAGAAGCAGTTAGCGGCTTATACACGTTATCCGGAGTTGGCTAAAGAGATGAAACAAGAGCTGAAAGCCATTTGTCCGGAAGCTAAAAGTATAACCCTTTCGCACACTTCTGAAGTCTTTGTAGATACTGCTCTCACCCAAAAATACGTGCTTGCGGTGATTAAAACCAACAAAACACTTCCTGCAAACGACAAGCAACAGCTTTACAAATGGCTTAAGGTGCGCATAAAAACCGATAGTCTTCAGTTGGTGGTATTGCCACAATAGGGTTGCTACAGAAGCATAACGAGAGCTTCGAAACAACTTTGTTTACCCCCTTACACCCCTTGCGTAAAGATGCAAGGGGTTGTTTTTGATTTGTTATCTCCCAAATATTGAAATCTTAGCGTTTCTATATCGTTAAATAAGTTTACCCCTTCGTCTTCCTCCCTTATCGCTCTACCATAACCTCACATCATTTCTTTCATTTACCGCTAATTTCCTTTTCTTGTCGTAATAACAGCTTACAGAATGTTGAAAACATATTGAGATTTTTCTTCTCTTTCGTTTGTGTAGTTGAAATAATATATTTATTTTTGCAAAACATTGTGGACCTTCAAAACGAAAGAAACAATAGAGAAAGCACGCACTGTTGTACACCTTATTATATATAGAGGTTCGGCAGAGTAACGTAAAAAAGCAATATATAAACGAATACAGTTATTTTAAGGCAAACAAGCACCATATTATTTCTATAAATGGACCTTTTGTGTGCAGTAGGCTGTAACTATGTATAAATACATAGCACTATGCACCCCTATAACCGTAGACAAGTACGAAACAACCGAGAAACTTTCGTCATCATCGTGATGGCATATTACTCACTAAATTTATTGCTTATGAAAAAGAAGTCTTACATTATGTTTGCTGGCATCATAGCCTTTTTGCTATGCTGGTCATCAGCAATGATGGCACAGAACAACAGCCAGCGTGAGAGTACACTAAGAAACGCCTTGTCGGCAAGACAAGGTGGTATGGCGATGGGTTCAACCCTCAAAATGCCTGTCGCTCAGCGTCCAAGTACAGACAATATACTATTGCAGACAGTGGCTGCACCTCTGCAAAAGCCGCTTGCTGCGCCACTCTTGAAGACTAATGGAGGCATTGTGCTGTGGGGAAACGTCATTCATCAAGAAGGATGGAAGGTGGGTGAGGCTGCCTACGGCATGTATTCGGTAGGCACAACAGTCCCTATTGAAGTGAAACCATTAGGACTTATGCACTATATGGAGGTGAATTCAGGAAGCGGAATCGTCGGCGACGTGTTCCATGCCATGTATTTAGACCTCTTGGCATACTCGGAAGGTCAAATAAAAGTACACCATTACACTTATGATATAGATACGTGGGAACAGTTATCTGACGATAATTTAGGTAGAGATGGACTTTCTTTGTGCGCCATGGAAACTGCACAAGACCGTAACACAGGTAAGATTTACGGCGTATTCTGGGACGAGAGTGGTACGAACCTGCAGTGGGGAACCATTGATTATACTAAGATGAAGCGTAACTTCATTGGTTGGGCTGAACGCCAGTATGTAGCACTCGGTATAAGTAAAGAAGGTACACTCTATGGAATATCACTTGATGGGAATCTTTATTCCATTAGTACAACAGATGGAAAGGAAACATTAGTAGGTTCAACAGGTGTTACTGTGAGAGATTCAGATGGTAGTTATTACCAACAAAGTGGGGAGATAGATCAGAAAACAAATATATTCTATTGGGCAAGTATAGATAAAGACGGCAAGTCGGTGCTATATAACGTAGACCTTACAACTGGAAAGGCGAACAAAATAGGTGATATGCCATCTGAAACGCAGATATTAGCATTGACAATACCCACAACAACAGCAGCACCAGAGGCACCTGCACGTATAAACAACCTTAAGTTTGTATTTGAAAAGGGTAATACCACAGGACGCATTCAGTTCACTGCTCCAAGCAAAAAGATAAACGGTGAACCGCTAACAGGCAATCTTACATATTATGTTGTGGCTAATAACGACACTGTAAAGAAAGCTGTTGCTACGGCAGGAGCTAAGGTTGATGACGAAATAACCGTATCTGGTGGCGACACAAAGTTCCTCGTTACCATAGCCAACGCTGCAGGCTCATCGCCTAAAGTAAGATATACTGCATGGGTAGGCTACGACATTCCTGCCGATATAGAGCGTGTGAAGTTCAACTACGACGGCACAAAGGCTGTTGTTACATGGCATTCTGTAACGCAAGGAAAGCACGGCGGATATGTTGGAGAAGTGATATACGACGTGAAAAGAATGCCAGATGGAGCCCAAGTGCAAACCAATGTAGCAGGAAACAGTCTGACGGTACCTTTCACAACCACCGAATTAAAGAAGTATAGTTTCGCTATTACACCGAAAGCGGGCAACCGTCAAGGTAATGAAGTGGCTTCTAACGGAATCGTTATAGGTAAGGCCATCGTGCCACCGTTTAAGGAAAGCTTCTACGATGAGGAATCTTTCAACAACTTTACAGCCATAGATGCAAACGACGACGGCCAAACTTGGGAGTGGGGATTGGCTGATGACTGGAAAGGAAGGGCTCAATCGGGATATAATCCTAAGGGAGTAGCTGACGATTGGCTACTATCTCCACCGTTTGAACTAAAGGCAGACCGACTCTATACTGTTTCTTTTGAAGCCTATAACACGCTTGCTGAACAGTTTAAAGAGGTGTTCCAACTTGCTTGTGGCGAAGGTTATAACCCTGAAAACTATGCGAAAGTGGGGCAGCCAGTACTTGTTCCGAAGGCACAAACAAAGTTTTCTTACGAACTGAAAGTACCTAAAGATGGTTCATACCATCTTGCCATTCACGATAAGAGTGGCTTTAACCAATGGCGTTTCTATGTTCGCAACTTCCAATTGGTGCCTGGTGCGCTCTTCACAGCACCTGATGCAGCGACCGATTTCCACGTTATTGTAGACCAAACAGGAAGAGAGAAAGCAACATTAAACTTCAAAATGCCAGTGAAAGCAGTCAATGGAGACGCCCTTACTGCCCAGTTAGATTCGGCAGTTATATACCGCGACGATGCGAAACTCGGTGTTTTGAAGAACCTTATGAGCGGTCAAGTCATGACATATAAGGACGACAATGTTGCAAAAGGCGCACATATATATAAGGTGGTAGCTTATAATACAGCAGGAGCAGGTCGCGAAGCAGTGGCAAAAGCCTTTGTAGGTTTCGATATACCAGCTACTCCTACAGGATTGAAGGCATTGGATAAGAACACTGTTGCAGCCCTTTCATGGGATAAAACTTCTACTGTTGGAGCTAATGGTGGCGTTGTTGTACCTGAAGAGATTACCTATTACGTTATGTCTATGAAAAATTCAAAAGAGCCTACCGACACTTTGGCTTCGTTTAAGAATAAGAATAGCTACGACGTAACGCCTGTAGACCTTAACACTGGCGAGCAACAACACTTTGTTTATTGGGGCGTTTCAGCGCAAAATCAGTTGGGAAGCAGTGGCATAGCTACCACTCGACTCATTGCCGGAAAAGCTTATAACGTTCCATTCAAGGAGAGTTTTGCCAACGCATCGCTTTCTTCGTTGGTTTGGTTGGCCGATACGAAAGGCACATCGTGGAAGATTAGACGTGGCGTAGCATACGATAAGGACGGTGGCGCACTCTGTTTCGAACCTGCACACACAGGCGATGAAAGTACGTTAGGCACAGGAAAGATTTCGCTTATCGGCACTACCAATCCTAAATTGATATTCAGCTACGGACGAAAGAACTTCCCTGACACCAAACTTATAGTATTTGTGCAACGTCCAGACGGCACCCGCACCGAACTAAAAACGATAGATTACTCTCTAATAAATAACAATCAGGCATGGTTTAACGAGGTTATTCCATTGAGCGCGTTCGAAAATGAGCGCTTTGTATTTATTGGATTCAAAGCTGTTGGCGGCACTAACCACGAGCCAATCTTCGTCGATAACATTCGTATCATGGAGGTTCAGCGCAACAATTTGGCTGTTACCGTATCTGGAACAGGCAAGATTATCAAGGGACGTACTGCCAAACTCCAGGTGAAAGTAGAGAATATTGGCGAATGTGAAGCCAAAAACTTCACCGTTCGTCTTAAATCTGGTGGCAAAGAGATAAATTCTTATGAATGGAATGATAAACTCGCACCATTCAGTAGCTGCACTTTAGACTTCCAAGTGCCATCATCTGCTATCATTGCAGACGCAAAAGAGATGAAGGTTATCACAGAAGTGGAATACGATAAAGACTTAGATAACACCGATAATAAGGCAGAAACGACCATCAGACTTGAAGATTCTGAAAAGCCAACGATACAGAATCTGAGAGGAACAAGGGAACAATCGAATGTATCACTGGAATGGGAAGCACCCAATACAGCTCCGCAAACAGTAACAGAAGACTTCGAACGCTATGATGCATGGTCTACAGAGTTTGGCGATTGGACTCTTATTGATGCCAATGGCGGCTATTCTGGTGGTTTCTTCGACGATCTTTGGTACCCCAATCAGTTCACACAGTTCGCCTATATCATATTCAATCCTTTTGTATTAGGCGAAAATGTGGCAACCCTTAATCCTTGGCTGAAACCATTCTCGGGTCAGCAGTATGCTTCAGTTCCATACGAGCTTGATGAAACAGGGCAATCTTATGTAAATAGTGATAACTGGATTATTAGTCCAAAACTATCAGGACAGGCGCAAACAATATCGTTCTATGTGCATAATATGACGGTGAATAATGTTGCTTATATTGAAAATTATGATGTACTTTATTCGTCAGCAGGTAATGACATTACAGATTTTACCAATATTGTTCTTAAAAATCGTCAGGCTGTATCGGGCGAATGGGAGAAGGTAACCATCAATGTGCCTGCTGGAACAACCTATTTTGCAATTCATCAGACAACCCCACAAACTGGTCTTATGTTTGGAATTGACGACGTTACTTATACAAAAGAAACGCCTACACCAATATATTATGGCATCTACAAGGCTGGCACACTCATCAATAAGGTGCCTGTTACCGTCCGCCATTGCGTAGATGTCAATGCTGGAGCGAATACCCAGTATGCCGTTACAGCCATTTATGCCGACGGAACAGAGTCAGCTCCAGTAGAAGTAAATGTACCAACAGGTATCGAAAACGTCATAACCGACGGCAAACCAGTAGATGTTTACACCGTCGATGGCAAACTTGTACGTCGCCATACAACTACACTTCGTGGTTTACGCAAAGGAGTTTATGTTGTTGGCAACAAGAAAATACTTATCGAATAAATGCTCTTTGTCGGTGTTCGCTCCCATATCGGGAATAGCGAGCACCGACATTTTTATATATAGAGAGTGGAATAGCTGTTAGAAATTCAATTAATATTCTCATTGATATTCATTTTAAATATAAAACCTATATGAACGTTAAACAAAAAATGCTGGTAGCCTTTGTGCTACTCACACTTCTGCCCGTGGCGGTAGGGGCTAAACCTCGCACAACAGCTGATATGAAGAAAACTGCAGCACGTGCAATTAACCTACAAACAACTTTAAGTGCTTACAAAACAGGTAAGCGTACAAGCAGCGGAACTAGAAGCACTGAACAGTTGCGCGAACTAAAACATACAAAGGCGTATTCAATATATGGCTATAAACAAGGTGGGTTTGCCATAATATCGGCAGACGACCTCGCACCAGAACTGTTGGGAGTATCGGAAACTGATTATACGCAAAGCGATAATCCTGGATTCAACTGGTGGTTGAAAGCTATTGATGAAGTGATAACTAAGGCAGTAAAAAGCAATACCCCTCTTAATGTTATTAAACCAGACCCTACTAAATATAAGTCTGAAGTTCCAACGATGCTAACAACCGTTTGGGGGCAACAAATGCCATACAATAAATTGTTGCCCAATACGCCAAAAGGACGATTGCTTACAGGTTGTGTAGCAACGGCAACAGCACAGGTTCTTAATTACTTTAAATACCCTTTACGCGGCATAGGCTCACACACTGTATACTATCCAGCCAACGATTATGATGGAGATGCCATAGAAGCTAACTTCGGAAATACAGTTTACGATTGGGCTAATATGAAAGATGACTACAGTGGAAGCTATACAAACGAAGAAGCTAATGCTGTGGCTACACTAATGTTGCATTGTGGCGTAGCATCTGAAATGGGATACGGAGGTCCGAACGAAGGTAGTGGAGCCTTTATGAACGATTGCGCTGAAGGTCTTCGTACTTATTTTGGCTTTTCAGATGTTGAGCATTTAGTTCGTGCAAACTATTCTTCTAAAGAATGGATGGACATTATTTTCAGTGAACTATCAAGCGGACACCCACTTATTTATGGTGGTGTTAGTCCGGGCTCTATGGGACAAGACGCTGGACACGCCTTTGTGTTAGATGGCTATAATAGCGATGGTTTAGTAAGTGTAAACTGGGGTTGGAATGGCGATGTAAACGGTTATTACAAGATAGACCTGCTTAACCCTGGCAATATGTACTCGTTTACATCTGACCAAGATGTTATACGAGGCGTTTACGGTACACCTAAAGAATTAAAGAACCGTACCATTCAGTTGCCTAAAGCTGGCGTTTTATCTGATAGCATTCCTGCTAATATGCGCACAGAGATAGGCGAACTTACTTTGATTGGCGAGATTAATGGAGCCGACTTCCGTGTTATTCGCGAGATGGCAGGTCGCGATTTTGATGGAAAATTCACACAAGGCGGACTGTATATGCTCGACCTTAAAGGTGCAAAAATTGTGAGTGGTGGCGGAGCATACCTCAAAGATGGTAATCTAACAACCTCTAACGATAATCTTCCAGAGCGTGTTTTCTACAATTGCAATAGTTTGCGCAAACTTGTTTTGCCCGATGGCTTAAAAACCATTGCCGATGGTACATTTGCTTTCTGTCGTGCTTTGGGAACAATAGAGAATATTCCTGCTAATGGAGGCGACAACTTTGTTTACAGCGATGGTATTTTCTTAAATAAAAAAGGCGACGAAATAATTAGTGCGATACCTGGAATGGTAACCGATCTTGTAGTTCCTGAGGGCATAACTGGTATTCACGATTATGCTTTAGCTGGCTGTACAGGATTAAAACGTATTGTTTTGCCCACCTCTATCGCAAGTTTAGGTAAAGAGAGCGTGGCAGGTTGTCATAGCTTAAGCCAGATAAAAATATTTGCAAAACAACCTCCAAAGGCGGGTAAAGATATGTTCTTAAGTAGTCCAATCAGCAATATCGTTTTACGAGTTCCTATTGATACAAAGAAGTTATACCGTGGTTGGGGTGGTCTTCTTGTTAGAAATATAAAAGAATTTGGTAGCATTGTAACAGTGCGCAATACCATTCGCGAATATGGCGAACCAAACCCGAAGTTTGGATATAGCATTCGTGGAGAGTACTTAGAGGGAAAACCAGAAATTACGTGTGTGGCTGATGCTAAGTCGCCAGTAGGAAAATATGAAATCCATATAGACTATGGCACTATTGCCGACAAGAGTGTTCAGCTTGTTGGTGGAACACTAACAGTAGACAAAGCTATGCTTACTGTTACTACTAACGATGTTACACGTCAAGAAGGAAAGCCTAATCCAGAGTTCATATTGTACTATAGAGGATTTGTAAATGGCGAAAACGAGCACGTTCTTACCAAAGTTCCTGTTGTTACAACTACTGCAACCGAAAGTAGTCCGGCGGGCGAATACGAGATAATTATAAGTGGTGGTGAGGCTCAAAACTACAGATTTACTTACAAAAAAGGTAAGCTAACTATAGCTACAGCAGCTGGAATAGAGAACGCAAATGCCGATTCTACTGCTACACCACAGCCAGTTTACTCTGTTTCGGGTGCAAAAGTGGGCACCACAGCAACTCTTTCTACACTTCCTTCAGGCGTATATGTAATAAATAAAAAGAAAATACTAGTTAAATAAAAATCGCTATTGAACGAAGCAAAATTACGAAACAAAATGCAAAAGAGAGTTTTGCTAAATATATGTTTAGGCATCTTTCACACTCAGTAGCTTAGGGTTGAGAGTATTCTCTTTTCGGTTGTTCGTAAATAGTAGTTAGAGTTTTTAGGGCTTTCAGATTATTCTGAAAGTCCTATTTTTTTGCTATCTATAATGTGTTGTGCCACAATGGTATATGTACGCACAAAGTTTTAGACGTCTAAGACGATCGTCTCAGATATCTGTAACGAGTCTCTCAGATATCTGTCGTAAACGTTTCAGATATCTGTTTCTATTCCTTCAGACGGCAACTCCATAAAATGTATAATGGTGCAATGGTCTGGTAAGTCAATTCAGGCAAATGTCTTCTATTACACTATTTTAATTCTTTATTCACCTTTTTTGCACCAAAAAGTAAGCAAGAATATATAAAATGTTATACCTTTGTATGTTGTTTCAAAACACACTAAGGAAATTTATACAGATTGAGGTATGGATAAACAAGTATTTCAAACAGATTCGCGACAACGCTGGAATCGTTTTAAATGGACATTACGTGTACTTTTAACCATTGCTATACTACTGGGAGCAGTGTTTTTGGCAATGTTCGCATTAGAAGAAAGCCCCCAAATGCCTTTTCGCCACGACTATCGTAGCGTGGTTTCGGCTGGAAAACCATTTCTAAAAGACAATAAAACGTCGAAAGAATACAAGTCGTTTCGCGACTTCTTTCACGAACAGCGAATGCATAGCAACGATGCTCATATTGCAGCAAAACAGCACCGATTTGTTGGAAAGGCAAACAGCTTAACGCAAAAATACATTGCCGAGTGGACCGATTCGCGAATGGGAATACGTTCTGCATGGTATGTAAATTGGGACAAACGAGCCTATTTGTCGCTAAAAAACAATATTAAAAACCTCAATATGGTGTTGCCAGAGTGGTTTTTTATAAACCCTAATACCGACCAACTGGAAAGTAGGATAGACAAAAAAGCACTGAAGCTAATGCGTAGTGCGGGCATTCCTATATTGCCAATGCTTACCAACAACTATGGCGCAAAGTTCCGTTCTGAGCCTATTGCTCGTATTATGAACAACCAGGAAAAGCGAATGGCACTTATAAAGCAACTTGCCGACCAGTGCGAACAGTATGGATTTACGGGTATAAACCTCGACCTTGAAGACCTAAACATTACCGACAATGTACCGTTGATAACGCTTGTGAAAGATTTTGCTACCGTTTTTCACGCTCGTGGACTCTATGTAACACAAGCCATTGCAGCTTTTAACGACGATTACGATATGCAAGAGCTTGCAAAATACGACGATTATTTGTTTCTAATGGCATACGATGAGCACAACTCTACCAGCCAACCAGGCGCCATTAGTTCGCAACGCTGGGTAGAAAAAGCAACCGACTGGGCTGCTAAAAATGTTCCTAACGATAAAATAGTGTTAGGTTTGGCAGCTTACGGATACGACTGGACCGAAGGAAAACCAGTAGGCTCAACCGTTTCTTTCGACCAAATTATAGCTACGGCGCAGAACGCTGAGGCTAAAATAGCCTTTAACGACGATACTTATAACCTTAATTTCAGCTATGAAGACAATACCAACGGCACGTTGCACCACGTGTTTTTTCCCGATGCGGCTACCACATTTAACATCATGCGCTTTGGCTCCGAATATCATTTAGCAGGCTTTGGCTTATGGCGTTTGGGCACAGAAGATAAACGCATTTGGCGCTTTTATGGTAAAGATATGGCTTGGGAAAATGCCGCAAAACTATCTATAGCCAAACTTATGCAGCTGAATGGTACCGACGACGTAAACTTTGTGGGGTCGGGCGAGGTGCTTAATGTAACATCAGAACCACATCATGGTAAAATAGCACTAACTATGGACAAAGACAATTGTCTTATAACTGAAGAATATTACCGTGAGCTTCCCACAACATACACCGTGCAACGGTTGGGTAAATGTAAGCCGAAACAATTGGTAATAACCTTCGACGATGGTCCAGACGAACGCTGGACACCATCTGTGTTAAGCACTTTAAAAAAGTATAAAGTGCCTGCCGCATTTTTCATGGTAGGACTACAGATGGAAAAAAACTTGCCTTTAGTGAAACAAGTGTTCGATGCCGGGCACACCATAGGCAACCATACGTTTACCCACCACGATATGTCAGAAAACTCCGACCGCCGTTCGTATGCCGAACTAAAGCTAACGCGTATGCTTATAGAGAGCGTTACAGGGCAAAGCACCATTCTTTTTCGCGCACCATACAACGCCGATGCCGATCCAACAGGACACGAAGAAATATGGCCAATGATAATTGCAAGTCGCAGAAATTATCTTTTCGTGGGCGAATCAATAGACCCTAACGATTGGCAACAAGGGGTAACAGCCGACCAAATATATAAACGTGTTATAGACGGAGTGCACAACGAGGACGGACACATTATTCTTTTACACGATGCAGGAGGCGCAACACGCGAACCAACCATAACGGCTTTGCCACGAATAATAGAAACTTTGCAACGCGAAGGCTATCAGTTTATATCGTTAGAACAATATTTGGGTATGAGTAGGCAAACACTTATGCCCCCCATTGAGAAAGGAAAAGTGTATTACGCAATGCAGGCTAATCTTAGTTTAGCCGAATTTATATACCACATTAGCGATTTTCTCACAGCATTGTTTTTGGTGTTCCTTGTGTTAGGATTTGTGCGTTTACTTTTTATGTACATACTTATGATTAGAGAGAAACGTGCCGAAAACCATAGAAACTATGCCCCTATAAATGCTAAAACTGCCCCCGAAGTATCAATAATAGTGCCAGCTTACAACGAAGAAGTAAACATTGTGCGCACCATTAACAACCTTAAACAACAAGACTATCCAAACTTTCACATCTATTTGGTAGACGATGGAAGTAAGGATAACACCCTGAAAAGAGTGCACGAAAAGTTCGATAACGATACTGCGGTTACCATCATAGGAAAAGAAAACGGTGGAAAGGCATCTGCCTTAAATCTGGGTATAGCAACATGCTCCACCGAATATGTGGTGTGTATAGATGCCGACACACAACTACTCTCCGATGCGGTGAGCAAACTAATGCGCCATTTTATTGCCGATAAGACAGGGCGCATAGGAGCAGTGGCAGGCAATGTAAAGGTAGGAAACTCCCGAAATATTCTCACTTATTGGCAAGCCATAGAATATACCACAAGTCAGAACTTCGATAGAATGGCATATTCAAACATAAATGCCATCACAGTTGTACCTGGTGCCATAGGTGCTTTCCGTAAAAAAGTGTTAGAAGAAGTAGGCGGTTTCACCACCGATACATTAGCAGAAGACTGCGATTTAACAATGTGCATAAACGAGCGTGGTTATATAATAGAGAACGAAAACTACGCTGTGGCTATGACCGAAGTGCCCGAAACACTCCGCCAGTTTGTAAAGCAACGCATACGTTGGTGTTTTGGCGTAATGCAAACATTCTGGAAACACCGTTCTTCGTTATTTGCAACATCTAAAAAAGGCTTTGGTATGTGGGCTATGCCAAATATGCTTATATTTCAATACATTATACCAACATTCTCGCCACTTGCCGATATACTTATGATAATAGGTTTGTTTACAGGCAATGCCGCTCAAGTATTTGCCTATTATCTTGTGTTTTTGCTTGTAGATGCAAGTGTTTCTATAATGGCTTACATATTTGAACACGAACGTTTGTGGGTGCTTCTTTGGATAATTCCACAACGTTTCTTCTATCGTTGGATTATGTATTACGTGCTTTTTAAGAGCTATTTAAAGGCTATTAAAGGCGAATTGCAAACTTGGGGCGTGCTAAAGCGTACAGGACATGTTAAGAATAAATAAACCTTAACAGCCCAAATAGTCAGCCTCTAATAACATCATTTCTATTAAACGCAGTTCGTAAGTGTTCTAAACTTTATAGAGCACTTACGAATTGCGTAGCGTGTTTGTGTTCTTCTTGCATTATTTAAAACTCCCTTTTCTGTTCAGTTATAAAAATGCTATAGCATAGCAAATTAGCGACGTTCGGCTATTCTAAACAAAGTTCCTGTGGGGCAAACATACGTGCAATAAGGACGAGCAACAAAAAACGAAAGCACAAAGAACACACCGCCAAGCACTAAAACGAACACCGATGCCGTTTGAAAGATAAAGGCAGAAAATATCTCATAGTCCATCCACTTAAACCAAATGCCAGCAAGAGAAAGCACCAACAGCACTGCAAATAAAAACTTTCGGGCGGCATTAAGGCGTTTCGCAACCTTACTGCTTATGTGCCACTTCTTGTTCTTAGTTTTCACAGCTAAGTCTTGCAGCGATCCGCACGGACATATATTTGTGCAATAATAGTTTTTCTTACCAAAAAGCGGATAAATAAAGGCAGTAGTTAGCATAACAATAGGCACGAGCGAAGCCCAAAAGTTAATACCACTCGACACGAAATTAACAAACATAGACCACGAAAGAAACGTGCCACAGCCAAAGCCCAGCACCACAACGTTTAACAATAGTTGTACGGTGCGATAGTGTTTGTTGCGATAAAACAACGGAACAATAGCAGCTAAGAGCACCACTATTAATGCCGAAATGGTTTTTGCATCAAGATTCATTTGCTCCAATATGCTGGGTTCTATTGCTTTTTGTGAAGCGTATGCCAGTCCGCGCTTCATATTTCCTATTACGCCACGCGAAGAGAAGGTAGCTCCACTTATAGCATCAACCTTCAGCTGTTGAGCTTCGTTTATGGTTTTACCATTCCATTTGCTAAGCAATGGTTTCACTTCGGCAAAAAATTCTGGAGTCTCAGCATTCTTTAATGCCTTTACCTTCACAATTCTACTTTCCTTCACGTATATTTCTAAAGGTACGTTGCCTCCATACCCTGTAATATCTTTGCCTAAAACAGTGGTGTTTATCACTTTTGTTCCATCGTCGAGCGTACGCATTGTGTCTACTCTTGCAGTTTTTAGAGAGTCGGCTTTTGTTGCTTTCAGACGATGTCCCCATATTTTTCCATCTCTCTGGACGGCTGCAATCATTAGTATTAGCATACAAACTGCCAGCATACAAACTTGTTGTAGCTTCTTCATAATCAATGTTTTTAAATCTTATAGTATAATTATTTCTATTACATTTTGCGCCTGTTATAGCGAAGAACGTTACTACAAAGGTAGAGAAAATATTTGTTTTATAGCGTTATTTCATCTTTTTTAATCTCTCTGCAAAGCATAGTTTGTAATAAAAAGAGTGTATTTTAGTATAAATCAATATTTTTTTGTACATTTGCAAGCCATCGGCGATACTAGTAAGTGATATGGTTTTGCTGCTAAAAATCGCATAAAAATATATATAAATAAGGTGAAACAGCCTATTAAAACACATTGAAAACAATTGTCTGAACAATGAAATATATCATCATTCCTGAACAGAAAACAATACACCAGTTGCCTTTTTATTTTGCCGTAGAAGAATATGTAGCGCGTAAATATACTAACGACGATTACTTTATGGCTTGGCGTGTAGAACCAACAGTTATGTTGGGGCGCAACCAACTAATAGAGAACGAAGTGAATATAGACTATTGCAAACGCAACAATATACACATTTTTAGGCGCAAAAGCGGAGGAGGTTGTATTTATGCCGATAAGGGTTGTATGCAGTTTTCGTACATTTCGTTTGCTGAAAACGTTAATAGTGCCTTTATTGAGTATATGAAAAGCATAGCAGAAATGATAAAAAGCTTAGGTATAAATACCGAACTTTCTGGACGAAACGACATACTTGTTGATGGAAAAAAAGTAGCGGGCAGTGCATTCTATCGCCTTAAGGGGCGTAGCGTGTTGCACAATTCGCTCTTATTCAGCACACAATTAGAACATCTTTCGCAAGCACTAACACCCGGTAAAGAGAAGTTGCAAAGCAAAGGAGTTGCCTCTGTGCGACAGCGTGTTACAAATGTTGGAACTTACACCACGCTGAATATAGAAGCATTTATGGCTTACGTACGACAGTATATGTGTGGTAACGAAGTGTTGGAACTTACGCCCGACGATATGCAACAAATTGCTGAGATAGAGAAGGAATTGGCTTCCGACAACTTTATATACGGTAAGAATCCAAAATACACAGAGGTTCGTAAGAAACGTTTTGCCGATGTAGGTACTATTCAGGCACATATTGAACTGAAGAACAACAAGATTGTGAATATAAACTTGATGGGCGATTATTTCTTATCTGGCGATTTAGACAATGAATTGCTGAACCTTTTGCATGGTGTAGACTTCTCTCGTGAAGCTGTAGCTAATGCTATTGAAGGTGTGGAAATGGGCAACGTGATACGCAATTTTACCACCGAACAATTCTTACGCTTGCTTTTTGGTCGTCCGCCACACGTGATGAAACCCGACTGGTTGAAGATAAATTTAACATCGAAGAAATCGTCTGGCGAAACAGCGGGCATATTAGCACGCCACCAAATGAACACTATTTGTACCAGCGGACTGTGCCCGAACCGTACAGAATGTTGGGCTGCACGTACTGCAACACTTATGATAGGAGGAGACATTTGTACGCGTAAGTGTAGATTTTGCAACACATTAAGTGGCCGTCCGAATGCTTTAAATCCAAACGAGCCGCGCCATGTGGCTGAATCGATAAAGGCTTTAAACCTGCGTTATGCTGTTATTACATCAGTAGACCGAGACGATTTGCCCGATTATGGTGCCGAACATTGGGTGAAAACAGTGGAGGCTATACAACAACTAAATCCGGAAACAAAGATAGAATTGCTTATTCCTGATTTTATGGGGAAGAAGGAATTGATAGAAAAGGTGCTGAAAACACAACCGCATGTGTGTGGACATAATATGGAAACGGTGCGCCGACTGACGCCATCGGTGCGTAGTGTGGCTAAATACGACCGTAGTTTGGAGGTACTGGCAGAGATAACACGTTGTGGTGTGCAAGCTAAAACAGGCTTCATGTTGGGATTGGGCGAAACGCACGAAGAGATATTACAGACGATGGACGATATTTTGGCTACGGGCTGTAAGCGTTTAACATTAGGACAATATTTGCAGCCCACAGCTAAACACTTACCAGTGAAAGCATATATAAGTCCGCAACAGTTTGCCGAATACAAGAAAATAGGTTTAGAGAAAGGTTTTAAACACGTGGTAAGCGGTCCGTTGGTACGTAGCTCGTACCATGCAGCCGATGCTATTTAGTTTAAAAAACTCATTATGCTTTAAAAAGGTTTTGTTTTATCTAAATGCCTCATTAGAGCCTTGCAAATTTGGCTTCAGCCGAAAAAGGGTAGGAAGGTTGTAAATAGTTTCTACTGCCTGTTTACCAAATAGATAGAACGTATTAAATGTTTAAGAAAGTAGGCATAAAATAGTAGTTCACGTTTCAGATATCTCTTACGTTCGTTTCAGATATCTGAGACGTTTGTTTTAGACGTCTGTGGCATTCGTTTTAGATATCTATCCGTTACGAATTAGATATCACAGAAAACGCTCTCTTTTTTCACCAAGTTCATTTTTAGGTTTATAGTTGCGCAATATAGATAGTATTTATAGCAAATGCAAAGCGAGCTAACATAGTGTAAGAGTAGCCTTACAGAATGTTAGCTCGCTTTAATAGTTATGTTTTTATACGGCTTTTTGTAGTTTTGTTTTTATTTTTCGCCCTTATCTTGCAAGAAACGTTCAGCCTCTATAGCAGCCTTTGCGCCACTTCCGGCAGCAACCACACCCTGTCTGTATATAGGGTCGGCAACATCGCCAGCAGCGAAAACGCCCTCTTTGCTTGTAGCGGTAGACACCCCTTGTGTAACAATGAAGCCCTGTGCATCTAACTCTAATTGACCTTTAAATAGGTCTGTGTTAGGCTTGTGGCCTATAGCAAGGAAGAAACCATCTATCTGTATATCGTATTTCTCTTCGTTTTCTTCGCCCTTAAAGCGTACTAAATGTGCTCCTTCTACGCCATTTTCGCCGAATAGTCCAAGAGTGTTTGTGTTGTAAAGAATTTCTATATTCTCTTTTTCTTCTACACGTTTACGCATTATTTCGGCTGCACGCAGATAGGGTTTGCGCACTATCATATATACTTTTTTAGCCAAGCTTGACAGATACATAGCTTCTTCGCAAGCAGTATCGCCGCCACCCACAACAGCTACAGTGCGCTTGCGATAGAAGAAACCATCGCAGGTAGCACAGGCACTAACACCTTGTCCGCGATATTTTTCCTCGTCAGCTAACCCAAGATACTTTGCACTTGCACCAGTTGCAATAATAAGCGTGTTAGCTTCTATAATGTTGCCACGTTCGTCTTCAATAATAAACGGACGTTTAGTAAGGTCGGCTCTTGTTATGGAACCATCGCGAATGTCGGCGCCAACATTAGTAGCTTGCGCCTTCATCTCCAACATTAGTTGGTTAGCATCAATGCCATCTTTAAATCCGGGAAAATTCTCAATGATGGTTGTTGTTGTTAATTGTCCGCCAGGTTGTAAGCCAGAGTATAGCACAGGCTTTAAGTTAGAGCGACTTGCGTAGATAGCAGCTGTATATCCAGCAGGGCCACTACCTATGATTAATGTTTTTACTTTTTCCATAGTGTTTGTTTCTACAATGTTATTTTATTTATAGTTATATTGATTTAGCGAAATCATTCAATCAAGTTAGTCGTATCGAAGTAGGGTAGAGCTTATTACTTTTTAGGCGGAAATAGTCCAAATAAGCGCGCATCTATCATATCTTCAATACGTTTAAAGTCTTGCGGATTTTCTGCAAAGTCGGTGGTATCGCCATCAACAATCATTAGTTCTCCGTTGTATGTTTTAATCCAATCTTCGTATCTTTCATTTAATCCTCTTAAATAATCAATGCGCATAGTTTGCTCGTAATCTCTTCCTCTGCGTTGAATGTGTTCAATAAGGTGCGGAACACTACTCCTTATATATATTAGTAGATCAGGGAGCTTTACCAAACTGAGCATTAAATCGAACAGCTGTATATAGTTATCGAAGTCTCTATCGCTCATCAACCCCATATCGTGTAAGTTAGGTGCGAAAATGCGAGCATCTTCAAAAATAGTACGGTCTTGAATAATGGTGTCGTTCGACCGTGATATTTCTACCACATCTCTGAATCGTTTATTAAGAAAATATATCTGAAGATTAAACGACCAACGTTTCATATCCTCGTAATAGTCGGCTAGATAGGGGTTGTTGTCTACTGGTTCGAACTGTGCAGTCCAACCATATCGTTTGGCAAGCATTGTTGTAAGAGTTGTTTTGCCAGCTCCAATGTTTCCTGCTATTGCTATGTGCATATTCTTTTTATTGTGATATAATAGTAAGTGTATTAAATGATTAGAACAATCCAAATAGCTCTCGATCTATCTTATCGGTAATGAAGCCAAAGTCTTTTGGATTGTTCTGATAGTCGAGTTCGTCTACATTAATGGTGAGAACACGCCCTTTATACTGATTTTGTATGAAGTCTTCGTATCGTTTGTTTATATTCTCCAAATAATCTAGCGGCATACGTTGTTCGTAGTTACGTCCTCGTTTCTCTATATTTGCAACCAAATGACTGACCGAAGCTTGTAGATAAAGCATTAAGTCGGGATATCTAACAGCATCGGTCATATCTTCGAACAGCTCCATATACGTTTCGTAATCGCGTTCATCAAGATTGCCCATTGCGTAGTTGTTAGCCGTAAACACATAAACACCTTCGTAGATGGTGCGGTCTTGAATAACATTATTTTCCGATTGGCTGATTTCTAGCAAATCTTTAAAGCGTTCTTTCAGAAAGAAGACTTCCATAGCAAACGACCAACGCTTAATATCTTTGTAGTAATCGTCCAAATATGGGTTATATTCCACCGATTCGTAGCGTGGTTCCCAGCCGTAACGCTTTGCCAGCATAGTGGTCAAAGTGGTTTTTCCGCTACCAATATTTCCAGCAATTGCAATGTGCATAGTGTGTTTTTAGAGTTTATCGTAATGCAGCTTTACCAATGCAGCCACTTGGCATTTGTATTTTCAACATAGCGCAAACGGTAGCAGCAATGTCGTTTATAGTAACCTCTTGCGTACTTTCTCCATGATTTACATGCCAACCGAACATAACCCATGGAATGTGTGTATCGTATGGATAAGGCTGTCCGTGTTGAGTGCCAATATAGTTTGGAGAGTTTTTTGCACCAAAGAATTGCGCACGAGTAACCACACCTATTTCACCAGAACGATTACGCATATAACCATTCAGCATACGTGTTTTAATGAAGTCGGGCATGGTTTCGGTAGCAACACGTTCTTCGTTGAATACAAAAATATATTGAGGATCTTGCTTTAAGAATTTTATTGCTTCGTTGATAACATCGTCTTTGTCTTTTCCAGCTTGTGCTATCATCTTATCGTTAAAGGCGAATTGATAATTGTCTTCGCCCATAACAGGCTTTATTCCGAACTTTTCTTGTAAGTGATTGTTAAGGTCTTCTACAGCCTTTTTATATTCGAAAGCACCAGCAGGTATGCGATGCTTCTTCAAGAAGTTATAGTTGTGAGCCGCACCGTGGTCGGCTGTGAGGAAAAGAAGATAGTTTCCGCGTCCTACTTTTGCATCTAAGGCATTGAGGAACTCGGTTAAATCCTTATCCAACTGCATATAAACATCGTGATTTTCCTTTCCGCGTGTGCTGTATTTATGGCCGATTGCATCGGTAGAAGAGATGCTGACAGTAAGCATATCGGTTTCTTTGCCTTGTCCTAAATGTTCGTTTTCAAGTGCAGCCTCAGCCATTTTGAAAGTCATTGTAACCCCTTCATTCGATGTCTTAATATTATAATTAGGTGCTGTATGGTTGTCTTTATTAAACTTCTCTACCCATTCTGGTAGTTTATCCATATAGTACGAAGAAGAAACAAAGTGGCCAGCAGATGTGTCCCACCAATATGCTGCATTTGCAGAATGTCCAGCTGGTAGAATAGCAGCACGGTCTTTTAATGCCACACCAATAACTTTTGAACGAAAGTCGGTAGCTAATCGCAGTTCATCGCCTATTGTAGTGGTAAGCAATCTGTGTGGGCTCATTTGTCCTTCCTTACTGTCCGAGCCTACGCTACGCACAGTAGTATCGGTGCAACAGTACACATATTGGTCGTCCTGCCAGAAGCTGTTACCACAAATGCCATGCAATGCTGGTACCGATCCTGTAAAAACAGACGAGTGTCCAATGGCTGTTACAGTTGGCGCATAGTTTATTTGTGTATTTTCAAAAGAGAAACCTTCGTTAAGAAGCCGGCGAAGCCCACCTTGTCCGTACTCGTTTTGATAAAAATAGAGATAATCCCAACGCATCTGATCGACTACAAGACCAACTATGAGCTTAGGTCTTGACACTTGAGCCTGTGAGTTTAACACCATAAAAAGCGTTAAAACAAAAAGCGAAATCTTTTTCATTTTCAAATATTTGGATAAGTTTAAGTAAACCTCAATGCTGCCATTGTAAAGGCAGATGCAGGTCATTTTATCTTTGCAAAGATACAACTTAATTATGAAATAGGGAAGTTCCTCTATATATATTTTCTATTGGCAATCGTTTCTGGTTTTTTATGCAATGTAGTCTTGGTTATTTCAAAGTTTTATATTATATTTGCAAAAAATAAAAGATGAAATGAAGTATGTAAATGAAACTGTTCGTCGGAGAGACCGACTTCTGGACGAAGAGAGAGCATTGGAACTGTTGAAAGATGGAGAGTACGGTGTGCTCTCAATGGTATCAGAAAACAGTGGCTATGGCATTCCAGTGAACTTTGTTTGGAATGGTAAGAACAGTGTATATATACATTGTGCACCTGTAGGTCGTAAGTTAGAAGCATTAAAGGTAAACAATAGAGTGTCTCTTTGTATTATCGGTAATGTGAATTTGTTACCAGGAAAGTTTACTACAGAGTATGAAAGCGCTATCTTCTTTGGTACAGCACACATACAACTTAGCGATGACGAAAAGATGGAAGCATTGCATTTGCTTATTGATAAACTATCGCCAGATTTTAAAGAGATAGGCGATATGTATGCACATAAGAGCTTTCACCGTGTAGAGATAATACGTATCGACCTTACAGAGTTTAGCGGGAAACGAAAGAAAGTGCCATTGGCTGAACAGCAAGTGCATATAGGCGACTAATTAAAGATATCTTGAAAAGTCAGAGCACTATTTAAACATAGCGTATAGTGGTTGCTCTTGTATTACACAATATACAACTGCACTATACATAAATGTATCTCTTACATTGCACAATATATAAATGTACTATACGATAATGTATAAGGAGAGAAAATAACAAATATACGAAGAAAGGATAAGACTATAATTTGAAAACAAAAAATAACGACTTTATGAAGAACAACTTAAGAAAAGTCCTCTTCTTAACAGGTTTTGCATGTGCCGCTATTGTGGCTACAGCAGCCTCTATACAGAAAGGAAAAAAAGGAAAATCAATGTATTCGAACCCATTAATGCAAAAAAGCACTCTGCCGTTTGGCGCACCAGACTTTAGCAAGATAAAGGATACAGACTATCTTCCAGCTATTAAAGCTGGTATAGAAGAGCAACGTGCCGAAATTAAAGCAATTGTAAACAACAAAGAAAAGCCAACTTTTAAGAATACAATATTGGCTTACGAAAAGAGTGGATTACTACTCGATAGAGTGAAAAACATATTTTTCTGTGTTACCGAAGCTAATAAAACACCCGAGATAGAAGCAGCAGAAAAGGAAGTAACACCATTACTTACAAACTTCGAGAACGAAATAAGCTTTAATCAGAAGTTTTTTGAACGTGTAAAATATGTGTACGACCATGAGCGGAAAAGCTTGAAGGGCGAAGACAAAGTGCTACTGGAAGAAATATACAAGAACTTTGTACGCTCAGGCGCATTGTTGCCAAAAGATAAAATGGCTCGTATGAAAGAAATAAACACTAAGTTAGCACAGTTGCAGCAAGACTTTGGAAATATGCTTCCTAAAGCCTCTGTAGCATCAACTGTATGGGTAAACGATGTGAAAGAACTTGCTGGACTTAGCGAAGGAGCTATTGCACAATGTAAAAAAGACGCTGAAAGTCGTGGCGGGAAAGCCCCTTATTGCATTGTTATTACCAATACCACGCAACAGCCTATACTTGCTAATCTCGAAAACCGCCAACTTCGTGAACGTGTTTACAATGCTTCTATTCATCGCACCGATGGAACAGGAGAATACAACACCTTTCCTATAATTGTGGAGATTGCTAAGTTACGTGCCGAAAAGGCTCAACTTATGGGCTATAAGAATTATGCATCGTATGCCTTATCGAATGTAATGGCGAAGAATACCGATAATGTGTATGCTTTTCTTAACCAACTTATAAAGGAATACCAACCTAAGGCTGCTGCAGAAACGGCAGATATAGAGGCGTATGCGCGCAAAACACAAGGAGCCGACTTTAGTTTGCAACCTTACGATAGATTCTATTACTCTGCAAAGATGAAGAAAGAATACTTTAACTTTGCTGACGATGAAGTAAAACCATACTTCAATATCGATTCTGTTCTTATTAATGGTATTTTTTATGCTGCAAATAAGGTATATGGTTTAACTTTTAAGGAACGCAAAGACATACCTACTTATCACCCAGATATGAAGGTGTTCGATGTAATAGACAATAATGGTAAACAGTTGGCACTATTCTATTGCGATTATTTCCGTCGTCCTTCAAAGCGTGGCGGAGCGTGGATGAGTGCTTTTGCAAAGCAAAGCAAAATGCGCCAGCAGATACCTCTTATATATAATGTGTGCAATTATGCAAAGGCACCAGACGGACAGCCTACTCTTTTAACATGGGATGAGGTGTCTACTATGTTCCATGAGTTTGGTCATGCGCTGCACGGAATGTTGTCGAACTGCTACTACAACACACTAAGTGGTACAGCTGTGGCACGCGATTTCGTGGAGATGCCATCACAATTTAACGAGAGTTTTGCAAGCATACCAGAGGTGTTCAATCATTATGCAAAACATTACAAAACCAACCAGCCTATGCCTGCCGATTTGTGCGACCGTATGTTGAAATCTATAAACTATCAGGCTGCATACGCCTTAGGCGAAAATCTTGGCGCAACGTGCGTAGATATGGCTTGGCACATGCTCGATACTAAGAATGTTCCTACTGCTACCGAAGCTAAAAACTTCGAAGTAAAGGCTCTAAACGATGTTGGATTGCTTAACAATCAAATTCCTCCACGATATTCTACATCGTATTTCAACCATGTTTGGGGAGGCGGTTACGCAGCAGGATATTATAGCTATTTGTGGTCTGAAGTATTAGCTGTTAATATTGCTGACTACTTTGCAAAGCACGGCGCATTGACCAGAAAAGTGGGCGATGACTTTAGGAATAAAGTGCTGAGTCGTGGAAATACAATGGACTTAATGGAGATATTCTCCAATTTTACGGGCCTTAAGGCACCAGATGCGTCTGGTTTGCTAAAGGCAAGGGGGTTGTGATAACTCTCTGGTAATTAATCTTTTTCATCTCTTCCGCCATTGCATTTAATTGCAGTGGCGGTTTTTTGTGTATTGTTTAATCCAATGTGGTCATTAAGCCCATACAAAACAATAAACAACCCTACGGCGTAACCATTTATATTGCATATTCTTTATGTGCGACCAAGTGGAATATGCCTCCAAATGCAGTTAGGAATGTATTGCCAAAAGAAGGTAAGAATGTGCCAACGAGTGTCTATAACACAAATGTGTTTATGTTTTTTAATGGCTTTCATAATGCGGTGTGCAACATATTTGGTTGTCATTAGCATAGGAAAATGAGCAGCACCAGCGAGTAGGGGAGTATCAACAAAGCCTGGTCGGATATCTGTAAAGCATATATTCTGATGCTTTGTAATAGCCAATTGTTCCAGAGCCTGAATATAAACATTCTGCAAAGCCTTTGTAGCGCTATATGCTGGAGCCACACCAAGTCCCTTTGTTCCTGCAATTGAAGTGATACAGGCAATATGTCCGCCACCATTCTCAGTAAAGTATCGATATGCTGCACCCACCATTCGTGTAAATGCTGTGGCGTTGGTTTCCATTGTTTTAATTTCTTTGTCGGGGTCTAAAGTTGTGTTTTGCCACCCTATTCCTGCTGAGTGAAAGTAAAGATTTAACCCTCCTATGCGCTCAATAAGTTGGCGAAAGTTTGTTTCGGCGTTGTTGTCAGTAACATCAATTTTAGCAACAACCACACGTTCGGGAGCAACATTTTGTAAGTCGGCTAATTTGTCGATACGCCGTGCAGCCACACCTACAGTCCACCCATCGGCAATAAGCAGTTGTGCAACTTCGTGCCCAATGCCACTACTAGCACCCATAACAATAGCCCTTTTCATTTACCACCCCTTTCTATTAGCTGGTTAAGCCTATCATTGCATATAAGTTTAGGTGCTGCCTTACCAGCTAACACCATTATTTTCTTACCATTTCGGTAAATGTGCAACTGCCGAGAGCGAACAACGGCACTAAGTTCTTCGTCTTTTTGTATTGCTTCCCAAACAGAATGGTATATGCCATCAGCCTCAAACAGCTTCTTTTTAAGGTGAGAGCACATATTTGTAGTATCTATATTTGCCATAAATGTATATTCTTCTGTATTTCAAAAAAACAGATGCTTTGTAAGCTGTTTTGTTGTATAAGGTTCTAAATTTCAATATAGCAGCGTTCTACAACTTTTTAAATACTTCGCTATTATTGTTTCTTTTCAATACTCGTAAAACATAGCATCACGTTTTTTGTGCGTCTGTTCCAGTATATTTCCGAGTAATATATTGGTATGCTTTAATAGTGTTAGTAAAACGCCTGCAATATGTTTGTCTTTAATTTTCTCTTTGTTGCAAAGATAGCAAATAGCTCTGAAACAAGCAAATTTAATATTGTTAATAGATATCAACGAAACGATGAATATTTTTTGTTTATTCCTGTTTCGAGCAATACGAAAAAAACAGATATCTGAAACGCACACGACAGATATCTGAAACGATTACGACAGATATCTGAAACGCACACGACAGATATCTGAAACGTTCGTTATAGATATCTAATTTGCTCATAGCAGTTTTCGCCTTTCTTAATGTAAGCATTTTACGCTTATCATTATAGGCTACTAACGTGTAAAAGTTGCTGAAAAGAAGGTTTAGAAGGCTGCACCTAATTTTGGTTCCGAAGTGGGTGTAACAGCTATATGTTGGTGTAAATTCTTAAACATTTGTAGCCTATGATACCAATGCACAGAACGTTTGTTTTTGCGCATTGGTTTGTTGTTTACAGTAGGTGTACTGCTGCAATGAGTTCTTAAAACCGCAACCCGACTTATCTTGTTAATGCTATCAAAATCTGTTTTCTATGTCTTCTGTCGATTCAGATATGCGCAACGAAGATTTATCTTTACCATTCGAGAACTTATAAGAGATTGAAAAATAGAGCGTTGGATAATCGTATCGGTTATTAAACGATATAGTATAGCCCTGACGATAGCTAACTCCTTTATATCTTGACGATAAGAGGTTTAGCCCTGAAACAGTAAGCGACAAGCGTCTGTTCAGCAAAAAATAGCTCATTCCAATGCCTAAATCGTATAGCGGTTCTATAGTGGCTGCAGTTGTTTGTTTGCGTCCCGTATATCTTTCACATCTACAGAGAATCCATCTGGTTGCGTGCGCACGTGAACAATTTTTCCTTGTACAACAACATTTTGTAGTTCTTGGGTGGTTTCTTCTAAAACAATAGAGCCAACATTGTTATTTCCTTCCGTAACGTTTATTTTTTGTCCATGCAGAGCATAACCCACATAGCTTACTCCTAAAACATAATCGCCTACGGGAACAGTAATTGAAAACCTACCATTGTCGTCGGTTATGGTATGTTGATAGATGTCTTGTGTAGACATATCTTTAATTAAGAAAACAGAGGCTCCGGCTAAAGTGCCTTTACTATCTTTAACTTCGCCCGAAATAACACTGCTACTATTTTGTGCCGATAGCATAGCAATATTTAAAAATACTGACACTACGAATAATAAAAATCTTTTCATATAAAATAGGTTAATGGGTTGTTGTATTTATATTGTTGTACACGTTGTTTTATTCCATATTAGTAGAACATGGGTTGCAAGTAATTCATTGTATAATACTAAACAATTCTTGTCTACATAAGATGTAACTATGATTTGCTACAAAGTTAAGAAATAACGCTGATACCACAAAGAGTAATTCTTTTTTTTTACAATCGGATAAATTTTAGCAAACAGACTATTATTATTAGCTTACTGTTTATGCATTGTTACTTTTTCACCTTATATATATAGTAGGCATATAGCATAGCAAGTGCTATGAGAGGAGTATTTTTTTATGCGATATAACCCCACAGCGTGTGTAATGATACAAATAAGGCACTACCCTTTAATTTTAAAGCCTCTGAAAGTATAGTAAAATAAGGCATCGCGGAGGTAGCTACAAAACTACCCACAAACAGTTTGTAATTTTCTTGCAATCGCTTGTTTTATGTTGTACCTTTGCAAACGTAATCAAGATAAACAATATAACAAAACAGAGGGTTAAAGCTCCTAACCTCTAATCTATTAACCAACTTGGAGCATAGTTTTATTTTATGACAAATAGACCATTAACATTTGTGCTCACAGAGCGCAAGTCTACCCTTGGTAAATTAAAGGGTAAAGTAGTTATTCAGGCACGTCCCACTGGACGTAAGCGAGTTCATCATCGCAGTTTTTGCACAGAAGTGGCGCATGGCACAACCTTTTCGGGTGCCGAAGTAGAGGCAGTTTTACGCCTTGCCGCTGAAATAGCAAAACGACACGTGGAGAACGGCGACATAGTAGATTTTGGCGATATTGGAATGCTAACACCATCGTTCAGAAGTAAACTTGTTGATAAGGAGAAAGAAACCTTTAACGCAAACCTCCACATTACTAAACCTAAGGTGCGTTTGTTGCCTTCTCGTAAGTATTTTACACTTACCGATGTAAGCTACGAACGTGTAAAGGTTGGCGACAAGAAAGACGAGAAAACCAAACCTAATTCAGGTTCTGATCCATCGCAACACCCATAAAATGTTGTAGAACCTAAACAATTGTAGTGCCGACACCGATGCGTGAAACGTTTGTTTTCACGCATCGTTTTGTTTTTGGCACTACGTAGTAGCAATATTGCCTTATGTTTATTTAAAATATTCTTTAGCAATGTCTGTATTCTGTTTCTTAGTTACATTTGGAAAAAGGCAGATTATATAAAGTCTTATCACACACCAATAATAATTAAACTTGTTTTCTTTGACAGAAGAAAAATATCTCGTACATTTGTAAGCGTATTACAATATGAACAAAATATTTCTGCTATGATACGAGAATTTTGGGTAAAAAACTATCTTTCTATTCGCAATAAACAAGGATTGAGCTTTATTGCCAAAGGAGCCTCATCGCCCCTTGTTGCAGAGGTTGTAGATGGCGTATACTTATATAAGATAGGTATTCTATATGGCTCAAATGCTTCAGGAAAATCGAATATGTTAGAGGCATTAAGCCAAGTTTTCTTTATACTGATTCTATCAAAAATCGATTCTAAATCCAAAATAACTGGTAGCAATCCTTTTGCCCTTACGAAGAACGAACCAACAGAAATGCACGTGTCGTTTTATGCTAACGGCATTAGGTACGACTATGATGTAAAATTCAATGATAAATATATTCTGAACGAGGTTCTGTATTACTATCCCAACAAATCAAGAGCATTGTTCTATGAGCGTGCATTTGTTAATGATAATGTACAAGCAGAAATAAAGTTCGGGGCAAGTTTAAAACTATCTACCAAAACGCAGGAAAGTATTCGTGAAAACACACTCAACAATCACAGTGTGCTATCAGTTTGCAATAAGGTTGCTTTTAAGGAAGACATAGAAGCATTCTCCACTCTCTTGGATTATATTTTATTTAACTATAATCCAGCTAATATTGATTTTTCAAAAGGAATTATTAGGATCCTAAAGGAAGCTTACAACGACCCTAAAAGACGTAAGTTTTATTACACAATGCTGCAAAAAGCCGATTTGAATATTTTAGAATATGAGCCAGTTATTGAAGACCGAAATATATCTAATGAAGAACACGAACTTATTTTAAAAGAGAGTTTTCCTAACGAATTGAAAGAGGAACTTCTTAAGCCAACAACAGAGTCCATAATATTTCGAAATTGTTCAAAGAGTGAGTATTTTTATGTTCCACTCAATTTCCAATCAAAAGGAACACAGAAATACATACGTGTATTAGATGCATTATTTAATATGATAACAGGTTCTCGTGTATATTTCTTAGACGAATTGGGCGAAGACCTACATTATGATTTGCTGTTCTACTATCTGAATGTGTTCATTTACAATTCGGAAAAGTCGCAGCTAATCATCACAAGCCAAGAGACAGCTCTGCTCGCTCAAGACTTAATAAATGAAAATAGAGAAGTTGTATGGTTTGTTGAGAAGAATAAAGAAACCGCCTCGTCTGAATATACGTGTGCTAATGAGTTCGGTTTAAATAAGAATTTATCGCTCTACAATTCATATCATATTGGTAGATTAGGAGCAAAACCAGAGTTAGGTAGTTTCTTTATAGATTTAGAAGATTAGTATGAGGAAGCTACGTGAATCGGCAATGATTATTGGTGAAGGTATTACAGAGTTCTATTACTTTCAATCCCTGCGCGATGTTTACAAACAGGTGGTTTTTAAACCAGACTGTCCAAAGCATACAAGTATAGAAGAATTGAAAATAAAAATCAGAGAAGCTGTGGAAAAAGGCTATACCTATGTCTTTTGTATCATAGATATGGATAATAAAGATAAGGAACCCGAACGCACACGATACAAGAAATTAAAGGAAGAGTTTGCTAAGCCAATAAATCAGCCAAAGAAAGGAATTTTCTGCAACGTAGTGTTTTTTGAAACTCATTTATGCACAGAGCTGTTCTTTCGCTATTACTTCGGCTACACTTCTCGGCCATACGAAAAACAAGATTCGTTAATAGAAGATTTAAATAAATACGTTGAATACGAAAAGACTATTGACTTCTTTCGTAAAAGTAAAGGATTGCATGGCTATTTTGAACGCAATGGAGGTAACTTTAAAAATGCAATAGCCAATGCCGATAAGTCGATGAAAGAAAAAGAAAATAACAACAGAGATTACACCTACTCTGAACTTGGACAGCTCATGAAAGCATTAGATAATTTATAAAAGTAGCGGAAAGATTAGAAACTAAAAGGGGGCTGAAACCAGCGATATGTGGTTTTAGCCCCCCTTTTGTATGTCTATTGAAAGTACTACTGACAGTGCTTTACCGAAATTTAGAATGGTAGGTCGTCGGCATCGCTACCCGATGTAGTAGGCGGGAATGGAGCCTGACTACCGCCTGCAGGTGCTTGTGTTCCTTGAGTTGGTGTAGCTGAAGCAGGTGCTCCTGCAGCTTGTACAGCCGCTGCGTCTACTCTCTGAATATTCCAAGCACGAATATTGTTGAACCATCTACCTTGATATTCGTGTGCATCGACATCGAAGCTGACGATGATTTCTTCGCCTGCTTTTATTGCGAATTGGTCTATACGGTCGGCACCAAATATATCGAATACCATCTTTTTAGGATATTGGTCGTGGGTTTCTATTACATACTGTTGTGATTTCCATGGTCCACGTGCTGATGTTCCTTCGCGTGGTTCCATTACAACGATAACTCTACCTTGTAGTTCCATGTTATATATTTTGCAGTTTTATTAATAAAATTCTTTTTTTATATCACACTATTTTAAAGTAGGCATACAACTCTGTTAGACTGTTTAACACCAACTGTTGCCCATTAGTATTATATCTGCGAAATTACTAAAATAGTTCTAAAAACAGAAACTTTTAGCTTTAAATTTTGTCTTTCACACAGTTTTTTCGTATTTTTGTACGATGAAGAGCGAATTTTGAGAATATCCATAACGTCTCTTTAGTCGTATTTGGTGCGGCAAAAGAATATGAATTACAATTAAAAATATATAGAACTAATGAGATTTACCATTTCAAGCACTGCCCTAAGTAGCAGGTTACTGTCGCTTTCGCGTGTTATTAACAGCAAGAACACGTTACCAATATTAAACTGTTTTGTATTTGAAGTACAGAACGGACAGCTTACAATTACTGCATCAGATAGCGAAAATGTTGTCTGTATGTCAATGAACCTCGATTCGCTTGAGGGTGAAGGAAAGTTTGCTGTAAACAACCAAAACATTCTTGATGCTGTAAAGGAATTGCCCGAACAGCCATTGACGATAGACGTAAATATGGACGAGCATACTATTTATGTTAGCTATCAGAACGGTTCGTATAACTTTCCTGTTATAGAAGCTGACGAGTTTCCAATACCTCAGCCGCTCTCAACCGATAAAATTACTATTACGCTGAGTGCAGAAATCTTAATTGATAACATTACACGTTCGTTATTTGCAACAGCACAAGACGAACTACACCCTGTAATGAATGGTATCTACTTTGATTTGAAGCCAGATGGATTGGCAGTAGTAGCTACCGATGGACATAAGTTGGTGCGCAACAGGGTATTCTCTGTAACGAACGAAGTTCCTGCATCATTCATATTACCAAAGAAACCAGCTACTTTGTTAAAGGGATTTGTTTCAAAAGATAGTAGCGATGTAGTTATTAGTTTTGATGCTCGCTCTGCTGAAATTTCTTTTGGTGAGGGTAATTTAATTTGCCGACTTATTGACGGGAAATATCCTAACTATAATAGTGTAATTCCAGAAAATAATCCATATCAGATTATAATAGACCGCAAATCGTTCATTGGTGCAGTTCGTCGTGTGTTACCATTTGCAAGCGATTCTTCGCAATTGGTTCGCTTCCATATTGCAAACGGACAATTAGACTTGAGTGCTGAAGATATAGACTTCTCTACAAGTGCAAAAGAAAGTATGACTTGTACGTACGAAGGAAATCCAATGAGCATAGGTTTTAAAGGTAGTTCTATCTTAGAAATCTTAAATAATTTGCAGAGCGACGAAGTAAACATACAATTGGCTGACCCCTCACGAGCAGGTATTATTGTGCCAGCCGAGCAACCAGAAGGCGAAAACGTGCTAATGCTTGTTATGCCTGTATTGCTCAACGATTAATTAAATTTGATAATAGATGTGGGCAGATTTTACATTAAGTCTGCCCACATACATTATAATATATATATCCCCCATATACATTATATAATATATAGTACAGAGAATGTCATTAAATTTAAAGAAGCCATTAGTTGTCTTCGATCTTGAAACGACTGGTCTTGACTTAGTAAAAGATCGCATTATACAATTGTCGTACATAAAGATTTCGCCCAATGGGAACGAAGAAAGAGAAAACTTTTATATTAACCCAGAAAAAGAAATACCACACGAAGTGGAAGAACTTACGGGCATAACAAACGAAGATGTAGCTAATGCACCAACATTTAAAGAGAAAGCTGCTGAACTGGCTAATAAGTTTAAGGGCTGCGATTTTGCTGGTTTTAACTCTAATCGTTTTGACATTCCTCTATTGGCAGAAGAATTTCTAAGAGCTGGCGTTGATTTCGATTTCTCAAAATGCCGCCTTATAGATGCACAAAACATTTATCACAAGATGGAACGACGCAATCTTGCTGCAGCATACGAGTATTATTGTGGGAGAAAGATGGAAGATGACTTTACGGCTCATAGGGCTGACGAAGATACCGAAGCAACATGGCGCGTTTTGCAGGGACAAGTAAATATGTACTCTGAAGAAAATCAAACTAATCCAGAGCGTATATTAAAAAACGATATGGACGAACTGGCTGAGTTTTCGCGAATGAACGATAATGTAGACTTTGCAGGACGTATTGTTTGGAAAGATGTAACCGACAAAGATGGTAACGTGTTGCTCGATGAAAATGGTAAACCTCGTCGCCACGAAGTGTTCAATTTTGGGAAGTATCGTGGTTGGGACGTTGCAGAGGTATTGCACAGAGATCCGGGCTTTTATAGTTGGATGCTTGCAAGCGACTTTACTTATAATACAAAACAAGTGCTCACACGTATTCGCCTCCGCGAATTCAACAACCGATAACTATGTTGAAAGGAAAAAGAATAGTTCTGGGCATCACAGGGTCTATTGCTGCCTACAAGAGTTGCCTTATTATTCGGCAACTTGTTAAACTAGGAGCCGAAGTTCAGGTGGTTATAACTCCCAGTGGAAAAGAATTTATTACCCCCATTACATTGTCGGCACTCACACAAAAGCCAGTCATAAGCGATTTCTTTTCTCAGCGTGATGGCACGTGGCATTCGCACGTCGATTTAGGTTTATGGGCTGATGCTATGCTGATAGCCCCTTGCACTGCAGCAACATTGGGAAAAATGTGCCATGGCATTGCCGACAATATGCTTGTTACCACCTATTTATCAATGAAAGCTCCTGTATTTGTTGCTCCAGCAATGGACCTCGATATGTACAAACACCCTGCAACGCAAGAGAACATAAATATATTGAAGAGTAGGGGAAACTACATAATAGAGGCTGCGAGTGGCTTCTTAGCAAGTGGTTTGGAAGGTAAAGGCAGAATGGAAGAGCCTGAAACTATTGTAGCTTGTTTAGAGCAATATTTTAATAATGCTATAGATGAAAAACACGATTTAAACGGAAAACATATTCTAATAACTGCAGGACCAACATACGAAAAGATAGATCCTGTGCGTTTTATAGGCAACTACTCGTCTGGAAAGATGGGCTTTGCGCTTGCTGAAGAATGTTACAAACGTGGCGCAAATGTTACACTTGTGGCTGGTCCTGTTCACATAACGTGTTCGGAAGGTATAAACCGCATAAATGTAGAGAGCTGCGAACAAATGTATGCAGCGTGCACACAAGTCTTTCCAAATGCAGATGCTGCTATCTTGTGTGCTGCTGTGTCCGATTTTAAACCAATGTGTTTCTCCGATACGAAAATAAAGCGCGAAAAGGATAATCTGCACATTGAATTACAGCCTACGCACGATATAGCTGCTACATTGGGACAACAAAAAACACCCCAGCAACGTATTGTGGCATTCGCTTTGGAAACCAACAACGAAGAGGCTAATGCATTAGCAAAATTAGAGAGAAAGAACGCCGACTTTATTGTGCTAAACTCTACACGAAATGTTGGTACAACTTTCCAGTCGGACGACAATCAGATAACGATTATTTCTAAAGGAGAAAAGAAAGAGTATGAAAAGAAATGCAAACGGTTGGTGGCTCACGACATTATTAATGAGTTGGTTTCTATTCTTTAGCAACACCACTGTAGCCCAAGAACTACAAGCCAAAATAACCATCAACCATAATCAAATACAAGGAACCGATAAGTCGGTATTCGAAAATTTGCAACAAACTCTCGAACAGTTTGTAAACGAACGTCAATGGACTAATCTTAAGTTCCAAAAGAACGAAAGAATTGTTTGTAACTTTAATATCACAGTAACTAAGTACGATCCAGGTAACAACACTTTTACTTGCACTGCACTTATACAAGCAAACCGACCTGTGTATAACTCCGCATACACATCTACTTTGTTTAATTTTAAAGACGGAGACTTCAATTTTGAGTTTGCTCAGTTCGACCAGATTGAGTTCAACGAGGAAACTATCAACAATCAGCTTACTGCTCTTTTTGCGTATTATGCCTATCTCATTATAGGGATAGACCTCGACTCGTTTTCACCAATGGGTGGCGACGACGTACTACAGCGTTGCATGAATCTTACCAACAATGCGCAGAACTTAAGTTTCACGGGTTGGAAAGCATTCGAAAATTCAAAAAACAGATTTGCCATTATCAACGATTATATTGATGGAGGAATGAAACCATTCCGACAGCTGCAATACGACTACTATCGCACAGGATTAGACGAAATGGCAAACAGTGTGGAACGAGGCAGAACCAACATAACTACTGCTTTGCAAAACGATTTGAAAAAAGCACACGAAGATAAACCTATGAGTATGTGGCCTCAAATTTGGACAGACTATAAGAAAGACGAATTGGCGAATATATACAACAAAAAAGGGACACAAAAAGAAAAAGAATCGGTCTACGACATTCTTTTTAGCATTAACGCTAGTCAGAATGCTACGTGGGACAAGATTAAACAATAATACAAAAACAATATGCTGAAGCATCTATATATAAAGAATTTTACGTTAATAGACCAATTGGATATCGACTTCTACAATGGATTTTCTGTAATAAGTGGCGAAACTGGAGCAGGAAAAAGTATTATTCTTGGAGCCATTGGATTGCTGTTGGGTAATAGGGCAGATAGCAAACAAATAAAACAAGGTGAAAAGAAATGCGTAATAGAAGCAACATTCTCTTTAACTAAAAATGCTTTCGAAGACTTCTTTGCCGAAAACAATATCGATTTCGATTCTAACGAAACTATTCTACGACGAGAAATTAGCAGCAACGGAAAGTCGCGTGCATTTATTAACGACACACCTGTGCCGCTTAACTTAATGCGCGAATTGGGCGACCAACTTGTGGATATACATTCGCAACACCAAAACTTGCTATTGCAAAAAGAAGATTTCCAGCTGAATGTTATAGATATTTTGGCAGATAACGATAAAGAACGCATTGCTTACGCAACCTCCTTTAAAGCGTATAAAGATGCCGAACGCAAATTGGCAGAAATTAAAAAACAATTGAAAGAGAGTTCGGAAAACGAAGAATTTACACGCTTCCAGTATGAAGAAATTGCAAGTGCAAACTTACAAGATGGACTACAAGAGGAGTTGGAAGCTGAGGCTAAAACTCTTACGCACGCCGAAGATATTAAGTCGTCGCTGTTTAGTGCAGACAATCTCTTGAATGGCGAGGAAACTGGTGCCGTACAACAATTAAGGTCTGCTACCGACAATTTGGCTAATATAACAGCTGTTTTCCCGAAAGCTAACGAACTGAATACACGTTTAGACACCGTGTATATTGAGATAAAAGACATTGCAGAGGAAGTTAGCAGAGCTGCTGCCGATATTGATTTCGATCCCAACAGATTAGATTTTATCAACGAACAGTTAGATAAGATATACCATCTCGAAAAGAAATTCCACGTAGAAACTATTGCCGAATTGCTCAACATACAAGCCAACTTGAAACTTAAGTTGGACAGTATAGACAATAGCGATGAATTGCTGAAAGATGCCGAACAAACTCTTGCTGCAAAACAAACCGACTGTGCAAAACAAGCGGCTATACTAACCAAAGGACGAGAAAAAACTGCAAAAACTATTCAGAAAGAAATGAAAGAGAAACTCATACCAATGGGCATTCCCAATGTGCAGTTCGATATACAGTTCGAGGCGAAGCCACTTGCTGACGATGGGGCAGACAAGGTGCAATTTCTTTTCTCTGCAAATCGCAACAGTCCGTTGCAACCCATAGCACAAGTTGCATCGGGCGGCGAAATAGCGCGTGTAATGCTGTCGCTTAAAGCTATGATAAGTGGAGCGGTTAAACTTCCTACCATTATTTTCGATGAGATAGATACTGGCGTTAGTGGAAAAATTGCACAGCAAATGGCATTTGTTATGCGCCAAATGGGTAGCAACAATAAACAAGTTATTTCTATTACCCACCTACCACAAATAGCTGCTTTGGGCACAACGCACTATAAGGTAGAGAAACACGACTCTGCTACCGGAACCACCAGCAAATTGCGCAAGCTAACAAGCGAAGAACGTGTTGCAGAAATAGCACAAATGTTGTCTGGTTCTGACGTGTCAGAGGCTGCACTACAGAATGCACGCGAACTAATAAACAGTAATCAACCATCGTAAACGAATATAAAAGTATGAAACCAATAAAAATATTCTCTATTCTTCTAATGCTCTGTTTGGGCATTGCCACTGTAGCAACAGCACAACCAGCGGCTGTAAAAAAGGCTGCAAACACAACCTTTACTCTCACCACCTTCGATGCAAAAGGTTCCATTCTCTCCACGTCTAATGGTGTTTTCGTCTCAAACAATGGCATTTGTGTTAGCGCATGGAAACCTTTTGTGGGGGCTATGAAAGCTGAAGTTACCGATAACAACGGACAAAAATATAGTGTGGAAACAATATTGGGAGCAAACGAGCTTTACGATGTGGCAAAGTTTAAGATAACAGCCAAAACTAATGCTGCTCTGTTTGCACCATCGGTTGTTGCCAATTCAGCTGCATGGATTGTTATGCCCTCACAAGCTGGCGACCCTGTAAAGGCTAATATAGATAAGGTGGAAAAATTTATGACGAAGTATAACTACTGTGTACTTTCCACAACTGCCTCTGAAAAATATAACGGGGCACCGGTGCTGAACGATAAAGGACAAATAGTAGGCATTTACAATAGCAACGGAACTCTGCAAAGTGCTACCGATGCAAAATATGCCAACGACTTTGTGCTAACTGGTCTTTCTCAAAACGATCCTACGCTCTTACAGTCTGGAATTAGAATAGCATTACCGCAACAGCCCGACGAGGCTATTATTGCATTAATGTTGTCTGCAACAAAAATAGAGTCGCTCAGAATGGCTACCATTAACGATTTTCTGCAAAAGTTTCCTACGCTGAATAATGGTTACGTTACATTGGCTACTAAACTTTTAGCGAATGGAGAGGTTGCCGAAGCTGATAAGACATTGCAACAAGCTATAGCTAAAACTACTGCTAAAGACGAAGCACACTATAACTATGGTAGACTAATTTTTCAGGGTGTAACAACGGCTGCCATCGCCGATAAGGCAAAAGCACAAGGCTGGACTTTAGATAAGGCTATGAACGAGGCTAACGAGGCTTATAAACTTAATCCTGCTCCTGTATACAAACATCTTCAGGCTCAAATTGTTTACACAAAAGGCAATTACCAACAAGCATATACCGACTTTGAAGCGCTTACAAATACGCCTATTAAAAATCCCGAACTATACTTAGAAATGGCGCAATGCCAAGAAAAACTTAATGCAAGCAACGAGGCTGTTCTTGCATTGCTGAACCAATGTGTTGAACTATGCGACACGCCTTATATGGAAACATCGTCTCCTTATTTCTTGGCGCGCGCACAGCAATTTAACAAAATGGGAAAGTATCGCGATGCTATGAAAGACCTCTATGTGTACGAATATCTTAATCAAGGCACTTTAGAGGCAGATTTCTACTATTTGCGCGAACAGATAGAAGTAAAGGGAAAGTTGTGGCAACAAGCTCTACAAGATATTCTGATAGCTGCTCGACTCGATCCGGCTGAACCTACCTACTGCGCCGAAGCAGCTAATTTGCTGCTACGACTAAACAAGTTAGACGAAGCTATTATTGCTGCCAAACAAGCAATTGCTTTAAAAGACGACTATGCAGAGGCTTATCTTGTTCTTGGCATTGCACAGTGTAAAAACAATCAGAAACAGGAGGGTATTGCCAATATCGAAAAAGCGAAGAATTTGGGAAATACGCAAGCCGACTCGTTCCTTAATCAGTTTAAGTAGAATGTGTAGACTGTTCTGTTTGTCTGCCTTTATTGTACGAAACTTAATATATAACGCGCTACACACACACCTTACTGTATGTGGCTTGCAACTTATAACTGTTGGTTTTGCCCTATACGTAAATCTGTTAATAGGTACGAATAAAGAGGCGCGAACTAAAAAACTTTACTATTCTTTTGGTGAAAACGAATAAAAGCCGTACTTTTGCAGCCGAATTGTTGGTTCCGTAGCTCAGTTGGATTAGAGCAACAGCCTTCTAAGCTGTGGGTCTTGGGTTCGAACCCCAACGGAATCACAAAACAAGGAAAGAGGATTTTGGAAACAAAATCCTCTTTTGCGTTTAAAAATACTCACTTGTAACCTAATTAGTACATTCAACGGTGTTTACGGTTAATGTTACACTCTGTGCTTAGTGCAATATACTGAGCCTTCAAAATTAGATACCATTATATTTAGTCTATTCCATAAAGCATATTCCATCAGCCTATTGGTTGCTCCATATTTAATTTCTCATGCACCCCAAAGGAATAACTTTAACACCGTCGGGACGCGAATAAGCCATTACACCGCCTGTTATCACCATAAGCAGGTCTGGCTCACGAAGTCGGATTTGCTTTTCTTTTGCATTGTATTGCTGGACCAGACGTTTAATTTCTAAAAGATGTTCAGCTCCTTCCTCTATTTCTCTGCTTCCAAGCTTAAACTCAATGAGAGCATATCTCCCATCTTCTAAATGAAGAACGGCATCTGCTTCTAAATCGTATCGGTCATGATAATAAGAGATATAGCCTCCTAATGCCTGAGAATAAGCCTTCAAGTCGCGAATACACATACACTCAAAAATAAAGCCAAAGGTCTTCAAGTCCATTAATAATGTTTCTGGAGACATAGATAGGGCTGCAACGGCAATAGACGGATCAACAAATTCTCTTTTAACACCCCGACGTATGGCAGATGCCGATCTTACCGCTGGACTCCATGCTTCTATATCTTGTATAACAAAAAGTTTGGTAAATGCGTTTATATAATCATTCAAAGTATTTTCTGAACAATTTTCTACATTTGCCCTAATATCCTTCAGCAGACTACTTTTCTTTGCCAATGTTGAAATGTTTCGTGCGTAAGTGCGCAAAATAAGCTGACTAAGTTTTTCGTTGCGTGTAATTCCATCGATGGTTGAAATATCAATTCTGCAAAGACTATTGATATAGTCTTTTGCAACCTGAAGGCGTGCTTTGTCCGTTTTGCGGATCAATGATGCTGGCCATCCACCTCTGCAAGCTGCAAAAACTAAGCCCTCCAACTGCATAGGCGATGTTATCCCATCAATATCTATAAGAGGATTATCAAATAGGTTTTTCAAAGAAACAGCACCTGATGACTCTTTCGATTCAAACAGACTCATAGGCAACATTCCCATAGTTGCAATACGCCCCGTCCCTGAATGTCGAATGGCACTTTTGTCTATAGAATTAGAGCCTGTCAAAATAAACTGACCTACGTCATTTCGTTCGTCTACCACTGTTCGCACAGAATCCCACAAGACAGGCAATTCTTGCCATTCGTCTATCAAACGAGGTGTTTTGCCTGTCAATAATAAAGATGGTTTGATAGCTGCGGTAGCAAAATATTGTTCTCGCATATCAGGGTCTTGTAATTTAAGAACACTTGCAGCTTGTTGTGTAGCTGTTGTTGTTTTTCCACACCACTTGGGACCTTCTATCAATACCGCACCTGATGAGTCAAGTAGATCGGTAAGCAAACTGTCTACCATTCTTTTGTAATACTCCATATACCAAATGTTTTTTGCAAAAGTAACGTTTTTTTTCGGCACATAAAAGTTATTGATGCTTTTTGTGCTATTTCATTGAGTGTTTTTGCGCTAAAACGTTGATGCTTTTTGCGCTGTTTTACTGAGTGTTTTTGTGGTAAAACGTTGATGCTTTTTGTGCTGTAATATGTTCTTTTGCGTGTTGTTGTTATTTACAAGCAGAACAGCTATATTTATAGTGTTATTTAGAAATACTTAGTTGTGCTATGTTTCTTACTTTCTATCTCATCTTATTCCTCAAGCGTTTCACCGTAAAAAGCTGATTGTATGGCTATTCTAATAAGTTAGAACCAACTTCAATAAAATGTATGCTAACAATTCTTGCAGAACGGTATACAAAATAAAATTCCAACAGAATTGCAAATAGGGGAGGGTGGTTTGCTCTCCTTTTTTGTTTATAATTGTCTATTTGCATTGCTTGTAAGCAGCCTTTGTTGCTCTACCAAGCAATCGAAAAGAATATCTAAATGTATAGAAAATATCTCAGATATCTGTCGTGTTCGTTTTAGATATCTGTCAGTTTCGTTTCAGATATCTGTCGTGTTCGTTTTAGATATCTGTCGCTTTCGTTTTAGATATCTGTCAGTTTTTCTCTGTATATATGTCTACGAAATTATTAAAAAATGTAAATGTATCGTGTCATAAAAAATAAATAATTAATTTTGCATTAAAATTAATGCTTATTTATAAAAATTACACAAAAAGTTGTGTATGCCACTATAAATTATGCTATTCAACACAAGATATAACTATATAATTAGAGAAAATATGAGAGAAAATGGATTAACGGTATTAGAAACTATTGTTAAAGGAAAAAAAGAAACTTACCAAACACCATCGTGTACAATTTTCAGCTTGTATCCAGAGTCTATGCTGGCGGGTAGTGTGCATGGCGAAACTAAAAATGAAGATGTTAGCGAAGACGAACACGACCCTTGGAATACAGGACAAGGTAATTAAACGAGTTTATTAACATTTAGCTTACCTTACAAATAGTTTAAATGCTACTCAAATTCATATTCAAAGTGGTTGCTTTGTATGAAGTAGAGTAAAGTTTAGCTGAAACATTTTAATAGTAATAAAGATATAAAGAATGAAAAATAGAATTCTTTTGCCACTTATTTGCATGGCAATATCAATTTTTGCAGCATCTTGTTCTTCAGAAGCTGTTGATTATCCAGAAGAGAAAGAACAAATGATAACGCTCTCTGTATCGGCTGGTACAGAAGACGATGTTGCTACATCGAGAGCCGTATTAGTAGAGAAGGAAGGCAGTCAAAGCCCATGGAAGTGGGAAACTGGCGACCAATTGATGCTTGTTATAACCGATGCTGCTGGTGGGAAAACTGTTCATAAACTCGCATTGAAGTCTACAAAGCGTGACGGTCTCAGTGGTGAGTTTGAAGGTCAGGTTCCAGCAAGCCTCATAACAAATACCAGCACTTACCGCTTTTTCTATATAGGTAAGACCGCTGATGGTAGTGCCGACAGAACAATTAGCGCAAGTGACCTCTCTGCGGGTAAATTCAATATCGACCTCACTCAGCAGACAGGCGAACTTAAGGATTTGAAGAGGAACTGTGTTTTAATGGGTACTGGCAAAGTTGTTACTAATTCTGACGGAAAGGCAGTTACCGATGGAAATGTTACATTGAAAAACTTATTTGCTGTGGCTCACTTTGCTATTACTGCAAACAACAACACACCACTTACAAAGGTTGGTCTTCGTGGTAAAGGTGTTTACGCTTCAGCTAATGTAGACTTAGGCACTGGTGCTGTAACAGGTGTTTCAGAGATTGGTACAGAGGTAGACCCAGAAACAAACATCTTCTTCCCAGCAGGTAAAACCAATTTCTATGTAACCTTCGTTCCAGGTAGTGTTGCTCCATCTTTCGATGGCTATTATTCTGAATCATATACGAGTGTAGTTACCGCTAAACCAGAGGAACGCAATTACGATGCAGACAAATCGTTTGTTTATTATAAAAATGCTAAGGCTAAGTTCTCTGTAAGTGGAACCCAGCAAGTGGCTATTACAAATGGTAATATGCAATATGTAATGCCTATAGCTACCTACACAAACGAAATGAAAGCTAAAACCCTTGAAGCTAACACACTCGTTAGATGGAAGAACTCTGTTCCACTTAAGCTTAAGGGAATTCGCACAGTACACCCAGGCTACTACCGCTTAGCACCAGAGCAGTGGGAAACGGCAATTCCAAAAACTTCAAGAACAAATGCAGATTATAATATTGAAACTATAGAGGTGGGGGGTAAAAAATATGCTTCTCCTGAAAAGTATCGAATCTTCGATTTGCCATCTTGGGGAACTCTCAATAATCCAACATTGCTTGAAAATAGTTTTTCAGCTACAAGTGATGACGTAGTAAATCAGTACGACTATGGTCACATGTTGAAAGTTGGAAACCAAGATACACGTGTTATGACTTCAGACGAGTGGGCGTATCTTATGCCTGATAAACTCATTTTGCCAAATAATAAGCGAGTATGGAGAGAATCTGGCGTAACAGCTGCTAAATGGGCAAGATGCCATATTAAAGCAACATCGGAGCGTGCTGACGATCCTGTATGGTTGCGTGGTTGTCTTATCTTCCCTGATAATATGCCAGTTTCAGAGGCTAAAGCATTGTTCAAAAGTTTTGGTGACTTTGGTCATTGGTCAAATGCAGATACTAACGAAACAACATTTGAATTGATTAGAAATAGTGGTGCCGTATTTATCCCACTCACAGCTTATAGAGAGGGTGGTAAAAGCTTGTTAAAAGAATGGGGTAGACACGGTAATTATTCAACAAGCTCACGTAGTGGACAAAATGTTCTTCATGTTAAAATTACACCTTTAGCTGCTGTTTTCATTGGGTTCTATGATTACACAGATAAAGATCAGGGTTGTGCGACCCGCTTGGTACAGAACTATTAATATTGTTATCCGATAAAGTTCGGATAGCATAAAACAAAAGTCGGTCGTTATGATTTCTTGTTTGTCTGACAACAGAAAGAAATCGTAACGACCGATTTTTGTTTAGCTCTAATACAAGCTATATAGCACAATTAGTTTCCTCTTATGATTCTGCTTTTATGCACATATCCGGTTTTGCCATCGTTTGTAGATACTTTCCACCATTCGCCATCTGCTTCTAATACACGCACGGGAGTGTCAGAAGGTATGCGCCCAATTATTCGTGCCGATATGCTGCCTTTTTCGCGCATATTGCAAAAGCCATCAGAGTCGTATATAAAGTGTGTTGCAACCTTATTGTTGCGTCCGTTTGCTGCTTCTGTTTGCTGTACAGAACGAATGGTGGCTACAAGTTCTTTCAGTTTGTTGTTATCATAAAAATTGTGCTTTTTAAGTCGGCTCTCTATATCTGGAAACTGACGAAGAAAATACTCAAGACATTCGAAAGCCTTGCTGCCACGAGGTTCAATAATAGCAGCTCGGTTGTTGTTGTCGTAGTCCATCATAAGCGTAACTAAGTAAACCAAACATTGGTCTTTCACGTTCACATCGTATTCCAATACATCAAACGTCCACGAAAACGTAGTAACAATTCGTTCAAAGTCTTTAAAATCGTCTCTGTTATTGGCACATTGGTCGTATATCTGTTTTATAAGTCGCTTTCTAATGCCTCGTTTCTTGTTGTTATAAAACAATATAGCAGAGATAGATGGAACGTCGAAATAACCAGACAGTCGTGCATTTTTCACGGCAATCTCCATAAGGTCTGGATTACCCTCGTAGTCGAATAAGAAGACAGCATCAGTTGCATCGCCTAAGTTTTCTTTAAAGTATGGCAGAGCTGTAGAGTCGTTGTTAAACAACAGTTTGTTGTATGCTGCAATTCTTTTACCAACCCCCGACTCGTTGTTGTAGAGATATTTCCTTGCGTCTTCTTTGGTTATGTCTCTATCAATCCATGGTTGGTAGAACAAATTTTCTACATCAGGGTATATATATCTGCCCAATTCGTTAATGGTATAGTCAGTATCTATCGAATTAATTGGTCTGGCAGTATTTTTTGGATTTGCAGGCAAATCTATTCCAAACAAATATAAACATTTGTCGTGGAAACTCTGTTGCGATGGTTCTTTATAGCCATTCTCTTTCAGGAACGTTCTAATAGTTTCGGTTTGCCATTTGTCTTGGTCGAAAGTCTTCTTGTTATTTGTTTTTCTAACAGTAGCTATATTGCAGCAAGTAGAACTATATGCATTGTTGCAAACACAAAGACCACAAAGCATTAGCAGTGAGTAAAATTGATTGTTCATATACAATTACACTTTAATTTCTATTCTAACGCAAAAATAAATATTAAAGTCCGTTCAACAAAAATATTAGCTAAATATTTATGTCGGCACTGCAAAAATAGCATAACGTGAATGCAACAAGCAAGTGCTATAAGCGTAAATGCTTGGTAGAATTTGTTTTCACGAAGAATCTTAAGTACTACGGTTGGTTTATCAACTCAAGAATATGATGTTTTTGAACTGATGTTTGCAAATAATTATCCCAATAAGATAAAAAGTAATATAATATTCTTAACTTTGTAGTGCTAACATAATCTGAATTACTGACCCTCGCCCAAATGCAGTTATGAGGTATTCTCTCTTTAACTCGTTGGTTCAGAAGTATGAATCTTACTTAAAGAAACTATACTATCTGATAAATGATGATGAGGTAGAAGGACAAGATGGAAGAGACGCCATGTTGGCAGATGCTGTCCATGCCTTTAGGTGTCTATGGAAATTAGTTTTCCTGTCACTTCTGTCACTCTTCTCTACCAGCTAAAGCGTTAATGCATAGTACTTTGGTGGGAAATGTTAAAATGACAGCAAACAAAATAAAATAGAATTGTAATATAGAATGGTGTAGTTGTAAGTAGAATATAGCACGCTAATCTCACAAATAAAAAAGAAAAAAGTATCTATGCAGAAAGGCTGCACTCATGTGTATTACCTTTGCACACATAACATAAATAATAACTTTAAAGAATAGAATTATGAAAGAACTAAAATGCCCTAAGTGTGGAAATATCTTCAAGGTAGATGAGGCTGACTATGCTTCTATATTGAACCAAGTTAAGACGAAGGAAATTGAAGCTGAGGTGCAGAGAAGAATGACAGAGATGGACGAGCGTAACAAGGCAGAATTGGCGTTGGTTACGACGAAGACCGAGCAGACATTCCAAAATAAGTTGTCGGAAAAAGAGAAGGAATTAGGTCAGAAGGTGGCTGAGATAGAACGACTGAAAGGTGAGAAAGAGAGTGAGCTGTCTCGACAGAAATCGGAGATGAGTGAGGAGATAACGAAACTCAAAGCAAGGTTAGAAGGAATAGAATCGCAGAAGACAAGTGAAATGAAGATTGCACTTGCCGAGAAGGAAAAGACTATTAGTGAGTTGAAATCGGAGATTAGCCAGAGTGGAGACAAACTGCAGTTGGCTGTGATGGATGAGCGTAACAAGGCGCAGCAGGCAGCACAAGAGAAAGAAAACAAGATTGTGATGCTGCAGAACGAAATAGAGCAGGAGAGGAGTAAGGCTCAGCTACATGAAGCAGACTTGCAGAAGCAACATGAGAGAGAATTGCGTATGAAGCAAGAGCAGATAGACTACTACAAAGAACTAAAGTCGAAGATGTCTACAAAGATGGTTGGTGAGACGTTAGAGCAGCATTGTAGTATTGAGTTTGAGCGTTATCTGCGTCCATTGATGCCTAATGCTTATTTTGAAAAAGACAATGATGCGAGTGATGGTACGAAGGGCGACTTCATCTTCCGAGATAGTGAGGAAGGGACAGAATACCTATCTATTATGTTTGAAATGAAGAACGAGATGGATACTACTGCCACCAAACATAAGAACGACGACTTCTTGAAGAAGTTAGATGAGGATAGAAAGAAGAAGGGATGTGAGTATGCCGTGTTGGTAAGTTTGTTGGAGGCAGACAGTGAGCTATATAATAGTGGTATCGTAAATAAGAGTCATGTCTACCCGAAGATGTATGTTATTCGTCCACAATTCTTTGTAACTTTCATCACACTGTTGGTGCAGGCATCGAAGAACTCATTAGAATATAAGAAGCAACTCATCTTAGCACAGAGTAAGGAGGTTGATGTAACGAACTTTGAAACAAAGATGGAAGACTTTAAGCAAAAATTCAGTAGACATTATGAGCTCTATACAAGAAAGTTTGATGATGCAATTAAGGATATAGATGCTACTATATCTAAACTTCAAAAGGTGCGCGCAGAGTTGGTTAGTAGTGAAAATAACCTACGTCTTGCTACTCAGGATACAGAAGATCTGACCATTCGTAAACTCACCTATAATAACCCAACGATGAAGGCGAAGTTTGATGAGGCTCGGAATACACAGGCGGCAGTAGAAATCAAAGACGAAGAGGAATAGAGTTACTATATAGAATTCTTACCTATTAAATACTTATAAAATGAAAACATTATCCGTAAGACAGCCATGGGCTTCGCTATTGGTGAGTGTGCTGAAAGACATAGAGAATAGAACGTGGGCTCCTAACTATAAGGGTCGAATCTTGATACATGCCTCATCAACGAAGGTTCCAAAGAATTTCGCTGATAGAATTATCTTTGACGTAAACAATGAAATAGAGAACGAACGACGTTAAATAATTGATAGCCCCAAACGATTAAAGAGTATAGAACATAGTAGAACGCAAGTACAAAAAAACGGTAATTTCATAATGAAATATAAACAACATATAGGACTGATTCCCAATGTTTCATATGGAGATTTCGTCCTTGGTTCAAATATCAATATGTATTTAAGCCAAGAGCATACAAAGAAAATGTATGATGAAGCTACATTTTCAAACATTTCTTATTTTTTCAAGAGAGAAGAAATTAATGTGTGGTGTGATACGGATGGTTCAATAAATACAATTATATGTTCTTCATATTGTCTATTTCATAATAAGAATCTGATAGGGATGAAGTATACAGATTTCCTTACAGAGTTCTCTAAAGAACCAGATAGTGAAGATAATATATATGTGTTAGTATCTGGGAAAGGGCAACGGCAACATGTATACGATTTTGAGAAAGATGGGTTGCAGGTTTGGGTTTGGAGAAATAGAATCCGGACTGTTCTCATTTACAAACAATTAAAAAATGGTTATACTTTAAGAAGTAATGTCCATAGCCATCCTGAAAATACTCCCTATCCTTCTGGACTTAATGGAGGAAGTGGTGATATTCCTTATGCTCAAAAGATTACAGATGAGAGCACACAAAATCCGAGTTTTAAAATATATCTGCCAGGAAAAGGCACATATGTTAAGTTTAGTCCAAATTCTTCACCTGAAGATTTTGGTTTTGGAATACCTACATACAATCTAAAAGGAGTCTCTGTTGTTGGACATAAAAAGAAAAAATAATGAAACATTTCATTTTTATAATTATAGGTTTCTTTTTATTTCTTATCCCCTGTACAGCGCAGGGGATAGGAAATACTTCATCTATAGGTTTGAGCTATTATGAGTTACACCATTCCAATCTTCGCAAGGATATATTGGATATAACAATTTCTTATTTGAAAAAGAAAAATATTCCTTCTTCAAAAAAAATGTTAGTAATGACTTTAACGCGCAGAAGTAAAGGGACTCTTATATCCATAGACTTACTGGATAAAGATGATGTTAGATATGATAATAAAATATTTGGATATACAAAAATTTTAGACTATACGTTCATTTTAAGAGGAGATGAAAAAAATTGGATTATAAAAAGGCTATGTAAACATAAAATACGATTTACTTTTTGCAAGAGGGCACCAATGGCAGATGGTGTTATTTCTTGGCTTTTTTTCCAATCAGGAAGGTCTGTGGAACTATTGTCTTTTAATGAAAATTGGTAAAAAATGGGGGTCATACTCCAAATCGGGAGTTAATGCAGTATTCCCTATTTCAATTTTTAAATAATATTGCCATAATGTTAAAACATGTCATATATATAATATCTTTGTGCTTCTGCATATCTGCAGAAGCACAAAAATTGAATAAAGAAGTTTTATATGATGATGCTATATGCAGACTACATAAAATTCTGTTGCAAGCTTCATATTTAAATACTTCTGATACTCTTTATATCATTCTAAATGACAAGAGTATTAAAGTAAAAAAAGTAAATATAATTTCTAATGACTTTCCGCAACTTAGAGTAGGAGAAAGTCGTTCTATATATATACTAGACACAATGGAATCTCATGGCAAAAAACTATGTATACATTTTAATATATGTCAGTTAATACAGGAGTCTATTTCAAAACGCCGAATAGTTTCATCAGGACGTTTCGTATTTTTTTATAAATTAAGAAAGAGCAAGTATTATTACTATACTTATAAAGAGTATGGGATTTAGTCGGCAATGCTCTAAATTGGGAGTTATCCTAATAACTACCTGATTCTTAAAGAATGAGCATTAAGGTTCAAAATATGATGTCATACACTCTAAAATATGACGTCTCAATCTGACGGATATGACGTCTAATTCTGGTAAAAATGACGTCTCATTTTAGTAAATATGACGACATAAACAAAAGAGTAAAAAACGTGGTACGAAAACGCAAGCCACAATAGCGATAGAGAACAGAATGTATAACATAGAAATAATAATCGAGGGGATAAAAACAAGGTGTACAAAAAGAAGCCTAATCCCAATAAAAGAAAGGGGAAGTAATGGAAAGAAAAATAACACTATCAAAGGATGATAGAATGAACTTTCAAAACACCTTAGATAATTTGAAAAGTAACTCAAAGTGGCAAGTTTTAAAGACATATTTGATGGAAATGAAAATAAAATACCCATCTGAATATTTTATATGTACGGAATTATCAAACACCTATCATATGCTTGGTATGTATAAAGAAAGTGAACAGGCTTCCATGGAAGCTATGCAGTTAGAACCCAATGATGTGCTTGTAGTATACAATTATGCAGTTGCTTTGTATTCAAATGAAAAATTTTCAGAAGCCATTGTACAATTAAATAGAATACTCAAAAGAAAGATAAATACTATTGCATATGGAGTTCATGGAGAAGGTATGAAATGGGCAATGTCTATTAAAAACGACTCTTTATATCTAAAGGCTATTTGTCAATTAAATCTTGGAAAATTAAAAGAAGCATATAAACTTATTGTAAAACACCTTGCACAGAGACGAAGGGGTGTATATAGTGATTTTACCAAGAAACAAGTTACACGAAAGGAACAATATATTATAAATGAGTTAAATAACAAAGTTGTGAAATAAATGTTAGAAGCATTAATTTTCAAAATATGACCAAATAGTCCCAAAAATAAAAACAAAAAATAAATTATGCAGCATCCATATATAAAATACGAACAGGATAAAACTTGGACTGTCGTGAATGATTTAATTAATGATTTAATAAATAATAATGATATTGAACTACAGACACCTATAGAGTATGTTGTAGGTTATATATGTAAAGGTTTATTGGATAGTCAAGTAATAAGCGGTGGAGGGAAAGGGCGTAATACTCCAAATCAGGAACTGTCAAAATAAAAAGGACAACAAACGTAGCACACAAACGCCAAGCCATCACAGCAATAAATAAAAGAATGTATAACATTAAGACAATAAGGCAATGGTAAACCATATATAGATTGTTTGAACTTACCCATACAAGGGTATGCTCCAACACCCATATAAGGGTAATGGGTAATACCCTTATAAGGGTGTTCATCATTACCCTTATATGAGTATCAAAAGCCGCAAGCAATAAACAGGAAAGAACGACGTTAAATAATTGATAACCATAATAAATAAAAAATTATGATTGAATTTTAAGTAAAATCAAAAAAGCAGCATATATCGGTGAACATAAGAGACAGACCCAAGACGAATACCTTATGCAGGCAATGAAGCTGATGGCTTGACTATCAATTACAAGGACAACTACAAAGCGTTTGACCAACCTTATAACGGTAAGGACAATAACGACTATGTAAATGGTAAAGATCCTTATATCTATATTCAAACTAGAAATGGAAACGTCATATTATCTGACTATAACTTTGGTAATTACAAAAGTGGGGGACTTAGAAAAATGATGAGAATAGTGTACTATTATGCAAAAAAACAGGAACAACCCAACATGCCACAGCAATAGGAGTAGATGCGTCAACTCCAAAAGGTACAGACGCAAATACTTTAGCATATACTCTCAATGATAAGACTATTCGTGTGTTGGTTAAAAAAGGATATTTCAATAAAGAATTATCACAAATATATAATATGAGTAGTACGCTATCTCACGAAAATTTCCACACACAAATACGTGGAAAATCTCGTGAGGAAGAAATTCAAGTTATAATGAGACAAATGCAAGCACCAGAGTTCAAGAAGACAACAGCTTCATTTAAGGAAGGAACGGCTGGATATCTTCAAGAGGAATTACAAAAATTATACAAAGAAAATAATCGCATATTTAATAAGTATATAGAAAAAGCATCCGAACTTTTAAAAGCAAATGGGGTAAATAGTGTTCCAACTTATTTAAATGGTGGAAATGAAATACAATTTTAAACATAAAGTGCAGTCCACTGGCAAGAAGCTAGTGGACTGTAGAATATATTACTTTTATTTTATAGGTTCTATTGTTGTTTTTTGGGGGATAATATCATGTGAATCTCATAAAAAAAGTGGTGCTGAAATTATTTGTGGAGACTCTTATTGCTTTTGGAAAACAAAGGAACATGAAGATGACAATCATTTTATTTATTATTATTTTAACAAAGATGGGCAATGGTTTATTTACGAGCATATTGATAGAAATAAAATACAAAAATATTATCTACGCGATCAATTATGGAGCGAGAAGTGGTCGCTATATAAAGATAGTCTATTAATTTTAGGAAGTGATAAATATAATATAAAAAGCATCAGTGATTCAGTAATTGTTATAAGCAGTTATGATAGTATCTATAAATTATACAAAATAGATAAAAAAAGCAAAACTTTCAGAATGTTGCAAAATACTTTGAATAACGATATTTAAAGTTTTGGTAATGCCCTAGATTGGGAGTTGTCATTATAATATATGGTAATTATAAATCTTCTATCAAAAAGAAAATGTTCCTTGGTTATAAATAGATAAAACTATGAATATAAAAAAACAAATAACTGTATGCAAAACGGATACAGAGATTTAAATTTATCCTGAATCAAAAAAATGAATTTGGATTATGGATTGCACATCTACCATGTTTTGTAGTCTCTGTAAATGATGTTCGTAGTGCCTATGAAAAGGATGGAATAGAAGCCGTACAGAAATTATTCACAAAGGATCCTAATGGAGATATGGATCATAGATCTTTAGCAAAAAAAGATAAAAAACATGTGGGTGTCTCTAATTATAATCAAGTAAAAAGAGAATTAATAAAGAGATATCCTTCCACAAAGAAAGAATTTGATAAAGAGCAAAGAAAATATGAAAGGGAATTTGGTAAATAGCAAGTGGTTTCTATTGATTATAGTGGCATCTTTATTGATACCACTATCTTCATGTAGTGAGAGGAGGGAAAGTTTATCCTCTAATACACGTCAATCTTTCGATATAACATATTCAAAAAAGGAAATAGTAATAGAATCATCAACAAAGACAGGGAAGGACCATTTTTTTAAAAAAGATGGTGAATACTTTAGCTCGTCTGATTCCATATTATTTTTTTCGGTAGTTAGAGATACTATATTAAATGCAACAAGTGGTGGAATAGACTATAAAACAATAATAAAGAAAGAAGGGAATGGGCAATTTACGACTTCTAATTATTTAGTAAGTAATACCGGATGTCTCTTTTTCTTGATTTCATATAGTTATGATTCTGATTATCATATTTCAAAAATAGTAAAATGTGCTAATGTGGTATATCAGTAATATTTTGACAATTATAAATTTGAAACGAAAGATAGTTTCGTTGGTTAGCCTATATATAATCGATTTGAACTTACCCATACAAGGGTATGCTCCAACACCCATATAAGGGTAACGGGCAATACCCTTATAAGGGTGTTCATCATTACCCTTATATGGGTATTAAAAGCCGTGAGCAATAAACAGAAAAGAACGACGTTAAATAATTGATAACCACAATTAATTAGATATTATGATTGAATTTGAAGTAAAATCAAAAAAGCAGCATATATTGGTGAACATAAGAGACAGACCCAAGGCGAATACCGTATGCAGGCAATGAAGCTGATGGCTTGACTATCAACTACAAGGACAAGTACAATCAGCAGTTACAATCCATTAAAGACAACTACAAGGCGTTTGACCTACCTTATAACGGTAAGGACAATAACGACTACGTAAATGGTCAGGGATTCTGCTGCAACGACGGCACACCGGAGGCGGCACAGGCTCGTGCTATGGCACGCACAAGGGCTGCAAACGGTAACTATAGGAGGTGTTGCTGGATATTTCACAGGAAGAACTGTTTCTGAAACAGTGTATGATAGAATTACCTAAAAAGGAATTCCTTTGGGGCACAGATAATTAGTCTACCCTTATAAACCTAAAAATCCTCTGATTCATAGTATATTATGCTATAAATTATTTGCAAATATCTGCAAGTTTTTGTACCTTTACACTATAATTCTTGCAGATATTTATGCTTAAACGTACATCCAAACAGCTCTCTATGTTCTCTTCCTTAGAGGATATGCTTAGTCATCAACATCCCCTTTTCCAACTTAGTAATAAGATTAATTGGGAGAGTTTTGAAAATGCTTTTTCTCCTTTGTATTGCAGCACTAACGGTCGCCCGGCTCATCCAATTCGCCTGATGTGTGGTCTTTTAATTTTAAAACATTTGCGTAATGTGTCGGATGAAATGGTTGTTTTTCAATGGAGCGAGAATGCTTACTACCAATATTTCTGTGGTGGACTTGAATTTATGCCAAAACAACCCTGTGACGCTTCCGAGTTAGTTCACTTCAGAAATCGTATAGGCGAGGAAGGTATGGAGTTAATATTAGCAGAAAGTATCCGCGTTAATACCGACCATGATGACGAAGATCATTTTGATACTGCTTTCATTGATTCTACTGTACAGGAGAAGAATATAACCTATCCTACAGATGCGAAGTTGCATAAAAAGATAATCAAAAACGTTCTGAAGATAGTTCATGACAAGAGTCTTCCTCTACGACAGAGTTATACGCGTACGTTGAAAGGCATTTACCGTTCCCAACGTTTTCGTAATCATCCCAAGAATCGTAAGAAAGCTCTTAAGGCAGATAGACAACTAAGAACCATAGCAGGAAGATTGGTAAGAGAGCTAGAGCGTAATCTTGGGGGAAAGAAAGGGTATGAGAATATGTTTGAGCTATATTACAAAGTTCTTTCTCAGAATAGGAAGTCAAAGAACAAAGTATATTCTCTGCACGAACCAGATGTAGTTTGTATCAGCAAAGGTAAGGAGCATAAGCAATATGAGTTTGGCAATAAAGTATCTATTCTTCGCTCATGGTCAGGACTTATTCTTGGTGCATGTTCTTTTAGGAATGAATATGATGGACATACTATTGAAAAGACATTGGAACAAACCCAAAGGATGACAGGAAAGCAGGTTGATAAGTTAGCAGGAGATAGAGGGTATAGAGGTATAAAGCAGATTGGGAAGACAAAGATACTCATTCCAGACGTTCCTAAAGCTAAAGACAGCTACTACCAAAAGAAAAAGAAACACAAACTATTTTGTAAACGAGCAGGTATAGAACCAACAATAGGACATCTTAAAGCAGACCACCGATTATCTCGCAACTTTTATAAAGGTGTGAAAGGAGATGCTATCAATGTATTATTAGCTGCGGCAGCATATAACTTCAAAAGAGCTATGAGAGTTCTTTTGTACCTTATAAAAAGAATCAGCATAGAGCTTGTCAGTACAGGCTTTATGCTGAAATATAGTTTTTAAGGGATGACTAATTAAAATTAAGATGCCCCTTTTTATGTATCAAGAGGGGCATCTTGCAAAAAGATGGATATGATAGTAAAAGACATTTTATGTAGGAACGAGGATATTGATTATGGGCTAAATGTCATCTTTAAACTAGATGATAATACATTTTTACTATTTGACTCTATTGGTTTCTCTTTTGTTGAGAAAGCCAACTTGTTGGACAATAAATGGAAACACTGTTCATATTGGAAGAACAAATCGCAAATAAATGGTATTTATGAAGATGAGTTAACTGCTTATTTTGTTGTATTCTCAAACGGTGATATACTATATATATATCAATCCATTAGTGGAGATGAAAAAATCAGACAAGAAATGCGTTTCATTTTGCCAAATGATTCGGATTATAATGACATAATTTCTTATATGAATGAGGATTGGATAGATGTATGGTATAGTAAAACTGGTTCAATTAATAGAATTATTTTTAGGTCTGGAGATAAAACTCATAAGTAATGCAATTATATGATTACAAAAACGAGCCGTCTCAAACAAAAATGTATTCTGTACTTAGTGTCTCGCAATACCTGCCAGAACCGTATCGGCAGATTGATGCTCCGTGAGGACGGCAGTGGTGCCATCGAGTACTACTACGGCAAGATGGGTGAGGTCTTGAAGACCGTGCGCACGCTGATTGTACCCAACCAGGCTGTGGCAACCTACGTAACACAGTGGAAATATGACAGCCACAATCGCCTATTGGAAATGATTTACCCCGATGAGGAGAAAGTAACCTACGGCTATAACCTCGGTGGGCAGGTAGACCACGTCCGTGGTTACAAGGCTTATTTTAATACTTGAATTATTCTATTTATGTAAAAATCAGTTATGGCAGTGTTATTCAATTTGTATACTATGAGGAAGAGCATTTTATCGACTACTTTGATAATATTAATTATAAATGCTTTGTCTTCATGTAATTGTTTTTATAAACGAAAGACTTTAAGAATTGCTAATAGTATATCTGCAGCAGAATCTCAAGGGCGAGGTGCGCTTGTATCTATATATAAAACGGATAGAACTGCAATAGTATTTGATAGTATATGTATTCACATAAAAGGATCATTTGTAGAGCATCCGTATAATTACAGAGATTACAATAGTGAAGCGTTAATAGTTGATAGAGATAGCTACCAATTTATAATTATCTTATCAGGTAGTGATAACTTGCAAAGCAAAGGTTATGGAGAAACTTGGGAAATAGATAACATTCCTGCATTTGAAGCACCGTACACGCTTAATTATTATTTTGAAAGGCAAGTTCCACCCGATACCATTGTGGTTACAATCTATGACATTCGTGATTTACCTAAGAAAAAAGTTATAAAGGAAATATCTTTTTACAAAGCACATGAGAAATAGTTGCACTGGAGAAATGTGGCGGAGCAATTACTCCTAAAAATATCTCATTAAAAAAAGGACTCTCAAGGAGACTCTAAAACTATGTTCAAGTCAGAATAAGGTGCTAAGTATTCAGAAAATCAACATTCATTATGGAAAAATTCTATTGTAGAATCTGTGGGTATAGATTAGGTTTTGAGCCATGGGGAGATGACGGAAAAACTCCAACCTATGAAATATGTCCTTGTTGTGGTGTTGAGTTTGGTAATGAAGATTGCACAATTAAATCAATTAAGGAGTATAGAGAAAGTTGGATAAAGTCTGGTTGCAAATGGTTTGACCCGAGTAAACGCGCCACAACGTGGTCATGGGAGAATCAGCAAAGACATATCCCCAAAGAGTTTAGATAATTTTTTCGGTAATGCTCCAAATCAGGAGTTGTCCCCAAAAGAATAACAAACGCCAAGCCAAAGCAGCGATAAATAACAGACTGTATAACATTAAGCAACAAGATTATAACTATATATATAGTCCACCCTTAAAAGCCTAATATTTATCTGATTCATAGTATATTATGCTTTAAATTATTTGCAAATATCTGCAAGTTTTTGTACCTTTACATTATAATTCTTGCAGATATTTATGCTTAAACGTACATCCAAACAGCTCTCTATGTTCTCTTCTTTAGAGGACATGCTTAGCCATGAACATCTCCTTTTCCAACTTAGTAATAAGATTAATTGGGAATGTTTTGAAAATGCTTTTTCTCCTTTGCATTGCAGCACTACCGGTCGTCCTGCTCATCCTATTCGCCTGATGTGTGGTCTTTTAATCTTAAAACATTTGCGCAATGTGTCAGATGAAATGGTGGTTTTTCAATGTGTAACAAAATCTACATTTTCTCTCACTATTCCATATATAAACACTCCCCCAAAACTAAATTCTATTCATGAAAGAAAATAAAATAACGTATAAGAAAACAGAAACTATACACAATAAACACTTTTTTTTCTTTCTTAGGGAAATAAAATATCATGTTGATTGCTTTCCTAAAAAATATATATATCTTTGCCTTATCTTTAGAGAAAATAAGTTGCATCATAGTATAAATTAAGCTAGAGTTTTAGATTATATATCAAGATTATAATATTATTAATGGAGTTATTAAAAGATATCTTCATAACACTGAAAAATTAGACAAATTTGATATCAAATAAGATTGTCAATTAAAATTATATATAGATTATAATAAGTAGGAGGGGTAACTTTTCTCTACTATTAAAAATTAAGAAAGTATGGGTATATTTAATGAAATCTTGAACAACCCTTTCGTTAACAAAGGAACAGCCTTTAGTATGGCTGAGCGTGAGAAATTAAATCTCGTAGGATTACTCCCTCCGGTTGTGCAGACACTTGAGGAACAGATAGAAAGAACATATCTGGAATATCAGAAAAAGGTAAATAATCTAGAGAAACGTGTATATTTGATGACACTCTTCAATACCAACCGCACTCTGTTTTATGCACTTATGGCGCAACACATCGAGGAGTTCATGCCGATTGTTTATGATCCGGTTGTTGCAGATGCTATTCGACAATACGACGAATTATTCATGAAGCCACAGGATGCAGGATTCCTCTCAATTGACCATCCTGAAGATATTGAGAAATCATTGCGCAATGCTTCAGAAGGAAGAGATATAAAACTCATTGTGGTTACTGATGCCGAGGCCATATTAGGTATAGGAGACTGGGGTGTAAATGGTGTTGCTATTGCCATTGGAAAACTAATGGTTTATACTGCAGCGGCTGGTATTAACCCTAATGAGGTATTGCCATTAGTACTTGATGTGGGAACTGATAATAAACAGTTGCTCGACAATCCTCTTTATTTAGGCAATCGTCATGAACGCGTCCGTGGTAAAAAATATCATGAATTTGTAGACAAGTTTGTTGAAACAGCAGAACGTCTCTTTCCGAACTTATACCTTCATTGGGAAGACTTTGGTCGCCCTAATGCAGCTGCCATTCTCGAACGCTACCAAAATAAGATTACAACATTCAATGATGATATACAGGGAACAGGTATAGTTGCTTTGGCGGGTATTCTCGGCGCACTGAATATCTCAAAACAGAAATTTACTAACCAATGTGTGATGGTGTTTGGTGCAGGAACAGCAGGCGCAGGTATTGCACATCAGATTTACGAAGAGTTCATGCAACAAGGACTATCTTCTGATGAGGCAAAGCAACATATTTATTTAGTAGATAAGCAGGGATTACTCACTGATGACATGACTGATTTGACAGAAGGACAGCAGTTCTTTGCACGCTCGACAAGTGATTTACAGGTACCTCAACCTACTTTACTCGCAGCAGTTCGTGCTATTCGGCCTACCATATTAATAGGAACTTCTACATGTCCAGGAGCATTTACAGAAGAAATTGTGAAGGAAATGGCTGCACATACAGAACGTCCTATTATCTTCCCACTATCAAATCCAACAGAACTTGCAGAAGCAAAGGCTTCTAATTTGATAGAATGGACCGACGGACGTGCGCTCGTCGCTACTGGTATACCAAGCTCACCTGTCAATTATAAAGGAGTAACTTACACTATCGGACAGGCAAATAACGCTCTAATGTATCCTGGATTAGGACTAGGTGTGATAGCTTCTACTGCAAAATTAGTAGATCAATCACTATTATCAGCTGCAGCGCATGCATTAGGCGGAATTGTGAATGCATCACAACCTGGTGCAGCGGTACTCCCTCCTGTGAACAAAATAACTTCTTTTTCACAACATCTTGCTGAGGTGGTAGCACAATATGCTATTGATCATCAAAATACAAGAGAGAATATTACTGATGCACGTGCTGCTGTTGAGCGTATAAAATGGTATCCTAGTTATGAATAGTCGGGATATACAAGTGATATTATATTGCTAAATATTGCTGTCCGGTAAAACTTAAATTGAATAGAAATCCTTTCGGAATTGCCTTTTTTAGGTAATTCCGAATTTTTTGAAATTCAAGCCCCCCTAATTAGTCGTCCCTTATAAACCTAATATTCCTCTGATTCATAGTATATTATGCTATAAATTATGGTTCTTCCGTTAAATGGATAGATATATCTCATAAGTTATATAAAAAAGCTGGTATTATATGTATCTTTGTAGTGACCAAACTTCAAGAATATAAATACCAGCATAATGCAAAACGCCTTAGGCGTCTTCCAACAAGAGTGTCAGAATCTGCGCTACGAAGATAATAACTTAGTTTTAGAAATCCAAACTCCAAAGGAAAAACTTTGTTGTCCTGTATGTGGAAGTCATAATATCAATCGTAACGGCAGCCATATTCGTCGCTTTGTAAGTGTTCCAATTGGTCTGAGCAAGACCTATCTGGACATGCGTGTACATCGTATTCAATGTCATGACTGCGTCTGCAAGTTCCAAAACGAAATGCAATAAAAGAGTGTCCCTCTCCGAGAGATACAGACGTTCTCGACGCGTAGCGAGAGGTTGTCTGCCTCTCTCGGAGAGGGAAAAGAAACAACCAGCAATACAAATAAAAAAAAGGAGACCGAAGTCTCCCAAAGATTAACTAACGTATTGCAAATGTATCATCAATTAATCTCGGAGCAAAGGTCGCAAATTTTTGCCTTACTCCAAAAGAAAACAGCGAGAAAAGAAATTGCCGACATCGTCGGTATTAGTCAGTCAACACTCTCACGTGAAATCAAACGCAACAGCACGCCTTCTGGAAAGTATATCTGGACGAAGGCGCATGATATGGCTATGCAGCGCAGAAAGAGCATGGTAACTAATGCCAAACTCTCCGACGAATTAGTTTGGAGAATTAAAGAATATATTACCACCGACCAGTGGTCTCCAAGACGAATATCAGGGTATCTGCGCATGAATGAGGGCATAGAGGTATCCCACCAATCCATCTATAACATCATCCACAATGACACAACAGGGACATCACCAAATACTTAGGCGTGCCAGTGTACTTCGCTGACCCATATTGTTCATGGCAAAATGGAGCTGTTGAGAATACAAACAAATTAATCAGGCAGTATATACCTAAAAAGGATTCGTTTGATAACTATACGGACAAGAGAATTATGTCCATACAAAAGAAATTGAACGAAAGACCAAGAGAAAAATTAAACTTTTCTACTCCTAAGTGCGAGTTCTTTAAACACCTTTTGTAATTTTGCACTTGCTGGTTGACTCTGCGAACTTCTAATGCATATTGAAAAGTTTATAAAAAGTATGGATATTGTTTGGAAAATTCAGAAAAAATGACTAATTTTGCAAGTTAAAATAGAACAATAATAATATTAGAATAATATAAAAGAATTGTAATTATGGATATAAACAAGACAATGGAAGCTGCTTTTAACAAGCAGATTGAAGCAGAATTATGGTCAGCAAACATTTACCTCGGTATGGCTTTTTGGTTCAAGAAAGAGGGCTGGAACGGTTTCGCAAGCTGGCTTTTCAAGCAAGCTGACGAGGAAAGAGGACATGCACTTGATATGGCTGACTACTTAATAGCACGTGGTGGAGTTCCTACAATGAGCGCTATTCCTGCAGTAAAGAACGACTGGACGGACGCTAAAGAGGTGTTCGAAGCTGTACTTAAGCACGAACAACACGTTACAGAACTTATCAACGAGTTGGCAGATGTGGCTGATGCAGAGAAAGATCGTGCTTCGCAGAACTTCGTTGCAAAGTATATTGACGAACAAGTTGAGGAAGAGAAGAACGTGAAAGATATTCTCTTGCTCTTCAAGCAAATGCCTTTACACACGCTTGCACACATCGACCGCAAGGTTGGAGAGCGTGAATAAATATTTTTCATAGTTATTTAGTTAACATTGGGGGAGATAGGTAGCGCGCCTATTCTCCCCCTTTTTGTGCATCAGAAAAATGTAAATATTTCGCAGTATAGCCTCAACGCTGTAATCGTTTGAGCTACAACACTTTGCAATACCCCTTGTTTTGCATTGCAAAAGTACCTGTTTTGCTCGGTAAAAGTGCCTATATTGCAGCGCAAAACAGGCGCTTTTAGAACGCAAAACAAACAAAAATATTACAATGAAACAAAAAAAATAAACAGAAGATCGAGACAAAAACTAAATTTTCAAACACCAAATGTGAGTTCTTTAAACACCTTTTGTAATTTTGCACTTGCTGGTTGACTCTGCGCCAAGAGAAAAATTAAACTTTTCTACTCCAAAGTGCGAGTTCTTTAAACACGTTTTGTAATTTTGCACTTGATGGTTGACTCTGTGCTCCATTCAGCATAAAAGATTTGCAACGAGGTAAGATTAAATCTAAAGAATTATAGCTATGCGTTTAATTAATTATTTATTATTAAATATAATGGCACTTCTATGTGCTATCATATTTAATTCGTGTATATCCAACTATAGGAATGTGGAATATAATCTTCCTACTTCTACGAGAAGTGCATTTATTTTAGATACAATTCATATTAATAATCCTATTATTATTGAATATAAAAATATACGATATGTTGTGGATAGCTCAATAGATTCTATCCCTATGAAGAATATAAATTACTTTATAGAAAATACGTCCCACTATGTATTAGGTGATAACATATACTACGATTTGCAATTTTCTTTACATAAAAGAATACCAAATTGTTATATAGGAGGATTTTGCAATTATATATTGGAGAAAGAACGAAAACACTATGATATTTACTCTTTTAGAGAAAAACCCATATTTTTTGTTTTGGTAGCATTGAATGTGTCTGTTTTTAATAAGAAACATACATCAATTGATGCTCCTCAATATATCAGAAGATATTCACCAATAAATACATATGTTTTATTTGTATATCCAGAATGTAAAGTTGAATAGTTGGTTGATAAATAGGATATAATACTGTTAAATGACTGATAATAATAAAGATAAAGAATTATCCTACTATGGGCTACCTTAATGGATTAAATTTAAAAGTTTCGGAAGGTAAATATGCTGGCTATTCTATAAAATTTGATTTAGAATTTAGAAGGGGAGGAACTATAGAAGAAAGCGAGCAAAAGGCACAGAAAGAAAAAATTGGTGGCTATTCTGTTGGAAATCGTTTTTCCAAAGGAAACAGTAATATATATTCACAATTTGCTACTAAAGAAATTGATAATGGGGATGGAACTACGACCACGTCAACTGTTGGTGGTATCACAGTAGGTAACAATGATATAATGATGAATACAACTCAGGATACTAAGATGAATAGAGTACATGAGATTTTCCATACTTTTGGATTTACCCATCCAAAAGGTATTGGAGGAAAAGAGGGTATTATGCAATATCCACCTCAGAAGCCAAATCAAAATGATGCAGATCAGTTGATAAACAATGACTTCCGCATAAAAGTAATAGGAGCGAATGTAATCGGCTGATTACAAAAGGAAAACATAATATAGAATAATAAAAGGTGAACGATTTGGAAACGAGCGTGTTTCTTTTCCTCTCTTTATTCTGCAATGCCTCAAAGACCACTTACCTAACATTGCAAAGGTAGTCTTTATTTTCGATGAAAACAAGAGAAAGCCACACTTTTTTATCAGTCCGTTTCATTTTTCCGCACTTGAATTGCCGTTTTATGCCCAAAGCCCATCTCATCGTGAATTTGCTGTCTAATACTTCCTTTTTATTGTCTTCATTATCCTTTTGTGTGTTTAAAATAAAATTTTTCTGTGCAATTCCTTGCAAATTAAAGAAGAATAACCTATATTTGCGCTTAGGAAAAACAACTTAAACGTTCATGCTTATGAAGACAACGTTGATTTTACCAATTTCAGCCCCCTTGACATAACGAACGCCACTTTCGGCAGTCAAGGGAGATATGCAGGACTCTACGAAAAGGCTTTGCATTAATCAATTTTCGCACACACGATACAATCCATCCCACTTTTATTTTACGGATTTTCTCTCTTTACCGTTTTTATTGCGGATATCTTATCAGACTGAAAAGAACATAGACAGTATTAACTTATGGGACGACATTTACACGAAACAGCATTTCTAATAGTTACAGCCTTATTCATTCCCGTGCAATCCCGCGCGCAGTCACCCGGTCAGGTCAGCGGTGCCGAGGCATGGTTGAAGACCGTCCCCCTGACGACGGACCTGCAGGGGTACTATCATTGGTGCGACTTTTCGGGCGACTCCGTTAGAACCAACCTCTACGATGCCAAGGGCGCAGCCTACGGTGGTGAGTTCACGCAGCGGCACACATGGATACGGACTTTCAACTTCAACCCCGCCCTGAACTTCTCCGAGGGGAATCAGCCGAAGGAGAGTCTGCTGAAATACTCCAACCTCGCGCAGATGACCGTCATCGGGGTGTTTGCCCCGACGACTACCGCCTATAACAAGGACGAGGTGCTATATGCCGTCAGCGGACGCAAGGGTGCGGGAAGCCTCGTGAGCAGGGACAAGGCGGTCGGGCAGCAGGGCATAGAACCGCTCGACTACGGAAGCACGGCCGGCGAGGACCTTCTTTATTCGGGGAGCGAGAGGCAGATCGCAGAGGAATTCAAGTCCACGAGTCCCCGCATCGTCTCATACATCAGGGCATACGCCCCCGTGCATTCCGTGTGGGGAGAAGGCAGACGTGCGACCATCACCACGGGAACATACAGGGACGGAGACGTCAATTTCACGACAGCCTTTGACAAGTCCCTGTTCGGGGGCGGTGCGCTCAATGGCTACACGCCCGAGCTCATCGCATACGGCAGGACGCTCACGCCGCTGGAGCGCAGGCAGGTGGAGACCTATCTCGCCATCAGATACGGCATCACGCTCAACGGCTCATACTATACGGGGACTGGCAACCTTTCATGGGACAGGGACGAAAGTGCTGCCTACCATCACAGGGTGACGGGCATCGGGCGCGACGATGCGGGCGACCTCTTCCAGCCTCTCTCCACGACGAGCTACGAGGAAGCACCAAGATACTCTACTGAAAAGACATACGACAGCTTCAGAGACGCAGACCCATACGGCCTGCCGACGAGCCAACGCCTTCTCGTCATGGGGCGTGAGGACAGCTCGCCCATACCCGACGGTGGCTATATGCTATGGGGCGATGACAACGGCTCCACGACTACCGAAGAGACAGAAGGCAAGACGCCGTGGCACGTCATGAGTCGCAGGTGGCTCGTCAGGACGAACATCGACTCCACCGAATATAGGAGGGACGTCTGGACACGGAACGGCATCACCGTCACCTCCGACGGTTTTATGGATGCAGTGTCGCAGAATGAGCCCAAGGAGGGCGCATACATCGTCAGCTCCCCGCTCGACACGGGAAACGGCACGATGGAATACACCAACCCGAGGCTCCATCCCGCCTACAACGTGGGCTTCACCGAGGCATCGGGTACGAAGTGCGCATACGGCTTCAACGTCAGCGCACGGGGTGAGATCCGAATCGTAGAGGACGGAACAATACGGAATCGTGTCTTAACAGGCAATACGGGCGGAAAGAGTTTCATCGTACGCAGGAAAGGAAACAGCGTAACCTTACTCATCGACGGCAGGGGCAGCAAGGACCTGCAGATAACCATACCCGTTGAAAGCACGGCAAAGGCAGCCTGCATGATTTTCGAGATCGCAAGCGGCGAGACAGCATTAAATATTCCCAAGCTGCGCAGAAACGGCTTTGGAGACAGCGGCAACATGGTTGAGCTCGGATACGGAGTCCTCGCCAAAGGCAACAAGTTCGCAGGTGCGGACTACCGCAACGTCTTCATGCTCATAGACAGAAACGCAGGCGACAAGACCGATATACAGGAAAACACCATCATCAGATGCTCGCGCAAGGACGCGAGCCGTGAAAAACTCATCTTCGACAACATCTTCATGGACACCGATGGCAGCGGATTCGACACGTTCACCTTCGCCAGCTTCGACGGCATACTGGCACGGCTGACACCGCACGATGCGAGCTGCACGGGCGGAAAGCCGCGAAAGGACGGCAGCCTTGACATCAGCATGGTGGTCGGCCTGCCGAGTTTTTCATACAACTTGCTGGCGGACTCCGTGGAGAATATGGAGAAAGGTGCCGTAGCTTCACGGGGAAACTTCACCACGAAGACATACACGGTGAAGAACCTGCTCCCGGGAAACTACAGTCTGCTCATTAAGCAGAACGCGGGCATCGACATCACGGCGGAGAGCACGGGAGGCGTCGAGTATGCCCATGCGGTCGGTCGCCGAAAGCAGGGAGAGGTCACATGGACTATTCCCTCGCTCACTTCCGACTACAGGGCGGGACTCTGCACCACGCTCGGACTGGGAAAGAACATCCTCCACGGCTTCGACGTGAAGAATGCCACGGCACAAGTCGTGGTCGAGGGTAAGCCCATGGGTGCTGCCGTCACCCTGAATGGAGGTGACGCACTCGGCATCATCTTCACCCCCGACACGGTAAGCTATACGGTAAACGGCATCGTTGTCCACCGTGCGGCCAAGAAAGCTGGTCTCGGCTGGCTCTTCGGCATGGGCTTCAACAAGGGACTCTCGACCATCGACGGGCTGAGCATCGATGGTGGAGACTTCGCCCTGACGAGCGTTTCGAGGGGCGTGGCCTACGAGACGAAGAAGGCGGTCGAGGACAGCATGGCGGTAATGATCGGCAGCGAGTGCAGCTCGAGCGTGCCCAAGGCACAGACAAGGTCGGCAGAAAACACCTCCTTCATCGAGAGGCAAGCCCATTCTGCCCTCACTGTGACAAGGAAGGACGGGACCGGTATGGCGTTCAGTGCCGAGCTGAAACTCGCCAAGGAGACCGATGCCGAACTGCTCGTCTATGACACATCAGGAAGGCTGCTGAGCCGGACGGACATGGCGGGAGGCACCATCAAGCGTGCCGACTTCACCGTACCGCAGACGGGCATGTACGTCGTCAAAGCACTCACCTTAGAAGAGGAATTTACAAGGAAGATAATGGCAAACTACTAAACCCCAACGGCTATGAAGACAAAGCATTACCTCATATCGGCGGCATTACTGACAGCCATCACCGCAGCCATCGCTGCGACGCATATATACAAGGGACAGGACAGTGCACGTGAAAACAACGGCACGAGTATATCACAGGAGACAGCACAGACCGAGACGTCCACGAAGAACGTCCATAATGCAGAAAAAGCTACGCAGGGAATATCACGGATGGCAAGGAAGGAGGATAAGTCAAAGACGACAGCAGCAGCAACTTCTTCCGTTATGGAGACCACCTACACGGCAGACCATGCCTCGGGCATCATAGGACAGTCCGACGGACGGGTTTCGGACAACCCCGAGGACAACATCTTCGAGATAACAGTCGAGAAAGTCTCTCCAAATATGCGCGCATGGTTGGTCTATGACCTCAAGGGCGTAAGCTCTGGTCAGGGCATCAGCAGGAGCATCAACGACCGCATGGCTGTCGGCGGCTACCTTACGATTCTCTCCAAGGACTGGAAGACCGTCAGGGAGGAAATAAGTCCAGAGTGGCTGAAGGACGGCAGGAACACCGTCCTCTTCACCATTCCGACGGATGCTTCCTACGCCTATTCGGTCAGGAACGTACATATCGAGACCGTAGCGGATGCTAAGACAAAGACTAATACCAATAAGCAGGAAGAAATAATCCTTTCCTCCGCCCCCATAGCCTATGACGGTCAGACCTACCTCCACGGCTTCGTGCGAGGGAAGGCAAGCCGTGTCTCAGTGAACGGCACAATCCTCACCGTCCATGACGGAGAATTCGAGGGCATCGTGCCATCGACGGGCAGACACCTCACGCTCACGGCAACCATTGCGGGCAGGAACATCAACAGGACAATAACATCCATACAGGAAAGCAGGGCGGACTATGCCCGTGCCTTCGTGTCCGTCGGTGGAAAGGCAGAGAAGCGGTTCCTTGCGCACAGGGCAGACAGCATCGCCATCGGCGGCAACGTCCTTTCCGTGAAGGCTGCGGACATCGCAAGGAACGGCAGATACTCCGTCACGGCACTCCGTGAGACGGACATCCCAGCTTTGGACTATGGCATGACCAACGTCACCGCCAAGGGAGACGGCTACCGCTTTCTGCCCCACGGCAACCACTTCGAGGGCAAGGGTGCGACGGTGAAGATAAAATACGACCGCACGCGAATCCCGAGCGGTTTTACAGAAGACGATATCAATACCTATTACTTCGACAAGAATACCAAGCACTGGGTGGCACTGGAAAGAGTCAGGGTGGATAAGAAGGAGACCTGCGTCGTGTCACGCACCACGCACTTCACCGATATGATCAACGGTGTCATCAAGGCACCGGAGTCACCCCAGACCGACGGATTTACCCCGACGATGATGAACGACATCAAAGCGGCAGACCCGACGGCGAATATCAACCTCATCACCCCTCCGACGGCGAACAACCGAGGTTCTGCCAGCTTGCAGTATGGCTTCGAGATGCCACCTGCCCGCAATGGTATGGCTCCATCTTTGGGCATACAGTACAGTAGTGAGGGTGGCAGCGGATGGCTTGGAGAGGGTTGGAATCTCTCTGTTCCTTCTATTACGTTGGATACTCGCTGGGGTGTTCCAAGATACGATACAAGTAAAGAAACCGAAACTTATTTGATGTCGGGTTCTATGCTTTCCACGATGGGTGACGACGGCAAGATGGGTGTGGCTCACCGTGGTGAGAAGATGAACCGAAAAGCGGACAGACAGTTCTACACTCGGCAGGGAGGAGACTTCAGCCGTATTATCCGAAAGGGTAATTCTCCTGCCGACTATACTTGGGAAGTAACTGACAAACAAGGAATCAAATATATTTATGGTGGAGAAGGTGCCATTCTCAAAGGTACCATCACCGATGCAAGTGGTCAAAGCCGTGAGGTGATTACCGAATGGAAGCTCAAACGTGTGGAAGAAACACACGGTGATTATATCGAATACGTCTATGAGACAGCCGACGAACCTGTTCGTGGTGGACTTGTGGCAAAAGCCATTTATCTTAAGGAAGTACGTGCTGGTAATAGCGGACAATCACCCCACACAGTGGTTGTCTTAGAAGGCAGTAAACAGAAACGACTCAAAAACAACAATGCAAGATATGGCTTCCTAACCTCATCGAATCGTTTGTTAGAGAAGCTAACGGTGCACTTCCAAGGAAGTACGCTCCGCAGTTATGCCTTTACCTATAGCGAGGGTGCGTTCAACAAAGATGTGCTTACGGGTGTAAAGCAACTCGACGACAAAGGTGCAGAAGTGTCTTATCAGAATTTTGACTATTACGATGATGTGCAGGCTGCTAAGGGGTATGTGCCTTTTAAGGAAAAACAGGAAATATGGAATACGCACGATGACGGCCTTGACGCAGGATTTATAAGTCCTCTCAAAGAAGTTGGTGGCATATTCAGCGACAAACCTACTGCCTTAGGAGGAACAACAAGCCTTTCTTATGGTGGCTCTTTCTATGCTGGAGCAGGAGTTGATGATCAAAGTTCTTCAACAAGTGGCACTATTGGTGGTTCTTTTAATTACTCTCATGATAATTCTAAGGGATTATTGACTTTTGCAGACCTTAACGGAGATGGATTACCCGACAAGATATATCAGGATGGAGGTTCTGTGTACTATCGTCCGCAAATATGCACAGACGAAAAGAAAATAACCTATGGAGAACCTATCAAAGTTATTGGTATCTCTAAATTTTCTGCTTCATCCAGTAATACTTTCTCTGGAGGACCTGCCATCAAGGCTGGGTGGCAGTATATTATGGCTACTGTTGCTACAAGTACCTCCCGCACAACTACTAAAACCTCTGTATATTTCAGCGATGTTAATGGTGATGGGCTTGTAGATATAGTTTCTAGTGGTAAGGTTTATTTTAATCATATAGAATTTGATGCGCAAGGTCATGCCATTCCTCATTTTACGCTTAGCAGCGCCGATACACCAAGCCCTATCATCTATGATGCCAAGAAAATAGATAAAACTATTGGGGAGATTGATCCTGCCGAGCAAGCAGAACTGATTAAATCCTCTCCGATGGAAGATATGGTACGTGTATGGCAGGCACCTAAAGATGGAATCATCAGCATCTCGGGTACAGTTAGTTTGATTACTCCAACAGGCGAATACGATACCGATGAGTATGCTCATGCTGACGGTGTGCGCGTAGCCATTCAGAAAGGCAGTACAGAACTCTGGAGTAAGAAAATTGCCAAGGGAGATGCAACGGCTTATAATGCTACGGCACAGAATATCACTGTCAAGAAAGGCGACCGCATTTATTTCCGTGTCCAGTCTGGTACGGAGGAAACAAGCAACGGTGCCTTTGACAACGTGAAATGGGCGCCTGTCATTACCTATACAGGTGCGGCAGAAACACTCCCCGGCGGATTATCTACCACTGTTTATCAACCTCAGGAGGGTGCCGTTTATGATGCCAATACACTGACCAATGTGGCAGAGAGCGCTTCTTTGAACCTGTCAGGCAAGTTCGCCAAACCCGTCACAACAGATGACGTTACGCTCAGAATTGTCGCATCTAATGAGTTAAAAGACAGCTTGGGTAATAATAATCCGAATTATAAAAAAAGAGAAATCTATACCCGTACCTTAGCATGGAATGAAGCGTTTGACGGAGAAATTAAACAGACGATTCCTAATCCGGATGGCTTGACAAATCTAAACTTTGAAATCAGTTCTTCTTCTAATGTGGATTGGTCGAAAATAAAGTGGACCCCACAAATAGAGACCATAGGCAAGGATGGTAGCAGGCAGCGTACGGCAGGGGCAACCCATTATGTTCTCTTTGCTGACATGGTTAGTGAAGGTAAGCCTGTAGTACTTGCTTCCAATGTTTCAACCCTGACAGTTACTCCGAGTATCACGATGCTACCACCAACGGTAAACGGAATGGTGACGATGACAGTCAAGACTGTAGACAAACTGCTGGGTAAAAAGACTTACACTTTCAGTGGTGGCAGTCTTTTAGGGGATCCTCTGATAATCACCGGTATCAGTGCAGGCAAGATATGGATAGATTACTTCTATTCAGGTAACATCTCAGGTCAGATAGTAACTTCTGCAGCTACTGTCAGTGGCATAGGAACAGCACAGGCAGGCTTCTATGCCCAGACAGAGAACAAAGGCTTCGGCACAATGTATCGTGGTTGGGGTGGTTTTGTTTATAATGCTTCCGAAGGTAGGTATAGCAAACCTATTGATGAATCACTGCTGAAGCTCCCCGATAGCAAGGATGCCAAGATGGATCCTTTGACAATGGCATTTGTACCAATAGGAACAGACCAAAGTTCATTTGATAGATGGATAGGACAACGAGCAGAATTGTACCTTACAGCTGAAGAAGCTGGGGCTTCAAGACTAACTGAACAAAATGTATATTAACTAACCCATTCGAACATATTGATGATATAACAGGAGTTTCCGGTACGTGTCTACAAGGAACCGGTGCTGTAGCTATAACACAGGAAATGGTTGCAACAAGTGATGTCAATCAGGCAGGCATTGCTTTTACATACAATGATGCAAGTGGTAAGAGTGTAACTCGCTCCACTATGATGGATTTCAATGGGGATGGTTTCCCGGATATTTTTCAAAAAGGAATCATACAATATACAATTCGCAAGGAGGTATCAGTGGCGAAAAGTATAGTGGATCGGAACCATTGGCCAGTGAAAATAATCTGAAGGATGGGCATTGGGAAGTGACCCTATTATTTCGATAAGTTCTACGATTGCTCCATATTGCAAAGGAAAGGATCATTCCAGCAACCAAGGCTCCAGCAACAAGGCAAAAGCTCGTATGTCTGGATCTGTCAGTATTCCTCCCTCTAACAAGGATTGGAGCACAGAAACATTCATGGATGTGAATGGAGACGGTCTACCTGATAAAATTATTAAGGGAAATAAAGTTCGACTTAATTTAGGGTACAACTTCACAGAACCAATTGATTGGGGGAATTGATCGAATACAAGGAGGTAAGGGAATTACTTATAACGCCAATATAGGTGGTAGCTTCAATAGGGGTCATCAAGCTTGCCCGGGGATACAATGTTGTAACCTCTAAGAATGGAGAAGAGTATAATCTCTCTGATGTAAATTCTGACGGATTACCAGATAAGGTATGGCGCAAATGGCAAGACTATTATGGTGGCGCTTAATATCGGTAATGGCTTTATGGATGCCATTCAGTGGAAAGGGCTTTCTTCTCTTAGCGAATCTGCCTCAACCTCAGAGGGTGCTGAGGTTGCATTTACTGTCAATTTTACTCCAAAGTTAATCCCTGTCAAAATTTCCATAAATCCAGTTGTTTCTGTCAGTCACAGTATAAATCGTAACAACTATGCTTTGCAAGATGTAGACGGCGACGGCTACCTCGACATCGTAGAATCCGATAAGGAAGTGAACCTGAAAGTAACCCGCTCCGCCATCGGCAGAACGAACATGCTCAAGAGCGTGACCAACTCCTTGGCGGAACCTTTACACTGGACTACGAACACCAGCATGCCTACTTACGGTTCCCGGTGGTAAATGGGTAATGTCGTCCGTAACCATTGACGATGGTATCCGTGATGATGGACCGATGATGAAGACGA
>NZ_UGTP01000003.1:0-184647 GCF_900454935.1 Prevotella pallens
AAAAAAGCCCTGACTACTTTCGTAATCAGGGCTATTAAGAAAAAAGGCAGCTACCTACTCTCCCCACATTGCATTGCAGTACCATCGGCGCAATCGGGGCTTAACTTCTCTGTTCGGAATGGGAAGAGGTGGAACCCCGACGCAATAACCACCTAAAATAATGCTAGTGTTAATAATATATACGATATTATAGAATAAATATAATAAACCAAATATAAAATACACTGTATAAGTGACTATGCCACAAGCAAAAACTAATAAAGAAAAGTAAAAATACGATTCTTAAAGTATAAACACACTGAATGAAAGTTTTGGGCAATTAGTAGTGCTCGGCTTTGACATCGCTGTCTTTACACCTACACCCTATCAACGTCATAGTCTATGACGACCCTTATGAGGAGTTCTAATCTTGCGGAAGGCTTCGCACTTAGATGCTTTCAGCGCTTATCCATACCAGACTCAGATACCCAGCGGTGCACCTGGCGGCACAACTGGTAAACCGGAGGTCTGTCCACCACGGTCCTCTCGTACTAGTGGCGGCACCACGCAAAACTCCAACGCCCACGATAGATAGAGACCGAACTGTCTCACGACGTTCTGAACCCAGCTCGCGTGCCACTTTAATGGGCGAACAGCCCAACCCTTGGACCTTCTCCAGCCCCAGGATGTGACGAGCCGACATCGAGGTGCCAAACCACCCCGTCGATATGAGCTCTTGGGGGGGATCAGCCTGTTATCCCCGGAGTACCTTTTATCCTTTGAGCGATGCAGTTTCCATACACTTGCACCGGATCACTATGCCCCAGTTTCCTGCCTGCTCGGCATGTCTGCCTCCCAGTCAAGCGCCCTTATGCCATTACACTCTATGAGGTCGGTTACCAATCGACCCGAGGGCACCTTTGGAAGCCTCCGTTACGCTTTTGGAGGCGACCACCCCAGTCAAACTACCCACCAAACAATGTCCACGAAAGTACGTGTTAGACCTCAGACAGCCAAAGGGCCGTATTTCAAGGATGGCTCCACACACACTGGCGTGCATGCTTCAAAGCCTCCGGCCTATCCTACACATCGGATGACCAAGGTCAATGCTAAGCTGTAGTAAAGGTTCACGGGGTCTTTTCGTCCCATCGCGGGTAATCGGCATCTTCACCGATACTACAATTTCACTGAGATCATGATTGAGACAGCGTCCGGATCATTACACCATTCGTGCAGGTCGGAACTTACCCGACAAGGAATTTCGCTACCTTAGGACCGTTATAGTTACGGCCGCCGTTTACTGGGGCTTCAATTCAAACCGTCGACATACATCTAAGCTCTCCTCTTAACCTTCCAGCACCGGGCAGGTGTCAGGCTGTATACATCATCTTTCGAGTTAGCACAGCCCTGTGTTTTTGTTAAACAGTTGCCTGGACCTATTCTCTGCGCCTCATTAAAAATGAGGACCCCTTATTCCGAAGTTACGGGGTCAATTTGCCTAGTTCCTTAACCATGAATCTCTCAACGCCTTAGTATGTTCTACCCGACTACGTGTGTCCGATTACGGTACGGGTTGCTCAAACATTAAGCTTAGCGGATTTTCTTGGAAGTATGATTACCTGTACTATCAAAGCTCTCCGAAGAAAACTCTGTACTATAGAAGATCAGCTCTAAATGCGGATTTGCCTACATCTATCTACACCTAACTTCTTTAACGCCCATATCCGTAAGGGCGCGACAGTGTCACTGCTCCGTCTCCACATCGCTGAATGAGCAAGTCACGGAATATTAACCGTGAAGCCATCGCCTTCGCCATTCGGCTGAGACTTAGGACCCGACTAACCCCAGGCTGATTGACATCGCCTGGGAAACCTTAGTCTTACGGCGAGGGGGAATCTTACCCCCCTTTATCGTTACTTATACCTACATTTGCGTTTCTATACGCTCCAGGATCAATCAATATCACCATTCAACGCATATAGAATGCTCCCCTACCGATACTTTTTATATACAATGCTATCCCGCGACTTCGGTATCTGACTTATACCCGATTATTATCCATGCCCGGACCCTCGACTAGTGAGCTGTTACGCACTCTTTGAATGAATGGCTGCTTCCAAGCCAACATCCTAGCTGTCACCGGGACCAGACTTCGTTAGACTAACTTAGACAGAATTTCGGGACCTTAGACGACGGTCAGGATTCTTCTCCTCTCGGGGACGGACCTTAGCACCCGCCCCCTTACTGCACGACTACAGTCCGTGAGCATTCGGAGTTCGTCAGGTCGCGATAGGCGGTGAAGCCCTCTTGACCTATCGGTCGCTCTACCTCTCACGGAGAACATCGCACGCGGCACCTAAATGCCTTTCGGGGAGTACGAGCTATCTCCAAGTTTGATTGGCCTTTCACTCCTACACTCAACTCATCGGGAAGCTTTTCAACGCTTATCCGTGCGGTCCTCCATTCTGTGTTACCAGAACTTCAACCTGGTCAAGTGTAGATCACTTGGTTTCGCGTCTACCCCATCCAACTATACGCCCTATTTAGGCTCGCTTTCACTACGGATACGGGGCTGAACCCCTTAACCTCGCTGGACATGGTAACTCGTAGGTTCATTATGCAAAAGGCACGCCGTCACATATATATATGCTCCGACCGCTTGTAGGCGTATGGTTTCAGGAACTATTTCACTCTCCTCATTGGAGTGCTTTTCACCTTTCCCTCACGGTACTAATTCACTATCGGTCTCACGGGAGTATTTAGCCTTACCGGATGGTCCCGGCAGATTCATGCAGAATTACTCGTGCTCCGCACTACTCAGGGATTCACTACGTCTCATCAAGCTTCGGATACAGGATTATCACCTTATATTATTGAACTTTCCAGAACATTCTCCTCACTTTCAAAGTACGATATCGTGACCCTACTACCCCTATCACGCATTACTACGTCATAGGTTTGGGCTTTTCCCCGTTCGCTCGCCACTACTAGGGGAATCATTAAATTATTTTCTTTTCCTACAGGTACTAAGATGTTTCAGTTCCCTGCGTTTGCTCCCATAAAAAATATATGGGTGACTATCCTTCAGACAGTCAGGTTGTCCCATTCGGAAATCCTCGGATCAAAGATTATTTGCATCTACCCGAGGCTTATCGCAGCTTATCACGTCCTTCATCGCCTCCGTGAGCCTAGGCATCCGCCATACGCCCTTAATTACTTTCTATTCATTTTATATACTACCAAACTATAATAATAGTGGTAGCACATTCATGCTCATACTTTCAGCTGTATTTTGAAATCTAATTCTAATCCTTCTTGTATAAACAAAAAGAAATTACTTTACTTTACAGTCTTGCTTGTGTCAATATGTCAAAGAACGATATCAATGATGCAACGGGAAAACGATGCAAAAATGATGAGTGGAGAATAACGGATTCGAACCGTTGACCCCCTGCTTGCAAAGCAGGTGCTCTAGCCAACTGAGCTAATCCCCCGAAAAGAAATTTTAAGAAGTATAGTCATCTATCAACATTGACTAACGTCGATGTGTTGTCATCTGCCTTGATGCCTAACAACATTGACTAACGTCGATGTGTAGTCCCAGGCAGACTTGAACTGCCGACCTCCACATTATCAGTGTGGCGCTCTAACCAACTGAGCTATAGGACTGAGTTGAGTAAGAGCCGAGTGGCTTCTACCTGGCTTCCTTCATTTCTATATTGTAGAACAAAGATGCGAGTACAAGAAGAGAAAACTTCCTAATATCTATTATTTATATGGTGATAAACATTTAGATAATACAAAAATAAAAGTCCTATCCAGAAAGGAGGTGTTCCAGCCGCACCTTCCGGTACGGCTACCTTGTTACGACTTAGCCCCAATTACCAGTTTTGCCCTAGGTCGCTCCTTACGGTTACGAACTTCAGGCACCCCCGGCTTTCATGGCTTGACGGGCGGTGTGTACAAGGCCCGGGAACGTATTCACCGCGCCATGGCTGATGCGCGATTACTAGCGAATCCAGCTTCGTGAGGTCGGGTTGCAGACCTCAGTCCGAACTGGGACCGGCTTTTAAGATTTGATGCAATTTACATTACACCATCCCTCTGTACCGGCCATTGTAACACGTGTGTAGCCCCGGACGTAAGGGCCGTGCTGATTTGACGTCATCCCCACCTTCCTCACACCTTGCGGTGGCAGTGTTCCCAGAGTGCCCAGCATTACCTGATGGCAACTAAGAAAAGGGGTTGCGCTCGTTATGGCACTTAAGCCGACACCTCACGGCACGAGCTGACGACAACCATGCAGCACCTTCACAGAGACCCCGAAGGGCATATTTATCTCTAAATAATTCCTCTGCAATTCAAGCCCGGGTAAGGTTCCTCGCGTATCATCGAATTAAACCACATGTTCCTCCGCTTGTGCGGGCCCCCGTCAATTCCTTTGAGTTTCACCGTTGCCGGCGTACTCCCCAGGTGGGATGCTTAATGCTTTCGCTTAGCCGCTAACGCCAGGCGCTAACAGCGGGCATCCATCGTTTACTGTGCGGACTACCAGGGTATCTAATCCTGTTCGATACCCGCACCTTCGAGCTTAAGCGTCAGTTACACTCCCGTATGCTGCCTTCGCAATCGGAGTTCTTCATGATATCTAAGCATTTCACCGCTACACCATGAATTCCGCATACGTTGCGTGTACTCAAGTCTGACAGTTCGCGCTGCAAGTTAAATGTTGAGCACCTAAATTTCACAACACGCTTAACAAACCGCCTACACTCCCTTTAAACCCAATAAATCCGGATAACGCCTGGACCTTCCGTATTACCGCGGCTGCTGGCACGGAATTAGCCGGTCCTTATTCATACGATACATGCAATAACGCACACGTGCATCAAATTATTCTCGTATAAAAGCAGTTTACAACCCATAGGGCCGTCTTCCTGCACGCTACTTGGCTGGTTCAGGCTTGCGCCCATTGACCAATATTCCTCACTGCTGCCTCCCGTAGGAGTTTGGACCGTGTCTCAGTTCCAATGTGGGGGACCTTCCTCTCAGAACCCCTACTGATCGTCGCCTTGGTGAGCCTTTACCTCACCAACAAGCTAATCAGACGCATCCCCATCCTTTACCGATAAATCTTTTATTCATATCTGATGCCATCAATGAACAATATCGGGTATTAGGCCGTCTTTCAACGGGGTATCCCCAAGTAAAGGGCAGGTTGGATACGCGATACTCACCCGTGCGCCGGTCGACGTCCAAAATGTGCAAGCACATAATGCCGTTTCCCCTCGACTTGCATGTGTTAAGCCTATAGCTAGCGTTCATCCTGAGCCAGGATCAAACTCTCCATTGTAAAATGTCTTTTATAAAAATATATAAACATCACTATAAAATAGTGATATATATATCTAAATTCAATATCTGCTCAGAACTAATTATCCAGTAATATCAAGTTTATACACCTATAATAAATTAACTAGGACGTTTCTTTTACCCATCTGATACTATATATAATAGCAACAGACGCTTCTTGTACTACTTCTCTGTCTATGTAAATCTTTTCAAAGAACGATGCCTTATTAACAACTAACAGATAAACTGCTTGCCGTAAAAGCGAGTGCAAAGGTATGACAAAAAATAATAACCACCAAACTTTTATAAGAAAAAAGATAAGCAGATGCTATATTTTTAGTTTCATTAACAGGCGAATTTGTTTTACACATTATATTATATAGGGGGGCATTATGCATTATATAGGGAGACATTCTGCATTATATAGGAGGACATTTGGTATTATATAGGGGGACATTCTGCATTATATAGGAGGACATTTGGTATTATATAGGGGGACATTATGCATTATATAGGAGGACATTATGCATTATATAGGGGTGACATTTGGTATTATATAGGAGGAGCATTTTGTATTTTAGTAGAAACTTTTATGGGGCACAAAGCAAACGTGCCCCATTTTTTTGTTATTGATTATCTATTTTTCTTTTAGTTGTTGATAATTATTTTCTGTGTTAGTTTTTGGTTATTATATTCTATTAATACAATGTAAATGCCTGATGGAATGCCTTTTAACTGAATGGCACCCTGTTTTTCTTTGGCTATTAGCTGTCCGTTTACAGCGTATAGACTCAGTTTTCCTTTTGCATTCAGTTTTATTTCGTTTTTGTTTACTGTTAGAATTGATTTGTTTATTACTGGTTTTATTTCGTTGGTTAAATTGGCAACGAATGGTATTGTTGGTGTTGATTCTCGCCCATCGTTGTAGTATGCCACAACGATATATTCTGCTTTGTCGATTGGTTTTCTATCGATGTAGCGTGTAGATTCGCAAGGAATGCAGGTATTATTCAGTTGAATGCCATTTCGAAAGATGTTATACCCAACAAGTCCATCGTCTTCTTGTTCTACAACATCGTCTGGGTTATCGGTTATATTACCTGTTATTCGCCAGCAACAAGAGCCTTTTTCTGTGTCGTTTCCATAAAAGTCGTGCACTGTTTGCCATGTTTTACCGTTGTCTTCAGAGTAGATATCGCTTTTTCCGGCTACGAAATATGTGGAGCTTTCGTAGGTTAGAGGTATTTGGTCGGCATCGTAATCGTGTATTTTAATACCTACAATTAGTTCTTTTGAACCGTCTATTTTGATGGGTTTATTAAGTTTTTGGGTTATATTTTCGTTGAAACTAATGTTCTCTATCTCTTGTTCGCAAACAAGTTTTCCATCTTCAAACACCACAACTGCCGCATGAATGCCTTTCTCTTCGTCCACATCGTCGTAATAATTAAGGTAGGTTGTTACCGATGTTAAGTATTTTCCATTATACGGTGCGAGTTCGTTTGGTGTGAATTTGTTTGCTCCAATAAGTTCGTTTCCTTCGTTTCCGAGCGTATATCCAGGTGCTTCTGGTTCGAAAAGATAGTTCAGCAGATAGCTGTTTTTATTGTTTTTCCACATCAGAAACACGTTGTTATCTATTATTTTTCCTGTAAATCCTTCGGGTGCATCTACGTTATTTCCGCTCCCTATCATAATATTGTCTAAATAGAAATAATAGCTTACTCCACCTTTTCCGTGTTTACGAAATTGTATTTGGAACACTTTTCCTGCCACTTGTTTTGTTAAATCGAATGTCAGAATGCCTTCTAAGTGTGGCAATTCTTTCACTGTCCACTCTTTAACCACATTCCACGACTTGCCACCATCTATAGAATAGTCTACGCTAAGTGTGTCTTTAGTTAGATCGGGTTCCTTATTTCCTTGTACATTTTCTTCGTTACAAAGTGCCAAAAACGAGCATTTCACATTGTTCACGTGTGTTGCATCAATAGGTCTACTTACCATTCTCGATGAATAAGGTTGTAGTGTACACGCACCAGAAGTTAGTCCCATTGTACCCATGTGCCCCACTTGGGCTGCCACTATCCATTCGGTGTCAGCCAAATCGCCATATTCTCTGGTTGTAGTCCAGTAGTTTGCTTGTAGCGAGCTCCGCTCAAAATTCTCGAAAAGTGGGAACGAATAGTTTTCAGGAATAGCTATTTCGTTAGGATTTGAACGTGGCGAAAGCAATTCTTTTCCCTGTTTATCGGTGTATATAGCCTCGATTGCGAACTTACGATAGCCTGCATAAACATCGTTTAATGTTACTTTCATTTCGTTTTTCAGTTCGTTCAGTGTTACTATTTTATCGCCGTCGCAATACACATTATATCCTTTCAGTGTTAGTTGCTTATATTTTTCTTTTTCCATTTCCCACGAAAGTTCTACCTTATGCAGTCCTGTTGATGTTGCTTTGGGTTTGTTTGGTGTAGCAGGAATTTCTATTTCGTGTTTGCTTACGCCCACTATCCATGCCTTGGGAGTTTGTCCAGACGCTACATTTACATCTTTATTACCTGCTATAATGTTGCCATCTGCCGACACTGCAGCAGGAAAAGCTTGTGCCTGAGCCTCGTAGTTTAAAGGAAATGGCAACCTTAATTGCTGATTGAAGAGGTAAAGATAATAGGTGAAATCGAATATTCTGTCAGACGAATACTGGTACCAGAAGTTTCTATACGACATTCCGCCCATGCTAAAAGCATCATACGTTATTGCGCCAAACACATCGCCATTGTCTGCCACAGTGGGTATGCGCATCTGTTCGTTACTTTCAAAGGTGGGCAAAATGCGGTATGTGCCTTTCTCTACCTCGAAAAGTCGATAGTCTGAGCGGCTTGAAAGCGAAAAAATAAAGTATTTTCCATTAGCGCTCATATCTATCATACGCATCTGTTTTAGCTTTGCCAGCTCGGCATCTTCGTCTTTACACTTCACCGTATAGCACGTTCCATCTATCCAATAGCACGCTATGGCTTGTCCGCCACCCATTGCCAAACCTGCAATAGTGTGTCCGTCAGCCGATACACTAATGGCTATACCATATTCATAGCCCGATGGTAGTGCCAACTTCTCCATTTTCCAGTTGCCATTTGCTGTGCACGTCCATTTCAATGGATAGGCAAACGCAAAGTTAGAACATTTGCAATAGCCCACAACCACCTTGCCATCGTTAGATAGTGATGTTGCAAACGTACCATCTTCGTGCTGTTTTATTTTACTCATATCTAAGTCGCCGTAAGGCAATTTCACTATTTTTCCATCTTCAAACACTGCTGCTATGTTGGTAGGAGCGGTTGTTCCGTAGAAATCTATATAGTGTTCTAAATCTTTTACCGACCCACATAGCATTCCAAAATCGTTTACATCTCTAAACATTCCACAGGTTTTCCAATCGTCTGAACTATCGGTTGTTATCCATTTTAGTGCTCCGCTACCCACATTATACACGAAACTCTCTGTGCCAACCCCCGATCGGATTTTCGATGGGTTATATCCTACAACGTATTTCCCATTAGGAGAAATGGCTAAAGAATAGGTGTCGTCGCCTAAAAGCTTCACATCGTCAGCCTGCATACCACAGAAAAAGAATAGTAATAACATTAATAAAGATGCTTTTTTCATTGTAATAAAGTTTTTAGTTCCTTAATTTAGCAGTTAAATAACTCTCTTAAAAAGTAAGCTATCATAGCATTTTTGGTTACTCTATGCTCACATTCACCAGACTTTAGTTTACTATTGCACTGCAAACAACCGTAACAAAGATATTCTGATATATGGCAAAGATAAACAAAAAAACTGATAAGTCAAATTTTTTTAAAAGTTTTTTATTTTACAAATACATAATATTCAAGCAATAAATGTGTGGCGAACACACACGAAATACGTGGCGAACGGTTTGCGATTACGTGGTGAACATTCCACAAAATGCCAACGAACAATCCGTGAAATGCCCACATACACCCACGAAATATGCAACGAACACACCGTTAGGCGTAGGGGACCGATTCATCGTGCCCGTATCCTGACATAAACAAAAACGTGTATTTCCATAACCAAATATGTGTATTCACATTATTAAATACACACATTCATTTCACCAAATACGTATTTCCACATTATTAAATATATGCATTCATTTCATGGAATACGTGTTTTCATATTATTAAATATGTGTATTCATTTCACCGCACGCACATTTCCGTTTGCCATTTTGTGGGTACATTCGTATATGCGGGCACGATAAATCCGCCCCTACGGCTGCTGACGGTCTGCCAAAACATTGCTGACGGATTGCCAAAACATTGCGAACATTCCACAAAATGCCAACGAACAATCCGTGAAATGCGCAACGAACACACCGTTAGGCGTAGGGGCCGATTCATCGTGCCCGTATCCTTACGTAATCAAAAACGTGTATTTCCATAACTAAATATGTGTTTCCACATTATTAAATATGTGTATTCAAATCACCGAATATGTATTTTTACATTATTAAATATGTATATTCATTTCACCACACGCACATTTCCGTTTGTCATTTTGTGGGTGTTTCCGTATATGCGGGCGCGATAAATCGGCCCCTACGGCTGCGAACGGATTGCCAAAACATTGCGAACGGATTGCCATTTTGTGGGTACATTCATATACGCGGGCACGATAAATCGGCCCCTACGGCTGCTGACGGTTTGCCAATTACGTGGCGAACGGATTGCGATAACGTTGCGAACACACACGAAATGGGTTGCGAAACACCCCGCCAGGCGTAGGGGCCGATTCATCGTGCCCGTATCCTGACATTATCAAATACGTATATTCACGTCATCAAATACGTGTATTCACATTATTAAATACACACATTCATTTCACCAAATACGTATTTCCACATTATTAAATATATGCATTCATTTCATGGAATACGTGTTTTCATATTACTAAATATGTGTATTCATTTCACCACACGCACATTTCCGTTCGTCATTTTGTGGGTGTATACGGATATGCGGGCACGATAAATCGGCCCCTACGGCTGCGAACGGATTGCCAAAATGTTGCTGACGGATTGCCAAAACATTGCGAACATTCCACAAAATGCCAACGAACATTCCGTAAAATGCGCAACGAACACCCCGTTAGGCGTAGGGGCTGATTCATCGTGCCCGTATCCTGACATAACCAAAAACGTGTATTTCCATAACCAAATATGTGTTTCCACATTATTAAATATGTGTTTTCATTTCATCGCACACGCATTTCCACATTATTAAATACACATTTCCACATCACCACACACGCATTTTCTTCCCCCATTTTGTGGGTGTTTTCATATACGCGGGCACGATAAATCCGTCCATACGGCTGCTGACGGATTGCCAAAACATTGCTGACGGATTGACATTTTGTGGGTACATTCATATACGCGGGCACGATAAATCGGCCCCTACGGCTGCGAACGGATTGCGATAATGCTGCGAACGGTCTGCCAATTACGTGGCGAACGATTTGCGGTTACGTAATATTCGTATAATACTAATACTGTGTTTGTTCCACGAATGTTTATTGTTGGCAAAACAAAAACCACCTTTTTCCAATGTAAAAACTACCCTTTTGCACGACAAAAACCATACTTTTGCAACGCAAAAACCACCCTTTTAACGAGCAAAAGGGTGGTTTCTGTTTTTTATGAGTTTGGGAATAGGAACACCAAACTAATTGAAGTTCGTTGCTGTCAGACCAATTTCGCAAATGGCTAACTATTATTTAATGCTGAATTTTCTACATTATTTAATTGCTGTCAGACCAATTTCGCAAATGACTGACTATTATTTAATGCTGAATTTTCTACATTATTTAATTGCTGTCAGACCAATTTCGCAAATGGCTGGCTACTTTTTCCCTACTCCATTGCAGCACTGTTATGGCTTATTTTGCTATGTGCTTCTTGCCCTTTGTTATGTAAATGCCTTTGTAGTTGGCGTTTACACGACGTCCGGAGATGTCGTAACGTGGAGCATCTGCATTGGTTTCGTGTTCGTTTGCCGACACTTCTGTTATGCCATCGGCTGTGGTTACTTCTGCCGAATTAGAGAAACGGGCTTCGCCTTTGTCGTAAACGGCAGTTACGTTGTAGGTGTGTGCACCGCCCACTTCGTCGGTAAACTGTGTGGTTGGTACGGGTGTGGCGTTCACTTTTATGCCATCTCGATAGATGTTATAGCCCACAAGCGACAACTGAAGGGCTGCCGACGATGCTGGAAGATAGTTTATATCGTCTATAAGTGTAGCATATCCGTCTGTGCTCGATGCCACGATGGCAAAATATTTTGTGCCTTCTGGCAGTGCATATTCCGACTTTGTCCATGATGTAGGCACAACGTGCTTATCTTTTAGCACCTTAAAGTCGGCACGATTGAAGGTTTCTGTTGAGTAGAGAACGTTATAAGTTTCGCTGCTTGTGCCGTTGAATGCTTTCTCCCAGAGACTTATTGTTTGAGCCTTACCCGGTAGTTCGGGCGATACCAGCCAGTTTTCTGTTATGGCGTATGGTGCTCCGAAGGCAATAAGAACCTTGTTTCCGGTGTGTCCTTTCCATGCTTCGCCACTGGCAGGAGTGGTTGCCGAATAGTTGAAAACCGTCCAAGCTTGTCGTTCTCCCATACCTGGGAAGGTGCTTTCGTTAAATCCATACACGGTATGATTGTCCATATCGTATAGCAACCAGTCGCCTATTGCAGTGCGAGTAAAGTCTGGATAGGTTTCAAAACTCTCTGTAACAGCCTCGTCTGTGGTGCGTTGTGCATCGGGAGCAACCCATGTTAGGGTGTTTTTAGCCCCGGCAGTGGCTTTCAGTTGTTTAGCGGTTGGATACACAGGATATGCCACTTGCAAACTAACGGTGTCGGTAACGTTGTTTGTTGGGTCCTCGTCGGCATTGCCTTCTATGCGTGCATATAGATTAACCGCATTGCCAATGTTGCGTTGTGGTGTGAATGTGAGTGTTGTTTCGGCAGTTTTTCCGGGTTCAATAGAGTTTCCTTTTGCTGTAGCCAACTGTGTTTCGCCATTGTAAACAGCTATATTATAGTTTGTTGCAGGTGTAGAACCGTTGTTCGAAACCGCAACAGTTACGTTAGCAGCATAGTCTACTCGCAGTTTTCCGGGTGCCTCTTTCATTTTTATAGATAGGTCGTTCGCCTTGCGGTCGAATATTTTCACATTATCTATATATATATTACTGTTATAGGCTGTGCCCTTATAATCGAATCCAATTTGTACGAATTTAGCCCCCACAAACTTCTTTAGAGGAAGCTCTACCTTAATCCATTCGCGCACATTAGTATTGTCTAAGTCTATGGTAGCAATGTTTTCGGGAGTTCCATAGTCCTTTGCTACCCATATATTAAATACATCTTCCGAGTTCTGATGGGTTTTATAGTAGAACGATATCATAGGGTCGGTAGCCTGATTAAGGTCTATTAAGCCTGTTTCTAATACCGACCATTCGCCCTCTACCATAGGTGTGAAACCAGCAAATCCACCATCTCCGTCTTGCGAATAGCTCGATTCGTCGTGGAAAGGCGTCCATCTGCTACGCTTATTGTAGTCTACCAACCAGAAGTAAGATAGCTTTCCGTTAGCAAACGATTCGTTTATGGGCAGCTTATAAGGCTTTCCTGTAACAACAATATTAGAGTAAGTGCGTTCTCCTTCGCCAGCTTCGTTCACCGGAGAAACCACGTATGCCAATGCTTCTTGTTCGTCTTGAGCAGGTGGAGTGTCCTCGAATGTGTTGCTTTTCAGGTTCTTTGCTATTTCGGTAGCCTTACCACGTCGCAGCGTATAGGTAATGTTTTCAGGGTTTACGTATGCTCCGTTCGCACCCGTAGCCACCTTTTCCCATGTTATATGTGCCTTTCCGTTAGCATAAGTAAAGCTTAGTTTTGGCACGGCAGCAGGTATATCAATCCCCACAAAGGTATCTATTTCGGTAGAAGCACCCTCTCCGTCGGCACTAAAAGGTGTAATTTTATAGGTTGTTTTGCCGTTTGGCACATTGCTATCGGTATAGTTTAAAGTAGTTCCCGGTGTGGGATTTGCAAAACTTTTCACTAGTTCTTCTCCTCTAAAAATATCTATTTTAGACAATGCAGACAGTGTTGCGCCTGCCTGATTTTGTGTTGGAGCGGTGAACGAAATATCGGCAAAGTGTCCTCCATTGGGGGCTGGTGTAACCTTAGCATTGGCAACTGCTGCCGGAACACCATTGCCAAGCTTCTCTTTTAGTGCCACATTATAAATGTTTAAAGCACCTGCTTCTAATTGCATTTCGGTGTTAAAGTGCCACCCCAAATAGTATTCGGCATCGCTATCAACCGAGAACAACACCGTAACGGTTTGTTTTTCAATAAAGTCGGCAGGGGCATTTGTTTTGGCAGCAATGGTTTTTGTTAGTGCCTCTACGGTTTTGTTAGTACCCAGTTTCACCTCGTATGTTTCTGTAGCATTGGCAGTTTCGCCACTCACGGTGTACGAAAGTTCGTAGGTTTTGCCAGCTTTCAGGGGTATGGCAGGACTTAACAGCCAGTCGTTAGCGTCTTGCGTGCGCACACAAGATGCAGCAAAAGCTGTGTTACTAAACTTAAATGCCTGGTCGTCTACATTGGCATCAATCACCGTAAAACGGTCTAACGATTGTTCGTTGGTGAACTCTTGCGTCCACGGAAGCTTTACATTCTGTGCCTGTATACCCATTGAGCACAGCAAAAAAGCAGCTATTACACTTCTCTTCATATTCAGTATAGATTTTAATTTAGATAGATTTTTCGCTTACAAAAGTAGCTATTATTTTCTATAAACCTGCAAATTATTTAGAGAAAAGTATAAAGCAATGGTACTATTTCTCAATAATTAATTATCGTTTGTCAATAAATCGGAGTATAACAACCGTACTATCATCGTTCAAAAGGCTAATGTTCTGTTTGGGTACACAGTAAAAAAAAGAGAAAAAAAAGTTGTTTTTATTTGACAATACCAAATAAATGCCTTATCTTTGCAGTACATGTTAGAGGTAGACAAAACTATTTGTTAAATCTAGTATATATATAAAGGTGTTTCGAACGCTACTCTACACATTACCTCGAAAGGGGTTTTCGAACCAAGAAGGCATAATAAAAGAGAGCACGAAACGGTACAAAGAGAGGGCAAAACAAGCCCGAAGACAACACAACGTCGTGGCTATTGCGATGAGTTGCCCGTACAAAAATTAAGTTGAAATACCACTACATGGTAGGTTTTAGCTAGCTCGAGTAGCACGAAACCTATGTTCGCAGAACACAAAAGGGTGTTTTTCGGACAAGAAAACTAAAGCGAACCAACTGCAAAAGCAGTGTACGCAAAGAAGTAAAGAGTGTTCATTTAAAAATTTTAATGTGTTCGGAGGCTCACAACAAAGGGGCGGAAGAATGCGAAAGGAGTATTTAAAAAACAACAAAAGAGTGTCTGAGGGAAGCCAAAGATGTACTCGGAAAGAGCTAAGAACGTGTTACAACATACATAAACACATGTTCGCAGCAATGCCAAAAGCCGTTTGCAGCAACACGGAAAGTTGTTAGAAGCAAGGCGAAAACGTGTTAGAAGCAAGGCGGAAAACCGCTGAAAGCAACATACAAACGTGTTAGAAGCAATGCGAAAAAGGCTATTCGAGAATACAAAAAAAGGTTAGGAAGACACAAACAGCTACTCTGCAGATTCGTTTATGGATATCTGAAAACAACAGAAACAGTATTTGATTACCACAAAAATTACGTTCATATCATAACCAAACTATGTTAGCTGGTATAAAACAGAGTCTGCAGCCAATTAAAAGATACTAAGAAATAGGCGTGTTGGGTAGTCTTGAGACTCTAAAAAGATGGCATTTATGGTGCTTTGGGTGTGCTATACCCCTGAAGAAAGCCATACATACACCAGTTTGCAAGGCATTCTATATGTTCTAAAACAAGTAGAAACAGTAGGTGCAATAGGTGTTTCAGCTTACTTAAGAATGCTAAGATAACTAACAGAAGTGGCGCATAGCCCTCTCAATGACTATAAAAACAACAAGCAAAAAAGGAAATGCCGCGCCCTAAGAAGCATGGCAGAGCGGGGTAAAATGTACACCGTGTATTTCATTACTAAATTTAATTAACACTAAGAAAACGGTGGGGGGACACAATTTAGGTTGTGTTCCCTTTTTATTTTTGTGTATTTTCAAATGTGGTTATATTCATTTTCAGTGGTCATTAGTATGTTTATTCACACAAGAAGCATCGTAAATGGAAATAAATAAACACACCAACGCACACACCATACCATTTGTTTATGGTGCAAAATATACAGCAGCAAACAATACGCAATATCCATATATTGCGTAAATGTATGGCAACGAACAATACGTAAGGCATAGGGGCAGATTCATCGTGCCCGTTCTTCAATACAACCCAAATGGTTTTGATATGTCGAAATGATGCGAATTGCAATGCCATTTTATGCAATTACGTGGGTGCGATACAATGAATTGCAATATCAACGATGGGAATATGCAACGCCATTTGGTGGGTGTTCATGGGTACGGTATGAGGTATTACAATGCCATTTTGTGGGTGTTCGTGGGTACGGGCACGATAAATCGGACCCTACGCCTACGGAGTGGACGTGGCGATACGTGGATTATAATAAATAAAAATAACGAAATAGGTAACGCAAATATATATCAACGAACATTCCGCAATATTCATTTATTGCGCAAATGTATGGCAACGAACACACCGCAAGGCGTAGGGGCCGATTCATCGCGCCCGTTTTACAATCCGAACCAAATGGTTTTGATGTGTCGAAATGATATGAATTGCAACGCCAACAATGCAAATATGCAACGCCATTTTGTGGAATTTCGTGGACACGGGCACGATAAATCGGCCCCTACGCCTACGGGGTGGACGTGGCGAAACGTGGGTGAACGGGGCAATAAATAACAAAATGGGTAATACAAAATATATCAACGAACACATTATGTGTGGGTTATTTATTGCGCATATATATATCAACGAACATTCCGCAATATTCATTTATTACGCAAATGTAGGGCAGCGAACATTCCGCAAGGCGTAGGGGCCGATTCATCGCGCCCGTTTTTCAATCCGAACCAAATGGTTTTGATGTGTCGAAATGATGCGAATTGCAACACCAACAATGCAAATATGCAACGCCATTTTGTGGAATTTCGTGGACACGGGCACGATAAATCGGACCCCTACAGCTGCGAACGGACTGCCTATAACATTGCGAACGATTTACGAATAATGTAACACCCACCCACGAAACACCACAAAACACTCCGCCAGGCGTAGGGGCCGATTCATCGTGCCCGTATCCTAACATAACCAAAAATGCATATTCCCATAACCAAATATGCATTTCCACATTATTAAATACACATTTCCACATCACCACACGCACATTTCCGCTCCCCATTACGTGGGTGTTTTCATATACGCGGGCACGATAAATCGGCCCCTACAGCTGCGAACGGGCTGCCAATAACATTGCGAACGATTTACGAAATACGTAATTTTCGTATTGCACTTATTCTGTGTTTGTTCCACGAACGTTGGTTATTGGCAATGCAAAAACCATACTTTTGCAATGTAAAAACCCCCTTTTTGCACGCCAAAAACCATACTTTTGCACGGCAAAAAGGGGGTTTTTGTTTTTCGCTATAATGGTAGACGCTTTTGCAGATGCTGGAAAACGGTTTTACTTTGCAGGGGTTGTGGGTTGCGTCATTGTAACTTCTATGCAATTGTTCTGGTTTAGCAGATTGCGAAGAGTGGTACGAATGTCGTCGCAAGTCATATTTTCTACAATATAACGGAAGTCTGTATCTACGTCTATTCCATTGTATAGGTCGGTGTAGAGCACATATTCCCAATAGTTATTCATACGCAACACTTGGTTATACACCTTTAGTTCGTATGCTTTTACCTTATCGAGGTCTTGCTGCGATGGTCCTTCGGTAGCCATTTTTTCCAATTCTTTGTATACAATAGGTATTAGGTCGTTATATTTTTGTGGGTCTGTTTGGAATGCAATTCGTAGCAAAGCCTCATCGTCGGGGTGGTGTTGCAAGTTGCCCGATGCCTGTACGCTATACGTTCCTCCCTTATCTTCGCGCACCTTTTCGGTGTAAACAATGCGCAACAGTTGTCCTATGGCGTCCATTAGTAATTCGTTTCGGTTGTTGTATTCCATTTTTCCTTTTATCACAATGGTAGTAATGGCAGTAGGAGTAGTTTGTTTTTTATGGAAAATGTATGTTTTTTTGCCATCAACAAGCTTTGGTTCATACGTACCAATGGCTTCTTTTGTGTTGTTAGATGGCAGTGTTGCAATGTATTGACATAGCAATGGTTTCAGTTTGTTTATGTTTATGTTTCCCGTAAGAATAAGTTTGAAGTTGGCAGCATTAGCAAACAGTTCTTTATAAATGTGCATAATGCGGTTGTAGTTCACCCTTTTCAGTTGTTCTTTGTCCATCGATGCCATTCTGTTGGTAGCGTATGCCACTTTGTGTAGAGTGTCGTTGTATGCCAACATTGGGTTTACGTGTGCGTTAGTAAGGAACTCTTGTTGTTGTTCCATTAGGTTTTTAAACGCTTGTGGGTCTTTTCTGGGCTGTGTAAAGTATAGGTATACCAGTTCGAGAAGCGTTTTTGTGTCTTTCACATTCGATGTTCCTGCCATGCCTCGAGTATCGTTATCAATGAAAGGAGTTACGGTTGCGGTTTTCCCAGCCAGCATTTTTTCTAAGGTAAGGTCGTTGTATTGTGCCACCCCTCCTATGGTAGCTCCAGCCATAAGATAGGTTAAGTTTGGCATTTCGCTATCTGGATATATGTTTTTTCCGCCTAAACTAAATAGCTTTAGGTTCACTTCGTCGGGTTCAAAGTTGGTTGGTCGCACATAAACTTTCAGTCCGTTAGATAGTGTAAATTCGGTATATCCATATTTATAGGTACGTTCCGATATTATGCTACCAGGTTTTGGCAGTTTTGTTATAAGCCTTTCTGTTAGTGTGTTTTGTGTTTTATATGGTGTGTAGTGTTGTTTTTGAGCTTTTAAAATAGCATTTTCTATGCTGCTGTTAGTAGGCATTTTAAAGGTATTTTTGTCTGGTCCGAACATTGTTACTACCTGATTTTGGTTTGTAATAATAGTTTTTGCCAGTGCGTTTACATCGTCTATGGTAACCGTTTTGTCGAGTTTTCTCACCATTTCGAGTTCTTTTTCAGGGTCTATAATGGGTGTTTCTTCGAGGAAGTTCTGCACACATTGTTCCACAAATTCGCCATTTCGCCTGTTAGAACGGTCGTTATAGTCGTTCTCTGCATACGATAGCATTTCGGCTTTTCCCCTTTTCAGTTCATCTATAGTTATGCCGTTGGCACGTGCACGTTCCACTTCTCCCACCAGAAGTTGTATTGCTTCGATGACTTTTCCCTCTTTTAGTACGCCCGAAAGCTCGAAAGCATCTTTTGTAGATGCCAGAAAGAAGTTTCCACTTCGTACTGATGCCGATATAAAAGGTGCGTTTTTTGTTCTGCTCAACTCTTCTAATCGGTCGTTAATAGCCATTCTCAGAATGTTAGTTTTGTAGTCGTCGGCATAGTTTTGTATGGTGTTTCGTTCTTGTTTTGGTGTTACATCGCGTTTCATGTATAGTGTAAAATTCACGGTAGGCTGTTCTTTGTCGGTAGCCGTGTATAGTATCATCTTCTCGTTGTTACCTATTGGGTAGTAAATGCGGTGTACGGGATTTTGCGGAAGTGGTATTTTAGCAAACAGTTTTTTTATTTTTTCTTCTATTTTATCCTCGTTTATGTCTCCCACAACTATAATAGCTTGCAAGTCTGGACGGTACCATTTGCTGTAATAGTCGCGTAAATCGTTGTAAGGAAATGTTCTAACAATGTCTATATTGCCTATTGGCATACAGTCAGAATACTTTGTTCCGGCATAAATAACGGGCATAGCTTGTTCTGAAAGTCGTTGCATAGCCATACCAGAGCGGCGTGTTCGCCATTCTTCTTCTATCACTCCCCGTTCTTTGTCTATCTCTTTGTCGGTTAAAAGTAGTTCGTGGCTCCAGTCGTTTAGTATTAATAGGCACGAATCAATTACGCCTTCGCGTGTTACAGGTGCCGCCGATATGTTGTAAACAGTTTGGTCTACGCTGGTATAAGCATTAAGATTGGCACCAAACTTAATGCCTACGCTTTCGCACCAAGCCACTATTCCGGGTTGCAAAGTGTTGCCTGGGAAGTGTTTTGTGCCGTTAAATGCCATGTGTTCTAGGAAGTGTGCCAGTCCGCGTTGGCGTTTTTCCTCGAGAATAGAGCCAACTTTCTGTGCAATATAGAAGTCTGCTACGCCTTTAGTTTGTGCATTATGGCGTATATAATAGGTCATTCCGTTCGGCAAAATGCCCTTTCGTATGGTGTTATCGTTATCTATTTTTCCTTGTTGTGCATATATATTGCATGCAAAGAAAAGTGCTACAATGGTTAGAAAGTGTTTCATTTTGTTTTGCATATTTTGCTTTTTATGTTTTGTTTATATTGTTATTGTGGTTTGTTTTGCCAGCTTTTATGTTGTTTAAGGCAGCTTTGAGCACGATGGAACAGCGTTTGGCGTGAAGTCGTTGGTAGAGTTATTGGTATCAATCCACCCATTTTCGTTTCTTTTTCTTACCACAGCTTTGTTGTAACGAGCCTCATCAAAGTCTACATTTCCACAGTAAGTGAAGCCCTTATCTAGCCTTGCCGATATTATATTCCACTCGTATACGGTGGGAACGGCAAGGTTTACGGCATCTATTATCCACGCATTTGGCATGAAATATTCGTTTTCGTTCATTGGCACCACTATGTCTCCTTGTTTAAAAATGTAGCCAAATTTGTATCTATATTGCTTTGTATATGTGCTTTGGTCTACCATTGGGCGAGCCAATGCGTAGCTTTTTACTCCACGAGTGTGCATTACAAACGTTCCATTAAAGTTAGCATACCAGTTTAAAAGGTTGGGTACTTTGGGGTTATCTTGGTCTCCTTCGGGGTGCGAAGACTTGTCGTAGATTTCAAAATCTGCCTTTCTCAGGTCGAAAGAGTTAGGGTTTATGGGGCGGTGGTCTATGGCGGTGAGAGCTATAAGTAGTTCTTTTCCGGGCAGAACTGGTACATCGTGTCCGGTGCCAGGTATGACATAGATGGCAGAAATGGTCATTGCTTCGTTCCTAATATCGGGTTGATAGTCGTGTTTATCGTCGCTTGTGAAGAACGATTCTATGAAAGCTATCCCGTCAGCATACATTGTTGTGTCGCTATTATTGCCTATTTTGATGTACTGATCGTCGGTATACATAAACCCATCGGGGGTTGTTGTGCCGGTAAAGAATATTTCTGATATTACAAAACCCTCTTGTGCAGAATACACATTTAGGGCTATTTGGGTTGTTTTTGGGGGTTCGGCTGCGCTAATGGCTATGTTTTGGCATTCGGCTTTTACCTTTGCGGCTATGTTTTGGTTGTTTAATTTATAGTTTATAGTGCCTTTTACGGCTATGTTATAGTTGCCTTCGGGTACTGAAACTGTAGTTTCGAACTCCTTTCCAGCGGGTTTAAAGTTGGTAGCGGTATATTGTTTGCCGGTTTCTACATTGGTTAGCACGGCTGTTGCTTGGGTTAGTGTTGCGCCATTTATATTGAGTGGTATGGTGAGCGCAAGGCTATGGTTTGCTATTTGGGGTTCTATGCCGTTGTCGTTATAGTTTGTGCACGATGCGAAAGCTATGCAAAGCATTGCAAATAGTGCTAATATTGGGTTTTGCTTATGGCTGTTTTTGTTTATATTCATTGTTATATTGTGTTGTTATAATTGGGTTTTTGTTAGAAAGTTACCCCCATTGCAACATTTGTTTCTACCTGATGTAGCAAGGCAGAATGGCTATAAGCGAAGGCTGTTTTTAGGAAAACGCCTACCCCTTTCCACTGTTTGGGCTGATGATAGACGGCGCATTGTGTTGCCAAAGTCCAGAGATGCGCTGTTTTGGTGGCATATATGTTGTTTACAAGTTGTGTTATTTGCTTATCCATAATGGCGTATGGCATAACAATTCGTTTAGAGTTGTTGTGGAAATAGGCAGCATTTGTGTTCCATTCTATTTGCCATTGTGCTGTGTTTTGGTGTTTTTGTTGTGTTTTGTTGCACCATAACCACTGCCAACCGAGCCGTCCGTAGGTTTTTGCAAATGCCATTTCGCGTCGCAAATCTATGTATTCCGAATAGTCGTTTAGCCACCCTAACTGTGCGTTAAGCATTATTTTCGATTGGTTGCCTGTGCTTAATGCTCCGCCCAAATGGTAGTCGGCTTTGTTGTTTTGGTACATTGAGAGTGTTATAAGCGACTTATATTCGGTGCTCGACGAGCTTCCTGCTATGTATTCTTTACCTCGCCGGTGTTCCATACGGTATCCTGCGAAGAGTGCCCACCGCCATTTTCCTTCGTGTTTCCAGCCTGCTTGTGCTGCCATAGTGGTAACTTCGAGTTTGCTAATGGGTAGTGCGTTAAGTTCGGTAAGTATGTTGTTGTAAGGCATATATGTTCCTTCGATTGACAAATATGCGCCACTGGTGTTTAATGGAGTTAGCTGTAGGTCGGCAATGGTGCCTGTTCCTTTATAGTACGACGAGCGTATTGCACCTGCAAAGCGCACATAGTTGGTTCCAAGTCCCGTCATGTGGTATTCTGGAACTACGCCCAAAGGGTTGTAAAAGTCTACATTGTTGGTTTGTTTATAGGTGTGCATACCCACTCCTGCCCCTATATTGTAGTTTCCATAAGCACGAGCCAGCCCCACACGTAGGGTCAAATCGGTTGCTATTCCTCGTGGTCTGGGGTCGATGGTTCGGTATTCGTGTTCGGCTCTAAAGTTTATTTTTGCTCCAAAGGTCCATTGTTTCAGCTTCACGGCATAGCCTCCGTAAAAGGCATATTGCTCGTTTTGCAGGTCTCCTCCAATGGTATCTGCCATTACGTATGGGTATAGTTGTTCGTAGTCGGAGGTGGAATTGAAACGTATATTGCGTATTTTTCCTGTTTTGTAAGATGCTCCTCCCCATACGGTAGTGGTAGCATTGAGATGCAAATAAGAGCTTACGGTTGCATTGCCCAGTGTGTGTGCATTGCCCAATTGTGGTTGTTGTGGAATGTTGGCATGTTTATAGTTCAGGTTCAGATACATTTCCGATAGCGATGTGGTGTACACGTTGTGCATAAAAGCTGGGTTGTGCAGGGCGTTGTCTAACACTTTTGTCCACTGGTTTTGGTGTTCGGCAATTGCTATAGTGTCTTTTTCGTGTGCTCTTATGGGCGAAAACAGCAAACAACAACAAAGGGTTATAAATAGGTATCTTCTCATTTCGTATTTACATAAGTAGGTGGTTGAATTTCAAAAGTATGGTTTTTGCATTGCAAAAAGGTGGTTTTTGGCGTGCAAAAAGGTGGTTTTTGTTTTGCAAAAAGGGGGTTTTTGTTTTTGCAGGAATTATATAGTTTATACATACCAATAGTTTATTGTTTTTACATAAATAGTATATTGGTGCGTATTTGTGTGGGGTGAGCAACAATTTCTATATAGTTTTCCGATGCTCTATAGTATTTTACGCCTTCTGTTCCGTCTGCCATTCGGTATCGTATGGTACCTTCGGCGTCCATCATATATGCTCCTCGCAACACGTTAATGGTGGCAGTGTTTTCTTGAAATGTGGAAACGGTGTAGCTTCTTCCATTCGATAGGTTTTTAAGCACCACAGTTCCTTGCATTTCTATGGGTGTTATAGTGTCGGGAACTTGCAGTGTTACCATTGCTTGCGTATAGTAGTCGTCGTCTTTTTGTGTACACCTTATTGCCAGTAAGGGTAGCATAAGCACAACCATAATGTAGAATAAGCATTTCATTGTAGTGTTTGTTTTTATGTGTTTGGATAGGCGCACGGTGTGCGTTTCCGTATTTTTCTATAGTTTTACGTTCATTTCCAGTCCGAAATATGGTGTTACATATCGCCTTATAACAAAGTTGTTGCGTTTGTAATCGGGGTGTATGTCCCACAGTTTGTTTACAAATAGTGCCACCATAAGCTTGTTGTTGAAGAGTTTTTTGGTAGCCTTCAGGTTCAAATCCATACTAAATGGAACGGTTTGTCGGGTAAACATTCCATCGGTATAGGTTCTAACGAGATATTGTAAGTAGGTATCGTGTGTGTCGGTTTCGGTGTATGGGTGTATGTTTCCGTTGGTATCCATATATTTCAACGGCATATTTTCTTTTCGCATAGACTGTTCTGCGGTGAGCCAAACACATTGTGCCGATAGCGAGAAGCCCAATTTGAGTTTTGGAATGGTGGTATCGAAGGTGAAATTGGTATTTACCATTTCTCTTATAAAGCCATCGTCGTCTTTGTATATGCCCACTATTTCGAGTGGTTCTCCACCCACCATCTTAGCAGGTTTGTACATTATGGGTTGCGAATTGTGGTATTCGGTGCGAAACCAAGCCCCTGTTATGGTGAGCCTAGTATTGATAACAGGAAAGCGAACTGTGGATAGCACCCACTCTAAACCTTGTTTATAGGTTCGACTACCATTAGAAGCGTGGTCGTAAGCCCGCATTACGCGCTTTGTTTGGTAGGGCAATGTGCTAATATCGGGACGGTTTGTAAGTGCATCGGGGTCTATTCCGGAGGCATCAAACTCCTTATAAGCGTATGGAGCATATACTTCCATAGTGCGAAAACCCGATTTCATGTCTTCCACAAAATAGGTTAGTGTGAGCCTGTTTCCACCCCACTCTACATCTGTTTTGGCTTCCCACTTTAGGTTTCGTGCCGCTTTCAGTGCCGTGTTAGTAGGGTCTACCACGTAAGTTTGTAGGTACATACGCCTGTATTGTGGGTTTTCGTGATAGTAGTTCAGCTCTACTATGTCCATATAGGTGGGTTCTGGATAGAGCAAATCTATGGTTGGAAACATACTTTGCCAGCCTATTCCGCTCGAAAGGCTCACTGTTATGGGGCGTTGGCACAGGTTAAACGATGGAAAAGTCCACCCTGCATTCAGTCGTGGGTCTATATTCACCTTATTATATATGGCAAAACGTTTACTTATACCCAGCATTGTTTCGGCTCGCACGCCCATTTCTATGTCTAATTTGTGGTTTCCTATGCCTTTACTAAGGGTTTCTTCTATGTAAGCAGCCAATGTTTGCGAGGCTGGAATGTCGGCATATCGGCGCGGACGATACGATGCTCCGGTGTAAACGGGGTGCAAACGGTCGAACATTTGACCCTCTCCGAGGTTGCGATCCATCTGGTAATCGGTTCCCACAAGCATAGTGTTAGAGAGTCCTTTTATGGGTAGTGTAAAGTTGGCGTTAGCCTTTAGATACACGCTAATGGGTTTTCCGTCTACCGTATGTGTGGCGGTATATTTGTAAGGAGATATTAACACGGCATCGCTTTCGCCGTTTGTCATGGTTGTTGCTGCGGGTGTGTCGCCGTCTAACTGTACAAGTTTGGTGCGTTCTAAGCGGTTTCGTTCGTACGAAAACGATGCCGACAGCTCGCCATTGGTAAAGAAAGTTTGGTTGTTTTTGCTATTTATGGCAAACACAAAACTGGTTGCATAGCGGTTGTAGGTAGACTTATACTTGTCTATTCCCCCATGGTTGAACTCTGGATCTACCTTATCGTTGTCGAACGAACCACCATAATCTACATTCAACGAGGCGTTATAGCGCATTGTTTCTGTGTTCCATTGTTTGTTAAGACGTGCCGAAAGGGTGATGCGTTGGTAGGTTTCGAGCAGGTTTCGCGGCTCTGCTTTGTTGTCAAGATAGTCGGCACTGAGGTTGAGCGATAGTTTTTTAGATTGCCACTCAAAGGCTTTTGCCAAATAAAACAGCTTCGAATCCATATCGGCTTTGAACCTTGCGGAGAGGAAATTGCCACCTTTTGTTCGCTTAACCTTTACTAAACCGCTGGTAAGATCGCCATATTGCACCGACGGAATGCCTCGCACAATGGTTACTTCTTGTATATCGTCGGTAGAAATAGTACGCATATCTACTCCCGCATTTGTGTAGTTCCGTTTGCCAGATGTGCGATCTACTGCTCCCGAAAGGTATTGCATGTTTCCATTTACGCTAACTGGTGCACCGTCAATAATAAAGCGTGTGCCCAGAGAAGAGGTGTTATACTGGTTGCTTGCTATGGGCACTTCGCGCAAATTTATGGTGTTTGGCACATTAAGATGTGGGTCGTGTGCTCGTCCTCCTGGTAAAAGTTCCAGCAAATCGGTAAAGCTTGAGGGCTGCAAATGCTCCATTGCTTGCTTGCTAATGGTGGAAACGCTCGACAAGCCTCGCCCTTCTTGTGCGGTAACAACCACTTCTTGCAAACTGTTTACGTCTAAATTTAAATGGTAAACTGCCCCTTGTTTGGGCACCACTTGTAGGGGTTTGTAGCCTATATAGGATATTTTTACCTGCTGATTGAAGCCTGTTGATAGTAGGAAACAACCGTTTTGGTCGGTTACGGCTACTATTTTTTTTGTGTTAAGTGCCATAACTGTTGCGCCTATAATGGGTTGCTGTGTGCCTGCTTCTAACACTTTGCAACGCATTTGGGCTTGTATCTGACTACAAAATAGGCTTACAAGGAGCGTAAATAAGAGTTTTTTCACCTTATATTAAATATTTTTTTGTTGCTATTTACAATGTTTGTGGGGTTTAATTGTAGGGAGCACGGTTTGTTGCCTGTACATTTTTTATATGCCAATGCACCACATTCGCAATTCTACAACAGCAGAATTGTGTTTCGCAAATGGTTGTTATGCATTTAAAAGTACCAAAGTTTCCATGCAAAAAGCGCACGGAAACTCTGGTTTTTTACTATATACGAAAATGTTGTTACCTGACTACTATTTTCTTACCTCCATGTATATAGATGCCCTTTTGCACGGGTTGAGCTATGCGTCGGCCGTTTAAGTCGTACCAAGCACCATTATCTTTGCTATTCATAGTGGCGTTGCTGATGCCAGTAGCATCGTCGCCGTCAAACTCTTTCCACGTAAATAGGTCCATAGAACCTGTTGCTTGCTTTGGTGTCCACCCACGTTCTTTCACTGCTGTGGCTTGTTTTACGGTTAAAGAATTGTGTTCTTTGTCGTAAAGTTTGTTGTAAACGCAGAACTCTCTCTCGTTTCCTTCGGTTTCTTTTACCAGAGATGCTATAAGTTTATCCATTGATTCGCCAGCCAACTTGTTGCCCCAGCACGACAAGAACTCTATTCTTGGATTGTGTGAAACGTCTAATTTGGTAAGACTATTCTGGCTACATTCTAACCTTTCGAGGTTCGGATTCTCAGAAACATCTAAGTTTTCAATGCCGTTTCCATTCACCCATAGTTCCTCAAGAAATAGAAGTTTTGTTACGTCAATGGTTCTTAGGTTTTGGTTTTCGCCTACATTAAGAGTTCTAATGTTAGGACTATTGCTCAAATTAAGTGCCGTAATTTGTGTTCCTTGCAACGATATTGCTGTAAGGTTTTGGGTGTTTTCTAAATTAACTGTAGTGAGTTCTTTGCAATAGCTTGCCCAAACCACGCTTAAGTTTGTTGCTTTAGAAAGGTCGATAGTGGTAATTGGATTTTCGTTTACCCGTAGTTCGCGCAGTTCGTTAGCCTTACTTAGGTCTATAGAAGTTACACCTTGTGCTGGCATAGAGAGGTAGTCAGCATCGCCATGAATGGTTATTTCGGGTGCATCTACCGTGAAAAACACTTTCATTCCTGCCACGCTTATGTTGCTTGCACCGTCTATAGAGAAGTTATCGCCTATGTTCGGGTCTTTGTCTTTTGTGTCTCCGTCTTCGTCTAAACCGTCGAAAATAAGCATTTCTATCGTCATTTTCTGTCCTATTGGTGTGTTTGTTTTAAATTTAATTACACCATTTCCCACCGCAGCCATAGCATTGGTGAACGAAAAAAGTAGTCCGCACACGAACAACAAAAAGTAGTTTTTTCTCATAATAACTATCATTTAGAATTTGTTTTATAATATTTTTCTTTTGCAAATGCAAAGTTAGTAAGATATAAAAAGGTGGGCAATACCCAAAAATAGGTAAATATTATATTGCCAAATAGCACCAACGCAACGCCATTTTGTGGGTGTTTCGTGGGCGTGGTACGATGTATTGTGATGCCATTTTGGGGTATTACGTGGGTGCGGTATGGTGTATTGCAAAACAAAAAACACTCTCTTAAAAAACAAAAACCATACTTTTGCAATGCAAAAACCTACTTTTTGCACGCCAAAAACCATACTTTTGCAACGCAAAAAGGGGGTTTTTGAAAACCCCTTTCTATAGTGCTGTGTTTCAGTATGATAGGCTGTGTTAGACTAAAGGGCGGTGAGCACACACCAAAAGCCATTTTTGGAATGTGTTAAACAAGTGGTAAGCTGCTTTTTAAACCCCTATCTGTCTATGCCATTACGCGACAACACTCCTTTGGTGGTGTAGTAATGCTTCACCTCTTGCATATCTGTTACAAGGTCGGCATAGGCAATTAGTTGTTTCGGAGCATAACGACCAGTAAGCACAACTTCGGTTTTTGGGTCTCTGTTTTCTAATGCTTGCATAAGTTCGTCTATGCTAATAAGTTCCATGTGTAGTGCTATTGTTATTTCATCGAATATCACTACGTCCCATTCTCCCGAGCTAAGAAGTTCTGCACACCGTGCTAATCCGTCTTGAGCGTGCTGTTTATCTATTGCCGAAGGGGCGCGCGTAAGTAGGCAACCATTACCAAATTGCTCTATAGAAAGGTTGTCTATGAACTTGGCAATACGTGTTTCGTTGTATTGTATCGACTTCATAAACTGTCCTATAAACACTTTTTTGCCTGCCATACATGCACGTATGGCTAGTCCAAAGGCTGCTGTGGTCTTCCCTTTTCCGTTGCCCGTGTACACTTGAACCTGTCCCCGATCTGCTGTTCTCTTTACATTCATATAGCCAATAAATGGATATGTGGTGTGGAAATTTTGGTTTTCGCACCCTATTTTGTCCGATAGTTAATTATTGTTACACCATTTTTAGTCTCTCTAATCTATCATGTTTGTCTAAGTTTTTAGCCTTTCGAAGCATAGAGAATAACTGCATTTCAATGAGTCTGCCACAACATAGACATTTAAAACAATGCCCATTCTCTGTTGTTATTTAGTTTTGGCAAGACCATTTACTGCTACAAAAATAGGAAAATAAATAGAAAATATGGCATAATAAGGGTTATAATTAGAATAATGTTAGATATTTTCACATAATGAAAGTATAGATATTAAAAGCAAAACAAAACATTTTTGCGATGCAAAGGCACATCTACAGCATTTTGGCACACCATTTGTATTGATACAGGCAGATAGAAATTAACAAATAAAAATATATAATATGCAAAAAGGAAAAATAGGTGTAACAACAGAGAATATATTCCCTGTTATTAAGAAATTCCTCTATTCAGACCACGATATCTTCCTTCGCGAGTTGGTATCTAATGCTGTAGACGCTACACAAAAGCTACGTACGCTTGCCGCAACAGGCGAGTTTAAAGGCGAAACCACCGATTTGAAGGTTCGTGTAAGCCTCGACGAGAAGGCAGGAACACTCACCGTGAGCGATAACGGTATAGGTATGACGGCAGAAGAGATAGACAAATACATCAACCAGATAGCCTTTTCGGGTGTTACAGACTTCTTGGACAAGTACAAAGACAAGGCTGAAGCCATCATAGGGCACTTCGGTCTGGGCTTCTACTCTGCCTTCATGGTGTCTAAAAAGGTTGAAATAGTAACCAAAAGCTATCGCGACGGGGCACAAGCAGTACGTTGGAGCTGCGACGGAAGCCCGGAATTTTCGATAGAAGATACCGAAAAGGCAACCCATGGCACCGATGTCGTGCTCCATATAGACGACGATTGCAAGGAGTTTTTGCAGAAACAGAAGATAGAAAGCCTGCTGAACAAGTACTGCAAGTTTATGGCTGTGCCTGTAGTTTTTGGCAAAAAGACAGAATGGAAAGACGGTAAGAGCGTGGAAACAGACGAGGATAACGTTATAAACAACGTGGAACCGCTATGGACAAAAGCACCCGCTGAACTGAAAGACGACGACTATAAGCAGTTCTATCGTACGCTCTTCCCAATGAATGACGAGCCTTTGTTCTGGATTCACCTGAATGTTGACTATCCATTCCACCTTACTGGTATTCTGTATTTCCCACGAGTGAAGAACAATATAGAGCTTCAGCGCAACAAAATACAGCTCTATTGCAACCAAGTATTCGTTACAGACCAGGTAGAAGGCATTGTTCCGGAGTTCCTTACCCTGCTTCATGGGGTGATAGACTCACCGGATATACCGCTGAATGTGAGCCGAAGCTATTTGCAAAGCGATGCTAACGTAAAGAAAATATCTACTTACATTACCAAGAAAGTGGCAGATAGGCTCAACGGAATATTCAAAGAAAACCGCAAAGAGTACGAAGAAAAGTGGCAAGACCTTAAGCTTTTCGTGAACTATGGTATGCTTTCGCAACCCGATTTCTACGATCGTGCAAAAGATTTTTCGCTCTTTACCGATGTAGATGGCAAGAACTTTACCTTCGAAGAGTATAAAACGCTTATTAAAGACAACCAAACCGATAAGGACGGAACGCTTGTTTATCTCTACGCAACCAACAAAGAGGAACAGTATTCGTACATTGAAACAGCTCGCGCAAAGGGATATTCGGTGCTGTTAGCCGATGGACAGCTAGACGTTCCTATGCTTTCTATGTTGGAACAAAAGCTCGAAAAGTCGCGATTTGTACGGGTAGACTCTGACATTATAGACCATATTATTGCGAAAAACGATGAAACAAAGGGCGAAAAACTTGGCGAAAACGATGCCGATACACTAACACAGGCGTTCCAATCGCAGATGCCTAAGGTGGAAAAAGCAGAATTTATGGTGAACGTAGAACCACTTGGCGAAACCGCTCAGCCTATTGTGGCTACACAAAACGAGTATATGCGCCGTATGAAAGAGATGAGCCAATACCAACAAGGTATGGGTTTCTATGCACAAATGCCCGACACATACACCATCGTACTGAACTCTGACCACGCCATTATTAAGCAAATTCTGAGCGAAAGCAATACTTCTACTGCCGAAAAACTGCAGCCTATACGTAGCGAAATTAAGGGTTTGCAGGCGCGCGAAGCTGCCTTGCGACAGGCACAAGGTAAGAAAAAGCCAGAGGAAGTTACCCAAAACGAGAAGGACGAACTAAAAAATACAGAGGACGAACTTACAAAACAGCGTAACGAAAAGAACTCTGTGATAGCCGATTATGCTAAAAACAACAATGCCATACATCAGCTAATAGACCTCGCTCTCTTGCAAAACGGATTGCTAAAGGGTGCTGCGCTCGACAAGTTTATTAAGCGTTCGGTAGACTTAATTAAGTAAACCGACAACGATAACACATAGTTTTAAACCTCGTTATATGGGATTTTCCTTTATAACGAGGCTTTTTTATATTGCAATAAAACACCAATAGCGATAGAAAGAAGGGCAAAATAAAAGATATTGGCTATTTTTTCTAAGAATAAGAACCGTAATACAAGAATTATTTATATATTTGCATTATGAAAAAAGAGTTCGGAAAATGGCTGATGGATATAGCAAAGTATATGGTAACAGCTTTGCTATTATCGACAGCTTTTGGTAGTATGGATCGCCTATGGGTGCTTGTTTGCGTTGTATTGGGTGCAGCATTAACCTTATGTTGGGGGCTCTATTTAATAGAAAAGGATAGTAATAAAAAGAAAGGAGAATAGTATGGGAGCAATAGTAGCATCGATTTTTGTTTCGCTGGTAGCAACAATTGGAGGTCTTTACTTTATGTATCAAGACAAAAAAGACCGTAAGTCCTAACGGAAAAGGATAGTAATTAGAAGTTAGGAGAATAGTATGGGCGCAGTAATAGTATCGATTTTTGTTTCGTTATTAGCAACAATTAGTGGTCTTTACTTTATATATCAAGACAGAAAGAACCGTAAATCCTAACGGAAAAGGATATTAATTAGAGGTTAGGAGAATAGTATGGGTGCTGTAATAGTATCGATTTTTGTTTCATTATTAGCGACAATTGGAGGTCTTTACTTTATGTATCAAGACAAAAAAGACCGTAAATCCTAACGAAAAAGGATAGTAATTAGAAGTTAGGAGAATAGTATGGAAACATTAGCAGTAGCGATTTTGCTCTTTGTGGGCGCAGTAATTGGACGTCTTTACTTTATGTATCAAGACAAAAAAAACCGCTGAATCTATGCCAATTCGCTGCTATCTTTAAGGCAAATGGCATACAACAACTTACTGAAACCCTATCGGCAAGTTGCAACATACATAGATATAAAAAGGTGAAATCGTTGTTGATTTCACCTTTTTTTATTAAGTTTGCACTGTGTTCTTTGCACTTTTGTAAAGAAGACACACCCTTTGAGAAACAAAAAAGGAACGAGAATGAAGATGGATATAACCAAAATAAAGAACTTTTTTACCACAGAAATGTGGCAGAAAACAGAGTATATGTCTAAACGTAAAGGTATTGCTATTAGACTGTTGCAGAAGTTTTACCTTACAATAAAGTTCTTTATAGAGCGCGAACACATAACTTTCGCAGCTCAGCTATCGTTCTCTACCATTATGGCAATAGTGCCAATTGCTGCCATGATATTTGCTATTGCCAACGGTTTTGGCTTCGGTAAGTTCATAGAATCGCAGTTTAAAGATATGCTTTCGGCACAACCCGAAGTGGCAAACTGGTTGCTAACACTCACACAATCGTATCTTACGCATGCCAAAACAGGCATTTTTATTGGCATCGGACTACTTATTATGCTCTACAGTGTGTTCTCTTTGATAAACACAGTAGAGCGTGTTTTCGACAGTATATGGCAGGTTAAGGGCACACGACCCATCAGTCGGGTTCTCATAGACTACACCGCTATGATGTTTCTGGTGCCAATCAGCATCATCATAATGTCTGGACTGAGCATATATCTCTACAGTTTCGTAGAAAATTTAAACGGTTTTTTATTTCTCGGAACCATTGCACGCTTCTCGCTACGCTATCTTCTGCCGTGGACAATACTAACTTTTATGTTTGTAGTGCTATATGTTTTTATGCCAAATGCAAAGGTTCAGCTTAGCAAAACAATAGGACCAGCTGTGCTAGCCAGCCTTTTAATGCTCGCCTTACAAGGGTTCTACATTCACGGACAAGTGTTTCTAACAAGCTATAATGCCGTGTATGGATCGTTTGCAGCACTTCCTTTGTTTATGTTATGGATGCTTATGTCGTGGTATATATGCCTCTTTTGTGCCGAACTCTGCTATATAAACCAGAATTTAGACTACTACCAATGCACTATAGAACCAAAAAAGGTTTCCTATAACCACTTTCTTGCAATGAGCGCCACCGTGTTAAGCTACATTTGCCAACGCTTTGCCAACGACGAAGAACCATACACGGCTTTAGAACTGGAGGAAAAAACGGGCATTCCTATACGTGTTACAATGGCTATATTGGACAGATTGAAAACCATTGAACTGATTACCGAAAACCATTTGCCTACAACTAACCGAGTTACATACACTCCTACGCACGACACTAACAACATTAGCGTGGGCGAACTGGTGGACCGTATGGGAACAGAACCTACACAAAACACCGAACTTAACCACCATTTGCCTGAATATGCATGGCAAAAAGATGCGTACAAAAAGGTGGAAACTATTCACAAAAACTATCTTAACGCTCTGAAAAACATAAATATTAAAGAACTTGTAAACACACAAACATAACACAACAACACGTCTGCAACGAATTATTCACCCACCAAATGGGAAATGTTTGTTGCGCATTTCGTGGGTGGACGTTGGGTGTTTCGTGGGTGTTTCGCATGTATTTCGTGGGTGTTCGTTGCATTTTCGTAATCCGTTGGGACACATTTGGTAAACCGTCAGCAGCCGTAGGGGACCGATTTATCGTGCCCGCATATACCTATTCGCCACGCATTCGCAATCTGTTTGAAATGCCTTCACGGAACGTTCGCAACGTGTTCATTCTCTGTATGTTACATATTCGCTATGCAAAAGTATGGTTTTTGCGCCACAAAAGTATGGTTTTTGGCGTGCAAAAACCCCCTTTTTACATTGCAAAAACCCCTTTTTGAAATACCAAAATGGGGTTCTGAATTTAGAGCATATACGGCAATACTAAAACACAGAATGTTTTTTGCTGCCACACAAATGGGCGGTGGATATGTAAAAAAAATGATTCGATAATGGCTGAATGTATCTTTACAAATTAAAAAAGCGGACTTCGCAGCCCGCAAACATTATATAAATTAGGGTATTAGCTAGTAAGGTATATAAGATTGTTTCAGGATAACGAGTGTAAATGTACACTATTTTCATTTAAAAACAAAATGTTTGTCGGCAAAAAACTACCTCTTTAACTAATTTTAAAATAGTGTGCGATAACAATCAGTATAGTCTACCCTTTTCAACAAATATACCATAAAATTAGAGTTACATAAGTTTTACATTTTAGGCACATATAAATGGCATTTAGAAAGCATAATAATGGAAACAGAAAACAAAAGTTATGGTAAAACAAAAACTAACAAAACAAAACGACACATTATATATATAGCAAAAATGTAAGCTATATACAACAAAAGTATAAGCTATATACAACAAAAGTATAAGCCATATTCAGCACGAGAATACAACCCAAGATGGCGAAGAAAAAAGTGGATATGGTGAAGTTTAAAGCATAAAAAGGCAATGGAAAAGAACCAAAATGGCGAAGAAAAAAGTGGCTAATAACAGAAAAGTTATCCTGAATCAATCGTCTTCTACCTAATCTATAACTTTAACTGAAGAAAACTTTAATAAACTTAAATATAAACATTTGAAGAGCATCACTGCCCCTGAGAAAAATCGTATACAGTGTTTTTAAAACACATTTTATAACAACTTACTTATTAGAAGTAACGTTTTTTCTACTTTTAAGATGGTAGCAAAGATAGTAATAAATACTTAAAACCACAAATAATTCACTGTTTTTATTCACTAATTTGCATTTAATTGATTTAAATCAAGTATTATATTGCAAAACAATACATATTTTTCCATAAAACTATACACCGAGAAAGCAAAAAGCCTTCTATAATTTCAACAAAACAAGTAGTTGGCTATCAAGATGCAGAAGAGATAAAAATGAGTTAATTCCTTTGCCATTTACATTTATTATAGTACTTTTGCAATGAAGTTTAAAAACGGTAACAATGATGTTTAAGAAGAGAAGGTGGCACTGTCTACCCGGGCAAGAGCCAACCGAAATGGATAAAAAAATAATGGAATTCGAGAAGAAAGGAAAGCTTGTACCTACTCGAAACCTTATAAAAACTCCCGAACAAATAGAAGGAATACGCCGTGCTGGCGTTGTAAACACAGGTTGCTTAGACGCCGTGGCAGATGCTATTCACGCCGGAATGAATACACAAGAGATAGACGATATATGCATGGCGTTTTGCAAAGAACACAATGCCACACCTGCATGCCTTAACTACGAAGGCTATCCAAAGAGTGTTTGCACCAGCATAAACGAGGTGGTATGCCACGGAATACCCAAAAAAGAAGACGTTTTACAGGAAGGCGACATTATAAATGTGGATATGACGTGCATTGTTGATGGCTATTTTGCAGATGCAAGTCGTATGTTTATTATTGGAAAAACTACTCCAGAGAAAGAACAATTGGTGCGTGTTGCAAAAGAATGCTTAGACATTGGAGCTGCAGCAGCTAAGCCTTACTCGTTCGTTGGAGACATTGGACACGCCATAGAAAAGCACGCCGAGAAGTACGGATATGGGGTTGTGCGCGACCTTTGTGGGCATGGCGTAGGCTTAAAGTTCCACGAAGAGCCCGAAGTTCTACACTATGGACACAAAGGAACAGGTATGCTGCTGGTGCCAGGAATGGTTTTCACCATTGAACCAATGATAAATCAAGGCACATGGAAAGTGTTTATAGATGCCGACGACCCATACGGTTGGGAAGTAATAACGGGCGATGAACTACCATCGGCACAGTGGGAACACACCTTTGTTATGACCGATAACGGGGTAGAAATACTTACACACTAAGCCAAAAACACAAAACAGCAACATAAAAAGGCTACACAGACGGTGCGCAAACAGCACAAGAAGAAAACAATAATGAAGAAAAACGAGGATATTTATATACTTGGCATAGAGAGTAGCTGCGACGATACCAGTGCAGCAGTACTGAGAAATGGTGTCATTCTTAGTAATGTTACAGCCTCACAAGACGTACATAAGGCGTACGGAGGCGTTGTTCCAGAGCTGGCTTCACGGGCACACCAACAAAATATAGTGCCTGTTGTAGACCAAGCTCTTAAGCGTGCCGGCATAACAAAGGAACAATTGTCTGCCATTGCCTTTACACGCGGACCGGGTTTAATGGGAAGTTTGCTCGTGGGTGTTAGCTTTGCAAAAGGCTTTGCAAGGGCTTTGGGCATACCACTAATAGACGTAAACCACTTGCAAGGACACGTTTTGGCTCACTTTATTAAGGAAAACGACGACGATAATAGCCAACCTCCATTCCCATTTATATGCCTTTTGGTATCGGGAGGCAACTCGCAAATAGTTAAAGTTAATGCTTATAACGATATGGAAGTACTGGGACAGACCATAGACGATGCCGCTGGCGAAGCCATAGACAAGTGTTCTAAGGTGATGGGATTAGGATATCCCGGCGGACCAATCATAGATAAGCTCGCCAGAAACGGCAATCCTAAAGCATATAAGTTTGCCGAACCAAACGTTCCAGGCTACAATTACTCGTTCTCGGGACTAAAAACGTCGTTCCTTTACAACCTTCGCGAGTGGATAAAAGCCGATCCTGACTTCATAGAACACCACAAAAACGACCTCGCAGCCAGTTTAGAGTTTACCATTGTAGACATTTTAATGAAGAAATTGCGTAAAGCTGTTAAAGACACAGGCATTAAACACGTTGCCGTAGCAGGCGGAGTGTCTGCCAATAATGGGTTGCGCAACGCCTTTCACGACCACGCTGCACGCTTCGGATGGACTATATACATACCCAAATTTAGCTATACCACCGACAATGCGGCTATGATTGCCAGTGTGGGAACATTTAAATTTAAAGACGGAAAGTTTGCTTCTATAGACCTTCCTGCCTTTAGTAAAGTTACATTTGAATAGATATTAACGACTATGGAATTTGAAAGTAAGATATTATCGCGCCAAATTGGCGACCTTATTTATGCCTCTGGCTATTCGCTTGGTACGGCAGAAAGCTGCACAGGTGGACGCATTAGCGAAACCATTATTGCTATTCCAGGTGCCTCTAACTATTTTAAAGGGGGCATTGTGGCATATACCGACGAGGTGAAAATGCACCTATTGGGCGTTTCTGCCGACACTTTGCAAGAACATACTGCCGTTAGCGAAGAGGTAGCAAAGCAGATGGTGAGTGGCGCTATTGATGCTTTACAGGTAGATTTTGCCATCGCCGTAACTGGAGTTGCAGGACCTGGAGGTGGTACTGCCGATATTCCTGTGGGCACAATATGGATTGGATATGGATCGAAAGACGACATTCGAACATTCAAAATTACCGAAAACTTCGGACGAGATATTAATCTTGCCATCGCAACCAATAGGGCAATACGCCTAATGCTCGACTTCTTAAAAGAGAAACTCAACGATAAAAAAACAGAAGAAGATAACAACGAACACGCTGTTCCTGATATGAAGGCGTAAAAAAACATTGCGGTTACAACCATCGTAATATGCCATAAAAAAGCATTACAGATAGTTGCACACACCAAACAACAACAGATTGCTATGCTGTACACACAGTTCAAGCAATCTGTTTTTTAGTTTCTACCCACATATACCCTATTCACCGCAATCTAAAACAATATTTGGCAAAATTACAAAAACACACGTGTGCGAACACACTATATAATTGACGCACGTCAAGAAACCAGTTTTTATTTAAAAAAATACGCCAAAACATTTTTCAGTATCGCCAAACCTGCGTACCTTTGCATCGTCATTAAGACAAAAAGGTTATTAGATTGTTTAGGTTAATAGTAATAGATTTAGGTTTTTAGTTGTTTTATTTAAGGAGAACAAAAGAGATTGTTCAAAGTAATAGGATTAGTTTAAGGTAATAAAAAATTAGATTGAATAAAGGATAACATACGATGCGAGATTTTGAGGGGAACGCCGAGAGGCGCGAACCTACAAATCAAGCTGAGTTAAAAATGGGCATCTTGCCTGTTTAAACTAACGAAAGCGCGAGACTGTGATGGTCTGGCGCTTTTGCGTTATACCCCATTTTGCAAAGTGTTTACCACAACTAAAAACTAAAATGCACACCAAACCATAATGCCACTGCACCTTGTTTCCGCCAAATTCAGCATCAGAATGCGATGGCAGTACACCTTATATATAATACCACACTTCGTTGTTCCGTGTTCTTTGTTTAGTATATTGCATTTCAAAAAGGGGGTTTTTGCAATGTAAAAAGGGGGTTTTTGCACGCCAAAAACCATACTTTTGTGGCGCAAAAACCATACTTTTACATAGCGAATATGTAACATACAGATAACTAACACATTGCGAACATTACGTGAATGTATTCTGAACGGATTGTTAATAATGCAACGTCCGCCCACGAAATATGTGGCGAACATTCCGCAAACACCCACGAAACATTACGTCAGGCGTAGGGGCCGATTCATCGCGCCCGTATCCTAACATAACCAAATATACATATCCATTTCACCGAATACGCATCTTAACATTATCAAATACATATATCCATTTCATCTCAAACGTGCATTCGTTCCCCATTTCGTGGGTACATTCATATATGCGGGCACGATAAATCGGTCCCCTACGGCTGCTTGTGGTTTGCCATTACGCTGCGAACGGATTGCCAAAACATTGCGAACGGATTGTTAATAATGCAACGTCCGCCCACAAAATGCGTTGCGAACATTCCGTGAATGTGTTCTGAACGGATTGCGAATGCGTGGCGAATACGTATATGCGGGCACGATAAATCGGCCCCTACAGCTGCTTGTGGTTTGCCATTACGCTGCTGACGGTCTGCCAAAACATTGCGAACGGATTGTTAATAATGCAACGGCCGCCCACGAAATGCGTGGCGAACACTCCGCAAACACCCACGAAACATTCCGTCAGGCGTAGGGGCCGATTCATCGCGCCCGTATCCTAACATAACCAAATATACATATTCGCATAATCAAATATGTGTATTCAAATCACCGCACATGCATTTTCATCTCCCATTTCGTGGGTGTATTCATGTATGCGGGCACGATAAATCGGCCCCTACGGCTGCTTGTGGTTTGCCATTACGCTGCGAACGGATTGCCAAAACATTGCGAACGGATTGTTAATAATGCAACATCCGCCCACGAAATGTGTGGCGAACATTCCGAAAACACCCACGAAACATTCCGTCAGGCGTAGGGGACGATTCATCGCGCCCGTATCCTAACATAATCAAATATACATATCCATTTCACCGAATACGCATTTCCGTCCCCCATTTCGTGGGTATTTTCGTATTTGCGGGCACGATAAATCGGTCCCCTACGGCTGCTTGTGGTTTGCCATTACGCTGCGAACGGATTGCCAAAATGTTGCGAACAGATTGCTAAAACAATTCAAACGGATTACGATAACAATTCTAACGGGCTGCTGTAACGCTGCAGATGCCTATAAAAAACAAAAAAGGCACGTGGCAAAAAACCACGTACCTCCCATAAATTTATTAACTTTAAAATTTTTAGAAATTACTCTTCAACTACTGAGAAGTCTTCTTTTGAAACTCCGCATAGTGGGCATACCCAATCGTCTGGGATATCTTCGAAGGCTGTTCCTGGTGCTATGCCACCGTCTGGATCGCCTACTGCTGGGTCGTAAACATACCCGCAGGTATCGCATTCATATTTTTTCATAACGTCTTTGTCTTTATATTCGTTGTTAAATAACGCTACAAAGTTAGTAGTTTTATGTAATTCTTACAAGTTATAACGGTTAAATTATGTTATTGTTTCTATGTTTTTTTTAGAATTCCACCGATAGTTTTGCGTTTATTTGTCTACCTGTTAGATAGTTAGGTACGGCATATTGCTGTCCCGAAATATCTGTAATCCAGTAGTAAGAGTTTACGTTGCTAATGCCAAAAAGGTTCAAGCAGTCTACGCCTACCCACACATTGCGGAATATAGAGTGGTGCGAACCATCGTTATTATCAAATATTCGGTAGCTCATACCTATGTCGGCGCGTTTGTAAGCAGGTGCTCTAAACGAGTTAGAACTTAGTTCTTGGTGTGGCGCAGAGAAAGGAAGGCCGTCTGCATACGCCAGTTTCAGCGACATTCTCCACCGTGTTGATCCAGGAAAATAGTCGGTAAAGAAGAGGTTAAGGGCAAAACGCTGGTCGGTTGGTAGGGGTACGTTCTTGCCATTTAGCTTCATTGCGGTGTTCATAACACTTAAAGTGAGCCACGAATCGGCGCCTGGTACAAACTCGCCGAATAGTTTTAGGTCGAGTCCGGTGGCGTGTCCGGAGGTTTGTTTGTCGCCAAAATAGGTTACTTTAACGTTGTCTACCGTGTAAGGAACCAGTCGTGATATGGCTTTATAGTATGCTTCGGCAGTGAATTTGAATGGTCTGTTCATCATTGTAAAGCGGTAGCTCATAGACGCTAATGCGTGTATAGACCGTTGCGAACGTGTTTTTTTGTTCAGCGAGGCATATATTACGCCATTCACGGTGGCAGTATCACGCAGTTCTTTATAGAAAGGTGCCTGATAGTATAGTCCTGCTGCCACACGGAACGATAGGTTTCTGTTCCAGCCGGGTGTGATATTGAGCGATGCACGAGGCGAAACTATACTCTCTCCGTTAAAGTTCCAGTAGGCGTAACGCACACCATAGTTCAGCCTAAACAGTGTTGGTATAGAGTCGTTGGTTTTAAAATTCCATGTATCTTGCACGTATGTTTCAATGCGTTTTGCGTTTAACGTGTTGCGAGCGCGTAGCGAATAAATCATATCGAGTGTTTCTCCGTTGTGCGGAATGTTGTATCCGGCAGAGTCGCGATACTCATATTCGGCAGAATTTTCCTTTATTTTCTCCATCTTATAGGTGAAAGCGCCTTCTATTTTGTGGTTTCCTGCACGGTGCAACAGCATTAATTTAAGACTTTTAACGTCTGCTTTAAGATAGTCGCGTGAGTGTTGCATGTAGGTTCCCACCCCTAAGTTCTCCGAAGTTTCGGTTTGTGTGAGCCAATATTGCCCCTGAATGTCGTATCGTTGTTGTTCTTTGGTAGAGAAAGCCGATGCTATTAGCGACACGTCTGTGTGTTTCGATAGGTGTCGGGTAATGTTTAGCGAGCCGAAGAAGGTGCGGAAGAGGTCTTTTTCCTTACCATCGAAGTATACTTTAAACGACTTTACATTCTTTAGTGTACCAAATTTGGTTTCTCTGTCTTCGGGTTCGAAGTTGTAGTTGTTATCCGATATGTTCCCAATAAAGTCTATTTGCCACCGTTTAGATGGTTGCCACGACATATAAGTTTGGTAGTCTAAGAACGAAGGGTTATACTCTCCCTTTGTTTCTAACGTACCCAAGAGGTATCTATTTGTTTTATATCGAAGTCCGTTAGTCCATGTAAGCTTCTTCGATGATAGTCCAAAATATGCGCTTGCGCCCAACATCGATGCTGTAATAGAGCCTTCTGTGCGTTTAGGACGCTTATAAGTGATGTCTAAAGCCGAGCTCATTTTGTCGCCATACTTAGCTTCGAAGCCTCCCGTAGAGAAGCCAACACGGTCTACAAGGTCGGCATTTATAACAGAAAGACCCTCCTGTTGTCCGCTCCGAACCAAGAAGGGGCGATACACTTCCACATTATTTATATATACAGAGTTCTCATCGAACGTTCCACCTCGTACATTATACTGCGACGAAAGTTCGGAATGGGTAGACACTCCTGCCTGTGTTTGCAATATTTCTTCCACTGCATTGCCCGAAACAGACGGGTTTCGCTTAGTAGCTTCAACCTTTATTTCTTCGGTAGTTCCATGTTGTGGTGCGTGCGCTTCTACCACAACCTCTTCCAATTGGTTGTCGTTTGCAAGCTGAATTTGTAGAGTTTGCTTTCCTTGTGGCTTGTGCAACACCTTCACTTTGCTCTTATAGCCCAGCATAGAGAAGCGTATTTTAACCGAATCTTCACTCTGTAGCTGCATATTAAACTCGCCTTTAAGGTTGCTCATCGTAATTTTTCCTTGCGAAGCAACAATCACTGAAGCCAGCTCTATGGGGTTTCCATCTTGGTCGGAAACCTTTCCTTGCAGCGTAAACGACTGTCCCATAGCGTTTCCAGCATAGAGCAGGCACACAAACAACAGCACAATGGATAGAAATTTTGCCTTATTCATACTATGAATAACGTCTGTTTCTAACATTTATTGTATTGCTACATCTACCCGAAACACAAAAACAATGCAACCACCTACTAATTAAGGCTTTGCAAAAACCCACTTTTTGCACGCCAAAAAGGGGGTTTTTGCAATGTAAAAAGGGGGTTTTTGCACGCCAAAAACCATACTTTTGTGGCGCAAAAACCATACTTTTGCACGGCGAATATGTAACGTACAGAGAACGAACACGTTGCGAACATTACGTGAAGGCATTCTGAACGGATTGCGATAATGCTGCTGACGGATTGCCAAATGTGTCCCAACGGATTGCGAATGCGTGGCAAATACGTATATGCAGGCACGATAAATCGGCTCCCTACGGCTGCTAACAGATTGCCAAAACATTACTTACAGATTGCCAAAATGCCCACAACGGATTGCCAAAATGCCCACAACAGATTGCCAAAACACAAACAACACAAACACAAAAACACTACCATTGTGCACCACCCTACTGTTACCTATTTTATAAAACACACATACAGCCTCACACTAATACACATTATATATAACATTATGCACATTTTTAACTGTTTGCGAGAACATTTAGACAACACAAAAACAGCCGAAACTTATTTAAATATTAATTTATTAAAGATATGTAAACGTTTAATCTTTTTCACTTTATAAAGTTGTTTCTTTCAACAAAACATTCTATTTTTGCCATTGTTTAGTGGAACTCTTACGCTAATTAAAAACCAATCGCCTAAGAAAAGAGTCCACAACAAACTGAAAACAAGAGAGAACATAGAGAGAATAACATTAACTTAACATGTAAAAAATGAACAGAGAGAACAACACTTTACACAGCTTGTCCGAATATAGGACACCTGAAAAAAGCGAACCCGTCTGACTTTCATTCAAGACAGATACTGCAAAAAGCCACTGCAACAACTATAATGCAAAAGGGGCTACCACTACTATGCAAAAGCAGAAAGGCTTTTTAGCAACACAAAAAAAGCGTTCTCGAAAAAAAAGTACGTACAAAAACAACTTCGAAGACTAAACAAAAACTAGAGAACGCCATTCCAAATACATAAAGAAAAGGCGCCCTTTTACTGCAGAAAAGGACTAACCTGTATGTTAATATTAAGCATATTCCACTGGCTTAACAACAAGCAACACGGACTATGTAGGGGGTGTTGTATGCCCATTGCATAACAAACAAAAGGTGGAATGTGGAGTTACTAACAATTATTCAACTAATTTTTTTATGAAAAAGCATTTTCCGCTACTAACGCTATTACTAGGATTAAGCGTTACAACAGTAGCCAGCCCTATTCAACCACAACGGGCTAAGCAGTTAGCAGAGAACTTTTTTGGAGGCATTAAAGCACGAAAGGCTCCGCTAAAAATTACTTATCAGGCACAAAACAACGCCAACACAGGAAACAGTCTCTACTACATCATCAACAGAGACAACAATCAAGGCTTTGTAGTTGTATCGGGAGACACCAGAACAAGAGCCATTTTGGCTTACGCTGATAAGGGTAATCTGGACGAAGAAACTCTTAGAGACAACCCAACAGTGGCTGGAATGTTTCAAGAATATGCCGATCAAATAGAATGGGCACAGCAAAATGTGAAGGACGTTCCATCGCAATCGTACAAGCGTTTGGCAGCTCGTGGAGACTATAATGAACCTAAACACATTATAGAACCACTATTGGCGGTAGACAAAAACAACAGAGAAATGTTGCTGCCTACACCTATTAGCTGGGGACAACGATGGCCTTTCAACGCTTATAGCCCAAGCATTTTGTACAACGGAGTATCGTATAAAACAGTGTCGGGCTGTGTTGCTACTGGTATTTCTACCGTTTTAAGATGGCACAAATGGCCAGCTCGTCCAACAGGTTCTACATCGTATACATGGGAAAGAACTAGAAAGCAAATGCGAATAGACTACGATGCACAACCAGCATACGACTGGAACAACATGCCAGAAGGGGTTACAGGCAACGGATACGACCGAGCTACCAACAGAAAACTGAACAATACGCAAGCCGACAACATAGGTAGACTGCTAAGAGATGTGGGATATGGTGTGCGAATGAACTTTGGTCCACCCGAAATAGGAGGTAGTGGCGCATTGCTAACTGCTGCTACTTCTACACTTGTTGATAACTTTGGATACGACGGAAGACTATCGTGCCTTATGCGTTTCAACTATTCTGACAACCAATGGTGGGCAGGAATACAAGACGAACTTACCAATTATGGACCTATTGTATATGCTGGTTTCTCGCAAGCTGGAGGACATTGCTTTGTTATAGACGGATTGGCAGAAGACCGATATGTACACGTTGATTGGGGCTGGAACGGCATGTCTAACTGCTGGACCTCTATTGATGTGCTGGAACCAGATACTCATGGCGATGGCGGAGGTGTAGGAGCGTTCTCTAAGGGGCACCAAATGCTACGCTATTTAATGCCTGGAAACGGAAACTTTGAAGCTATTACGGTTTCAAAAGGACCAAAACAAACTACATTTGCACGCGAAAACAACCAGTCTATTGAGGTTACTTTCAAGAACAATAAGGTTCAATACTTCTATGGAACATTCCGTTTGCTTATTAGTAAGGCTGGTATGAACTCGTTCCAAACACTTGCTCAATCGTATAAAGTTATGGTAAACGGAGACGCAGAACGCTCTTACACATTCAGCGCGAACCTTTCGAGATTCCAAGATGGACAATACGACTTACGCATAAGCTATTCGGCTGACGACGTTACATGGACTGATATTAAAGAAAACATTGCTACTATTACAATAGGAAACGGTAAACCTGACCCTAAACCAGAACCTAACCCTGTGGTTAAAAACCAATTTAGCATTGCACAAAAGTGCCAAACTACACAGGTGAAGCAACAAAACAACCAACAAATACAGGTGGCTTTGAAGAACAATAGCACCGATGCATACTACGGATACTTTAAACTTGTTGCGAAAAAAGCTGGTCAGCAAAACGAAATACAACTAGCTACAACATCAAGTAAGGCGTATATGATGGCTGGAGACACTAAGAATATTTCATTCAATGCCGACTTTAGAAACGTTGAAAAGGGTGCTTACGACCTCAGAATTGCATACGTTGCAAACCAAAAATGGACTGAAATTGACGAAAGTGCAGGATACATTAACGTAAATGCTAACGCTATGGGAGCTAAAATTGTAGCTACTACTATGCTGCCTACACTTTCTACAAACGAAGGAGAACCTATTAAGGTGGAAGTTCCTGTAATGAATCAGGGCGACGAAGACTATAATGGCAAGGTGCAACTGCTGGCTAACGGAAACGTTATTTCAGAAGGTAACGCTACAATAACTGTTGAAGAAAAGGTGGTTTTGGCGTTCAGCACAAACAATGCTGCCTTTAACAACCTAAAACAAGGCACCTACAAACTATCGGTTGCATACAACAACGGAAACAAAGTAATGTATGGCACCACCGAAAACATAGGTACACTGGTTATAAAAACTAAGAATAATTCGGACCCAGCCAAAGGCGATGTTCGTCTAAACTCTGCCTTCTTCTATCAAAATGGTAAATATGTGGGAAGCAAATACTGCACCGTTGCAAAAGATGCCGACCTAGTTATAAAGGCAAATCTATACTCTTCTAACGGCTTTAACGGCCCAGTTAGAGTGTTTATTACCGACCAATATGGTAGCAAAGTGGCTAGTAGCAACGCATTGCAGACGGTTCAGAACATAACAATAGGTCAATATGGAAGCGGATACATAGAAGTTAAATTCAACAAAAACGAACTAACAAGCAACCACTACTACGTTTACATTGCATACAACGATGGAACTAAAGAAGTGTTTAGGTCGTGGGACGGCGTAGCTTTCTATGTTAGCAAAGGCAGTTCTTACCGTGGCAGAACCTATTATGGACTATACGACATGGGCATGACCGTATGCACAGACAACATGCCAACGGGTATTACATACATACCAGTAGGCATTGACAACGTGAATGTGGCTGCAGGATCTACCAACGGCATAGAAAACATTAACGTACAGAACGTTAAACTATACCCAAGTATAGCAAACGAAACTGTAACAATAGTAGCCGACGCTGCTGCTACTGCCTATATATACAACGCAACAGGCACAAAAATGGCAACCATAGCACTGGCTCAAGGCAACAACACTGTAGACGTTTCGCAGTTTACACCAGGTATATACCTCGTGAAAGTAAACAAAAACACACTGAAATTTATTAAGAAATAACATCTCTAAAGGGCTATATTGCAACCAACAAACGGCTGCTTTATAGCCCAAAACTCTATCGTCAGCATCTAAAAGTCATACTTTTGCAATACCCCCCTTTTTGTTGTCATAGTGCAAATATACTTTTTTATTAATAATTATAACTAAAACCCCAAACTTAATTGGAGGTCAAGTTGTGCACTTTTGTTTGACAACGTACCCCGAAGTTATGCAAGTGCGGACATTCTCTTCTATGCCATCGATAGCTTGTTGGCGGACACCGGAAACGTCTAAACATTTGCGAGCTTAAGTATATCATTTAATTTTGTTTGTCTAACTTAATGCCAAGCCGGTATTATTGATTTAACAAATGAGGTGTCAAATTTTCCCAAGGTATCATTCCTCTTCTTGTATATAAGCTTTTCATTACATTTTTTCAGGCTACATAGATAAAAAATATTACCATCTAATGATAGTATTAAGTCTCTAGTACAGTTATTATTTAAATCTTTTAGGTATAGGGAATCCTTGCGAATTCTATACCGTAAATAAATTACAGTATCCGTCAAGCAATCAAACATAGCAGTAGAGTCTTTATAAAAAGACAATTCTATGTAAGCAATCGGTTTAACACCTTTACTAACTAGTTCCCAGCGTCCTACTATTTCCTGAGGATCAATTTCTCTCTTTTGGCTACAAGAAAAAAACTGGAATAAAAAAGGTATTAAAAAGATTAAAATGCAAAATCTAATCCGAGACATGTCCAATGTAGGCTTTCCCATTTCTGAATTTTAATTTATTAATTTTTAAATGATCAATATCTTTTTGTGTTACCTTTCGTTTTGCAGGATTTAACGTACCTCCTTCTGAACCTGGCTTGGCTTGAGGATTATATTGGTAGCGCTTATCAACTAACAGTTCACCGTATGGCAGGTAAGCATCATACTGCGTGATGTTGGCTTTGTCGTCTGTGATGTAAGACGTGCTGCCTAAATGATCACTGTGATAGAAGAAGGCTTCCTCTTTCGTTGTATCGTTTGGAATATATCCATAACCAGCCTTACCATAGGTATAAGTAACACGGTTGAAGAGATTTTCAGGATAAAGCACCTCATAGAGTCGCTCGAAGTCGTAGGTGTAAGAGATATAACCCTTGTCAGATATCGACTTCCTAAGCTCTGCCGTGAGCTTCGTCAAGAGGTTGCCTGCCGCATCATAGGTCATATTCGTTTCACCCGCAAACTGATGGTGAACCATCAGTTTGCTGTAGAGAAAGATGTACCAGTATGGCTGCCTAAACAACCCGTTATTCCAAAATAATATTTCTTCCATCCAAAAAATAGAGTCTAAATCTATTGTTGCACGACGATATAAACGAAATATCTTTTGAATTTATTCTCATCCTCTTTGAAGCTATTTTCCTAAATAACACTCTATTAATATTGGAGGAAATTCTTATTGGACATCCACGATAAAAAAATATATACTTCTCCTTATGATCTTTTCTATTAGAACACAATTCCATCTCATACATATCTTTGACAATTTTCTTATCAATTAATGTATACACTGTTATAAGTCTGTAATTTACTGATTCGCCATTAATAAATATGAGACTATTCCTATATTTACCCAGGTAACTTGGCAGATATTTATGGTATGATATATTTCTTATTATAGAATACTCATCTATAAATTTATAATGATTTATTGTAATCATCACATTTAATGTACTATCATTTAATTTGCAGTATGAAACAGAGCTGTTGCTATCAGGATAAACAGAATCTGGCAACTTGCTTTGAGCCTTACAACTGCTAGCAATAAAAATTGCTATAATCGCCGCTAATGTACAAATATAATATTTCATATTTTAAAAAGAATACTTATACGTTTCAACTTTTTTCTGTCCATTTCTCCGTGCCGTTACCAAACTTCGTATAGACAGTATGACCCTCCTTATCGTAACCTATCCTGTCAACAATAACGGTCTGACGTCCCTGTTTATTGCTCGTCAGACTCTCCACCTGTCCGGCAGCATTGTAGTGATAAGTTACCACTTCACCGTCAGGATAAGTCATTGTCTGCACACGGTTCCAGCTGTCGTAGGCGGCACCATAGACATAAGTCCTAATATCCGCCACGCTCGCCATAAATGGTTTGGTAACTCTCTTAGTGTGGATAGAAACCGCCATTGTTTGGGTATATTCTTTTTATCTCATATAAACAGCCTTTAATGTCTACATATCTTCCATAATCCCCTCTGTAGTCATACTCTGTGTCTTTTTTTATTTCTATGAATTTTGAACAGTCATTTTTGTCAGGAATCGTATTTGTTCGATAGTAGCTGTTAAAGAAGCAGGGAATATCGAAAATACATTTTTTTTGTAAAGTAAAAGTGTATTTTACCCCTTTCTTTAAATGACAATTATATAGAAGCCCTCGATCAATAACATTGTGATGAATACTGTCATAAGGTAATCTAAGGTTCATTCTTATAGTATCTCCATCTGTTTTTAATATTAGCTCTTTATTTAGGAAGCTTCTATTTTGAGTTCCCTTGTACTGATAACCAATATAAGTTAATGATAGTTCTTCTTGTGCTTTGCAATGACAAAGAACAAGTGACATTATTACATAAAACATTATAGTTTTCATACTTAAAGTACTTTATTTGCAGACTTCAACTTTCCAGTAGACGACACTGTCGTTTTTTGTTTCCTACCAGACTAAGAGTATAAGTTTCTTTGGCATCTATACCAGACTGAATGACATTTATTAATGTCTGAGACCTGTTTCCCTTGAAATCTATATCAGTGCCTTTGTATATAAGTTTATCGTTTTCAATAGCATAATTGTTTCCAGTGGATGCATATAACATCTTGATATATTCTTCTTGAGCTTTTTTGTTTCCAGGCAGGAAGATCTCTCTCCCATCAATATCTATAAACTTTACAGGATTCCCTGCGCAATACACATAGCTTCCAATATTTAGATATTTCTCTGCCAACACATCCACCCCATACCAAATATTTGTTACAGGATTCAAATACCTTGCACCGTAATAGTACAAGTCTGTCTCCTCATCGAACTGTTTGCTACAACTTATGGAAGCCGAATACAGTTCTTTGCGCTTAGCACATTGCTCATATCGTTTTTAAAATACTATATGACTTATTTGATTGAAAGACAACAAAAGTTGCGTTATCTTTAATAACAACTTCGATATAATTTGGGCTTATGACATATCTATTTGTCTTTTTCTCTTTGAAATAAAAACGACTATCATGCCATTTAATTCTTTTGTATCTTTTCTTTTTATTTATTAAGGATATATCGTCCCATCTATCAGAATAGTAAATTGTATCAGATTTTTGCTTACTAAAAATCAAAGAAATCTCAGTTGTCTCATCTTTTGAGATTTTAAAATCCATACTATCTATTTCAAGTAATTTCGATGTTCCAATGCAAACATATGCATAATCTCTACAAAAAGGAGAATATATTGTCATAACCTGTTCTGTTACAGGAATCTTATAATATAGAGTTGTATTCTTGCACGAGTTGATTAGTGCAAAGAATAAAATTATAATTAAAAATTTTCCAAACCTCATTTTATTATAATTTTACTTCAGAAGAATGTCAAAAACAGTTCTTTTAAAGCCTATATCCATATATACACTTAAAAGATATTTTTAATCCTATTATACAAATATTTTCCAAGTGCTTTTAAACCATCATTAATGCTCTGCACCAGATTAGTTGCCTTTTGGTTAGGAGTATAATTTTTTATATTACTACCCATGCGCCAACCGTAATTTTCTGCATTTCTCGTAGACAGTCCTTCTATCGTTGGTTTACCCGAAGACTTACTTTGGTATGCATCAAAAGCAGTTCGTGAAGCCTTCCAACTCATACCATTTATTCCTGCTATGTATCCGGCTGCTATGTTACCTACATCTCTTGCTGATGTAAATATAGTCTGTCCATTCCCTGTGATGCCAATAGGCATACCTCGGTATATATCTTTACCATCATCGACTGTATTGATTGTCCCATTTGAATATTTAAAATCGTACAAATGCCCTGTCCTTACATTAGTCATATAGTCATTAAATAATGAAGGTTTTTTGCTTTGCGACTTTCTTAAGCGATAGAAGAGATAGCAAACTAAAGATATAGACAAAAAACCAGATATACTATATACTCCCATTGGTTCAATCTATCTATTATTCGAATTAGTATCTTTGTGGTTCATTCAGCAATTCAAGTGGCACGACAATCATACAATGCGTATAATCAGAGTTTGATACATGTTTAATCTCTTAATCCATACGCATAGCGTCTCATCAAATTTATTTTATTGCTTCTAATTAATCTATCTTCATTCGAAATACCTTTTTAATTTTCTGCTCTTGATTCAGTACAAACATATAATAGTATTGCTGAAGCGCAGTATTTATTACAGATTCATAATTAACCGATTTACCATATTCTTGTAACCGATAAACTTGAGCAAGGAAAAAGCCATCTTTTATCCTAGAGAAAAAGATACTATACTCTGTCTGTGGGGAGAGCTTATTAAAATTCCTATCCAATATCGAAGAATAAACATCTGGAGTTGGCTTATCTTGCTTTTCATGAAGAATCTCTTCTAATGAACTATTCTTTACTGAATCAATAAACATAAAACAATCTAAGTCATAGGCGATACCTGAGACTGCAACTTCTTTTTGTAAGATATCTAAATCTGCAGAGATAAAGGTAATAGCACTCTGATACAAAGACAGACTATCTACTGACTGTGAATTTGCACACAGCGGGAACAGCAACACAATGATATTCAGACAGAGATTCTTTTTCATTTCCTTACGTTTATTTCTATATATTGTGAAAAGGGAGAAGGGTTCATTCCCATCTTTATACTATTTAAAGAACTTCTATCAAAAGGAAGGAAACTGCTTGTAGCCTTTTCATTTGGAATAATACTTTTATAGTTAAGCCGTTGACCAAAATTCTTCCATTGCATATTGAGTTCTTGCCTAATTACATTCATTGCATCAACATATTTAATTGGATTCCCTGCACAATAAGAAAATAAAGATAACTGTGAATATTTCTCGGCTAATCTATCCACACCATACCAAATACTTGACACAGGATTCATATACCTTGCACCATAATAGTACAGACCTGTCTCTTCATCGAACTGTTTGCCATTGAACTTATATGGCATCTCCTCACTTGATGAGTGTTCGTCAACTAATAGCTCCCCATAAGGTAGGTAAGCATCATACTGTGTGATGTTGGCTTTGTCATCTGTGATGTAGGACGTTGAGCCGAGGTGGTCACTGTGATAGAAGAAGGTTTCTTCTTTCGTAGTATCGTTTGGGATATAACCATAACCAGCTTGTGGGTCATCAGGGTTGCTTGGGTCATTCCAGCTTACAGGTGGACCGGGGTTGGTATTCGGTGTGGTGTTGGGGCGTGGAGTCTGAATCTTTTCCCATATGCTATTCACCTACATAATGAATATCTCCAGAATAAATATCTGGATGATTATTATAAAATGGCCATTTTTCCTCCTTTAAATGCTGTGGAGTTGTTCGAAAAACATGAATCTTTGTTTTGGTTAAGGGATACTTTTTACCACTCACTAACAAATAAATAGTAAACCAATTGTTATATTTGCTAACCTCAATCACCAACTTTCCCGAAGCTCCCTTAGCTTTGAAAGCCTCTGCATATCCCTTTATGATTTCCTCTTCATCAAAATAAAAATTTCCATCATAAATCGTAGTACCTACCTCCCATCCTGCCTGAATTTCCCTTACGCGAGGCAATACTGAAGGCATCGGCTTATTATCTCTATGCCAAAATTCTCCCGTAAGGAATCGGTAAAGATAATCAACATCCAAAACAGCTTTTTCATCTTCAAACTTAAATTCTATCTCATAGTTGTATTTCGTCTTATAGGTATCCCACAAACCATCTGACAAACCATTTCGTTTGAAATTCTCTTCCGCCCATGTGTAATCCCCAAGTCGCCCTTCACAAAACGCATCAAGCGTTTTGCGGTATCGATACCCATCTTCGTCAAAATCCTGCAATGGCACATTTACTTCCCTGCCAACAAGAGTATCACAGACCAATTCGCGTCGACCTATACCATCTACATAGAGCCACACATGCCCTTTGGGAAGCATATTGATCACAAAACCTGTAAATGCCCAATACCTCTTAGCTGGCCAATCATAATATTTTGTACGGAACTTTTGGCGTATCTTATCTTGTAGCTCTGATGAGAATTTAACATTAAGCCGATAAAACTTCTTTTCTAAATACGAAAGCCACACAATATCAACACTACTGGGGGCGCCCATTCCTCCGTTAGAGTCACTGCCCATATCTACCGTACCATCCGCTTCGCCCAAACCTAAACCAGTAAATCTCTCCATCACACCAACATATCTACCAGAGTTTCCTACGCCTACTCTTGCATAATGCACCTCCATGGGATAATTTCTTGAAGATGCAACGAGTGCCTCCCAACGAAAAGCTGTATCCATACCTTTATTATCTTCCTTTTTTGTTTTGTTTCCTAATCCGCTACATGCCGTGCTTATACACATAGCAAAGCTAACCATTATAACTATTAGTATATATTTCATAAAACTTTATTTATTCCTTTGTTATATCAACCTTAGTATTACTCTTTATATACAAACGATCTTGGGCACCAATAGTCGTAATTCCTTTCGTTTCGAATGTAGCGTTCTCCATAATATTCCCCTTAATAGAACCTCCTACATTCAGGATTGTATCTTTGTCTATATGACTGATATGATCGCCCGCAATGTACGTATGGTTGTCTTTCCCTACATTCTGCATAGCATTTCCATTTACCGAAACTGATGAATCTTTTTCAATGCTAACAGACGATTGCTCACCAACCTGCATCGTAAAATTCTTACCCACATTTACATTCATATTCTCTGATGCATTGATGTTGACATTCTTTGTATTGACATTTACTTCTTCGGCAGAAGATATGGTGATGGTGCCATTTAGTTCGTCAACAAAGATTTTGTTGGCACGAGTTGTCTGTAGGAGGATGGTGTGGGCAGTATCGTCAAAGGTGACGGTTGAACCGCTTCGGGTGGTAAGGCTTTTCTTGTGATTGGCAGCAAAGCCTCCGCAACCTGTCACTCCGTTAAACAAGCTACCCATAACGTATGGTCTTGCTGAATCACCATGACGGAAACCGAGGAGGACTTGGTCGCCTACCTCTGGAATGAAAACGAAGCCACGGTTGCTTTTTACGTCTTTGCTGCCACCACCATCTGGTGTCATCACACGCACCCAACTTGTTCGCATGTTGTCGGTTTGCCAGTCGTACCGCCAATTGCGGTGCAGCCCGTCGGGGAAGGTGAGCCGTATCAGTTCGTGCCGCTCGTCGTACGCCAGCGTGAAGGTGCGCCCCGTTAGTCAACTATTTCCAAATCCCGATTTACCCTTCTGCAATATTGTAGCTTTCTAGCGTCCAGACTTTATCTATCAGTCTATATCGGGCTGATAGCTGTGTCTGTTCGTCCACTTCCCACAATATGTCCTGTATTTTACCATTATCAGTATCCATGAACTTTTTTTGTCTTGGCTTTCCGAACAAAGCCATTGCACGATCGTAAGAAACATTCTCTATAACCGCCAACTTAAAACTGCCACTATCGTCAGGTAGGCAAAGGTTTTCAATGAGAAATAGGCGCATGTCCTCCACCAAATCTTTTTCAATGGGTTTGAGAACTGGCAACTTATATCTGTATTTCTTTATGTTCTCTGCAAAAAACGGGAAGAAATGCTTACCCATGATTCGCCGTTGCATTGCTATATTTTTCTTATATGGATGAAATTCTTCTTCGGACATTATCAAATCCATACCAAGATAATTGCAATCCTTCTCAAACCGGACTTTTGACCGGATGCCACGTGTGGTGTACAACGCTCTGAAACAAAAAGCGAACTCAAAATCTATTTGAGGATATTTCCTTTCTATTGTTAATGAAAATGCAACAAGTTCCTTGCCTATTTCACTAACCTTTACATAGCTAGGTGAATCAATTTGAATACTTACTCTGTTCATAATTTTTAATGATAGCATTTATTACCTGCTGGCTTTTTAAACAACACTTGCAAGATATAATCCAAGTTATCAAATGGCTGAGCAATGCTTATTATGAATGTATTGGGTAGATTTCCCTTTGTTGGATTGTCTACTTCAATTGTCAAAACAGAATCTTCTAATCTGAACCCTATATTATTGACATTGGAATACAAGAAATAGATTTGGTCGTTATATTCAAAATATATCTCTTCATCATAACTCAGCCGTGTCAATGATAAATATCCACATTTATTATTTAAAAATGTAAGTTGCATGATCTCTTCCCAATACTCTTTAGGGTTGATATCTATTTTTTTATTGCAAACAAACTTCAATGGCTCACTTCTGCAGCTCTCCATGATTTACCTCCATTTTTTACTTGATTTATTTCTTCTCCTTCAAATCTATATATTTTACCACTATTTAATTCATGTATTTCTAACTCACTTATACCCATAGATTTGGCATAATCCATAATAGCGGGTCTGCAACTTGGGCATATATCTAATCCCTCCACCATCAAAGTCGCTTTTCCCCCTCTTAGCCCCAAATCCTTGGCTTGTTTCATTGCATCTATTTCTGCATGCATACTAAACGTATTGGAATTTGTGTAGCCCAAATGTTGTAACTCAGGAATAGGACTCTCTATTCTTGGAATTCTTTGGGTTGGGTTTACTCCTTCAAATATTTTACCATTAATTTCAAACAAAGCAAATACATCAAGCCCCAATGGATCGATCCAACCATTTGTATCTTGGCATACCCATACAATGTAGGGTTGCCACCTGCCAACCCTATCGGGTCTTGGCTAATGTAGTTGTCCGAACTTGGGTCGTAGTAACGGAACCGATTATAATACAATCCCGTCTCCGCATCCTCATATTGCCCTTGATACTTGAAAGGAATGAACGCCGAAGGGCGTTTTCGCTGTCGTCCGTAGATGTCCAGTTCCTGTTCCCACACCTTGTCGCCCTGCTTGTCGTAGGCCTGCATGGGCGTACCGAGGTAGTCGGACACGATGGAGAAACACTCACCGTTGGCAACTATTTCCAAATCCCGATTTACCCTTCTGCAATATTGTAGCTTTCTAGCGTCCAGACTTTATCTATCAGCCTATATCGGGCTGATAGCTGTGTCTGTTCGTCCACTTCCCACAATATGTCCTGTATTTTACCGTTATCAGTATCCATGAACTTTTTTTGTCTTGGCTTTCCGAACAAAGCCATTGCACGATCGTAAGAAACATTCTCTATAACCGCCAACTTAAAACTGCCACTATCGTCAGGTAGCCAAAGGTTTTCAATGAGAAATAGGCGCATGTCCTCCACCAAATCTTTTTCAATGGGTTTGAGAACGGGCAACTTGTTTCTGTATTTCTTTATGTTCTCTGCAAAAAACGGGAAGAAATGTTTACCCATAATCCGCCGTTGCATAGAAACGTTATTCTTATAAGGATTAAATTCTTCTTCGGAGACTATCAAATCCATACCAAGATAATTGCAATCCTTCTCAAACCGGACTTTTGACCGGATGCCACGTGTGGTGTACAACGCTCTGAAACAAAATACAAAGCCAAAATCTATTTGCGCGTATTTTGTTTCTATCACTAAAGAAAACAATCGAAGGTCTTTACTAATCTCACTAACTTTCAGAAAGTTTGGAGAATCAGAAGTAATTCTTACTCTATCCATAATATTAATGAAAACATTTGTTGCCAGCGGGCTTTTTCCCAAATCGTTTTTCAAATTTCTTTATACGACTTGTCTCAGAATTTGGAATGGAACTTTTGCCGATTTATTGGGGGAATACTGTAAACGCTTATATTCTAAATTGTTCTTGTCTCAGCCATTTCTTAGTATATCTATTTTGAATTTCAGTACCATCTTTTCTTGTTCTGAAATTAGTTGTTTCCCCTATTTTCCAAGTATCTCCTTCTTTTAGATATGTTTTGCCCACGGGCTTATCATTCCCCCATTCATATACATCATAATAACCATCCTTCGTTGCCACTAATTTGTATACTTCGGCAGTCAACCCTAGAACATCATTCCAATAGTTTACGTCCGACACGTATGCGTACAACGTAGGATTGCCACCTGCCAACCCTATCGGGTCTTGGCTGATATAACTCCCTGCATTCGGATCGTAGTAACGGAAACGATTATAATACAATCCCGTCTCCGCATCCTCGTACTGCCCTTGATACTTAAACGGAATGAAGGAGGAATTATTGTTGTCCTTCCTGCTCTTTCTACCGAAGCTGTCGAGTTTCTGCTCCCATACCTTGTTGCCCTCCTTGTCGTAGGCTTGCTGGGGCGTACCGAGATAGTCGGAGATGATGGAGAAACACTCACCGTTGGCAACAAGCTTGGCGGCAGGTACGAACGTGTCTTGGTCTCTTCCATCTATTCGTGCTGCGAACGCTACTGCAGGGAAGTCGTTATAGTTATAGTCTTCTATAACCATCTTCCAATATCTAAACTGTTATAAAAAAAATCCAATTGTGCCTTCATCATTTTTGTATCCCCTAGAATATTTTCTAACGCCTTACCATATTTTTGTACGTCGTCAGCATTACCAATATAATTCGTTAAAACACGAATACCGTTTACATAGACTTCCTCCTTGTCTTGATTTGAAAGCATAGAATCATTCGAAACAGATGCTATAACTTTTATGATATCATCTTTCAGCTTATCATATTTTGTTAAGCAAAGTTTAGCTTCTTCTATGGTGTTACAAGGAGTACTATCTAAAGTAGATAAAGATTTCTTTATTTTACATAGTTGTTTTATATAATCCATAATATAATTTAATGATGTTTCTTTACAACAGTATATGCTTCTTTTGGTATTTCCCCATCAATAAGGACCTCAGCATCCTTTGTCGCATATCCAAAAGCTTTTCCTTGTAAGGGTTTTCCTGTCTGTGGATCAATCCCATTAGAAATATCTATAATTTTCTTTGGTTCAATTTTATCTGTATTGATAGCAATAATGGTGGATTTGTTGGATTTTGCATAGAACTCAGCTCTGTCCATCTCCTTTGTCGTAGATATATATTGCGTGTTTAATTTACCATTTTCCACATACTCTTGAATGCTATAGTTTGCATTAGCATCCTTGGGCTGAATACTAGTACCTGTATTAACAGATGATTCTTGTATAGGATTAACTGTTCTATAAACAACAATTAAACCATAAAAATCTACAATTGCATTAGGATCTTTTACATATCCATACAACGTTGGATTGCCACCCATTAGCCCAATTGGGTCTTGGCTGATGTATGCTCCAGTCCTTGGGTCGTAGTAGCGGAACCTATTATAATAAAGTCCCGTCTCAACGTCCTCATACTGCCCCTGGTACTTGAACGGAATGAAGGAGGATTTATTGTTGCCCGTCCTCTTCCTTCCGAAGATGTCAAGTTCCTGCTCCCATACCTTGTTGCCCTCCTTATCAATCGGGGCGACAATGCCGCCACGCGAAGCCGTTTATCTCTAACTATAATCGAAAATTAGCTATATACACCTTTGCGAATTGTTCTATTGTCTTATCCGAATAGCTACCACCTTTTGCATACGCTAAGTCCATGATTTCAATTGTCAATTTATCTAGTTCTTTTGAATCCACAACAATAGAATGTTTTCTTAATTGACGTTCTATGACACGTTTGCATCTTGCAATGTCATTACTTGTAGCGTAGGGTATCATAATTAATGTAAATCTAAATGTTCAATTTTATCTACTTTTATTTCTTTATGAGTAATTGCTTGTGTTGCACCTCCTTTACCAAATTCAGGGAAATCCTTCGTTATTGGTTCTAAATAATCTGCCTTTCCCCATTTTCCCTTAGGAATTTCAACATCATCTACTATTTGTAACGTATCGAAACTAGCTTTCACTGATGCATATTTTGATGCCTGCTTTAGTACACATTTGTTTTACTCGTTTAAGAATATAGTCTTTTTCCTTTCTTGAAATATGTGAATCAAACCTCTTCTTATACCTAATATATCCTTTTCCTATTCCTGTCTTATCATCAAATTTTTCAAAATATTCGATGTTGTCTAAAGACTTCTCTTTTTTATAATCTTGATACAATTTGATATAAGATGAATATATGACAAAGTCGCACTCATCTGAAGATACCATTTCTGAATCAATATAGTAAGAAATTCCCGTAGAGGTTACATACTCAATACCTCCACGTCTTAATAGTGCCAAGAACTCTCCATTTTCTCCCCTTACCGTGTACTTTTCTTTATCCATAGCCTATTAATGATGAATTTGTTTAACTTTTATATTGCCATCTGCATCAATCCTATGTTCAAAGACGGGAATTCCTTTTTTCTTTAAAATAGGTAACTCATCTTGTTCCCAAACGCTATTTGCTCCTCTATATTTAGGCTCATAAATAAAGACATGAGCTTCACCTACAGTACTTCCTGCAAAGTCTTTAGAGGTTTCCTGCCAATATAAGTCATTCAAGCTATCGACAATATTATCAAGAACTTTTCCTATACGCAAATCTGTAGAATGTGCACCAGAGGAATCTAACTCATAAGTTGAAAATAAAAATACGCTCATACTTTTTGCTTAGTAATAATGTTTATTGCCAGCAGGCAGGTGGCCATGCTCTTCGTTATACTTTTTTAATAAGCTGTTTTCCAGTTGACGATCAGCTTTTTTGTTCCTCCCTGTGATATTGGTTTCATCTTAACACCTGCAGGAATAATGTTTCCATCGGCATCAAAGGCGACAGCTGTGGCCTTTGATCTATTAATCCTTGCTTCGTCAAGACGCACTTGAGAATATCTGGTCTTAGGGTGTTGAGTTTCTCCTATTTTGTAAACATCACCTTTATTCAGTTTTGTATATGCAATAGGATCTTTTGTTCCATATTCGTAGACAGGATACCATCCATCATGAGTCGCAACCAACGCATACACATCTAGCCCTAAGAGATCTAATTGGGAATTAGGTGATTTAACATGTGAATACAAAGTAGGATTCTCGCCTACCAACCCTATCGGGTCTTGGCTGATATAACTCCCTGCATTCGGATCGTAGTAACGGAAACGATTATAATACAGTCCAGTCTCGGCATCTTCGTACTTTTATTACCTTTTATGGAAATTTTCTTTTATATATTTTATTCGTTCTTCCAGCATGGGAATGAATGCTGCAGCATCAAAATCATGAAAACGTCCAATGTATTTTCTTAAACACGATTCTACATATAACCATACCTCATCACAAAGATTATCGATCATTTCATCCTCAGATAATTTCAAAAAATTATCTAAAATCAACATTTGATCTATTACAAGTCTTTCTTTCTGTTTTATATACCGAGCATACGATTTTAAATTCCCCTCTACAATCTCACTTTCATAAAACAATCTCAAAACAATTAGCAACGCATTATGGTTACTTCCTTCTTTGCATAATTTGTTTGATATAGAATTTTGCCAAATTGTATCCTGTAGATTATCCATAAAATAGTCTACAACTCTGTTCAGTAACTCTAACTTTAATTGAGTCCCTGGATAATGCTGTTCGCACAATATCTTAAAAAAAACTGCCATAGTTTCATTCTTTAATGGAAGGTCTTATTTCCAGCAGGTAATTTACCATGCTCTTTATGATACTCTTTTAATTTCATTGTTTCTAAAAGCCTGTCTGCACTTTTAGCCTCTCCTGTATCAATATACTTCATATTTAATCCGGCCGTTTGTCCCTGTATAGCTTTTCCATCAGGTCCAATCATAACAGAAGTAGCCTTAGACTTATTTATTCTTACCTCATCCATCCTTGTAGAAGAATATCTATTTGAGGATTTTTGAGATTCACCTATCTTATATACATCACCTTTATCAAGTCGAGTATAAGCAATGGGGTCTTTTTTCCCTTTTTCATAGACAGGATACCAACCGTCAGAAGAGGCTACAAGTTTGTAAACATCTAATCCTAGGATGTCCAACATATCATTAGCATCTTTCACATACCCGTACAACGTAGGATTGTTACCAGCCAACCCTATCGGGTCTTGGCTGATGTATGCTCCAGTCCTTGGGTCGTAGTAGCGGAACCTATTATAATAAAGTCCCGTCTCCTTATCCGCATATTGTCCCTGGTACTTGAATGGTATGAACGCGGATGGCCGTTTCCTTTGCCGCACCGTTGATGTACACGCCCTCCATCGTACCGTAACTCTTCATGATACGTTCACCGGCGGCGTTGTAAGTATAACGACTCGTCTTACCGTTGTCAGAGAGTACCATCAGGCGGTTCTCCTCATCCCAGTATAGCATATGATCATAAGATAAATATCTTTCTAATAGATTACATGCTATATTTATTTTTTAATTTATCGATTAAATTCCGATGAAAATTCTTAAGTAAAAAGTTTTTATATCTTATATTTTTTACCTTCTTTTTATCATTACATAAAGTAATTAATGTAATGTGCGTTATTTTAATTTTTGAATTAAAAAATCCAATATAGATGTGATACTCAAAAGTACAACTCTGCCCTTTTTCAAACCACAATTCAAATCCATTCCCATTTTCTTTAAGACTTTCGTTCCCATCAATATAACCATAAACGTCATTAGATATAACATTATCAAATCTATAAAAGTGAGAATCACGCTTAATCAAAAGAATCCTATTTTCCCCTTTATCAACGTATTTTTCACAACCGTCAGCTGTCATACTATAAGGGCTAAATATAGCTATTTGGGTATTCTGTCCATTTAAGGTAAGGCTATCAACAATAACATACTCTTGTGGAATTAAATATCCTTGCCATTTTCTTTGAGCTTTCCCATTTATACTAGGAGCTGAAAAAATAAGAATGAATAAAATAAGAATAAACTTTTTCATATAAAATTATTTTTTACGCCAGAATATAGTTCTACCAAATGTACCTGTCGCTATTAGAGAGAATTTTGCTGTACTTTTGCCATCATGAATAAAAATTCCATTCCTCTCAAAAACGGGTGACACCCGCATCTTTGATTTTATCCTCTATAAATAGCTTTCATTTCGATAAACATAATCTTTTCTGATATTATCTGGTATTGTTATTTTATTATACTGCCTAAATGGTCACTGTGATAGAAGAAAGTTTCTTCTTTCGTGGTATCGTTAGGAATATAGCCATATCCAGCCTGAGGGTCATCAGGGTTGCTTGGGTCGTTCCAGCTTACAGGTGGACCAGGGTAGACGACGGAGCCGCTGTTGCTCTCGTTAAATCTTATCTGTGGGCAGTCGTTGCATCTTATCCACGAAACGAATGGTTCGCCCTGTTCAAGCAGGGCTTCCTTTCTGATATATCCTTCCTCGCCAGCGAACCAGTTGCCTACTATGAGGGCTGTGCATGGCTTTTGTTGCCCTGTTTTGATATAGGGACGTGCTTGTATAGATGTTCCATCGCTTTTTATAGAATGCAAACTATCTATGCCTGTAACAAGAAGTAGTTTTTTCTTTTTCTTTGTTGAAATAGAATATATATCTAACAAATAATCTTGCCAATTCTTGTCTATAGTGTCTATCCTTAGTTGCAAAAAGGTTCCTTTGACATAAAGACATTTGAATAGATATGCTTTGTTTGATGCGGTATTATAATAGGGTAAGGATTTTATCTCTTGAAGCAAGAGATGTTTTTTATCAGAGATATTGCTATCGATCAGCCCAATTTGTTTGAATAGCTTTATATCCGTAGAGTCCGGAAAAATAAAGATTGTATCGCTTTCTGTTTTATTGTCCGTTACCTCTTTCCATATATTTTCTTGATTAATATTATTTTTTCCAATTTTTATCGGAATAAAATAAGTTCTGTATCTGCTATCAATAGCTGTGTTATAAGAATGTTTATGATGTCTTCTTATCTTTTTATGTGATAAATCGCTCTTATTGTAAACAGCTATGTAATATCCTGCAAAGATATTTGAGGTATCTCTGCTTTGAGCATTTATCTTCCGGCATGGAAATGTATAGAAAACTATTACCAATAATATAATTGTCTTTATCATCTAATAGAGGAAATCAAAACTTTAACTTATCAATGGAGCAATAATCCGTCCGAACGACATCACCATATCATACGATGCACGCTTTGCTTTACCGCTTGCATGAATAAGACGGTTCAGCTCATCATATTCATACGTATGCATACTCCTTCCTCCCAACTTCGCCTTGTTGAGTCTCGTCAGCGACGTTGGGTTGGCGGCATTCGTGATACCGAGGATATTGTCCACGGCATCGTAACGATACCTGTTCTCCATCACAGTCTGACCGTCCGCTGTAAGGTTCATCGCCTGCAGACGTTCACGCTGCTTGTCGTATGTATTGGTAGTCTCCGTGCCATTACCGAGTTTCGTATAGACCGTATGACCCTCCTTGTCGTAACCTATCCTGTCAACAATAACGCTCTGATGTCCCTGTTTATTGCCCGAAAGGCGAACTATTTGCCCTGCCGCATGTAGGTACTACTTAATCGTTACTTTACGACACATGCTTATTTACCTCTTTGTACAAATCACTACTTTGGATTTCGAGTTCTTCTTAATTTTCCCTTTGAATCTGCCCAGAAATATTCCTTGATATACACCTGAGCTCCCATTCCTGAATGGATTACAACATATCTTGTATTGGGACGGAATTTAATTCTCCGAAGATTTTTAGTAATACCATAACTGTTCATTTCCTCCACAGATAATGCAGACGATACGTTTCTAAAGTTTATTGTGTCACAACTCCTAGTGTCAAATTCATTTTTCTTTGTAATGAAGAACAGATGACTTTCGCTAGGATCTAGACAGTCAGACTCTATTTCCATATGTAAAAAGTTATGTACTATCAAAAGTTGCCGGCTCTCATCAAGTGAGAAACTATGATTCTCGTTACAAGCTATTAAGAAAGGCAACACCATAAAAATACAAACAGAATATATTTTCTTCATTTCTTTTGTTCTTTATATGCGTTCCACCATTTGTCGATTTGTCTAATCTTCTCTTCTTCTGAACCTTTGCCGATAAATAATCTGTTCAGATTTGCATGAAATTTAGATTTTACAAAATCCCTAAAAGACTCAAATACTTCAGAGCCTTTTTCTGCCTCTTGTTCACGAGGGGCTTTATCGTGGCTTTGGGTCGAGACATATCCCCAAAGGGTCTTCAACAGGTATAGGCCTTCACTCCCATCCCTTTTTATCTGTTTTATGTGACCAACTTCATGTGAAAACTCTTTAAACCACCAGTCGTAATATTGCTCTTTACTAATATTTTCTTCATTGAAATATTCAGGTGACACAAGCATGCGAGTGTTTTCAGGGCTATCACCCAGTGTTATACTATTACTTTCTCTTTGAAGGTTAAATTCTTCTAACCTAACATTCTTTATATAATTTTCAGGGACTCCAGAAACCAAAGAAAGTAGATGAGTTGCCGATTTTGTAAATTTATAGTACACATATTGTGTAGGGACGTTCATTGTTGCACCTGTGATGCTTGGAGCTGTTGTTACAATGCTCCTTTCATAGTGAATTGTGACAATGCCTTTTGGGTAAAGTCCTTTTTCATCTATATAATTCATTGGAGAAGATTTACAATAAGAATAAGGGCTGATTGAAACGTATTTCTCCGCCAAAGGATCCACCCCATACCACAAACTCGTCTTCGGGTTCATACACCTCGCCCCGTAATAATACAGTCCAGTTTCCTCATCGAACTGTTTGCCGTTGAACTTATAAGGTAAGTCTTCACTCGATGAGTGCTCGTCAACTAACAGTTCGCCGTATGGCAAGTAGGCATCATATTGCGTGATGTTGGCTTTGTCATCTGTGATGTAAGACGTGCTGCCGAGGTGGTCACTGTGATAGAAGAAGGTTTCCTCACGTGTTGTGTCATTTGGAATATAACCATATCCAGCCTGCGGGTCATCAGGGTTGCTTGGGTCGTTCCAGCTTACAGGTGGACCGGGGTTGGTATTCGGTGTGGTGTTAGGGCGTGGAGTCTGAATCCAACCCTGTGGCACATCATGGTTGCCGAGTTCGGTGAGGACGGCATTATACCCTACACCTGTGTTCTTTGGATCACCATACGCACCCTTCTCTGTCGGTACACCAGGAGCTACACCCACCTTCTTATAATAAGCCTCCTTCTGAGTCTGAATCTGATTCATACGTTCAGCATAGTCCTGCTGACCAGCCGTTACGTATGAGCCGTTGCGTCCATAGACGTTGTTAAACAGACCCGTTCCTATCCTTGAAACTTTTCTTTTTTACTATTGTCAGGAACTAAAATGATTAGGAAATGCTCTCCTGTCTTCATATTTTATTTATTTGCTTGTATTTTCTTTTCCAAACTGATATATTCAATTATATATATTCCTCTTATAGGTTCTTTGAGTTCCAATAAAACGTCATATAATTTAGTCATATCTTTATCTGCAATTAGAGAATATTGAGGTAAAGAATGAAATCTACCAAAATTATGCCCTTTGAATGTGAATAAAATTTTGTCTACTCTATTGTAGGTGTAACCATTCAAAGGAAGCCTATAAGTTTCCGTCTTTCCATCAAACTTTGCTATAATAAAAAGTATAGAAAACAAGAAGAAATATAGATGTACAATTGTCTTGGCAATAGAAGTCAGATTAAATTTCAAATTCAAGGTGAAATATAAGACTAAATCTATTAACAATGCTACACATAGGATAACCAAATAATACCAAAGATGAATTACAAGTGTGCAGTAGTAATAATAAGCACAAATAAAGATAATGAGAGAAAATATAATTTTCCGTCTAGTTAATTCTTTCATTTTATTTATTATTTTCATTAGACGTTTTCTTATCTGGTCTTTCAAATGCTTTTTCAGATGCCAAATCAGCTCCTGCTACAACAAGATTCTTTTTAGTAACCGCTTTTACATATTTACGAACATCTCCTCTATATCTATCTTTCGCAATTTTTACCCTAGACGCATCACTCTTCAGTCGAGTTTCAGATTTTCCTGCTTTTTGATTTCTTTTCAACTTATTAAGCGCAGTATATAATTTTTTATTGCTGCGTTCTAATCCACTGAGCAACTCATTTGCTCTTTTCTCCATTCCTTTGTCTAATAATGTTGAGAAAGTAGCAGAAATAAACTCTTCAGTTAAATCTATTTTATTAAAGTCTATCCCTTTTTCAATGTCACCAATGATATTGGTAATCATAGTCCGAGCAACATCTATTGCAAATCGTCCCGCTTTACTATTTGCAATTTTTCCTATTGTTTTTGTTGTCCCTGCACCATCAACAAGCAAGGAGATAGCTGCCGTAGAAATACCATCAAAAGCTGCAGCTCCCCAACGGACATGGCTAAAAGCTGTTTTATAATCCATACCCTCAAAAATCCAGTTGGAAATAAAATCTACTCCAGCGGACACAACAAAGGCACTAATGCCTTCCACCGCAGCTCCTATTGGTGAATTACCATCAGGATCAAGAAGTTTTATCGGATTATTAAAAGTATAACAATATCCAGTAACGTTAGGATATTTTTCTGTCAAAGCATCCACCCCATACCAAAGGCTTGCCATAGGATTCATGTACCTTGCACCGTAATAGTACAGACCAGTTTCCTCATCAAACTGCTTGCCATTGAATTTGTACGGTAGGTCTTCACTGCTACTGTGCTCGTCAACTAATAGTTCACCGTATGGCAAGTAGGCATCATATTGCGTGATGTTGGCTTTGTCATCTGTGATGTAAGACGTGCTGCCGAGGTGGTCACTGTGATAGAAGAAGGTTTCCTCTTTCGTTGTGTCATTAGGGATGTAGCCATAACCAGCCTGCGGGTCATCAGGGTTGCTTGGGTCGTTCCAGCTTACAGGTGGACCAGGGTTGGTATTTGGTGTGGTGTTGGGGCGTGGAGTCTGAATCCAGCCCTGTGGCACATCATGGTTACCAAGTTCTGTGAGAACGGCATTATAACCAACACCCGTGTTCTCCGGATCACCATACGCACCCTTCTCTGTAGGTACACCAAGGGCTACACCCACCTTCTTATAATACGCCTCTTTCTGTGTCTGAATCTGATTCATACGTTCTGCATAGTCCTGCTGACCAGCCGTTACGTATGAACCGTTCCGTCCATAGACGTTGTTAAACAGACCTGTTCCTATCCTTGAAGCAATTCGTTTGTCACCAATGAAGTAATGCTTTGTGAAGCGATTCTTGTTGATGCAGATTATCGAAGCAGGGTAGAGCGTGAAGTTATCCGTCTTGTGGAACGTGATGCCTTGTGGTGCACCATTGATGTACACACCTTCCATCGTGCCGTAGCTCTTCATGTCTATCCTCTGTGTATATACATGAGAATCTATCATTCTTCATTTACACTCAAATACAACATTTTGATATTCCACAAAAGATTTGATTTGAAAATCTGATGTATAGTATATTGCCTCAATAAGCTCATATCTTTCGAGAGATTCTTTTACTTTTTTCATTCTCATTGATGAAAAAAGGGTCTCAGTCTCCTTCTTGATAAAAACCGTTTCTTCATCAAAAGGAGAACTTCTATAAATATAGGTAGTATCCTTGAGAGACAAAATGATATGATGTTCTTCATCATAGTATGCACTGGCTTTTCTTGTCAATTTGGTTCTGTTGACAGCTTTCTCTTCTTTCCCATTTTCATCTAAAGATCTTATTATAATTGAATTCCCGGAATATTCTACTTTAATTTGATTTTTAACTTTTCCCATAAATATCTTTTCATTTTGCTGGCTACATGAAGCAAAGCAAAATACAAGACATATTCCTATGGTCTTCCCAACTATAGTAGACTGTAAAATGTGCGAACTGAGATTTATCATTTTATTCTTTTACTTGTTTTTGGAGTTTAAGTCCCATCTCCTTCATAGTGTTTAGATAATTGACAACTCCAATGTTTGATTGGTTGTTGTCTTTCAAATCAGCATGGTCTTTGTTTCCATGAGGATCTTGGGACATCATCCTGCTTATTATTTCACTGGCTTTTATAGGATTGTCTTTATTTTCTCTATAGGCTTCTACACATTTAGAAATATAAGAACCATGTAAAGCAAGTTCGTGTGCGATTGTTTCTGACAGTGCATCTTCAGAGCGGTTGGTCACATCTAATCGAAGTTCTACATATAGCTGATTATCACTGACGAAGATGTTAAACGAACCATAATTATCACCCATATAGTCTCTTTGGACAGTATTGTCAACATTCCCCAAATCAAATTCCTGAATCCATAGAATGCAATCTGCGAATCTACCAGTACCATTAGCACCATAGTGACTCCTTCCTCCCAACTTCGCCTTGTTGAGTCTCGTCAGCGACGTTGGGTCGGCGGCATTCGTAATACCGAGGATATTGTCCACGGCATCGTAACGATACCTGTTCTCCATCACAGTCTGACCGTCCGCTGTAAGGTTCATCGCCTGCAGACGTTCACGCTGCTTGTCATATATATAGGTTGCCTCCGTGCCATTACCGAGCTTCGTATAGACCGCATGACCCTCCTTGTCGTAACCTATCCTATCAACAATAACGCTCTGACGTCCCTGTTTATTGCTCGTCAGACTCTCCACCTGTCCTGATTGTAGTGATAAGTTACCACTTCACCATCAGGATAAGTCATCGTCTGCACACGGTTTCAGCTGTCGTAGGCATACCAACTGCAAATATACAACATTTATTTTGTAAATGTGTCTTTAGATCATGGGAAAACGGGGAAGGATAGGGTGCGTTGTGCGTGCAAATGTAACCAAGCGAAAAGCATCAAAATCTCTAATTAAGTTTAATTTTTAGTTGCTGTCACTTTTAACACTTTGCTTAATTAGCTTATACACAGATGGTTAAAAGCAGAATGAGAGTGACAGAAATGACAGCAAAATAGGAAATGGTATACGGTAGGCTTGTGTACTTGGGTGGGAAAGGGCGACTGATAGTTATGGGATACGCCTGTTTATGGTAAAACGCTCCAGCATATCCACATTATCAAATACGTGTTTTCACATTATTAAATACACATTTCCACATCATCACACACACATTACCGTTTGTCATTTTGTGGGTGTATACGTATATGCGGGCGCGATAAATCGGACCCCTACGGCTGCGAACGGTTTGCGAAAATGCTGCTGACGGTCTGCGATAATGCAACGAACACCAACGAAATACACACAAAACACTCCGCAAAATACCAACAAACATTCCGTGAAATACCAACGCTCACCCACGAAATGGGGTGCGAACACTCCGTCAGGCGTAGGGGCAGATTCATCGCGCCCGTATCCTAACATCATCAAATACGCATATTTCCATAACCAAATATGTGTATTCACATTATTAAATACACACATTCATTTCACCAAATACGTATTTCCACATTATTAAATATATGCATTCATTTCATGGAATACGTGTTTTCATATTATTAAATATGTGTATTCAAATCACCGAACATGCATTTCCGTCCCCCATTTCGTGGGTGTTTTCGTATATGCGGGCACGATAAATCGGACCCCTACGGCTGCTAACGGATTGCCAATTACGTGGCGAACATTCCGCAAAATACCAACGAACAATCCGTGAAATGCGCAACGAACATTCCGCCAGGCGTAGGGGCAGATTCACCGCACACGCATATCCACATTATCAAATACGTATATTCACATTATTAAATACGTGTTTCCGTTTCAACGCACACACATATCCACATTATCAATTACGTGTTTTCACATTATTGAATACGTATATTCATTTCACCGAATACGTGCATTTGCATTACCGCACACGCATATCCACATTACCGAATACGTGCATTTGCATTATTAAATACACATTTCCACATCACCGCACACGCATTTCCGCCACCCTTTTTGTGGGTGAATACGGATATGCGGGCACGATAAATAGGACTTTTGCGGCTGCCAATGGGTGGCAACACGCCACTTCTCCCCTACTCTACTACAACAAACTGTCGCCGTAGATGGCTTCTTTTATGTTCTTTTCGTGGTCGAACACGAAACGAGCTACTATGGAACTGAGCAGCGCTGTTGATGGCATTTTTATGCTGTTGGCTGACTTCAGACGGTCGAGAACACTTTTTAAATCGGAGTCTATATACACTGTTGCCAACTTAGAATCGCGCAACTTGTATTCTTTAGCCAGATCTAAAAACATCTGCCAACTGTCTGTGGTATCGCCTTGTTGTAGTGTGTATTCGCGCGCAAGCTCTTTTCCTTCGGCTTTTGGCAACTTTTTAGCTGCCGGAGCCGACCTGTCTTTCTCGTCGGCAGGTGCCGCTGGCTTGGTGTGCAGGGTGGGTTCGTGATGCACAGGCTCGCGAATGGGTTCGGGTTCGGGTGCTATTTCTTCTTCTGGTTCGGGCTCTGCAGGGGGTGTAACTGTGGGTTTCTCTATGCCTTGCACCTTGTTTACTAATCCAGAAATACCGCCTGGCATTATAACTCTTGTTTTTTTCTTTACCATAATAGTATGTTGCTTTATTTTTTTGCTGTATGTTTTAGTTTTTAAAAACCTACTTTTTGCGTTGCAAAAGTATGGTTTTTGGCGTGCAAAAACCCACTTTTTACATTGCAAAAAGGGGGTTTTTGCATGTCTACTTCATTCGTTTTATCATATATTCGAATGCTCCCTTCACTGCTTCGCGCTGTGTAGCAAGCAGTTCGAAGGTGTTTATGCGTTTCAGTGTAGCCCTACTGTTCACCATAGGAGTAACCTTTCCAATCTGCGAAAATATGTCGTTGGTGTCGCTCCACATACGCTGCTCGTCCGATGTTCCTATACGGGGGTCTATTCGGTTTGGCACAAAAAATATTTGAGCGTGCATTTCTGGGTTCACATCTTTTAGGGCATTAATAACCTGAACGAACACTCCGGTAGAGTCTAACGTCTTGTCTTCGTATTCGTAAGGGCACACAATGTAGTCGGCATTGGTGAAAAGGGGCACCAATCCGTCCTCGCTTACGTTACCAGGAGAGTCGAATAGCACGTAACCTTCTACCTCTGAAGCCGACTCCATTAGCTGTTGCATCAGCTCGGGAGCACTTACGTCGAAGCTTTGCACACTGTATGGCTCTTCTTCGTCGTATATTTGGACGTCTTTCTGACGCTGCATTAAAATGGTTTTCTGTAAGTCGGTGTCGATAATACACACGGGTTTGCCTTTCCAACTTAAATAATTGGCAAACAGCATACATAGTGTGCTCTTACCTACTCCACCTTTCTGATTTGCAAATACTACTTTAATATTCTTCATACCTTATTATATTTTTATATTATTATGTTTGTTCGTAAATGAATTTTCCACCTTATATACATCGTATTAATGGTTGAACGATGTGTCAGAATGGGTGTTGTCGGCGTCCGTTTTGTTGCCTCTATACTTCAGCATTCGGGTTAAAAGCAAGAAACAACCGGTTTGAAACGCAATCGAAATTGTGAGCGTGATGGCTGTAAACAGACTTGGAAAGTTAAGCAAAACCAGCCATGTAGATGCAACAATAAAAATAAACGCTAACAATGCCGCAAGTAGCGCATAGCGAAGATAGGCGCACAACTTGCTGGAAGCGTGGAAATAAACCCACGCAAACACACCGAACGCAAACACAAGGTAGAACAAATGGGAAAGAAACGCCGTCCAATCGAGTAAGTCGGGAAGATCTTCGGTGCCATAATAAAGCAGCGAAAATTTGCCCAAAATGGCATAAACAACACCTAACCCCATAACTGTAGTGAGCACGTTGGCACACCTAACAAGGGACTTTTGGTGCCCTACCCCATTTAAACCACGCTGCAAAATGGCTAAAAATGCCACTTCGCAAAACAAAATTAACCCTTCGGCGGTGATGGAAACTACATCAGAAACCGACACGCTACCCTCTGTAAGCGTCTCGCCACACTGGTTTACCATAACCAGAAAAAGAGCAACGGTGCAAAAAACATACACTATTTCTAACACCTTAAGCACTTTTAGCTCGTTAGAACGCAGACTGAAATGGTCTATTATAAGCTTTTTCATATTTGTATATTTCTATTTTCGGGCTGCCATTTCGCTATAAAAGCAAGGCAAAATCCAACTATTTACATTTTTATATATTTACTTTCTGGCTGCCGTTCTGCCGTAAAAGCAAGGCAAATACCAACGTTTTACATTTTTATATATCTATTTTCGGGCTGCCGTTTCGCCATAAAAGCAGGGCAAAATCCAACGGTTTACATTTTTATATATTTACTTTCGGGCTGCCATTTCGCTATAAAAGCAAGGCAATACCAACATTTTATGTTTTTATATATTTACTTTCGGGCTGCCATTTCGCTATAAAAGCAAGGCAAAATCCAACTATTTACATTTTTATATATCTATTTTCGGGCTGCCATTTCGCCATAAAAGCAAGGCAAAAACCAACGGTTTACATTTTTATATATTTACTTTTACACATCTGTTTGTATTTAAACAGTCTATAAAATTGTATTATTCAATATTTTATATATTTACATTTATACACTTATAACTATCTTTTTATTTACCTTAAAAGGTATTATTGTATGTTTGTATATATACCTTCCGTACTCAAAAGCATACCTTTTACCCAACAGATAGTAGGGCGCGCAGCAACAAAAGCCACACTCCCCCACTCCAACTAATCGTCGGTTGAAGTGAAAGCCCTATACAATAACACCCACAAAACCAACTGAAGCACAAACTGAACAACCAACATTGTAATGCGATAGGTATCTAACGCTTGCAACGTAAGTCCACCCACGCTCGTATATAAATAGGTGTAAAACTCGCCAACCAACATAGACAGCACTGGCAAAACTGCCAAACCAATTCCGTAAAGGCGCACCCTGCCGCCAAACAACCGGGCAATGCCAATACCTAAACACAAATTAACAATGCCAATAGCCATATTATTGTAGAATGGAAACGCCAACTGAAATTTGGCAAAACCACCCAACAGCGACGTGCCATGCACCATTTGAGCCGTATCCGAAGGGATAACAGCCACCACTACCCCCAAAAAGGTAAGCACCATCACCACTATCTGCATAAGCTGCAACCAGTAATGGTTGGCTTTTAGCAAGGCATGGCGAAGCTGTTCCCACGCCAACAGCGAACAAAAAGGCACCAACAGCCCACAAAGCCATAACAATGGCGTAACCTTAGATGCCGTATCGGCAACGCTAAACCCATCTGCCGTAAGCTCATCAATATGCTGCCCATACTTTTCAGATAGTTGCAACAACATGAAAACCACACATAAGCTCACCGACCAACCCAATATTGCAACGCGACGAGACGTTACTTCAAACACATTTACCTTCATATTTTTATATATTTATAGTTTTATCTCTTTACATTAGTACCTTTAAATATTACCAAATCTTTACCTTTATAAGTACATAAACATTTGTTTAATTATGTTTTACACTATATTTGTATTTACATTAGTACCTTTAAATATTATCAAATCTTTACCTTTATAGGTACATAAACATTTGTTTAATTATGTTTTACACTATATTTGTATTTACATTATGCCATATAAATATATTAAAAGGTATACCTATAATTCAATTACAAGCAACTAAATAAAGAATTAAAGGTATATTTATATATTTACAGAAACACGCAATAATATATTAAAACAACTATTCAAAGAACGCAATTAACACCGTACTGTCAAGCGAAGAGATAGTTACTGAAACGCATTTATATTTTTATATATTTGAATTATATAGTATATATCAACGTTTTACACAACTTTCAGCCTACCGTTATCGCTATAAATGCAGCACAAATGTATATGCTTAGAAAATCAAAGATATATTTATATAAAAACATAACCTTAAAAATCTTCACATAAATACAAATGTACTACAAAACATTTAAATGGCAAAACGTTTTTAATTTTTTATAAATTGCTCTACAAAAATAGAAATCTTATTTTATATTACAATATCTTTGTTTCTTTGTTTTTATATATTTATATTTTCAATATAATAGATATCGTATTGTAATATATTTTTATTCGCTTGCCTAAATTCATCTTTTTGTTTCTTTGTTTTTATATATTTATATTGGTTTAGATTTATTTTTATACAAAGAAAGATATCTTATTATTCATATTTTTATGGTTTTATGTGGTTGTTTTTAGTGGTTGCGCACAGAACGGAATGGGAAAAGTAGATGCATTAGAAGGTATTTTCATGAGTGGGGTAGGGTAGTTGCTATGGTTAGAAAATGGATATTTGAACGGAAAAATATATTCAACAGAGAATGAAAAGCGAGAGAATGGGCAATAAAATTATATTCGGTGGCAACGCAATTGCACGAAAATAGTGGCAACAATATACAATTGAATGATACAAATTATACGAGTGCATAACACAATTTCTACGAATAGAGGGTGAAAATTCTAAGAGAATGCAACGTGATTTCTATGAGAGGGTGGTGCAAATTCCAGGAGAAGGCAACGTGATTTCTACAAATGGGTGGTGCAACTCTAAGAGAATGCAATGTGATTTCTATGAGAGGGTGGTGAAAATTCTAAGAGAATGCAACGTGATTTCTATGAGAGGGTGGCGCAAATTCTAAGAGAATGCAATGTGATTTCTATGAGAGGGTGGTGAAAATTCTAAGAGAATGCAATGTAATTTCTATGAGAGGGTGGGGCAAATTCTAAGAGAGTGCAACGTGATTTCTACAAATGGGGTGCGAATGGAGTGGGAGGCGTGAGAGCAAATTATTCTGTCCATGCATAGTTTGGTACAGTTTCGGGGAGTGAAAATTCGGTATGCACGTGTTTTTTTCCTCCATTCTGTGTATGAAAACGGTAAAAGGGTGAAATAAATCGGGGTTCTACGCTGGGAATAGGGAGGATAATTGGAACGCAATTTCTACCAGACGTGAGAACGAAATTAGGGTGCATACATATATATAAGGTGGAGTGTAAGGCACGATTCTGTATTTTTATGAGAAAATAGCCTAAGAAACAGTTTATGCAGTTTACGTGTATATATATGCTGTATTGGGTTGTTTTATATTCAATATTATAAATAACAAAAAACGAATATATTGGTATGGTAATGCAAAGATGTGTGCGTGGTGAGATGAAAACACGTAATTGATAATGTGGATATGCATATTTGATAACGAATATACACGTATCTGGTAATGTGAATATGTGCAATTGGTTATGTTAGGATACGGGCACGATGAATCTGCCCCTACGCCTGGCGGAGTGTTCGCACCCCATTTCGTAGGTGTACGTTGAGTGTTTTGCAGAGTGTTCGCCACGTAATTGGCAATCCGTCAGCAGCTGTAGGGGCCGATTTATCGTGCCCGCATATAGGAAAATACACACGAAATGGGGGGCGAATATGCGCATTTGATAATGGGAAAATGCGTATTTGGTAATGCGAATATGATTTTGGGTTATGTTAGGATACGGGCACGATGAATCGGCCCCTACGCCTGACGGAGTGTTTTGTGGTGTTTCGTGGGTGGATATTACATTATTAGTAAACCGTTTGCAACGTGTTGGTTATCTGTATGTTAAATTAGCACAGAACAAAAGGGTGGTTTTTGCATTGCAAAAGTATGGTTTTTGGCGTGCAAAAAGGGGGTTTTTGATGGACAAAAAGGGGGTTTTACATTTTTAAATTGGCAAGAACCGAAACACTGTAAATGGTATAGCGTTTAGAAAACCCAAAAGTTTTGGCGACAAAAACGGAAGATTTTTTGAAGCAAAAAACGCAAGTCTTTTTTGGAAAAAAATAGAAACGAACGCAAAAAACAATGGAACGAAAAGGGTGGGGGAGGCGTAGAAAAAAAGCAGGAAAATGGGAATGGAGCAGCAACAGAATTGTTGTTGCAAAACAAAAGGGGTAGTTTTGGGCGACAAAAAGGGAGGAAATGTGCTGTAAAAACTATGTACGACAAAATGGGAATATAGTTTTTTAAGGTGTAAAAAGGTGTATAAAGCACTGATACACATAGCAGATAAGAGATGAATTAAAGGCGAATGGCGACAAAAAAGTGAAAAGTTTGGTTAATTGTTTAAGTGTTTCTGTAGTTGTATATATTTATTTTGCTGTACATTAGCTGTTTACATATAGTTTATGGGGGGTATTTTGAACAATATTTGTTCCTAATTTGTCGTTCGAAAAATGGGCTATTTTGCAGCAGTTTTGTGGTATGGGTAGCAGAATTTAGGCAATATCGAGGAGGAAAGGTATAGAAAAGTGCGACAAAATAGTAGGGTATCAAAAAACAGAGGTATAGCCATTGTGCGACAAAAAAGGAAGTATGCTTTTGCGAAAGTGGTGCGACAAATTGGGAGAGAAAACCGAACGCAAATCGAAAGTAGGTGTATGGTGTGTTAGGGGGGTAAAAAATGGGTGGCGTTGCCCGGTTAGGAAGACTTCCGAATGCACGCAAACAGAGAATGTAGCAATATGTTTGCAGGGGCTACGGATAGAGTTTTGTATGGTGCGCATCAGGTTGTTAGCAGCAGTAGGGTTGTTTGTTGGTAGCTGAATAGCAGCCTGTTAGCAGCTGTATGAGCAGATTTGCCGTGCCTGCGTATATATATACGCCCACGAAAGTGAAATTAATGGAGGCAGAGGAGATGAATATTCAGCCACGAAACATTAACGGAGGAGAGGCGAGCACGATGAATCTGCCCATACGTCTGGCGGTTTGTGCGTTGCAGAATTGTAGAATGTGTGGTGTAGAATAGTGAAGTGTGCGTTGCAGAATTGTGGAGCTTTAATGGCAATAGTGTAGATTGTTGGCAGCTGACAGACAGTTTGTTGGCAGGCGTGGGGGACGATTTATTGTGCCTGAATATCGCAAATATTCAACAACGATGTGAGAAATACGTGCATATAGTTTCCCAAAGTGTCGCTGAAAGGTATTTTTTAGGCATATAAATATTGCTCCCATTGTGTCGTAAGCAATATTTAAGAATGTGTATTCAGCACGTTATCAAGCATTTACAAGTATGTAAATGTAAAAACAGTAATGGTATTCAACACCATAAAAAACAAATTTTGGTGGGGTGGGGGAGTAGTATTTAGAAACAGAAAGTGGTGTTTTTGGCGCATTTGGGATATGTTTTCGGCGTCAAAAAAGTGAAAAATTCCCATTCTGTCGCCCCTATTCTCCCATTCTGTCGTGCCGAAATGGTGTCGAGTTACCTATTTGTCGTAGACAAATTACGTATTTGTCGCATTCAAATTACTAATCTGTCGCAGATAAGTTCCATATTTGTCGTATGTAGAAATCGTTATAAATTGAATGTCAGATAGTTATCCGTACCCTATATAATCTATTATAATGATTAAGAAAATGATATTCTAAGAGAGACGATAGAGTTTTGTTTTGAGTATGGGAGATATTCGTTTCAGCTACAATGATGATTTTAACAAAACGTTTTTGCGACCCTCCCAATTTGTCGCCGATAGGTTTTTGCGGTGTAAAAGTATGGTTTTTGTGGTGCGAAAGTATGGTTTTTGCGGTGCGAAAGTATGGTTTTTGTAGTGCGAAAGTATGGTATTTCGTGGGTGGACGTGGTTATTTGCGGGGTGTTCGCCATGTAATTGGCAGGCCGTTCGCAGCTGTAGGGGCCGATTTATCGTGCCCGCATATACGTAAACACACACGAAATGGAGGGGGAAATGCGGATTTGGTTATGTGGAAATGCGTATTTAGTAATGGGAATATGCATTTTTGTTTATGTTAGGATACGGGCGCGATGAATCGGCCCCTACGCCTGGCGGGGTGTTTCGTGAGGCATTTCGTGGGTGGACGTTGAGTGTTTGCGGAGTGTTCGCCACGTAATTGGCAGGCCGTCAGCAGCTGTAGGGTCCGATTTATCGTGCCCGCATATACGTAAACACCCACGAAATGTGGAGGGGAAATGCGTGTGCGGTGAAATGAATGTGTGTATTTGATGATGGTTAAATATGTATTCGATGAAATGAATGCACGTGTTTGATGATGTGGATATGTGTGTGTGATAATGTGGATACATATATTCGGTAGTGCGGATATGTGTATTTGATGATGCAAGGATACGGGCGCGATGAATCGGCCCCCTACGCCTAGCGGGGTGTTCGTGAGGTGTTTCGTGGGTGGGTGTGGGTGTTTTGTGGAATGTTAGGAACGATTTTTGGGTTTTAGAAAGAGTCGGACAGCTATATAAAGTGCATTTAGAATTAGCATAAATATCCAGAAAGTTAAGAAAGAATGGTCGTATTTAAAACTTATAAATATTCCTAATGCGGATATAAATGGCATAATATACAATGTGGTGTTTAATGTTTTGATATGTTTTTGTGGGAATAATTTTCTTCTAAATCCGTTTATTATGGTTGAAATTTGGGCGATGAACCCCACGCCAAACAGTATGTATATGGCGCACCAATATAGGTTGCTCGATTGTAAAAGGGGTTTTAGCGCAAATAAGAGTAGGAAAATGGTGATGCAAATGTTTACTATTAGTGTTGTTTTTTTCATATTCTGTTGTAAATTTTATACGTTTTTTTATGTTTGTATGTTGGGGCATTGTTGTGCGGAGTGCCGAATGATGCAGCGTGTTTTGCAGCGTTTTGGCAGACCGTCAGCAATGTTTGGCAATTCGTTCGCAGCGCATCCGCAATCGGTTCGCAACCAATTTCGTGGGTGTACGTGGGTATATTGCGGAATGTTTTGCAATCCATTTCGGGGTGTTCGCCACGCATTTGTGGAACGTTCGCAACGTGTTCGTTTTCTGTATGTTACATATTCGCATTACAAAAGTATGGTTTTTGCGGTGCAAAAGTATGGTTTTTGACGTGCAAAAAGGGGGTTTTTGAGTTACAAAAGTATGGTTTTTGTTTTTTGAATGTTGCATTGTTGCAATTTGTTCGCCACGCATTTGTGGAATGTTCGCAACATTGTTGCAAATTGTTCGCCACGTTGTTGCAATTCGTTTGCCACGCATTCGCAATTTGTTCGCCACATTGTTGCAATCCGTTTGCCACGCATTCGCAATTTGTTCGCCACGTTGTTGCAATTTGTTTGCCACGTTTTCGCACCTCATAAGCAGCGTTGTTGCAATTTGTCTGCAAGCAAAAAGCCTAAACCTTCTATGTGTATAGAAGAGTTTAGGCCACCAAAAATATTATGAAATGAATTAGTTTTGTATCTTATTTTGCTGCAATACACTCCACTTCAACCAGTGCGTTCTTTGGCAAAGTCTTTACTGCTATTGCCGAGCGAGCGGGGAATGGTTCGCTAAAAAACTCTGCATACACTTCGTTCATAGCAGCAAAGTTGTTCATATCCGATAGGAATACGGTGGTTTTCATAACGTTTGCCATACTTATTCCTGCTTCTTCCAGAATAGCTTTTGCGTTTGTTAGCGATTGTCTGGTTTGTTCTTTGATGCCTCCGGGTACAAATTCGCCTGTTGCAGGGTCTATTGGTAGTTGTCCAGAAGTAATAACCAGTCCGTTAGCTTCTATAGCTTGGCTGTATGGTCCAATGGCTTTTGGTGCTTTGTTTGTGTTTATAACTTTCATAATAATGGTTTTTATAAATTGTTATTATACCCTAATTAGGTGTGTGTGGGGTGCGTTTTTTCTGTCCGCTTCCCTTATTTTACACAAAGGTACTATTTTTTTTATAATCTGCAAATTAGTTTCTTACTTTTTTATATCGTATTTTTGGAAATATAGAAGAGTTTATTTCGCGAACCGAAATGGTTATGAAAGTTTAACAAAAAATATTTTTTACGTTGAACATATACTGCACAATGGTGGTTGTATATTTGCACCTGAAACGGGTCGAAATATGGCTAACGATCTGTAGAAGCGTGATTATTAATTAGTTGTGTCTGCCCTTTGGCTACTCCATAGTGGTTTGTGCACGACGGGTTTATTAACCTTAATTTTATTATTTGGCAATTTTAGGTTTTGTGTTTATTAACATTTCCTATGCCGTTAAACTTTTTTTTAATTATTATGAAAGTAGTTTCGAAGACCCATTTGGGCAACAATCGCTGGTCTGGCGATGATGAATTGAAGATGAAAGCAATGGTAGCTGCCGATTTTTCGGAGTTATTGAACCACGATTATGTGGAGGGTTTACGGTGGACGAGTACTAAAACCGATTTAGTGGAGCTGTCTCATCTTGTGTGGGAGACGGGTTTGCTGCTCGATTCGCATGGCATTCCAATGAGTTTTTGCACTATTGTGCGTTGCATTTGTGCTGTGTTGAATGTTGTTCCGCCCGATAATCCTTCGAGTGTTTTAGACAAGTTGCGTCGTAGAAAGAACATTCGTGTGCGTCCTATAGTGGAGCGTTACATGTTGTTGTATAGCGAGCAGGGCATATTGCACCCTATGCGTTTAGACATTAAGCGTAGGCGTGTGCGCTATGTGTAGTGTTGTTGTGGGGTGGGGTGTGCGTGTTTGGCATAGTTGCTACGGGTAGTGGCTTTTCTGGTTGTTCATTTTTGTTGTGCAGCCCCGCCTTTTTTAGAGAGCAAAAACCCCCTTTTTGGCGTGCAAAAAGGGGGTTTTTGGTGTGCAAAAGTATGGTTTTTGAAATGCAAAAAGGGGGTTTTTGTTTTCAGAATGCGTAACCATCACGAAATAAACAAGTTGTGCACGGTTTAGTATGATGCATTGAATATTCACGAAACAAGTTGCAGACGAGTTATGATAATGTTGTGTACGGTTTGCGATGACGTGTTACATATATTATAATAATGTGGCGAACAATCTGCAAAACACCAACGAGCATTCCGTTAGGCGTAGGGGACCGATTCATCGTGCCCGTATTTTTGCATAACCAAAAATGTGTATTTCCATAACCCAAAACGCATTTCCACATTATTAAATACGTGTATTCGTTTCATCGTGCCCGTATCCTTGCATTATCAAATATGTATATTCACGTCATTAAATACGTGTATTCGATTCATCGCACACGCATATCCACATTATCAATTACGTGTTTTCACATCATTAAATACACATTTCCACATCACCACACGCACATATCCGTTTGCCATTTCGTGGGTGTTTTCGTATATGCGGGCGCGATAAATCGGACCCCTACGGCTGCTAACGGATTGCCAAAATGTTGCTAACGGATTGCCAAAATGTTGCTAACGGATAACCATAATGTTGCAAACGGATTGCCAAACTATTCGTGGTGATACGGTTCGCCCCGTATAATGCTGCATGCGCGGTAGAGTTGTTCAACGAAAATAAGGCGTACCATCTGGTGCGAGAATGTCATTTTAGAAAGCGAAATCTTTTCGTTTGCTCTGCTATACACAGCTTCCGAAAAGCCGTATGCGCCACCAATAACAAACACAAGATGCTTTGCTGTGTTCTGTTTCTTTTGTAACCATGCGGCATAGTCTATCGACCGAAACTCTTTTCCGTGCTCATCTAGCAGCACAACCGTGTCGGCAGTTTGTATTTCGCGTAGAATTGTTTCGCCCTCGCGTATTTTTTGTTGTGCTTCAGACAGTTTTTTAGTGTTTTTTAGTTCGGGAATGGTAACTATTTTAAATGGAATGTAGTGTCCAATTCGTCCCACATAGTCGGCTATTGCGTGTGCAAACAGTTCGTTGTTAGTACGTCCCACCAATATTAAAGTGGCTTTCATTTGCTATTTTTTGTAGGCGTTTTTGCGTTTAGGGTTCATTGGGAACCACCCTTTTTCTACCCTTTTCACTTGTTCAAACAGTTCTCCGATGCCCCAAAGAAGCGATGCTCCCGTTACGCCAAGTAGTGCCGACCAGAATATATCTGCCACAAACAGAGCCGAAACGCAGCAAACTATGCCTCCCACAAGCCATAGCCACCAGCCTTTTGTGCCAAAATAAAATTCCCATTTCACTACTACGGGGTGTAGCAATCCTATTATAAAAAAGGTGCAAACCGCCAAAATTACACCTTGAAAATATATTTCCATTCTGTTGTATGTTAGTTTTAATTTTGAAAATCGGACACAAAAATACAAAAATAATCCTATATTTAAGGTATATATTCTATTTATTTCTGTATATTTGCACTGTTTAATGCCCTTCAGCACACCCCTCTGTGCAAATGTAAAATGGGGTGGGGGCAACCAAACTATATAGTAATAACGTCCGAGGGACGTAAAAACACCCCTCAATAAAACTATCAGGTAACTATGCAGAACAAAGAACTTATTGCCCAATGCGAGCAAAAGGCACAACAATGGCTTGCTCCTGCTTTCGACGAAGATACACGAAAGGCAGTTGAAAACATGCTAAACAGCGACAACAAAGATGCTCTTATAGAGTCGTTTTATAAAGATCTTGAGTTTGGAACAGGCGGTTTGCGTGGCATTATGGGCGCAGGCACAAACCGAATGAACATCTACACCGTTGGAATGGCTACACAAGGCTTTGCCAACTACCTAAAAATGTGCTTCAAAAACATGCAACAAATATCGGTAGTAGTGTGCCACGACTGTCGCAACAACTCTCGTTTGTTTGCCGAAACAGTAGCCAACATCTTCTCGGCAAACGGCATAAAGGTTTATCTTTTCGACGATTTGCGACCCACACCAGAGTGTTCTTTCGCCATAAGACACTTTAAAGCGCAGGGCGGAGTGAACATTACGGCAAGCCACAACCCACGCGAATACAACGGATACAAAGCATATTGGGACGATGGCGCACAGGTTTTGGCTCCTCACGATAAGGGAATTATCAACCAGGTGAACCAAGTTAAGATAGAAGATGTGCAGTTTAAGGGCAACAAAAACCTTATTGAAATAATTGGAGAAGACGTAGATAAGGCATACCTAAACATGGTAAAAACAGTTTGTATAGACCCCGATGTAATTAAACGTCAGCACAATCTCTGCATAGTTTACACACCTTTGCACGGCGCCGGACGAGTTATTATACCACGTTCGCTACAAGAATGGGGATTCACAAACGTGCATTGCGTAAAGGAACAAATGGTAAAAGATGGAAACTTCCCCACAGTAGACCGTCCAAACCCCGAAATTGCCGAAGCATTAACATTGGGCTTGAGAGACGCAAAGGCATTAGATGCCGATATTTTGATGGCTTCCGACCCCGACGCCGACCGTGTTGGTATGGCTTGTAAAGATAGTAACGGCGAATGGATTCTAATAAATGGAAACCAAACCTGCCTTATTTTCCTATGGTATATCATAACAAACAGACAGGCTTTAGGCAAAATGACACCTAAAGACTATATTGTTAAAACCATTGTAACCACCGAAGTAATTGCACAAATTGCCAAAAAACAACACATAGAAATGCGCGATTGCTACACCGGATTTAAGTGGATAGCACACGAAATAGCACTTACCGAAGGACAAAAAAACTATATTGGCGGCGGAGAAGAGAGCTATGGATTCCTTGCAGAAGACTTTGTGCGCGACAAAGATGCCGTTAGTGCATGTTCGTTGTTGGCAGAAATATGCGCGTATGCTAAGGATAAAGGCAAAACTCTCTACGATTTGCTAATGGATATATACCTTGAATATGGCTTCAGCGAGGAACATACGGTGAACGTAGAACGCCCGGGCAAGAGCGGAGCAGACGAAATTCAGCAGATGATGCGTAACTTCCGCACCACACCACCTACCAATTTGGGAGGCAGTACCGTGTGTTTGTGGAAAGACTACGAGGCGCTTGAAGCAACCGATGCCACAGGAACGAAAACAAAAATAACAATGCCCGAAAGCAGCAACGTGCTACAATGGTTCTGCACAGACGGCACAAAGGTGAGCGTTCGCCCATCGGGAACAGAACCTAAAATTAAGTTCTACATAGAAGTTAAGGACAAGATGCAAACCGCAGCCGACTTTAAAGCTTGTCGTGCACGTGCCTACGAAAAGATAGAAGCTATAAAAAAGAGCCTTAATCTGTAGGCTGTTTTAGTTTCAAAATATCTCCTAAAACCTTTTTTACCCAAAGGTTTTAGGAGTTTTTTTTGTGTATACGTGGGCAAAATAAGGCGTTTCGCAGTGTGTTCGTTGCAAAATTCTTGGGTGTTTGCAATGTTTTGGCAATCCGTTCGCAATATTTTGGCAGACCGTCAGCAGCTGTAGGGGCCGATTTATCGTGCCCGCATATACGAAAACACCCACGAAATGGGGAACGAGAATGCGTGTGCGGTGAAATGGAAACGCATATTTAATAATGTGAAAACACGTATATTTTGAAATGGACACACATTTTTGGTAATATCAGGATACGGGTGCGATGAATCGGTCCCCTACGCCTGACGGAATGTTCGCAACCAATTTCGTGGGTGAACGCCACCCATTTTGTGAATATGCAATGCGTCATAGAAAACTGGGTGTAACTTGTTTGTTCTGTGGGTGTTACGTATTCAGAAAATAAAAAGGGGGTTTTTGCAACATAAAAACCCCCTTTTTGCACGCTAAAAACCCCCTTTTTGCACTACAAAAACCATACTTTTAAAACGCAACAATATTCTTATGGTGGCGCACCTACCATACTTGCCAAATGCAATGCACACATTTTGGCACAACAAACACGCTATTTCTGCGTTGCTAAAACTATTTTTTGTGCCTGCAATGCCCTGTTTATGGGCTATCTGGAAACTGCCTAAATACTACCCACAATACTACCCATAAGAAACTTGATATGCCTTTCGCTATGTTGTACCTTTGCAAATGTAAAACAACAAACGGTTTTCTAACAACCAAATGCTACAAAAACGCTACAACATATTTATATATATAGTTAGCCAAAAACGTAAAAGCATAAAAACAAAACTATAAAAACATATAACAAGACAAAAATATGAAATTAACATTAGACGACTATTTATCGCCCCACTTCACAGTTGGCGAGTTCTTTAGATCGGGAACTGCCATTAGGTTGGGCATAAACAACACCCCCGATGCCTATCCCGACGAAGGCATTAGCACCGAAGAGGTGATTGAAAACCTAAGAGCACTGTGCACAGAAGTGCTCGAACCACTACGGCAAAGGGTGGGGCGGGTGATTATAACAAGTGGATACAGGTGCAAAAAACTAAACAAAGCAGTGGGCGGAGTGTGGAACTCGCAACACCTAAAGGGCGAAGCTGCCGACATTTTTGTGCCTAACACAGAAACAGCAATGCGCTATGGACACATTCTGGAACAGCATTCGGCGGTGCAACAACTATTGTTAGAACCGCTCGGAGCTAAGCAAAAACGATGGATTCACGTGGGATATAAACGACAAAAATAGGACTTTCGGCGACAAATTAGGAACAAATTTGCTTGCTAAATATGTTATGCCGATACACCTTATTATATATAACGCAAAACGTAGGTGGGTAGTCTGCCTATGAATATCAGTTTTATTTTTAAATTTTTATTAACCTTTTAATTCTTAAAAAATTATGGCATTAAAGTACAAAATGTACCAATTACACACTGCAAAGCACCAGTACAACAATTATTGGTATGCCCGTGTAGCCTATATGGGCACCTTAGACACTCGCCAATTGGCAGCTCGCATTAGCGAACGATGCACAGTTACAGAGTCGGACATACTTGCTGTGCTCAGCGCTTTGGTAGTAGAGATGACGCATAACCTGCAAAACGGAATGCGAATAAAGCTCGACAACTTCGGAACTTTTAAGCTTTCCATCAGTTCAAAGGGCGAAAAGGAACGCAAAGACTTTATTCCTGCAAAGAATATAAAGAAAACTCGCGTGCTGTTTCAACCGTATACACGCGTGGGAGTGGATAATTCGCGCTTTAAAAGCTTCGTTACTGGTGTGCAAGTAGAGGAACTTACCGCCTACAAAGGTAGCCGAACGAAAAAGAAAGAAGGCGAAACCACCGGAGGAGGAACTAATCCCAGTGGCGGACAATCGCACCCATAAGTAGCCAATGTTGCCAAACTTTGCTAACCGTAAGGGGTTTAGGGTCTGCCAATAATGGCACTAAAAACCAGAGAAACCAATGTGCACTGCTTGCTAAAAACAGTTGCAAACAATGCAAAAACAGTGCTGCGTGGTTTCTTTGGTAGTTCCAAAAACACAAAAAAATCTTTTTATTAACCGTTTAAAACCGTAAAATTATGAACAAAGACAAATGGAAATTCATTGTACAGTTAGTTCTTTCAGTGCTCACAGCCATAGCAACCACGCTGGGAATGGGGTCGTGCAGATAAGCAAAAAATACGCATAGAGCGGACGAATGCTATCTGTGTTGCGCAAAAATCAATAGAAAACACATTGCAAAAACACTCATCAAACAACTTAGAATATCGTTTTCTAATCAGTTATAATGATTATATAGCAATGTGTAAACAACTGAAATACAAGGTCTTTTGGCACATAACAACCGACAAAATAGTAGGTTAGAGCCGACAAGAAAGGAAGAACGCTTCGACAAGTTTGTAGGTTTTGTGCGACAGAAAGGGAATGTACACACGAAAAAAACGACACATTGGGAGGCAGGCAATTACCAAAACGGAAGTTGCTTGCCTCTTTTTTGTGTTTCGGGCGTATATTTATGGCATTTGTATGGTGTAGCAACGGTTTTCGTGTAGTATGTGTTCTGTTTGTTGGTTGCTATATTTCGGTAAAACCAAACTGTGCCCATCGCATTGCACTTTTAGCCTTTTTGCATAACAATTTGGCAACCAACGTGTTGCAAAGTAGTGGCAACAAATAGGGAATATGTATAGAAACGCATTGCACAGTGTGGCAACAAATAGGGAATATGTATGGAAACGCATTGCAACGGTGTGGCAACAAATAGGGAATATGTACAGAAACGCATTGCAACAGTGTGGCAACAAATGGGGAATATGTATGGAAACGCATTGCAACAGTGTGGCAACAAATGGGGAATATGTACAGAAATGCATTGCAACAGTGTGGCAACAAATAGGGAATATGTATGGAAACACATTGCAACGGTGTGGCAACAAATAGGGAATATGTACAGAAACGCATTGCAACAGTGTGGCAACAAGCCGGAGAAAAGTATGGAAAGGCATAACAAGCAAACTGCGACAAGAAAGTAAAAAACTCTATGTTGTGAGCAGAAACACTTAGTTTCGACGCTCGTTTAACATAACTTTTCACTTTTTTGTCGCAGTTTATATATTTATATAAAGGCAAGCAATGGGGCGAAATGTTTGTAGAAGTTAGTCGTTTGAAGGTTGGTTTAATTATAGAAGCGTCTTTCTGAGATCTCCAATGCCTGCCTTTTATTAGTGTGTTCTCTCGCTTTAATGTTATGGAACACGTTTCGTCCCATTCTCATTTAGGCACTCCTATCCTTCATCTTTGTTATTCTCATTTTCATCTAACTGGCGTATGCACCTCTCGCAAGGTATTTTAGCCATTTGCTAAACCAATGAAACCTTACGCTTAAGGTAGTATAAATCTAAAACGTCAAGGCGTTTTTATTCTTTCGCAAGCTATTTTCGCCTTTTTCACTAAACCATTATACCTTTCTATCAAGGTATCCCAAATTTTCTTTTTGTGGCAGCTTTACCATCTCACGAGGGCTTAGTTGCCTTACTATTTAAACATTACTATTCTTTAATTTAAACATCATTATTTCTTATTTTAGGCACTTCCGCCTTGTTTTACGACATTTTTTTCGCCTTTTTTCGTAGGCAGTCGGCACATATTCCCTTATAGTACAGCTGGGCATCGTCTATTGTAAAGCCTTCAATTGCACTACTTTGGGGCATTGGCGGTTGTGTATCGGGCATATCAAACACACGTCCGCACTCTTTACAAGAGAAGTGAGCGTGCGGCGTTGTGGTACCATCGTAGCACACATGGTGTTCGTCTATGGTTATCATAAGTGCTCCGCCTTTCTCCGAAAACATTCTTAATGTATTGTAGATGGTGGTGCGACTCACTGTTGGGATGCGTTTTTTGAGTTCTACAAATATATCGTCGATTGTTGGGTGGGTATGATGTTCCATCAAATAACGCATAATCTCTATGCGCTGAAGCGATGGGCGTATACCACAATCGAGCAGCTTTTTATAGGCTGGATCTATGTACATAATTTACTATTGCATTTAAATTCTCATTGCAAAGGTATATAATTGTTGTGGAAATACCAAACAAAAAACAGTTAAAATTTTCTGTTTTACTTACTAATAAGGATATAAAAGCGAACAAATTACTACTTTTTTGGAAATATTGTGTAGTTTTTCCATATTCAATACTATATATTTTGTATTTTATAAACGTTTGTTTTGTGTTTTTGGGGGTATATTGTTCTGTTTTCTCCACAGTGTTTTGCCACTGCTGTGTTGCTATTTTTGTGTTAGGAAAGCGGCAAGATTGGGTGGTGCAGGAAACGTTTTGCAGTTTATGTGTTCCATTTGTTGTAGTCCGCTTTCGGTAATTCGGCATCGTTGGCACCGGCTATCGTGTTTGCAAGTGTGGCGTTCCAGGTATCCTTTTCGTTCGAGAGCGGCTATCACTTTCGATGCGTTGGAACGTGTAAGACCCATCTCACTGGCTATTTCGCCAGCGAGAAGGCTCTCTTTATTAGCGAGCATGCACAGCAACATAAGTTCGTTTATGTTTATGTTGAATGTGTTTTCTAATGCTCGTTCAAATTCTATTACTGCCCGAAAGATGCTGTGCACCTTATGAATGCAGTTGTTATCCATACGCTTTTGCTATGTTTGGCTTATTTTAAAAGCGTTTCTTTAATCATCTGTTCCAGTTCGTTTTTGGGGTGAGCACCTACCGACATGGTTGGTTTTCCGGTTTTTGGAATAAACAAAAGCGATGGTATTGAGCGTATGTTGAATAGTGCTGAGAGTTCTTCGCTCTTGTCTACGTCTATCTTATATACGTCTATTTTGCCGTCATACTCCTGTGCTATCTCTTCAAGAATGGGTGCTGTGGCTTTGCACGGACCGCACCAAGTGGCATAAAAGTCTACTATTGCAGGTTTGTCGCCTTTAAATTTCCATGTGTCGCCTGCGGTTTTATAGTCCATTATCTTCTCTCTGAACATTGCTTCGTTCATTTCTATTACCTTCATATTTGTTCCTTTCTTTGTTTTAACCGTGTTTGTTTGGTTGTTGTCTACTTTGTTTTTTGCTGTTGTATTGCAGCTTCCGAGCGTGAAGACTGCGGCTACTGCGAGCACGAAAATATTTTTTTTCATTGTTTTTTACTGATTTCGTTCCACATTTGTCGTTTTGCTCTGTTTTTATTATCCTTTCACTATACACTAACGTCTGCTATTTTGTTGTGGCTTTTTGCGCCGTTTCTGTTGTAGTGGACGCTGTTTTATTATACATTCTATATGTTTCCATTGGAAACTAATGCAAAGATAGGCATTTTATTTGTACCTTACAAATTTCCAATGGAAATTATTTCGCTTTATAACTTCTTTTAATTTACGTTACCATCTATTGGCTATTGCGTTGCAAAAATATGGTTTTTAGCGTGCAAAAAGGGGGTTTTTGCGTTGCAAGAAGTGGGTTTTTACAAGGTAAAAAGGGGGTTTTTACACGCCAAAAACCCCCTTTTTGTTTTTCGTTAGTATAACAAACACGTTGTTAATGTGTTACGAATATTCCGTGAATTGGTTGCGAACATTCCGCCAGGCGTAGGGGACCGATTTATCGTGCCCGTATCCTTGCGTAACCAAAACCGTGTATTTGCGTAATCAAATACGTATTTCCGTTTCACCGCACACGCATATCCACATTATCAATTACGTGTATTCACATTATTAAATATGTGCATTCATTTTATTAAATATGTGCATTCATTTTGTTACACGCACATATCCGTTTGCCATTTCGTGGGTGTTTACGTATATGCGGGCGCGATAAATCGGCCCCTACAGCTGCGAACGGTTTGCCAAAATGCTGCAAACGGATTGCGATAACGTTGCGAACACCCACGAAATTGGTTGCGAACATTCCGTCAGGCGTAGGGGCCGATTCATCGTGCCCGTATCCTTGCGTAACCAAAACCGTGTATTTGCGTAACCCCAAAATGCATATTTCCATACCCAAAACCGTATTTTCACATTATTAAATATGTGTATTCATTTTCTTACACGTACATATCCGTTTGCCATTTCGTGGGTGTTTTCATATATGCGGGTGCGATGAATCGGTCCCCTACGGCTGCGAACGGTTTGCGATAATGCTACTAACGGTTTGCGATAATGCTGCTGACGGTTTGCCAAAATGTGCTAACGGACTGCCAATTGTACAATATTTGTGCGTTATAATGCGGTGTTTGTGGGACATAAAAATAGGAGAAGCGCAGAACACTTTCGTATTTCTACACTTCTCCACAACGCATTTTATAAGAAGATACTTGGGAAACTGTGCCACAATTTGGCGTGTGGCGTGCCCCAAGAAAGTTAGGTGCTTATGTTAAATTCCACCAAACTGCAAACTAATTGCCCACGTAAACAGGGCGAATGCTGTACATAGCACGTTTTGCATTTATGGTGCTCTTGGTGTAACCGGGCATTACTTCGTTGATGGTAGTTACCTGAAATGTAAACGCTGCAGCCTGATTTTGATTACTTGTACTGGCATCTGATAGCCAATATGCACCCCAACTGCCTGGTTTATCTAAGTGCATAGCATTCTGACACATACCTGCCATAGGGAAGAAAATGCCCTTTTCGAAATCGGCTTTCGTTAGTTTTCGCAACAAACCGTTCATATTCATAGGTGCAGCAGACTGGTTTATTTTTCGTTTCTTTGCACCACTTGCATCTAATATCCAACCTTTTTTATCGGCAGAAACGGTAGGGTCGAAGAACGAACCATATATTACGTTGCCACTATCGTCTATGTAATAGGCTATGAATTGTGCTGTTGCTGTTGTCAATTTGTTGAAATCGTCCATTGAAGGCATAGCCCATTTGCCATCAGAAGCATACGCTGCCAAGTCGCCAAACTGTTTATCGGCAGACATTTTGCCCTTTTGGTTGCCCATTGCAGTCCAATATTTGTCCGACAGAGCACTATTATAATCGTGTGCATGTGCTATATCGCCCCAACGATAGTGGTCGAATTTTACATCGTTAGTGTTGTTTGGCAGTTTCTCTCCCACCAAAACTACTTCTGAAAGAGGGTAGCTAGATGGTTGCATATAGAAGTAAGTCCATGGCGTTTTTGCCAAATGGTAGCCGTCTTTCCACCCTGCCGATGTTGCACCGGGCGTATATTGCAAGTTGTATTTTCCCCATTTCACGTTGTTAATTTCTATGTATGGTTTTGTAACATTCACCGTAAACGGGTAGTATCCAGCGGCTTCTATCTTTAAAGGCTTAGACACTATGTAGGTGTAAGTGTTGTTGTCGGTGGTTACGATGGTGAAAATAGGACTGAAGTTGTTATCTGCTAACACAGCAACATCAAACTCGTTGCGAGCTGTTTTTGGTGTAATGGTGAAGCCAGAGTTATCGCGTTCGCTTATAGAACCTGTTTTTAAATTGAAAGTTGCCGTGCGAGTTATGCCGTCAATGGTAAGCGATTTTATGTTTGTTATGGGTGTATCGCCATTCTTAAAGTCGAGATGTAGCACAGCATATAGCTTTTTCATTTGCACGTTTCCCGTAGCTTTGCTGTTTAAAATCTTCACATTTTCTATGGTTCCCCAGCTATAATCGAAGTTGCTAAGGGTAGCAAACGTACCATCTTGATGTGCTTTTACAGTGTTTCCATTCTTCGATAGTTCGTTGTAATCCATACTAAGCTCAACCGTTTCGGGATTTCTACCGGCATAATTGTATCGCAATGGGTAGAACACGGCAATGTTGTCGCCCTGTTTACAGCCTACATTTCCTTCCAATTTTTGTTGGTTTGCCTTAGTTTCAGCCGTAATATAGTCGTACCCTTGTGGGGTAGTTAGGTTGTAGGCAATAAATTTGTCGCCGTCTTCCCATTTGTTTCCGTCCATCAAACTCACCGTAGAGCGAGTAGAAGGAATATCTACCGATAGCGTACGCTTTGCTGTTACATCAGGGTTAGTAGCGTCTTGCGTGTTGGTATCAGTCTCAGTGGAGCACGACGCAAATGCTCCCGCTGCAGCACATAATAATGCGCTGAATACAATTTTTATGTTCATAAAGTTTGTAAGAATAAGTTTTGTTTTACAATTCCATTATTTCCGCATCTTTAAAGTCGCGTGGTGCAAACTCTTTTGCCTCGCTACCGAGTGTTTGATGCGGTTGTGGTTCGAGATTTTGGTTACTTATTGAAAGAGAACCTGCTAACAATTGGCACTCTGTGCTAACTGTTGTAACCTCGATACGTGGTTTTAAATACTTCTTCATCGCTGTTTTAATTTACAATCTTTTTGGTTTCACATCTTTTTTTTGTCCTATTCGCTAAATAGGGGGTGCTAAATAGTCCTACTATCTATAGCTGAATTGAGTTGTAGAAGAAAGTTTGTGTTGTGGCAAAACACACTTTCTGTTGGGCTATTTCTCTCCAATTGCTTGGACAGAATTTGTTAAAAGCGCATTAGGCGCTAATTTGTTGCAAAGTTATTATATTTATTTTAGATATGCAAATATATGTAGATAAATTATGTAATTTATATAAATATGGTGTTGTAGTGGGCGTGCACGAGCGTTATGTTTAGGTTGTTTTTTGTGTTTTTTGTGTTTGTTGCAAGTTGTTGGTTGTGTGTTTGCAATTTGTTTAGAATGTTATGGCAATCCGTTCGCAGCATTATTGCAATTTGTTCGCCACGCATTCGCAATCCGTTCAGAATACATTCACGGAATGTTCGCAACGTGTTCGTTATCTGTGTGTTACATATTCGCCATGCAAAAGTATGGTTTTTGCGTTGCAAAAGTATGGTTTTTGGCGTGCAAAAAGGGGGTTTTTACATTGCAAAAGTATGGTTTTTGTTTTTTGAATGTTGTGTTGTTGCAATTTGTTTGGAATGTTATCACAATCCGTTCGCAGCGAAATGGCAATCCGTCAGCAGCATTTTGGCAATCTGTCAGCAGCCGTAGGGGTCCGATTTATCGCGCCCGCATATATATATTCGCCACCCATTTCGTGTGTGTTTCGTTGATATTAAAAGCGTGCTATGGCAGCTTTGCCCTTTAGCAAAAATGGTTCGTTTAAGATGGCTGTGCAGTGTTTGTCTACTGGTTTGCCGTTTATTTGGATATTGCTGAGTGCAAATACCACCGTATTTTTGCTATTGTAGAAATGCGCATCGTGCATTATGGCAACATCAACGTCTATGCCGTGCCGCACAATAATGTTGAAATCTATGGCGTGGGGAGTGTTTTCTGATGCCACAACCTCGTCGCCTTCGAAGCAATAAAGACTGTTTGGCGAAAGCAAAATGCGTTTGTTGTTTTTCAGCAACGTTATTTCGCCCTCCAAAGGAAGTATGTATCGTGTGAAACCAGAGAAGTTTGAGAAGCTGCTTTCCGTTTGTTCTATAATGGCAGACGATATGCGCAGGTTGAAACAACGGGTAGACAGGTTGCCATTGGAAGGACTAATGAAAACCTGTCGGGTGGTTCCACCCTTCCATTGGGTAGTTTCGTATTGTTCGGGAGTGATTATCTGCATAGTTTAAAAATACAATTTTGTTTAATCGTAGTAAATGTTTTGTAGCCACAAAGGTATATACAAAATTTGGAAAACACCATTTGTAGGGGTAGGAAAGTGTAGCAGATGCTTGCCATTTATGGGGAAATGTGCTATATTTGCAGTGGAAAAAACAAACAAACAAAAACAGTTTGCACAGCTTAAAACACAAGCAAGGCGCACCTAAAAGGGGAGAGTAGCCACACGGTGTGGGCTGTGCTGCAACAAAAAAACTGTATTTTTACACAACAATATAATGGGAAGAAACAAGTTTTCGGATACCGAAATAAAGGCGATAGCGAAGCTTTTACGACTAAAGAATGCAGGAAACCGACACCAGCAAAAGCTTGTGCGCCACGATTTAAGGGTAGATTATGAGTTTAATATCTCCGATTTTAATCAGCCCGGAAAGGCTTTTGGCGAAGAAGAACTGTACGAAGCCATACGGCGAGGTGCCATTAGCATTTTAGACGAACGTACCATTGCCGACATGAAAGCGAAGCGAGCACGCAACAAGGCACACGATGCTGCACAAAAAGAAGCGGCTGCTATTGCCACAGGCGAGGCTACCGACTGGCGTAAAGCTATGGAAGAGTGGGAGGAACAAACCGGCGAAACACTATAGAAAACGTGTCGCCCATTTTACAATAAAGGCAAAAACAGCAAGACGGAGACATATTATAAATATCTAAAATTTATCTTCTTAACATCTAAAAAATGTGCTATAGCACCTAAAAACTATCGAAATTAGGAAGAAAAATAGTATCTTTGTAGGCATAAAACAAAGACAAAGCGAAAACAATGGAGAAACTAATAGTAAACAGTTACGATGAATTTGCAAGCTTTTTAGGCAAGAAACTCGGTGAAAGTGAGTGGTTAGAAGTAAATCAGGAACGCATAAATTTGTTTGCCGATGCCACTTTAGACCATCAATGGATACACGTTGATACAGAAAGAGCAGCCAAAGAAAGTGCTTATAAAACCACTATTGCACACGGATATCTAACACTTTCGTTGTTGCCATATATGTGGAACCAGATTATTGAGGTGAATAATTTGAAGATGATGGTGAACTATGGTATGGACAAAATGCGCTTTGGACAACCTGTTCTCGTGGGTTCGCGCATTCGTTTGGTATCTTCTTTGGAAAGCATAGAGAACTTAAGAGGCATCTGCAAGGCTGGCATTAAGTTTCAAATAGAGATAGAAGGTCAGCGCAAACCTGCTTTAGAAGGCATTGCAACCTTCTTGTATTACTTTGTATAAGCCACAACCAAAAGCTAAAAAAGGTAGGGGGGCTAGTATTCCTAGTACCCCTAGTATTCCTAGTACCCCTAGTATTCCTAGAACCCCTATCAAAACCACCACCCCAAAGCACCCTTTACGCCTTACCTTCTAATATTTGCTGTGCGTGTTGCACCTGTTCTGGAGTAGGTTCGGGTATATCTTTTAGCGTGTACGGTATGTGTAAGTTTTCCCATTTGTATATTCCAAGAGTGTGATAGGGTAGCACTTCAATCTTCTCAACATTGTTAAGCGATGCAATAAACGTACGTAGTCGGTGCAAATATTCGTCGCTATCGGTAATGGTAGGCACAAGAACGTGTCTTATCCAAATGGGTTTACCAATTTCAGATAAGTATCGCGCACAGTCTAAAATATTGTCGTTGGTCCAGCCCGTAAGCTTTTTGTGTTCGTCAGAATCTATGTGCTTAATATCGAAAAGTAGTAAATCGGTGTACTTCATTAGTTCTTCGAACTTCTCAAAGAACGCTCCCGTACGACGGAAAGGCTGTGCCGATGTATCGAGACAAGTGTTTATGCCCTGCGCTTTAGCCTTTTTAAAAAACTCAATAAGGAAGTCTATTTGTAGCAAAGCCTCTCCTCCGCTCACCGTAATGCCCCCTTTTGTACCCCAATAGCTTTTAAATCGCACAGCCTTAGCTAACAATTCGTCAGCCGTCATTAGCTTTTTCGACTTACTGTCCCATGTATCTGGGTTATGACAATAACGGCAACGCATAGTGCAACCCTTAAGAAACACAATGAAACGAATACCCGGTCCGTCTACCGAACCAAACGATTCAATGGAGTGAACCCTTGCTAACGGTTCGCCATTAGCCAATTCCATATTCTTTGTATTATACTCTATAGTAGGTGTTTGTTCTGCCATAATGTCCTTGTAGTTATTTGTTTGGTTTACAATATTCGTAGTTCAGCACCCTAACAGTGCGCCTTTTTGTGTATAAAAAATAATTGGACTAAACGTGTCAGCCCAATTATTTCTCATAAAATACAAACTATATAATGTCTTAATATATTCAATATATAGAGCTGCAGCTTACATTTTGCCGTGTGCCTGGCGTGCTATTACGTCTTCTTGCTGCTCTCTTGTGAGGTCAATAAACTTAACAGCGTAGCCACTAACACGTATTGTAAAGTTAGCATACTCCTCTTTTTCGGGGTGTTCCATAGCATCAATGAGCTTCTCAACACCAAAAACGTTCACATTTAAGTGGTGTGCACCACGACTGAAATAGCCGTCCATAACACCCACAAGTGTGTTTGTGCGTTCCTCTTCGGTCTTTCCTAACGTGCTTGGAGCTATGGTTTGTGTGTTAGAAATACCATCGAGTGCATACTCGTAAGGTAGTTTTGCCACAGAGTTAAGCGATGCTAACAAGCCATTTTGCTCTGCTCCGTACGATGGATTAGCACCTGGCGACAATGGAGCACCGGCAGGACGACCGTCTGGCATAGCAGGTGTGTACTTGCCATATACCACATTCGATGTAATGGTAAGTATACTTGTGGTTGGTTCAGAGTGGCGATATGTGTGGTGTTTCTTAATCATTGTCATGAAAGTTTTTAGCAACCAAACAGCTATTTCGTCGGCTCTTTCGTCGTCGTTACCGTAGCGTGGGAATTCACCTTCAGTCTCGAAATCAAGTGGGAAGCCTGTTTCGTCGCGAACAATCTTAACCTTTGCATACTTAATAGCACTAATAGAGTCTACCACATGGCTGAATCCTGCAATACCAGTAGCAAATGTTCGGCGCACATCAGTGTCTATAAGAGCAAGCTCTGCTGCCTCATAGAAGTACTTATCGTGCATATAATGGATAAGATTAAGCGTATTAACGTATATGTCAGCAAGCCATTCCATCATGTCAATAAACTTAGGCATAAACTCTTCGTACGTAACAATGTCGCCTTCAATAGGGCGAAGTGCTGGTCCACATTGCTCACGAGTCTTATAGTCTATACCACCGCTTATAGCGTAAGTAAGGCATTTTGCGAGGTTGGCACGTGCTCCGAAGAATTGCATTTCCTTACCTGTTTGTGTGGCAGAAACACAGCAGCAGATTGAATAATCGTCTCCCCAAACTGGACGCATCACCTCGTCGTTCTCGTATTGTATAGAGCTTGTCTTTACAGAAATCTTTGCTGCGTACTTCTTAAAGCCTTCTGGAAGAGCTGGAGAGTATAGTACGGTTAGGTTAGGTTCGGGCGATGGTCCCATGTTTTCGAGTGTATGGAGGAAACGGAAGTCGGTTTTTGTAACCATAGACCGTCCGTCCATACCCAAACCAGCTACTTCTAGTGTTGCCCAAACGGGGTCTCCAGAGAACAATTGGTTATATGATGGAATGCGAGCGAACTTAACCATACGGAATTTCATTACGATATGGTCTATTAATTCTTGTGCTTCGTCTTCGGTTAATGTACCTTCTTGCAAGTCGCGATTGATGTAAATATCGAGGAAAGTAGATATTCTTCCCACCGACATAGCGGCTCCGTTTTGTGTTTTAATGGCAGAAAGATAGCCGAAGTATAGCCATTGTACAGCTTCGCGAGCGTTCTTTGCAGGGTTAGAAATATCGTATCCGTATATTTGTGCCATTGCTTTGAGTTCGTTCAAAGCCTTTATTTGCATTGAAATTTCCTCGCGCAGACGAATAATTTCCTCTGTCATTACGCCATCACCACAGTTCTTTAGGTCTTTTTTCTTCTCGTTTATAAGGAAATCTACACCGTAAAGAGCAACGCGGCGATAGTCGCCCACAATACGACCACGCCCGTATGTGTCTGGCAAACCAGTAAGAATGTGGTTGTGGCGCACTATTTTCATTTCGTCGGTATATGCATCGAACACACCGTCGTTGTGGGTTTTACAATATTTTGTGAATATTTCGTGTAGTTTTTCTGATGGTTGATAGCCGTAGGTTGTGCATGCTTGTTCTGCCATTTTTATACCACCGTATGGCATAAAGGCACGTTTCAGTGGTTTATCGGTTTGCAAACCCACTACCTTTTCGAGGCTTTTAAGGCTCTCGTCTATATATCCTGGTCCGTAAGCAGTAGCACTTGACACTACTTCGGTCTCCATATCGAGTACGCCTCCCTTAGCACGCTCTTCTTTTTGAAGTTCTTTTAGTTTGCCCCAAAGCTTATTTGTTGCTTCTGTAGGCCCAACAAGGAAGTCCTCGTTGCCGTCGTAGCCAGTGTAATTTGCCTGGATAAACTCGCGCATATTTACCTCGTCAAGCCACTTTGTGCCTGAAAAGCCTCTCCATTCTTCTCTCATAATAGTATTGTAATTTAGTAAATTATAAGGCTAAACGCATAGTATGACGTGAAGCCCATTATCAATTCTCTATTTATTTCGGGTGCAAAGGTACTTTCTTTCCATATTTATTACAATACTTACTTATTGGTATTTTGCATTGCACATGTTTTGTTAGATGTGCAGAAATTAGCCTTTTTGGGGGTATTGATACTCATTTGTAGGTATATGGGGTATTCTGTTGTTGTGTAAAATGCCATCTTTGGTTTACAAAACAAGGGGTTTGTAGATGTTTACATGCTCATTTATAGGTATCATTACACATTGTTTTATAATTCTTTTTTATTGTTCTAAACTTTAATTTTACATATTTACGAATTGTTATTGGGCTTTAAATAGTAAGAAAAGATACCGTTCGCATTTTGCGCAACAATAGTTTGTGTTTTGTAAGAGTGGTGTTTAAGAAAACCAAAAGTATGTTTTTTGCAATCCGTCAGCAGCGTTATCGCAGTTCGTCAGCAGCTGTAGGGGCCCGATTTATCGTGCCCGCATATATGAATGTACCCACGAAATGGAGGACGGTAATGTGCGTGCGATGATGTGGAAATGTGTGTGCGATTATGTGTATACATATATTTGATTATGTTAGGATACGGGCGCGATGAATCGGCCCCTACGCCTGGCGGAATGTTCGCAACCAATTTCGTGGGTGTTTTGTGTGTATTTCGTTGGTGGACGTTGCATTATTGCAACCCGTCAGCAATGTTGTTGCAATCCGTTCAGAATGCATTCACGTAATGTTCGCAACGTGTTCGTTATCTGTGTGTTACATATTCGCCGTGTAAAAGTATGGTTTTTGCTAACGATATGTAAACTTATTCACTATCAGAGAGTTACTCGTTACTACCCATTCGGGTAAATGGGCAACATAAAAAGAACAACTTTCTCGCCCTCTCTTACCCTTTTCTACAATACCGTTCACGCTCTAACCGCTTTCGGTTTATATATTTCTTGTATTCGTTGCCATTTGTTTCCAACGTTTCTACTATGAATTTTGCCAACTTATACATACCTGTTGCAAAAATAACAGGTATGCCTTTCTCATCTTCCTCATAGTATTTTACACTATTTTCTATACCTTCGTGCAAATGTTCAAAGGCATAATTAAAATTGAAACCACCTTTTATTATCTCGTTTCCAAGACTCTTCAGTCGTTTGCTACGCTCACTTTCGGGCAACGCTTCTATGCAAGCTAAATCTGTTTTCGGTTCGTTCTTATAACAAAAGTATAGCCATATCTCTATACAAGGGTTGCTAATCACCCAACATCCACCATCTTCTGCAACCTTAACAGATAGAATTTTCGACAGCTGTTCGTAGAATTCATCAACATCAGACAATAAGAATACTTTGTCAATATCGTACAAATTATATATCTGACCGTCTATTTCTAACTGCTTTTTCTGACGAATATACTGCCATTTTTCTTGCATCTGATAAGGCTGAAGACCCTGTTTTTGCTCTGAAAGAAATAAAACTCGCAAAGAATGTAGTTCTTTTTGTTGAATAAGAACCTTTAGAATGTTGCGTTCTCGTATCTCTCCTCCCGACAAAACAAACACAAGTATAGGCGATAGGGTGCCTTCTGGTTTCTGATAATTGGGCGAAACGCTTACAGCTGTAGTTGATTTTGCTTCTTCTCCACCCTCTTCGCTCTCGTGTAATGGCAGGTTTTCGCCCGGAACAGCATCTTCTGCATCTTGCTTGGGCTCGCCTTTTGCGTATGTAAACTTTGAGAAATCCATAAGCAATACTACATGTTCAGCTCGCCAATAAAGGGAATTGCACCGTAGCGACCCTCCATATACCCATTCTCTAAGTTAATGGTTTTGTGTATTTTATAATCGTTTAGCGAGTACATACGGCTGCTGCCGTCTCTCTTTTCAACCAACCATACCTCGTCGGTTCGTATAAAATCTTTGTTCAACAAACAAGTTTGATGGGTTGTGAATATCAGTTGTCCATTGGTTTTCTGCCGAGAGAAGAAACGAACTAACCCTCTTACAAGGTGCGGATGAATGCTGTGATCGAGTTCATCTATAAGCACTGTCCTCCCTTCTTTCATAGCATAGTAGAACGCCGGGACGAGAGACAACAGACGAACCGTACCATCTGACTGGGCTACAATGTCCATATCGCATGAGAAATTGTCCTTGCCGAACTGTTCAAACAGCATCTGACTAATTTTGCGGACACCATTCTCCTCATTTATTTCCTTAGTATTACGGAAGTTTATCAGCTCACATACACCGCCAGAACTTAAATTTTCCAGCTTCTCCATAGGCAATTCAGTAGAGCTATGAGAGCGAATCCAATCGTCAAAGTTCTCTGTTTGTACCTTAACTTCGCTGATTCCTAAATCAATAGCTGCAAAAAGAGACGATACAAACATCTTTATTGGCTCGTTATTTCGGAAGATATTTATTAGCGTAGGACTGAAAGAATGAAGCCCTATCACTATTAACTCTTCATCAAACCACCGCTGCGCAGCATTGACATTGCTATCTTGCAAAACAGGAAACTCATTATTTATAGTTAAAAGGCTATCAAACGGATTACGTTCTAACCAGTTTTTTATCATCTGTTCTATTTCGTCAGATGGCTTTTGAGCTAAAACCAAACCATCATTCTGCCGAACAAACACATCAACATTGGGCTCGAAGCCTAACCCCGACAGCTTTAATGTTTCGCTTTCGATACCATTTTGCGAAATAGAAACCGAATAAATGAAAGGCTGCCCGTCCTTTGTTACAAACTCTAAAGCCAATTCTATAGGGCAAGAACCAGCATCTTTGCGCAAAGCATAAAAGAATCTGGAAACGTTAGACTGTGTTATTACACCTCGTTTAGTTGTTAACAACTTTACAAACTCTATCCCTTTCATTAGGTTCGACTTGCCTGCTCCATTGGCTCCATATAGCGCTGCCATCTTTAAAACAGGCAATTTGCCGGCTGACAGTGAGATATGGTCGGTTAAAGACGTCTTTTTCGTGTTGGGAAACATATCAAACTGTACCTCATCATCGAACGAAAGAAAGTTCTTCAATATAACTCTAAGTAACATTGCACACAAGTTTTAGAATGTTGAAAGATGTATAATAATAGATAATTCGCCTATCTATATAAGCTAATTACGTCTGCAAATATACATAAAATATATTTAATGCGTGAGAAATTCACGCCAAATTGTTTAATGATACCTTATTTTAACATCTCCACTCGCCCACACAACGCCATACACATAATGTTTTTGGGGAAATACATTAGGTAGGAATAAGAAAATGTTACAAAACATTTGACAATATGAAATAAAAGATTTAAATTTGCAAAATATCACATAGTAGTATATAATAACGAGAGAATAACAGAATAAAAACTAAACACCCGCGCCTCTGAAACGGTGTTGCTCCGAAAGAGTTTTAGCAGAGAGGCTATGAAAACTATGAGAATTAACCTAACCAAAAACATGTGCTTTGCCACTGTTGCCCTGATTGTTGCACTCTTTGTAGGCCCTAAAACCATACAAGCACAAACTGCTTATGGATTCCAAATAGGAGATACAAAGGTTACTTCCGACAATTTTAACAACCTAACAAGCATTACCGGAGTAAGCGGAAACGTGAAGTACGACCCCGAAAGCAAAACTCTTACGCTGGAAAATGCTACTATCGAAACCAACGAAGAGATACCACTCGTAACCAATTTGCCGGGTATGACTATTCAGCTCATTGGAAACAACACCCTAAAATCAAAGCAACGCATGGGTATGATGAACCAATTAGATGGCGATATTACATTTATTGGCGATGGAAAACTTACTATTAAAGGTGGAACAGATACGGACGACTTAGAAAGTTTGATGGGTATTGGCAACTGGGGACATATCACCATAAGCCAATGCACCATGGAAGTGGAAGCCGAAGTGGCAGGTTTGTATGGCGGTTTTTGGAAGTTCGACCGATGCAATCTTAAGGCAAAGGGTAATGGATTAGAGGGAGACGACTACTACGGAAGTATTTGTTGGCTATGGGACGAGTATCCTGAGTTTCAAGGATGCAAGATTACAGAACCCCAAAACAACACTTGGAAGAAACATAAAGAGAAAGGATACTCGTACTTCTCGCTATATGGAGACAACCAAAAGCCTGTAACCGACTGGGTTACAATTACTCCAGAGAATACTCAAGGCATAGAAACTACGCTCGAAACTAACACAAAAACTGCACAACAAGGGGTATTCTCGTTAGACGGACGACGACTATCTAACAACATAAACCTTCTGCCAAAGGGCATATATATTGTTAATGGCAAGAAAATAGTGAAGAAATAAACAGACGTTAAAGGCATTTTAAAGCTTTTTTCTTTCATTTTTTTATCCTCTAAGGTGCTGTGAGAAGTGGGCATTTCTCATAGTACCCTTAGAGGTTTTGGCTTTGCATACCACCCCAATATACCATATTCGTACCGTGAATGCGTGGCGAACAATCCGTGAAATACCCACGAACACCCATAAAATGGCGTTGCGATTTTCCACCATTGGCATTGCAATACCTCATACCGTACCCACGAACACCCACCAAATGGCATTGCGATTTTCCACCGTTGGCGTTGCAATTCGTAATATTTCGTACATCAAGACAGATAGAAAAAAGGGGGTGTGTCAAAATTGATACATCCTCTTTTTATTCTCCCTTTACCTTGTCTACCACATAATTCGTTAATTACTGCAGCTATGCTGCTAATTTCATATAAAATGATTTATTGGGCTTTAAATAGCCTATATAAACTTGTATAGAGCATCTGAAGGTGCCTAAAAGTACCTCCATAATGTCTTTTAGTTCCTTGAGATTGGTTTTTCTACACATTTTCCCTATGTTAAAGGCTATAGCAAAGAAGGCAAAGTCCATATTGACCTTGTCTTTTCCAAAATGCCTAAACCTCTTGTAGGTCTTATTATATTTTGTTTGTCCAAAAACAGCTTCAGGTTCTATGCACCTTTGTCCTCGATGCTTGATGCCTTCTTTAGAGGTCAGTAGTTCCCGTGCCTTTTGTTTATAGTGCTGTAGTTGGTGGTTTACTTCTATAATTCTGTTCCCTCTTGCCTTAAAACATGAGCCTCTCAACGGACAACCATCACAGCGTTCTGCCTGATAACGTACGCTGTAAGTAACGAATCCGTTAGAGGTTAGGGAACGCTTCATACCTATACGTTTCATATGCTGTCCCATAGGGCAGACGTAGAAATCCTGTTCCTTATTATAGTAAAGGCTTGCGGGACTGAATGGGTTAGGTGTGTAACGTGGACGCTGCTCTTTATGGAAGTAGTTATACTTCACATAGGCTTCCATATTATGTACGTCCATGAACAGATAGTTCTCCTCGGAGCCATACCCTGAATCGGCTACGACTGTCTTGGCATAACGATGATAGCGTGATTTGAAAGACTCCAAGAAAGAAGGTAGTGTGAGTGTATCTGTACGATTAGCATAGAGTGCAAAGTCGGTGATAAACTGGTTCTCAGTTGCTATCTGCAGATTATATCCAGGCTTAGTCTGTCCGTTCCGCATAGCATCCTCCTTCATGTGCATAAACGTGGCATCAGGATCGGTCTTGCTGTAGGAGTTTCTCTCGCCCATAACCTCAAGGTGTTGGTCATACTCCTGGAGTTTATTACGTTTCTTCTCTAGCTCTTTAAGCTGTTTTTTCTTGGTTCTAACAGCCTGCTTCTCTTCTTTTGTCTTAGGCTCAGGGACTGATTCCAAAGACTTGTTCAATTCCTCGGATATCTCATCGAGCAGAGCTGCAGTAAACTCGACACCTTCTCTCTTAGCGGCATTGTCCTGCGCTATGACATCATCAACTTGAAGCAAGAGTGTGCGTATTTGTTCCTGCAACTTGGCGCGGTTCTTTTCCACGGTTCTCTTCCAAACGAAGGTATACTTGTTGGCTTTCGATTCTATCTTTGTGCCGTCAATATATTCAACGTCAAGACTTATCAAACCTTTGGCTGCAAGTACTAATACGACTTGTGTAAAGATATTGTTGATTTCCTTTTTCGCACGATTACGAAAACGATTGATGGTAATAAAATCAGGCTGCTCATATCCTGCCAGATAGATGAAATGAATGTCACGCTTGAGAAGCGACTCTATACGACGGCAGGAATAGATATTATTCATATAGGCGTAAAGAATCACCTTGAGCATCATTTGTGGATGATAAGGCTTGCGACCACTGGGCTTATAAAGCTTGTAGACATTATCCAACATAAGATTATCCACCAAGGCGTCTAAAAGACGAACAGGGTCGTCTTCTGCGATATCCTTATCAATTCTTTGAGGAAAAAGAATCATTTTCTTGTGTATGTAAGAACGAAAGTGTATCTTTGTCATAATGAGATTTTTTTAATGCCTAAAGGTACAAAAACTTTAGGAAATAGCAAAGCCCTGGCTTGAGAAAGTCGGGGCTTTGTGCATAAAAAGAGGATGTGTACATTTTGACACACCCTCTTGTGTTTTATGTGCTAAACTGAATACTTTTGTTAGAACAGTTTGTAGGTTTTATCGCCCGAAATGTGCAGAATGTACACCTGATTGCGCTTAACAGGTATAAACAAACTACCTTCGTTGGCTACGCCAGTAGCTATTTGCACACCCGAAACAGTGCAAAGCGTGTAGCGTTGCCCGGCATTCAGCCCCTCGATGGTATAGCCATTGCTTTGTGCTATAACCCGAACGGCACTGTTTGTAGCAACCTTTGTTGAGCTAATTGCAGTAACAATATCGGTGGCAAAGTGCTTAAAGTGTCGCCAGCCATCGGCTTTTTTGTAGGCTTCTACCGCATTTTGGTCTACGTGTAGCACAGCATCGTCAAGATAATATATAGATTTGAAAGCATCGTCGGCTACAGTTGGCGGTGTCATACTATACGAATAGACGTTCTGAAGTGCCAAACATTCAAAGAAAGCTCTATCTCCTATGGTGCAGTTTGCAGGTATATGAACCTCCACAAGGTTAGCATTTTTAATGAAAGCACCTGCTCCCAGTGTTTTTAAAGATGGGATATGCTGTAGCATTGCCAACTGTCCGTTGTGGTAAAAAGCCGAATCTCCAATGGTTTCAAGTTCAGGTTCAACACCCTCTTCCCACTTTATTCCATTCAAGTTAGGATTGTTTGAGAGAGCATTAGCCTCGATAGTTTTAAGCGAACCAGGTAGTGTTATCTCTGTAACAGTATGGTTGTATGCCAAAGCATAGCGGGCAATGGTTTCCAATCCCTCGTTTAATGCGAGCTTATCTGTGCCCGGTGCAGTTTGTGGAATGGTAGGTTGATAGAGCAAAGTGAGCATATTGCGTGTGTAGAGTGCGCCTTTGCTGGCACGTAGAGCCGTGTTTCCCTTAGCCACAGTTACGCCAAGAAGCGATGGAACCAATGTAAACGCACCTGGTTTTATGCTTGTTGCGCTCTGAATAATCTCGTATGACGCACCCGAACGGCCCGGAGGATAAGCCATTAAGCGTGTTTTGTCTTTGCTATACAATACTCCGTCTACCGATGTAAAGTAGTTGTTGGCAGGGTCTACCGTGATTTCGGTGAGCTGAGTACAGAACAAAAACACCAGTTCGCCTATGCTTTTAACGTCTTTTGTTATATGAAACGATTCGAGTTCTGTGGCAGCTTGCAATGCGTTGTTATCTATATACTCTACTCCTTCTGGGGTTATAGCCTTGCCTTTTGGCTTCCACGAGATGAGATGGCCGTCTTTTATTTCGGCTTTATGTTCGGTTTCTTCTGTTTGTTTGCTACAAACCAGCCACACAGTAACGTCTTCTTTCAGGTCGGGAATGGTGTAAGTAAGTCCCTTTTCGCCCTTTATTTCGCTTTCGTTAAGTAGCCAACTGTCTACAACATAGCCCTCTTTTGGGTGCGCTGTGAACACTACTGTTGCGCCATGTGCCACTACTGTGCCTGTAGAAATGGCAGTTCCGTCTACCGAAGCTGTGAGTTCGCCAGTTTCATTGTTAAGCGATTTGAAGCTAACAATATGCTTTCCTTGTTCGCGATCGAAGTCTACGAGTATGTCTAAGGCATCTTCTGCGTTGCATTCGTATACTGTAGCGTTGTCGAAACCTGCGATAGGCAGATACTGATCGATGGTTTTTGTATGTCCTTCAGCATCTGTTACGGTTTCTTTGCCAAGCTTATACCACTGTGTAACGTGGTATCCTTCGTTTGGAAATGCCTCGAAGCGGAGCTTGGTACCCTTCTTTACCTTTTCGGCACTATTTATTTTCTGTTCTGTTTCTACCACTGTGCAGGTAACACTTCCAAAGTTTGGCTCTTTACTTTTAAAGAAAATAATGTCTCCTTCTGCCTCTTTTGTAAGTGTAACTACTATGTTTAATGCTTCTGAAATGTGATTAACCGACCATATTTCGCCATTTATTGACGATGAGGGATGTAGATTTTCGGGTGCAGCCAACTTGCCATTCACTTCCCATTTGTCTATTTTGTAGCCGCCGTATGGTGTTACCATTACCGAAACGCTATTGCCTTTGGGTATGTCTGTACCTGTTTCGAAGTTGCGTGCACCATTTGTCCACGCTTCAATTTCGCCTATTTTCTTACCATCAATCTCTATATTTGTGATGCTATAGTTTACTTTAAACTTCTCGGTAGACTGTGGTTCGCCTATTACTATTTGGCATTTCTTAAACTTTTGCTGTAGTTTTTCCTTTACGTTTTCGTTAGCTACGTAAATGGTTGTGGAGCTTTTATCGGCAAATTCGGTAGCTCCGAACGACACAAAGTTGTTGCTTAGGTGAATATCTACCACATTTAGCGATGCCACACCACTCCATGTAATGTAGCTATTGGTGTCTACGCTTACCAAATTGGGTACTAACAGTTCTGCCAAAGCACTGCAACCCGTAAAGCAAGCCTTACCTATGGTTTTAACGCCGGGTAGGTTTATTTTTGCAATATTTGTGTTGTTGTACATTGCATAGTCGCCAATGGCAGTACATTCGTCGGCAGTTAGCTTTATTTCTTTGGCTTGTCCGGCAATATAAACCAATGTTTTGGTTGGACTGATAATGGCATTTTGCAAAGCTTTATAGCCTCCGCCATCTTCTATAGATATGGTTGTTAGCGACTTACAGTTCTTAAACGAGTTACCCGAAATGGTAGTAAGGCTTTTTCCTAACGCTATTTCTTTTAGTTGTTCGCAGCCTTGAAAGGCATCTACTCCCACATTTTTAATGTTTGGAAGAGCCAATGTTGCAAGTTTTTCGCACCGTGCAAAGGCTTCGTCGCCCACTATTTCTACATTGGGTGCATCTATACTTTCAATGTTAGAACACCCTTTAAAGGCATTCTTGCCTATTTTTTTTACATTGTTTAGCTTAATGTTTGTAATGTTGGTGTTACTCTTTTCTTCGCCAATAACCTCCCAAGTGTCTGGATCTTCCTCGGCTGGCGAGTAGAAACAGTTATCTGCTATCTCGGTAACATTGGCAGGAATCTCGATAGAACCACTGGCTCCGTCCCACGATTTTAGTACCGTGCCCTCGATAACTTGCGCATTTGCCATGCTAAAACACAGCATTAGGGCAAACATCAGTAAGTAGATTTTTCTCATTTTTGCTTATTGTTTGAAATTAATGTATATACTTTATGACCGTTCTGGTAGCCTTTATAAACCGTTTTTCCTACGGATATGTTTTGCTGTGGTGCCTTTTGCACCGTTTGCGTTCTCTCTTTTTGTTGTTCCGTAATAGAATTTACACCTTATTATATATAGGGCTACATTGTTTAAATTCGACTTATATGAATCGGTATTTAGGTTCGGCAAAGATACTATAAATAATTTTAATGTCAAAGGAAATGGGGTAGAAATATAATAAATGCTACAAAAAGTGTGCATAATAGTGGCACAATTCATTATGCGTTTTGTGGTTGTGTGCAATGGGAGGGTACAATAAAGTTGTGCCAAACGGTTGTTGTGTATATGCCGTAATGCGTGGTGTGTGTAGCCATATTGTGAGCAGTGTTTTATGGTTTTGGTAAGAATGTTTTATAGCCGAATATTTAGTGTTTTATAAGAGCAATATAGGCATCAACCAAAAAGGGGGTTTTTGCGTTGCAAAAGTATGGTTTTTGCATTGCAAAAGTAGGCATTTTGTGTATGTTGTTGTGCCATAGCGAGTTGCAAGTGTACGTTGGTGCACAATTTTATGGTGTTTGCATATACATAAACAACCACAAAATGGTGGACGGAAACACATATTTAATAATGTGGAAACACGTGTATGATGAAACGAAAATGTATATTTAGTAATGTCAGGATACGGGCGCGATGAATCGGTCCCTACGCTTGGCGGAGTGTTTTGTTGTGTTTCGTGGGTGGGTGTTACATTATTAGTAAACCGTTCGCAGCGTTGTTGCAGACCGTTCGCAGCCGTAGGGGTCCGATTTATCGTGCCCGCATATACGTGTACACCCACAAAATGGGGGAGGGGAACGCATATTTGATAATACGAGGATACGGGCGCGATGAATCGGCCCCTACGCCTGGCGGAGTGTTCGCTACGTGTTTCGTGGGTGTTTGTGGTATATTCAGGTTGTAAATGTGTGGTTATTAGAATGTTATATACACAAAAAGACGTGCTCCATTTACGGAACACGTCTTAGCGGTAGTTAAGTTTAATCAAAAATAAGGCATCTTTTTACAAGGTGCCATTATTGGCTTTATTAATCATTTCTTTAGATGCATACAAGTAAACCTCTACTCTTCGGTTAGCCTGACTAACGCGTTTGTTCTCTATAGGGTTAGAACTTCCAAGACCTTCTACTGTGCGAATCTGTCCAGAAGACACACCTTGCGAACGCAAATAGCTTGAAACGGCTTTGGCACGACGCTCTGAAAGCGGAATGTTAATATTGTCGTTGCCCGATGCATCGGTATATCCTTGAATAGCAACATCGCAGTCGCTGTTCTGTCTAAGTACACCAGCAAACTTCGTAAGGTCGTGTTTTGCCGATACATTAAGGTCTGAACTGTTGGTAGCAAACAAGATACCAGAGTCGAAAGTAACCTTTACGCAACTTAAACCATTGGCATCTTTCACAGTTTCAACCTTAGCATTGTCTACCTGTGCTTGGGTTTGTTGCTTTACTTTGTCCATGTGTCTACCAATTAAAGCACCAGTTCCAGCACCTACAGCGGCACCAATGGCAGCACCAATAGCAGTTCCTTTGGTGTTTTTACCTATAATGTTGCCCACGATACCCCCGAGAACGGCACCTGCTCCGGCACCTCCGGCACTGTAAGTTCCTTGATTTGTTGCACAACTAGATACGAGTGTAGCTACACAAAGTGCGGCTGTTATTGTTTTTAAACTCTTCATAATGCGTATAATTTTATATGTTTTAAAATTCTAATATATATGTTCTGGCATATTGCACAATATGTATGCGCACATCATACATACGGTTTAATAGCACATTACATTCTTTTTAAGCGAAACAACACATAATTGTTATCCTGCAAAACCAGTGCCTTCTTAATGCACTGGCACCGCAACAAAGATACAACTATTTTTATTTTGAAGTGCCGTTTGCCAACATTTTTTTGTAATTTTGCACAAAATTACGCTGATAAAGTTATTCAAACAATGGGGAATTGCCTATTTAGTTAGGGAATTTGCCTATAAAGACGACATAGAAAAAGATAGTATATATTATGGCAAAAGAATTAAAACACCTTACCAAACGGGCAGAAAACTATTCGCAATGGTACAACGACCTTGTTGTAAAGGCCGATTTAGCAGAGCAATCGCCCGTTAGAGGCTGTATGGTAATAAAGCCTTACGGCTACGCTATATGGGAAAAGATGCAGGCACAGTTAGACAAAATGTTTAAAGAAACAGGCGCACAAAATGCCTATTTCCCACTTCTTATTCCAAAAAGTTTCCTTTCTCGCGAAGCCGAACACGTAGAAGGATTTGCCAAAGAATGTGCTGTGGTTACCCACTATCGGCTCCGTGCTAACGAAAAAGAGGGTGGAGTAGAGGTAGACCCTGCAGCAAAACTAGACGAAGAACTTATTATTCGACCAACAAGCGAGACCATTATATGGAACACCTACCGCAATTGGATACACTCATATAGGGATCTTCCATTAATGTGCAACCAGTGGTGCAACGTAATGAGGTGGGAAATGCGCACCCGACCATTCCTTCGTACCTCCGAATTTCTATGGCAAGAAGGACACACAGCCCACGCAACACGAGAGGAAGCAGAGGAAGAAGCAAGACGAATGCTTAAAGTTTATGCCGACTTTGCCGAACATTGGCTCGCCGTTCCTGTGGTGCAGGGAGTGAAAAGTGCTACCGAAAGGTTTGCAGGAGCATTAGATACATACACCATAGAGGCTATGATGCAAGACGGAAAGGCACTACAGAGCGGCACATCGCACTTCCTTGGACAGAACTTTGCTAAGTCGTTCGATGTTACTTTCCTAAATAAAGATAACAAACCAGAATATGTTTGGGCTACATCGTGGGGGGTAAGCACACGCCTTATAGGGGCTCTTATTATGGCACACTCCGACGATAACGGGTTGGTTCTACCTCCAAAGATTGCTCCAATACAGGTTGTTATTGTGCCAATATTTAAGGGCGACGAACAATTAGCTGCCATTTCGGCAAAGCTAAAGCCTGTTGTTGAACAGCTTAGACAGCTTGGCATTAGCGTAAAGTATGACGATGCCGACAACAAACGACCAGGATTTAAGTTTGCCGACTACGAACTCAAAGGCGTTCCTGTGCGTTTGGCAATGGGAGGACGCGATTTAGAGAACAACACGGTAGAGATAATGCGCCGCGATACCTTAGAAAAAGAAAACGTTTCGTTCGATGGAATTGTTGAAAGAATAGAGAAATTGCTTGACGATATTCAGACTAACATCTATCAAAAGGCACTCAACTTCCGCAACGAACATATATACGAGTGTGATAACTACGATGAATTTAAAGAGCGAATTAAAGATGGTGGCTTCTTCTTATGCCATTGGGACGGCACAGAAGAGACGGAAGCAAAGATAAAAGAAGACACTCAGGCTACCATTCGGTGTGTTCCTTTTATGTTCGAACAGACCGAAGGCGTGGACATGGTGAGCGGAAAGCCAGCTAAACACCGTGTTATTATAGCACGTTCTTACTAAAACCACAGTGCGCCTGAGGCTCTTGTGCTTTGTAAAAAAACAATAGAACGAGGACGTTTGTGGCATTGTTGCAATCTGTTTGCAATGGTTGTGGCAGACGGTTTGCAGGTAAAGGGATTCCATTTATGGGGTCCCTTTTTTATATTTACCCCAAAATAGCAGTGTGTGCGTTGCGTTGTTGTGGAATGTTCGCAGCCATTTCACGGAATATTCGTAACACATTAACAACGTGTTTGTTATACTAACGAAAAACAAAAAGGGGTTTTTTGGCGTGTAAAAACCCCCTTTTTGGCGTGCAAAAGTATGGTTTTTGGCGTGCAAAAGTATGGTTTTTGTTTTTTGAATGTTATGTTGTTGCAAATTGGTAGCAATATATTTCGTGTTTGAATGTGAATATTTGGCGCAACAAATATGGGTATTTTGCGATATGCTTGTTGCGTATTCGTGGGTGTATTTTCTAATATTTTTTGTGCTTAAAATGGTTTTTGTTCTATAAAAGAAAATGCTAAGACCAAACGGTTTTAGCATTTCTTTTTGGAATAATGTACTCTTTTTATGAACACTCGTACATTCCTCTTTAATCAAAAACGTATATTTTTCTAAGCGTATGTGTACTTTCTTTTCATCAATAGCGCAATTTTTGCGAACTAAAAATTGTATTTTTACAATAACGCGGGCACGATAAATCGGCCCCTACAGCTGCTAACGGTCTGCAAATAATGCTGCGAACATTCCAAAAATGCGCTTTTTATATTGGTGTTTGGTTTGTTCTCTAAAGTCTTAATGCCTAAGGCGATAGCGAAAAGAGAGCTTGCTACCTCGCCTTCCTTATGGTTGTGTGAGATAGCAGAAGCTCGAAGTTAGGTTTAATTCTTAATCATCAATATACTGTTGCCAGCATTTTGCACATCGTTAATGTTGGTGCGCAGTGTTGTTTTGGTATTGTTGGCTTTACCAATGTTTGTTTTCTGGTTGGCGTTAGCACTTGTTTGCTGTTGCGATTGGTCTATAATGTTGCTAACATTTGCCGTGTAGTCCATCTTCACATTCTTGCCTTCGGGTGTAGTCCAGTTGCCTTTGAAAGTGATATCGCCATTGTTTTGTGTAACGGTTATAGTGCCTCCGTTGAACAATCCGAATGCTTCGCCGCCCTGTCCGTCAAACTCTTTGTAGTACGAACCCACTGGATAGGTGGTGTTTCCACGCTTAAACATAGTGCCTCCAATGAATTTTCCTTGTTCGTAAACAGCTCCTGTAACTGGCATAACTACGCTGTAGGTGCCCACAATGGTGTTTATGTCCATTGGAACTTTATATTCTGTGAGAAGCACAAGGTTCAAATACTCGCCTGCTCCTACTATAAATCCCTCTGCATCGGTCTCACAATTCAAGAAAGTAATGGAGTAATCGCAATACGAATCGGTAGCTCTTACATATCGTCCCGACATACTTTTTGGTTTAAAGTCTACATTTTCTGTAATGCCTTGGTAGCCTGTGTCAGGGTCTTTGTTTACAAAATCGAGCTTGCCATCGTATGTAAAGCGTATTTTTCCGTGTTCTTTTAGTTCGCCTTCCAGTAGCAAGTTGTATGTTCCGTTAGGTCGTTGTTCCACCTTAAGGTTGCAAACGGTAAGCGAATCTAGGAAACCGTCCACCTGTCCGTTGGCATTCATCTTATTAGTTTCTATGTAAACGCTTTGTTTGTGGTACACTCCAGCTTCGTCAGTATTATCTACAAGCGTATAGTTTCCGCTTGTTAAGGCTGCGCTATTTGGGTTTAACGAAGGCTTAGCAAGTATAGTTACCCTTATATCGTGCTTATTAATCTCGGTTGGTAAGCCACCTTTCGACAGCTTTCCATCGCAAAGGTGTAGGGTGTAAGCTGCCAATTCGTCGGACACAGAGCCGTAATATATGTTGTAAGTGTTAGTTACAGCCACATCGGCATGGTAGCTATTGCTATTCGTATTGCTGAAGGTTACGTCTTTAACATCGTCGCAAGGGAAGTCTTTAACCTCTCCCGACTTCATTGTTACCCTCATTTTCCAATTGTCTTGTGCATACATTGTTGTTGTTAAACAGCATGTTGCAATCATCAAAAGTAGAAATTTTCTCATAAAGTTATAGCTCTTTTAAAATTCTTCAGTTGTTATATTCCTTTGTTTTATTACTGCTTTTGCAGTTTTTGCTCGGCTTATTGGCTTTGCTTGGAATGTCTTTTCAATATACCTTCGTTTGGTGTTTGTTTTCAACCAACGTGCACTTAGTGTGTCGAGTGCTGTTTCTGTATTGTTAAAAAAATACTTTATTGAATGGCAAAGAAACTATTTTTTTCTTGTAATTGCAAATCCGATTAGTTAAAAAACAATAACTTAGCTATACTCGTTTCCTCTTTTTGATAGCTTTGTTTCGTAGATGTTTTTGCCTATTTATGGTGGCTGTGTGCCCGAATAATCACGAAACGGCGTTGCGTTTCGCATCATTTCGCTACATTAAAACCATTTGGTTTGGATTGAAAAACGGGCGCGATGAATCTGCCCCTACGCCTTACGGTATGTTCGCTGATATACATTTGCATACGATAAATGGTTTGTGCGGTGTATGCTGGATATATTGCTATATGTAAAAACCCCCTTTTTGCATTACAAAAAGGTGGTTTTTGAACGCCAAAAACCATACTTTTGCATTGCAAAAAGGGGGTTTTTAAAAAACAACAATATTGTTGTGTGTGTTGCCAGTGTGGTTATTCGTCTGGAATATATATAATTTCGCCATTCTCAAGCTGGTAGGCTGTGCCCACACGCTTACCTTTATTGCTCGATTTAGCGTCCTGATTTTTCGATGGAGTGTAGCGTTCTATCTGCTTTCCTTTCTTCGAAATAATCTCCATATTCTGCTTTCCCGGATTCTTTACCACGGTAAAGTTCTCCGTACTAAACATTTCTGTCATCTTATAGTGGGTAACAAGCGCCACCATAAGTGCCACCGCAAACACCATTGCAGCATCGAAGAGGTTGCTAACAACACTCATTGGGTCGTCGTCCTCGTCGTGTTCAAATTTAATTTGTCGTCTTCTCATAGTTGTTTGTCGCGGTTTTCGTCTAACATATCAGCAATATAGTTAAGCATTCCCATATCTCTGCGATACCAACGCTGCTTAACTGCCTTTACTACAAAGCCTATTCCGCCAGCAAACAAGCCTATTACGGTGGTTGCAAATGCCACTTGCATGTTGTAAGCCATAGATGCAATGTCGCCAGAAGATAAGCCAACGAGAGCCGGACCCATAGGAATGAGCGTGCCCATAAGTCCTAACATTGGTCCCATTTTAGTAAACATCTTTGGCGTTTCAAGCTCTCGCTCCACCATACACTCGTATTCGTCGAGCAAAAAGGTAACTTTTGCAGGACTGTTACGGTTTTCTAACATTTTAGAAATGCAGGTTACAACGGGCAATTTGCCTTTTGGTAGTCGTTCTGCAAGTGTAGAAAGGTTGTTGGCAGTGAGCTGTTTCACCTCTTTTTGTAGCATTATGCCACTCTTGCGCATAGTGAGATACTGACTGAAGAAGCCGCCCAAGAGCAACAACGACCGCAAAAAGAAGAAAATGAGAAGTAGGACTACGGGTACAAGAAGTCCTGAAGAAATCCAGTAGAGTATGTCTGTAATGTAGTTCATAATGTATTATTGTTTTATATTCTTATTTATTATGTGTTGCGCCTAAATGTTTTTTGTGCAACGTGTGTGTGTTATTCTAACTGTTTCATTTGTCGTTTGGTGTGCCAACGTTGCCACAACATTCCCACAATGCCAACCACAACAACCAAAGCAAGTGTACCTGCGAGGGCACCAAAGTTTGTGCTGTCGGTTCCCACAACGGCAGTTTTGCCATTCACTGTAGCCACTATGCCCACCAAAGCAATGAGCAAATTGCAGAGAAAAAGCAGTTCTAAGCGTAAGAAAGTTTCGGGAAGCAACCACTTTATGGTATATGTGAGCAGCAAAATAGCCCCACAGAACACACCGCCAAGCGTCCAAGCAATGAGCGAGAAGTCTTCGCCCGGAAACATAAATATGGTTTCAACAAGCAAAGCAAATAGAGTTGGCACAATCATAATGCCAGGAAAGAACCGTAAAAAGGCATATAGCCAGCGAGCTTTGCGCCCTACGTGTTCTCCAATTTTGATGTTTGCAGCCAGCAAGCAGAATGCCATAGACAAGAGAACGTCTATGTTTAGCACCACAGAAATATCGCGAACCAAGTTTGTATTTGCCAACCATGCAGCTATTTCTGTGGACGATTGCAAGATGGCAACGTGCCAAGCGAAGCCTGTAAACACCATTGCTGCCACCGCAGTAATACTAAGTTGCAAAGTATTTACGAAAGTTTGTTTCAGCAAAAAGCTGAAACAAACAAGCATAAATAGTATATATACTATGGTTTCCATTATTCATTTATTCTGCATTCGTATTACGACGGCGGCGCACAATGAATACTACTAAAGCTACAAAGAGCAACACTGCACCACCAATAACGAGGCCTTTGCTAAGCAGCGGAGAATGTTTTTCAACCTTTTGCGACATATCTTCGCGTTTCATAACAGTACCCTTGTTGGCATTTGCAGCCGAATTGCGCACCTGTTCTATCTGTTGTTGATAGTCTTTGCCCTGTTCTGGCGAAACTTTAGATGCTATAAACTTGCGTAGTTTGGCATTATCGGTAACGAAAGAAGAGCCCGATGGCTTGTATTTCTTAACCAATTCTACATGCAATTTGGCAATATCAGCCACCTGCTGAGGTGTTGCTTTCCACATTCCTTTACGTACAGTTTCAAGCATAACGGCTGTAATCTGTTGCAAAGCTGCTGGATTTTTCTGTTCAAAGAATGTTTTTGTGCCCAGTTTGTACTTGTCTTGCACGTACACACGGTATATATCGTCCCACAATTCTTTGTCTATCGCCTTCGGTTTCATAACATTCCAGCCGTAAGTATTCTCTACAATCTCTGCAAAACCACCAGCTGCGCTTGCTCCACCCTTCATTTTTTCCTTTATATATACAGGGTTTAGAATGGTGGTACGGCTCTCTACGCCTATGGCTTCCTTCACTTCTTGCATGCGAACGTTATGTGTATTGCGATAATCGCTTAGGTAAGCATCGGGGTCTTTGCCCGTTACTTGCCGTACAGCAAGGTTCAATCCACCCATAAACTCATATACATGGTCTAAGCTTAATGCCCCCCACGTGTTGCTTTGGCGTGGTTGCACCACCACATCGGTACGCGTTAGAGCAGCCTCGAAGGCATATTTGTTATACTGTTCCCAGTCTTTCTCGCTGCCATAGAAGGTTCCCATGTTGTTAATATAGGTGTTTGCGATGTCCTCTCGCTTCTCCCAGCGGTCGCCACTCATAACCATTGCTTGTATGCCAGTGCCATAATTGCCGTTCATTCCACCGAAAATGCGTTGCGAAGCTAGCTTTCGTGCCTCCTTAGGCGATACTCCTTTCTCTGTAAGATGGCGTTCTGCGGTTTTCACACCAATAGAAACTTCGTTCTCAAACACATCGTCTTTGGCGTTAGCAGCCATCTCCACCGCCTTATTAATTAGGAAAAGACGCGATGCAGCAAGGTCTCTGAGCTGTCCGGAGGTCTGTACTACAACGTCAATACGCTTTCGTCCCAACTCTTTAGATGGGATTAAGCGTAGGTCGCTTACCCTTCCGAACGAGTCGCGCACGGGTTCTACGCCCAGCATATATAGCACTTGAGCGATGGTAGCCCCTTCTGTTTCTATAAATTCGCCACTCCATAGCGTGTAACTAACCTTGTGTGGCATTGCACCATTGTGGCGTTGCTTATACAAATCGATGGTGTTTTGTGCCAATTGTTTACCTTTTTCCCATGCAGCTTCGCTTGGTGTAGACTCTGCATTTATGCCAAACAGGTTGCGTCCGGTAGGCAATGTGTTCGGATTAACTATAGGGTCGCCGCCAGGAGAGGGGGCAGTGTAGCCTCCATTCATAGCATTGATGATGCTTTCGAGCTCGTTTTGCGGACTAATAAGAAGGTATTGCTTATACTTTGCTATGTTTTTGAGCGTTCGTTCCAGTTCTCTTACCGCAAAAGCAAAGTCTTTTTCTTCTTTAGAATACGATTTTTTCTTGTCTTTCATCATAGCTGCCATGCCAGCCATACCCTTCTTAGGCATTCCTTGCATAGCCTTTCCGTCCATTGGTTTGCCCATTTGTGGCATTTGTTTGCCCTTTGTTGTGGGGTGTCCGCCCATATTTTCAGGTTTCTTTCCCATACCTTTTGGCATCTTTCCGGGGTGTCCCATTGGTGGCATACCTCCTTGTTTGGCGTGCATTGGTTTGCCTTTCGACATAGCTTTTGCCATTTCTGGTGGCATTTTGCCCATACCTTTAGCCATTCCCATACCCATTGGCATACCCTTTCCGCCTTTGTTTTTCTTGCTCATAGAGCCCATTCGCATCATCATACTCATCATATCCGATGGTGCATTAAGGTCATCGTATATCTTATGGGCACGCTTAATGTCGTCTGGAGATAGATGTCCTACTTTGCAAACAAAGGCATCTGACACTTCAGCCGAACTATTTATGAGCGACTGAACCAATGCTTTGGCAGGGTAAAGGTAGCGACTGTTGAACTCTGAACGGTGTTTTAGCAAGGCTTCGGTGGCTTTTTTGCGTACCTTATCGAGTGTAAACAGCGAGTAAGCTACGGGATCTGTGCACATTTCAAGTACACTACTGTTGATGCGTGCGGTCTCGTAAGGTACGCCTAAAGTATAAAGTTGTCCTGTAATCTTCTCGTTTGAGAGCTCTTCTGCAAAGTTATCGATGCGCGTTATCTCCTCTTCTGTGTACGGACGAGTAAGTATACTGTCTAAACCAAGGTCGCGATGGAAGCCCAAACGCACCACAATGGCTTTTATTGCAAGCGATGTTTGTTGCAATAAAGCCTTGTTTTTGCCAATGTTTTGGTTGTAAAGCTTTATTTTAGACGATAGTTCTGCGTATGCTCCGTGCATTCCGCTCTCCATAAAAGGTGGTGTAAGATACGACTGTAGTCCGGCATACGAACGGCGTTTGGCTATTAGTCCTTCGCCAACATTGCCGATAGTGTAAAGGTAGAAGTGTGGTAGTGTGCCCACTAAACGGTCTGGCCAGTCGAGATTACTTAGGGCAGACTGCTTCTTTGGAGTAAATTCGAGGCTGCCGTGTGTACCGAAATGAATGAGCACATCGGCTTTAAAGGCATATTGTGTCCACAAATACGAAGCAATATATGTATGTGGTGGAGCTGCGTTAGTGCCGTGAACAATTTGGAAAGCATTGGTTCCTGAGCCTGCAGCGTTCTGTGGAAGCAACACAATATTACCGAACTGAACACGTGCAACAGCTAGTTTTCCATCGGGAGTAGACATATATTCGCCTGGGAACTCGCCGTTTGCCTTCACCACTTCTTGGTATTTCTCTGGTCGGAGTGTCTTTTTCACCCAACTTTCGTATTGGTTTTTGGTTACAAGAGCTGGTTTTCCATTCTTCATAAAGTCGTCGAACGCTCCTTTAGCATATAGGTTGAACACTGCACCTTGCCTTTGTATGGCTTGCATTAAGCCCTCTGGCGAATCTGGTAAGCCCGCTACGTTGTAGCCTTCGTGCTTTAAACGCACCAGCAAATTGTAGAGCGAAGGTCCCACTTCCATACCTCCTGCGGTTAAAGCGTTCTGTCCTGGACCTTTATAATAGTATATGGCAACTCGCTTTTGGCTATTTGGCTTGTGCTTTAAAGCTATGTAGTTGTTTACAGTTTGCACGAAAGAGCCGAGCCGTTCGGGCATTGCTGCAACGTATTCAAGGTCGTCTTTGCCTACATAATGTGCGAAAAGGGCATACGGACGTATGGCTCCGTCAATCTCTGGAGTAACTATGCTCTGCGAAAGGAAGCCTCCGCTCATGCCCATCTTGTCGTTTTCCCACTTCTTTTCCTGCTGATTTACGTTTAGCGGAGCGAATAATGGAACATCAACATGCTTCAAATAGTCTACGAAAGCATCGCCTAAGCGTCCGTGCGCCATATTAATGATAGCTGAAACCTTAATGCTGTCGGCGTGATGTGCCTCTACAAACTGCTGAATAGAGTTCACTGGATACACCATATTGCCAGTTTTCTCTAACTCTGCTATTAGTTCTTTAGGCTCGCCCATACTTCCTGTTATGATGATAGCGGGTGCATTGGCTTTCCAAAGTCCTTTTTCTTTTAGGAATTTGTTATATTCTGCCAACGAATTAAACTGTTTGTCCTCGTCGTCGGGACGGTTTGGGTCGGCATGATATAGTAGTCCGAGCACACGTTCTACCACCTTTCCGGGTTCAGAAGCATAGATAATTTTTTTGTCTATGTACTTTCTTACATAGCTAAGAAGGTTGTGATAGTTTTCGCGACCGCCGTTGTCGATATACGCTTTCATACGATTGGCATTGGCAGTGTCTACCGAACAGAAATCGTTATCGGGATTTGTGATGAGCGTACTCACCACTGGCGTTCCGTTTTTCATAGCTTTTTCAAGCTCAGCACGTTGTTCTTCGGTTAGCCGTAAGCCCATTGCCTGCACAAAAACCATATCGTAGCCATCGGCTTTGGCTATGTCGTCAGCGTCAAGACTCTCTATTTTGATGAGCGGATTATCGTTTGCACGACCAATTTGCCCCAGTGTTATGGTTTGATAGTTTATGAATGCTATCCGAGTAGTGGACATCCACTTGTTCCAAACGCCGAAACCAATAAGCAGTAGCAGTGCTATAACGGCGCCGATTATTATTTTTTGTTTCTTCATTCTGTTCGTTTTTTATTTCTTTATGAATGGTTTAGCTGTTTAATATTGTTTGTTTACTGTGTGCAAAACTATCTTTGTTGCTATGGCTTTACAGTTCTAACACTATGGTGTAAGTATGTTATATCTATGGATATAACGCATTACATCTATGGATATAACGCATTATCACTATGGCGATAAAAGGTTGTCGCCATAGTGAAAGGGTGTTGTTGCTGTGTAAGCAATACATTATAGTTGTGTAGCACAGTATATATAATAATGTGAAAGATATTATTTCCCGAACAAGTCGGACAGGTTTATACCTACTGTAAGCACGTAGCTAATGCCGTTGAGTGGTAGTTGCACATCAGAGTCGGACGCTTTATCGTGATAATTAAATAGGTTGTCTATCATGAAACCAAGGTTTATGCCACGTGGAAGTTCAGACCGCAGGTTGAGCGAACATATTGTTCGTGGGTCGTAAACGTAGCGAACGTATGCCTTTGCGTCCGAATCGTAAGCGTAACGTGTTATTCGCGACATCCATTGGCTATTGAGTGCAATAGATTCGGTGGTTTTTCCGAACTTCCGTTTATAGGTTACGTTGAACTTAGCAGAGTGTGGACGTATCCACGAACGGTTGTATCCGTCTTTTACATTGTAGTCGTTTATATACGTATAAGCCCCCATAAAGCTCAAGCCACATAGCATTCTGTAATTAACAGTAGCCTCTATGCCTGTTGTTTTTACGTTATCGGAGTTGATATAATGCATATCGTAGTTTACACCGGGTGCCAAATACTCGTATGTTATTTTGTTTTTGAAACGGTTGTGGTATGCCGATAGCGACAGGTTAAGCCCGTTACGGTCGTATTCTACCGATGCAGAGAGTTGGCTTCCATACTCTGGCTTCAGGTCTTTATTACCATATATAGTAATCATACCTGCCATATTGAACTCCTGATACAGCTCTTTAAGGGTGGGAATGCGGTATCCTTGCGAATAGCCAGCACGAAATGTTAAGAACGAAAGTGGTCTGTAGAGAGCCGAAACCTTAGGTGTGATGTGGAAAGAATAGTTTGGACTTTTGTCGCCACGTAGTCCTACCACTATGTTTAGTGCATTATTGATTTTCCAATCCTCCTGAACGCAGAGCGAGAACTGTGTTCTGCTCACCATACCAGTATCTTTCATCATGTAATGGCGTAGACTTTCGTGTACGGCTTCCACTCCGGCGTTGAATGTATGCTGTCCGAATGTGCCCGTATAGTATAGGCGTGCGCTGTGGTTAATGTTGTTGTACACTTTTTCTACCAGCTTAACAAGGTTGTAATCGTCTTTTTTGGCGTAGTTATCGAAGGTGTACGAGAATGCGAAACCGTTGTTTTTATTCATTTGCCAGTTGCCTTTTGCACCTAAAACAAGGTCTTCGTAGCGTTGATGATAGCGGCGTCCTTGATAGGTTGGACGTATGTTTGCATAGAAAGAACCAAAGAGTTCGCCTGTAAACTGGTCGGTAAATCTATAGCTAAAGCGTTGTCCTACGTCCCAAATCTTATATCCGTACACGGGCAAATCGCGTGGTTCGCTTCTTTCTTCAATGGCTTTACCATCTGGTGCAATACGTTCTACGGTTTTTCCTTCCTTGTCTTTCACCCAATAAGTGCTACGATTGCGGAACCCGAACGATGTTTGCGAATTTAGTCGGCTACGGTTTATGCCCACTTGAACACCATAGTTCTGTCCGTTAACGCCTGCATAGCGCGAGCTTAGCTGTACATTTAGTGGGCGAGAACTCTTTTTTGTGATGATATTTATTACTCCGCCGATGGCACGACTATCGTAAAGGGTAGATGCTGCCCCCCTTACCACTTCTATTCGCTCTATGTTATCGACGTTGATACGGCTGAAATCGATGTTATGATCGGAGCCTTCGCCACTTATTCGTTCCCCATCTACCAAGAAAAGCACCGATTTGCTGTCCATTCCTTGATAGTTAATGCTTGTGGTTTGGCTCATACTGTTGTAGTAAAACTGTATACCCGGCAATGTATATTCCAAGAGAGTGTTTAGGTCTACTGGGTTTACTGTTTTTATTTCGTCCTGCGAAATGACACGTGTAATTACGGGAACGTCTTTCAAAGGTCGCTCGCTTCGCGAACCAGTAACCACTACTTCCTCTAAATTAGAGTTGGTTGGAATCATCTTTATTTTGAGTGTGGGGTGTCCAACTGCCGGAACTTGTATTGTGCGGGGGGCGTAACCCATACACGAAATGCGTACTGTGTAAACCTTATTGGCACCAAAAACAAGTGTAAATTCGCCTTTACTGTTGGTGCCTGCCACTATATTGGTGCCCTCAACCTTTAGCACTGCGCCTGCCAAAGGCTCGTCAGAGTCTACATCAACCACCGTTCCCGATAACTGATAACCTTTTTCTGGTGTAACGTTGTCGGCACAAATAGTAGCGAAGGTTGTTGTTAAGAGTGTGAGAATAAGTAATAGTTTCTTCATTTTACTGAAGCTTTGATGAATTTGTTTCTATGTAAATTTGGTATAAAGTGCACCTTATCGCTCTCCCGAAGGGGAACGACAGGCATGTGAACCTATATATAATAAGGTGTAGATTACAGCTAACCACGTTCCAAGCGATAAACATTGGCAATGCTTCTGCCACTATGTTTATCGCTCGTGCTATGGTTTAGCATAAAAGAGTTTGCCTCTGTTATGCTTTCTTTATAAACTTATAGTCGAAGCTTACAGCCTTTTTCTTGCCAGTAGCGTCTAAGTAATCTTTGAACAAAATAAGGGCTTCGTTACCATTTTTAAACTTAACGGCAAACACTTTGTCGCTAATTATCTTTGGTTTACCCATACCAGTGCTCTTCGCCCACTTAGCCATTTCTTTGTTTAACATAGTTTTTGACACTACCATAAGGCCGCCTGCTTTCATAGCACCCAACTCTACGAATATCTCGCTTGGTACATCTGCAACATAATCGCCTTGTGGAAGTGTTTTAATACTACTAATATTGGTTTGGTCGGTCATCAATACTGCACCGTCATTGGTACGAACATCGGTAATATGGAAGGCTAAATCCCACTTCTTTGGTAGGTCTTTCTCGCTACCTTTTGCAGGTTCTGTCTTCACCACTTCGTAGTCTGTCATTGTGTTGTATTTGCGATATTCGCGTGCACCAAGCTCTTCTTGTTGTTCGTATTTACCAGTTTCGAGGTCTACATAAACCCACGAATCGTAGCCAGGCATAAGTGTTTCGAAATGCTTAATCTGTGCTGTCTCTGGTGTAGGCTGCTCAGTTCCAGGTGTAGGCTGCTCAGTTCCGGGTGTAGGCTTAACTTTAGGCTCATCGTTATTATCTTTACTGCACGATGTAAACAGGGCGGCAGCAAAGCAAAGAGCCGCAAAAAACTTTGTCTTCATTGTTTTATTGTTGTTATTTTATGTTTATATTAAATTTGAATTTTATTGTTTTGCTTATCTAAGCAGTGCAAAGTTAGGAAGAAAGAATGCTTTACACAATACTTATTTTTCGTGATTTTATTTTTAAAGAAAATGCTCTTTTTACCTACTTTATAGTATTTTTTTTGTACGAAACGGTAAAAACCACAGAATCAATACTTAATAGTGATGATATAGTGTACCCATTTTTTATATTTCGTTTATTTGTTTTTGTTTTACCAAAGTGTGTTTTTTTTGTGTTCTGTATTGTTCTTTGCACAGAGCATAACAGTTGTAATATCAATTATTTTCGGTGTTGTGGTTTGCCAACAATACCACGTTTGTCCACGAAATATCCCACGAACATTCCGCAAAATGTCCACATTCAACCACGAAATACCCCACATTTCATTCCGCAAGGTGTAGGGACCGATTCATTGTGCCCGTATTTTCACATTATTAAATATGCATATTCGTTTCCTCGTACACGTATGTCCACATTATCAAATACGTATATTCATTCCACCACACACGTATGTTCGTTCCTCATTTTGCGGTTGTTTTCATATATGCGGGCGCGATAAATCGGACCCCTACGGCTGCTGACGGTCTGCCAAAATATTGCTAATGGGTTGTTATTTTGTGGTTGTTTATGTATCTGCAAACACCATAAAATTGTGCACCAACGTACACTTGTAACTCACTATGGCACAATAACATACACAGAATGCCTACTTTCGCATTGCAAAAACCATACTTTTGCAATGTAAAAACCCCCTTTTTGCACGCCAAAAACCATACTTTTGCACGGCAAAAAGGGGGTTTTTGTATAATGGTATAATATGCAAGAGTATGTGAAAGGCTTTTGTTTGGTGGTAGCTACATATATTTTGGAATAACAGCGGAGGTAGATTTCTGCTGTAACAGGTGTTTCTATATACATTGTTATATAGCTTCTAATAAACTTGTTTAGGCAATAAAAAAAAGCGTAACCCACCAAGTGGGGTTGCGCTTTTCTAAGTTTGGTACGGGCAATGCCTCTACACCGAAGCGTAGAAACAGCCTTTACAATACCGTTAGCACTATATGTGTATTGCTGTTAGGTGTACCATATTTCGCCACCTAATGGTTTCTTGTCAGTTGTTTCCACCTTTTTACCTTGGAGATTGTTCACGTTCTCCTTTTTGTTGTACACTTTTTTTTCGGTTGTACTATCGTTATACAACTCCGAATGATTTAAGCTCTTCATATAAACTCCTTTCTTTTGTGATACAGATGTTAAGTCGTTACAAATATAAACCATTTATTTGACAATGTCAAATGATAGAGAAAGAAATGTAATATATTTCATATTTTTTAAACAAAGCACTATACAAAATGTCGTTTTCCTTATAATTATTTTGTCATAATAGGAAAATAGAACAATAAAATAGCGTAGTCCGATTCTTCTTAATATATATACGAACTAGCGATAGGGTAGAGAACCTAAAGCGAAAAACCAAAAAAAATGATGTTTTCAGAAAACTTTTATTGTGTTTTTTCTTTTCTTTTCAAAAATAATATCTACCTTTGCAGCAAGTTACAAATAGACGTAATTAACCATAAAGCTTCGTATATAGTAGTCAATACCTGCTATGAAGCAACCGACAGGCAAATCTACAACGGACTGATAAAAGCCAATAGGGATTATGAAAATATACCTATGAGGTTTAGTTGTGCGTTCCACAATGTTGTGGAAATATAAGCACTATTATGTTGAAACAAATAAAACGCAGTGTTGTACAATCGGGAACGTTGTGGAATAAAGCGAAAAAAGCTGTACATTGGAACCGAGAACATTGCGCAACATAGAAAAAGAATGCTGTGCGGTAAACTAAAAAAACTTCGTGGTTCCAATACTTATGAAGTGCAGCACAGCTTCTTTTTTATGTATATATACCTTTTTTCTATGTATATATACCTTGAAAAAACATCGTCATTCAGATAATAATGCTAGTATCATGTGCCCTTATGATAATGTTTTGTAAGGCAAAACCCAAGAAAGCAATTAGCGGACCAGTATGGCAAAACGGTATGGTTGCAGTGGTAGCAATATACGGTATAGCATAGATGAGCAACACTTACTTTGACAATTACCAGGCAGAAATGCAGCAATTGTTAGGAGGAATAGTGCACGAATACCCCTGGTCTATAGCCATTGCCTTCTTTGCTGTGTCTGTTCTTATTAACTCTCAGGGCGCAGTAGTGGTTAGTATGTTGCCACTTGCCTATGCCTTAGGCATTCCGGGGTGGATTCTTCTTGGCGTAATGCCATCTACTTACGGCTACTTCTTTATACCTAATTATCCATCAGACATAGCTACTGTGAACTTCGATAGGTCGGGAACAACCGTCATTGGTAAGTATTTGCTGAACCATTCGTTTATGGCTCCAGGTATGATACACGTTATTATGGCAACCATTGCCGGACTTGGCATTAGCTACATTTACCATTTCTGGTTCGGATTGTACTAAAAAATACATCACTTTTACCACACCTTTCTAAGGTTTCTATACGCTAAACAAGCCATAGAAACCTTAGAAACAATACACCTTTGTGTACAGAACCCCACCCAACATCATTTTTTTTCGTTTATATAAAGAAACTTTACGCAAAAAATTTGTACTATAAAAATTTATTAGTAACTTTGTATCGAAAGCTCTATACCGTATATTCACAATGCTTGCATTACGAAAATGTGTGGTAAAGGAGCCAAAGATATTAATCACTAAGTATTAGGACATTAACCAAAAAATCCCTATGGATATCGCAAATAAACTAATAGCGTTTTACAATCATCTGAATGCGGCTGATGTAAACAGAACCATTTTTTCGGTAAAATTAGGCGAAAGAAATTCCGAATTTATAGAAAGGTTTAAAGAAAAGTATAGCAACCAATACGCATTTTATACGCTTACGCCTATTAATTACGAGGTTGCAATGAACGAACAGATACTAGAGTATGTTAAACGCGACCTACTTTTCCAACTCATTTTAGATGGTACGTTAAACACAAACATTAAAATTCCCGACCACATTCTATTGCAATGGTATTTCAACGAGAATACTATAGATGTTGTAAAAGACATTATGCGATTCGCACCATCTACATTAAGCAATGGCAATCAGCTGGGTATGCTCTTAAAAGGAACCATTACGCTGGCAGAAGGATATGCTCAACAGTGTAAGAAATTTAGGGGATTAAAAGAAAATATAGCAAGAGCAAAGTTTGAAAGAGCTGCAAAATCAATAGCAAAAATGTCTGCTGCAACCAATGAAATAGGCGAAATAGACCCCATGAGCTGGCTAATAACACATGCCATAATGGGTCTAAAAAAGACACCAGTGCTATTAATAGAAGACTTTGACCGTATAGACCCAGTGCAATTGTTTGGTATTTTCAATATATTTTCCACACGAACAGAAAAGAAAACCACAGCTAATGCAACAGAAAAACAGGGAGACGACAACGAAATAAATCCAATAAAAACACAAAATAAGTTTGGTTTTGCTAAGATAATATTTATGATGGATACAGTTGCAATAGGCACTATTTTCCGTAACTATTATGGCGAAGCCAACTACGAAAGCTATATAAAAGAGTTTGTTGCACGCACTACATTCTATCATTCAGTATCCGAACATGCAAAAAGCTCCCTACAATCGTATGTAAAAGAAGAGTGTAAAATAAACTTCGAAACCGTCTCTAAAGGATTAACGGCTATTGGAATAAGGCTGGATAGAAGCGATATTAAAGACATGATGAACGTGTTAGACAACTTCGAAGATGCATATATACGAGAAGAAGTGAGTGTTACGGACAACTTTCGCTTCCAGTCTGACACCCCATTAGTGAAGCTTTTGACATTGCTAAAAAGGATTGGCGTGAAAGAACACCAATTGTCTGACTTCTTTTCGGCTATTGAAGCAGAAGAGAACTTTATGGATCTTTTGGGCTGTTTTGCCGTAACAAAGGAATCTATACTACGGCATGGGAAAGTCTGCCACAGGGGTGTGCTATACCAAATGGTGGTAGACGAGGAAGAAGGAACGTATAAAACGTTCGACCGTGTTATGACTATTCCTAGTATGGTATCGGTAGATGACTATCGTTTTTTGGAGGTTGATATAGATAAAGTCATAAGGAAAGCATTAGAATACGTAAGGCGCATTTAACGCATAATGTATTTATCAGCGACCATTCCGCCAGGCGTAGGGGCTGATTCATCGTGCCCGTACCCACGAATCTTCCCGAAATAATGTTGCGTATTCGTAATATCTCAAACATCAGAACTGGTAAGGAGCATTCCTACTTATATACCATCGGTTTGTAAAAACCATACTTTTGCCTTACAAAAACCCCCTTTTTGCACTCCAAAAAAGGGGTTTTTGCATTGCAAAAAATGGGTTTTCGCAATAGCGTGGCTTATAGATAGTTACACGCCAGCCATATTTCTATAATTTGATATCGTTTCTTTCGAATTTGCAGAATAACCGCAAATTTTGAAGAAAATGTTTTGTTAGTTCTATAATTATGCCTATTTTTGCATAAATACTACAATGTTATGATTATAGAATTTAGCGTAAAGAACTATCGTTCCATAAGAGATTTGCAGACAATCAGCTTTAAAGCAACAGGCTTGAAAAGTCCTGCCGGCAGCGACATTGATGCAGATAATATTGTTAAAAGCAATGGCGTGTCGCTCTTAAAGACGGTTGGTCTGTACGGAGCGAACGCCAGTGGCAAGTCGAACATGCTGATGGCGTTAAGCTATTTTACGCAAGTAGTAGGCTCATTGGCGATAGATTCACGTGGAGTACGCCCACTTTACGACCCATTTCTCTTCGAAACGTCTAACGAAGGTTGCTTATTTCAGATTGTATTGTTATTGAATGGCAAGAAGTATCGCTATGGTTTTGTGGTGAATAAGTCTGATGATGCATCAGAAAATGTTGATTCTAACGGTGTTAAAATAGAGAGCGAGTGGCTCTATGGCAACGTAGACAAAAACATGAAACGCTTGTTTTTGCGTGTAGGCAACGAGGTGAAGGAGAACAATTTGCCCACTTCGGAAGGAATGATAATACCCACCAAGCTGCCCTATCCGCACACATTGTTCCTCGTTCACGCTGCTGCTTTCGATGCAAAGGGTATTCCAGAGCAAATAGTAAGCTATTTAAAACATCGTATAATCAACAATATTGTATATAAAGAAATGTTCAGAGGGGTTTCAATAAGTGCAATAAAAGAATCAACACCATTGTTTCTTTCCTTTTTGAAACGATTCGATATGAAATACGATGGCATTGAATTGATAGACGATGAGAGCTATCCTGATAATGATTATAGTAACTTTCCTTTGAATAAAGTGTTGTTGAAAAGAACTATTCACGATGGTAACAACAAGCCATTGTCAATGAATCTTGAGTACAGAGAGTCGTCCGGGAATAAGAAAATCTTCGATTTGGCAGGATTGCTTCTTGTGGCGTTCAATATGGGAAACACCCCATTTCTAATTGTTATCGACGAGATAGACAGTAATTTCCACCCTTCCTTGCTCATCAAATTGATAGAAATGTTCAACAATCCTAAGATAAATAAAAACAATTCGCAGCTGTTGTTCACCAGCCACGACACCAATTTGATGTCTCCTTCCATTATGCGTCGCGACCAATTCTACTTTGCCGAGAAGCAGGAAGATGAATCTACGCGACTCTATTCGTTAGCCGATTTGCGCGGAATACGCAACGATGCCGACTTCGCAAAGCAGTATCTTGCAGGTTATTATGGTGCTTTACCAGTGTTAAACGACTATACCGAGGTGGAGGAAAACGAGAAAGCGGGAAAACAAAAAGAGCGTAGAAGATACTATTGCATCAATTCAAAAGGTAGCTTTGAAGAGATAAAATAATGTATCTTGGTGCTGGGTGGTTGGTTCAACGGCTACCCACCTATACAAAATATAATGCTACAAAAATATGTAGTAACACAAATTAGGAGGAATTAATTATGAAATTATTAAATATCTTACTTTATCTTTTATTCTTCTATTCATGCAGCAATGCACAAAAATGGTATGACATAAAAGACAGCAACAACCATTCCTTTGTAGGAAATTGGGAGCAATTGACAATTACAGACAATGGAGACACCGTAATATACCATGCTTGTTTTGATGTAGCACACAAAATAAATGTCGATACAATAAAAAAAGAACTTTTTGTGCAGTACGATATGGAAGATGTACATTATCCCATAGACACAGTACATTTAGAAAAAGACGAGTTTATCATATCTTTTGTCAATAACATTTGCACACCATTCAGATGTAAGATAATAGATCAGAATAAAGCTTTATGGACATATAAGTATATGGAAGATGGCGAAGTGTATCATAATTACTTTACCAATGAGAAGAGATATTTCAAAGAAATAAAGGAAAAGTACGATAACCAAGAACCAGAAGAAAGCCCCACACCTATCGTAGCCGTCCAAAATCACAAATGGTTCGGTGAATATGAATACTTCATATCAGATACGACCGTTGTTCCTTCGCCTTTCATAGAGTACACATTGAGCATTGCGGCTGACCAATGTGTATTCAGCGGTAATGGGCAAATGACTGCCTTTGAAGTCCAATGCAGTGTAAAAACAGAAACGAAAGACAAACTCTCCCTTGATTTTGTCAAATCGCTGTCGGAAGATACACTGATGCCCAATATTGACAGAAACGTTTCACCCACAGTGAATTTATATTACAGGAAAGGAAAATACTATCTGGAAAGTCCGTTTATCAGCAATACTGACGGCAAAAAAAATGTAAAAATAGAATGTAGAAAAATAAAATAAATCCTTGGTTCTTTTAATGCTTGGCAAGGACAAAACCACATAATCTCATTGAGTATATTCCATTACAACAAGGGATAACATAAAAATACTTGTTTATAGGAAACGAGAAAACAGAAGACCGAGGGGGAAAAACTCAACTTTTCTATGCCGAAAGAAGAGTTCTTCGGGAATTTTACATTTGCTGGTAGACTCTACGGAAGAGAGAAAATGCTACCAACCTATACATCACTGCCCCAACATTTTTGCACAATACCTTCTGTTTGCACTCTTTTTTTTCGTACATTTGCACATTGAAACATATTGTTCCAACTGCTGAAACAAGCTTATGCGCATACGAAAATCAACGAAATGGCTGGCTGCCATAGTGTTAGCACCAATATTATTATTTATATTTTTGCTTGTTCTTCTTTACTTGCCACCTGTTCAAAACTGGATAGTAAAGAAGGTAGCAGACTATGCTTCACAGAAAACAGGACTAGAAATATCGGTTGGACACGTATCGCTTAGCTTCCCACTCGACCTAAAATTGGAACAAGTAATGGCATTGCGACCAAACGATAGTATACCACAAAGGCGCGATACAGTGGCAGATGTGAAAGAACTTGTGGCAGATGTGCAGCTTATTCCACTACTAAAAAAACAAGTAGAGATAGACCAACTCACCTTCAAAGGACTGAAAGCGAACACTATGAACTATATTGGCGACTTGCAGATACGGGGCAATTTGGAACGGTTGCAAGTGGTTTCGCATGGCATAGACCTTAACAATACTACGGCAATGCTAAACAATGCCGATGTGCAGGGGGGATTTCTCGACATAGCACTCAACGATACTACACCGAAAGACACTACAAAAAAGAAAACAGTTTGGAAGATAAACATCAATAAAATAAACCTTTATCGCACCAATTTCCGCCTACACATGCCTGGCGATACTATGGTTGTGGGTGCCAATTTCCAGAAAGCTACTGTGGAAAATGCACTCATAGACTTATATAATAAGGTGTATCGGGTGCGCCAAATAGCGTGGAGTGGTGGACAACTTACCTACGATAAGACTTTTGTTCCACACGTTTTGCATGGATTCGACCCCGCTCACATAGCGCTGAACAACCTAAATATAGGCATAGACTCACTCTCTTACGACTCCATTGCAACTTCTGCTAATGTTAGAACAGCCAATTTTACTGAACGAAGTGGGCTGGTTGTGAACGATTTACGCACACAGTTCCGACTCGATAAAGCCAATCTCTATTTGCAATCGCTCTATCTGCGTTTGCCCAAAACCGAACTAAAGGCTAACATAACAATGGCTTTGAATGCCTTTAGTGCATACAATCCCGGACAACTTGCCGTATCGTTGAATGGGTTTACCACCCTTAACGACTTGCAACCGCTACTATATGGCAGAGTTCCATCAAGGTTTCTACACTCCATTCCTGCCGAACGCATAAACATAACCGGGTTTTTGCGAGGCAATACCCACCTTTTTACTCTGCAAAAACTATGTTTTCGCATGCCAAAACACATGGTTTTGAATGTGGACGGACGGATATCAGGATTGCAAAACCCAGAAAACCTATCGGCAAACCTTGCTTTACGTGGCAGCTTACAAGATGTTCGCTTTGTAAAACAGCTGTTACCAAAGAGTGTAAATAGCACCATTAAGATACCAACAGGTATAGATTTCAATGCAAAAGTAAAGGCACAAGGACCACAATATGCTGCAAATATGTTGCTATACGAGGGTGGTGGGAACGCTACAGTGCGGGCTAGCCTAAACAAAACCACTGAAACCTACAACGTAACAGTGCGTGCAACCAATTTGCAAATACAACATTTCGTTGCAAAAACCGGGCTACACCCCTTCACTGGTATGATTTCGGTATATGGTAGAGGCTTTAATGTGCTCAGTCCAAAGGCATCTTTGCGACTGAAAGCCAATATAGAGCAGTTTCGTTTCGGCTCTTACGTGCTCAATGGCATAAACACCGACATTGCAAAACATGGCGAAACAACCAGTGCACGCATTGTTAGCACAAACCGAATGTTAGGAGGCGACTTTGCATATCGGGGCAAACTGTCGGCTAAAAACATAGATGGACATCTGCGAGGGTGGTTGCGTCGTGTCGATTTAAACCAACTTGGTGTAATGAAAAAGCCCTACGTGGTGTCTGCTTGGGTAGATATAGATGTACGTTCTAACCTAAAAAACCATCACTATGTTAGCGGACCACTGCGCCATTTGATGGTAATTGGCGAATATAAACACGGAAAACAACAGCTAGCAGCTGGCAATTTAAACATTACAGCAAGTGTAAATGGTGCCAAAACTGCCGCTCACGTGAATGGAAAGTTAGACTATGCCAACCTAAAAGGTTTAGAACTAATAAACAAACCCTACCTTCTGTCTACCGAAGCCAATATTGCTTTCCACTCCGAACGCCCCAAACACTACACTGTGGAAGGCTATTTAGGCAATTTAAAGATAGACGAACATAGAGAAGGAAATACTGTTTCGCTCTTCAATGGCGACTTAAACATTCACACAACAATGGCAGGCAACTTGGTAAATGGGGGTGCTAACGGTGTGATACGCCACGCCGACCTCTATCAAATGGGGTTTGTAGACAAGCCTTTCGTGTCTAATTGTGCACTAAACATAGATTTTAGCACCGACATGGCAGCCAAATTAATGGTGAAAGGTATGCTTGGTAACCTGAAAGTACAGGCAGACCACAAGCAATTTGTACCCGGCGATGTTACCATAGACGTGCTAAGTAGAGCCGATACTACCCATGCCGTGATTGAAGGAGGCGATTTTGCACTGAACACCGACTGGCATGGAAGCTATAAACACGTGCTAACAGCAGGCGAAAAAATAGCAACCAACTTGCAAAAGCAAGTGAAAAACAAACGAATAGACCAAACTTCGTTGCAAAAACTACTCCCCATAGGACAATTTAAACTAGTTAGTGGCGAAGGAAATCTGTTTAGTAAGTTGCTCGAACAGCAAGGTTATGTGTTTAAAACAGCCAATATTAACCTAACATCATCGCCTCTAAAGGGACTCAACGGCAACATTGTTGTAGACTCGTTAGTATACAACGATGTGAAAGCCGACTCGTTAATAGTAGACCTAACTACCAACGATACAGGATTAAACTACGACTTACAAGTGCTAAACAATGCCCAAAACAGCTATCCATACCAAGGTTTTGTGCACGGTTCGCTATTCGATCGTGGACTCAATACCTCTCTTTTGATAACCGATATGGACAATAAAACAGCTCTTGCACTATCTGCACAGGCAGCAATGCAAGGGCAAGGCATAAGCATTTCGCTTACTTCTGCACAGGCAATATTGGGCTACAAGACTTTCAATGTAGAGCCTAACAACTACCTATATATAGGCAGAAACAAACGACTAAAGGCAGAAATGCAATTGCTTGCTACCGATGAAGCAGGTTTACACCTATACAGCGACGACACCGATTCTACCTCGTTGCAAAACTTCACCCTATCTATCAACAAGTTCGAACTTAGTCAGCTTATGAAAGTTCTACCATTTGCACCACGCATTTCGGGCGAACTTAATGGCGACTATCACGTTATTCAAACTGCATCTAGCCTAACTGTGTCGAGCGATATGGGTATTAAAAACATGGTATACGAGCAAAACAGCATGGGCGATGTAGGGGCAGAGTTTGTTTATATGCCTAAAGACGATGGCACACACTATGTAGATGGTATGCTAACAAAGGACGATAAAGAGATAGGAAGGCTCACTGGTGTGTACGATAGTAAGGGTAAAGGCAGCTTAGATGCTGAGTTTACACTCGAAAAATTCCCCCTTAGTTACATCAACGGCTTTATTCCCGACCGCATAATAGGCCTACACGGAACAGGCGAAGGTACACTCTCTATGCAAGGACCACTAAAAAATATGGATATAAATGGAGAGATTTATCTCGACTCTTCCTACGTCTTCAGCGAACCATACGGGGTAAAACTCAACTTCGCAAACGACCCAGTGCTCATCAATCATAGTCGTGTGAAGTTCGAAAACTTTGAGGTTCTCGCTTCCAATAAGGCTCCGCTCGACATCTCCGGCTACTTAGATTTCTCTAATTTCGACCGAATGAACACCGATTTACGTATGCGAACACGAAACTTCCAGGTAATTGATGCAAAGGAAAATGCACGTTCTGAAGTATTCGGAAAGGCTTTTGTAAACTTCGATGGAGAGCTGCAAGGACCATTATCGTCGCTCCAATTGGCTGGAAAAGTAGACATTTTAGACAACACCGACCTTACTTACATAATGCGCGATGCACAGCTTGCCAACGATAACGAGCTGGAAAACCTTGTTACTTTCACCAATCTTAACGACTCAACAAAGGACGTTGTGAAGCGACCAGATATAGAAGGACTAAGCATGAAACTAAGTGTCGAGGTGGATAACGAGGCTCATTTGGTGTGCGCACTCAACCCAGAGCGGTCTAACTATATAGATATTGTGGGCGGAGGAACCCTAAATATGGAGTACGATGCTACTAACGGAACACGCTTAAGAGGGCGTTACACCATTAGCGATGGTAAAATGAAGTATTCATTACCCATTATTCCATTGCACACTTTCAATATAAAAGAAGGTAGCTATGTAGAGTTTATGGGCGACCCAACCACACCATTGCTTAGCATTACAGCCACCGAAAATGTGCGTACCAACGTTTCTGATGGATCAAGCAACGGACGAATGGTAGACTTTGAGGCGGGTGTCCGACTATCGAAACGCTTCCCTAACCCCGGCGTAGAGTTCATTATACAAGCGCCAGAAGACCAAGAAATGCAAGGAAAACTAAGTTCTAAGGGTGCAGAAGAACGTTCTAAACTTGCCGTTACTATGCTTGCATCGGGCATGTACTTTGATGGAAGCACAGGCACAACCGCCAATTCGGCTATGAATAATGCTCTAATGGGATTCCTTCAGAACCAAGTAAACGCCATAACAGGGCGTGCTTTGAATTCTATGGGGGTAGACATTACAGCCAATATGGAGAGTGCTGCCGATGCATCGGGTAGTCTTCACACCGACTATACCTTCCGTTTTTCTAAACGTTTGTGGGACAATAGGCTCCGAATAATTATGGGCGGACGTGTCTCAACAGGCTCTCAAGTGTCCGAACAGAACGGTGCTTTCTTCGATAACTTCTCGTTAGAGTATCGCTTAAACCGACAAGAAACGCAGTATTTAAAGCTCTATTACGAGCGAGAAGCATACGATTGGCTCGAAGGAAACCAAGGAGAGTTTGGAATAGGCTTTATGTGGCGACGCAAATTGCAGCATTTTAAAGACATATTTCGCTTTAAAAGCAAGAAAGAACAGGCTCCAAAGCGCGACAGTTTAATAAATTTCGTAAATGAAAAGAAACAATAAACACAACCATAGCCACTTTATAGCAGCACGTGGCAGTTTGTTTTGCATAGCAATAGTTGTTTTGTTTGTGCTCACAGCTATGCTTTCGGCATGCAGCACAACCAGTGCTTTGCCAGAAGGTGAGCAACTTTACACGGGCATGACCCCCACCGAATACACCAACTACACCAAAAACGCCCACTTCAATTCTGTGCAAGAAGAACTCGATATTGTGTTAGCCACAAAGCCAAATGCATCGCTTTTCGGCAGTCCGTCGCTGAAGTCGCCCTTCCCCGTGGGCTTATGGATATGGAATGCCTTCTCTCCCGATACCACAAAGTTTGGTAGATGGATAACAAGAGTGTTCGGTTCGCGACCCATTACCTTATCGAACGTGTCTCCCGACCTACATGCTACGGTTGGAAAAAACCTGCTAAATAAGCGTGGATACTTCAATAATAAGATTACACACGAGCTTGTTCCGCAATCAAATAAGAAGAAAATAAAACTGAAATACACCGTAAATATGGGACATTTGTGGACCATCGACAGTCTGCAATATGTAGATTTCCCACCCGATGCCGACAGTTTGATACAGGCTTCACGCCCTAATGCCATTATAAAAAATGGCGATGCTTTCGACGTTGCCACACTTGAACAAGAGCGACAACGCCTTACGAGCCTGTTTCGCAATAATGGTTACTACTATTATAAGAACAATGACGCTAGCTATTTGGCAGATACCACCATCGTTCGAGGTAAAGTTATAACACGTTTGCAGCTTGCCGACTCCATAAATCCCATAGATTTGAAACAGTGGCGCATAGGAAAAATAACGGTAAATCTGCAAAAAAACTTTATGGAAGAACTGCGCCAACATCGCAAAAAACAAGGGTTCGACCTTAATTTCAACGGTAGACACTCGCCATTAAGGAGCAGAGTAATTGCCAACGACCTACAATTTCGCCCCGGCGACCTATACCAACAAAGCAAACACACAGAGACTATGGAACGCCTAAACGCCACCAGACTGTTTACGGCGTCTAACATTTCGTTCAAACCAAGCAACTCTACAGACACCTGTAGCACGCTTAATGTAACGTTAGACTTCATGTTCGACCGACCATACGACTTCTATGTGGAGGCTTACGGACGGGGAAAAACAACAGGAAAATATGGACCCGAATTGGTGGTAGGTGTAACTAAGCGTAACGCTTTCCGTGGTGCCGAACTGCTAAATGTGCGTTTGCACGGTGCATACGAGTGGGCAACAAAACGCAGCAACGATGCTGGCACCACCGGACGCATTAACGATTACCAGTACGGAGCAGAGGTAAGCCTACAGTTTCCTCGTTTTCTTAATCCGTTTAAAACACCTCCTCGCATACTTCGCGAACGTTTGCGAAAACGCGAAGCTGCCGCTATTGCAGCTGGAAAACCTCTCACGCTGAAGCCACAACGCACCTATTTCGAATCGCCAATGACCACTTTGAGTGCTTCAACCAACGTTATTAAACGTGCACTCTACTTTAAACGCCACGTGGTAGCAGGCGAACTCACTTACAGTTGGGCACCCAGCGAACGCCATTCGTTCATTTTTAAACCCCTATCGCTTACATACGAGTATATGAGAAGCGTAACCGACCGCTTTAAAGCACTCACCGATAGTGTGCCATATTTAGAAGTTTCTATGGCAGATCAGTTCATTCCGAAAGCCTTATTCCAGTATACGTACCAGAGTCCGAGTGGATATGCCAATCCAATACGCTGGTGGTCTACAGTCAGCGAAGCCTCTAACGTAATCGCTTTAGGCTATTTGGCAAGCGGAGAGAAGTGGAATAAGCGTGAAAAAACCATGTTTAAAAATCCGTTTGCCCAGTTTGTAAAAATCGAAACTAACTTTACTAAACTGTGGGCGCTATCTGGCAAGTCGTCTATAGCCGCCCATGCAAACGCAGGGGTGGTGTGGGCGTATGGCAACAGCAGGTTTGCTCCCTATTCAGAACAGTTCTTTGTGGGTGGCGCAAACAGCATTCGTGCCTTCAATGTGCGCGAAATTGGTCCGGGAACTTACCGTTCTGCATCGCTCGTACGGTCGTATGTAGAGCAAACTGGCGAGGTAAAGGTACAAGCAAATGTGGAATATCGTCCGCATTTGGTAGGAAATTTGTATGGTGCACTATTCCTCGATGCTGGCAATGTGTGGACTTTGCACAGCGATGCCAGCAGACCGGGTTCGCAATTCCACTTTAACAACTTCTTTAAAGAGCTGGCTTTCGGCACAGGCGTAGGTCTTCGGTACGACATAGGCTTCTTTATGCTTCGTGTAGATTGGGGCATTGGTCTGCACGTTCCTTACGAAACCGGGTTGAATAGGCTCTATAATATTCGCCATTTTGGCGATGCGCAAGCCCTACATCTTGCCATTGGAATGCCTTTCTAATGCTTATAGAAGGCATAAAAACTTAGGAAATGTTTCCTCCATTTGCCACAAACATATTGCAATAATATTGCTAACTGTATATGCGGAGGCACTATAAATATCGCCCTACGGCTGCTTTTGGACCGCCATTTCGTTGTAAACGAATTGGAAAAATGTTGCTTATGATTTGCCGTTCCGTTACGAACGGTTAGCCAAAATGCAACGAATGCGCCGAGAAATATCTACATCTATTTCGTGAAGTATTCACACTCAACCACGAAATACATTGCAACCAATTTGCAACAACATAACATTCAAAAAACAAAAACCATACTTTTGCAATGTAAAAACCCCCTTTTTGTACGCCAAAAACCATACTTTTGCACGGCAAAAACCATACTTTTGTATGGCGAATATGTAACGTACAGATAACGAACACGTTGCGAACATTCCGTGAATACCCAACCAACACCCACGAAATAACCCACGAACACTCCGCAAAATATACACATTCAACCACGAAACACCCACGAACCACTCCGTCAGGTGTAGGGGACCGATTCATCGCGCCCGTATCCTTATATTATCAAATATACATTTTCATTTCACCAAATACGTGTTTTCACATTATCAAATATGCGTTTCCATTCCCCATTTCGTGGATGTTTACGTATATGCGGGCACGATAAATCGGCCCCTACAGCTGCTAACGGATTGCCATTTCGCTGCTAACGGTTTGCCAAAATGCAACGAACACACCGTGAAAAATACACGAAACAGCCACAAAATACGTGGCGAACACTCCGCAAACACCCACGAACCACTCCGCCAGGCGTAGGGGCCGATTCATCGTGCCCGTATCCTTATATAATCAAATATACATATTCGTTTCACCAAATACGTGTTTAACCATTATTAAATACACATATTCATTTCACCAAATATGCATTTCCGTTTCATCATACACGAATATTCACATTATCAAATATGCGTTTCCATTCCTCGTTTTGTGGGTGTTTACATATATGCGGGCACGATAAATCGGACCCCTACGGCTGCTAACGGTCTGCCAATAACGTGGCTAACGGATTGCAATAACGCAATGTTCGAAAACGAAAATTACTCTTTTATATCGCAAAAAAGCAGGTTTATAAATAGAAAGAGCCTGTTTCGCATATCGAAACAGGCTCTTTTGTTTTTCTAAACATTATTCTTTGAATTGCAAAACAGCAATCGACGCATTGTTAAACCCTAATTGGACGGCATACCACAACAGCATTTCATTGTGTTTCTGCTATAACTTTGTGTTACATTTCGCTTAAATCTGCCGAACCACTAATATCCAATTAGGGATTAAACTACCGAGTGCCGTTAAGCCCTACCCATTAGTTGGCGTAAGGAGAAGTTCTCCACAAGCGTACAGGGGCACTCATAATGAAGTTCACCTTATACCTTGAATCACTCATAGCACCACCATCTGTTCTATTACCATCCGTAGGAACGTTTACATAAAGATAGTGTTGGAAGAAGCCACAAGTCTCGTTTCCGCCCTGCGAACCCATGAAAGCAACCGCCTGTTTAGGTAGAACACCACCCAATCCAAGCATTGCTCCGGTGCGATCAGAGCCCTTTGGATTATATCTTCCTGTGGTTGTTGTATTGTCAGGAGTCCAATATTGTGTACACTTTCCTAAGGTTGATGTGTCGTAATACCAGAACGTTTGGTTACCAGCAGAGGTAGAACTGTTCACTCCTGCGTATGGAAATATGCGTTTAGTATCGGTTGGATAGGTGGTACCATTACTTGGATCAGCCCAGAAATCCTCCGTATCTATGTCGTCCATATCCAGTACAAAGCGTGGACCAAGGTAGCGTTGGGTGAGCACAGCTGCCCCATTTACATCTTCGTAGCGTATGGTATAGCGATAGTTATTATTGTCTATCCATGTTGGATTGCCGTCAAGTCCTGCGCTAACTTGTCCTTGAGAAGCTGTTACATGCCCCATATAAACTTGGCCTTCTCCGCTATTGGTAATGTAATCGGGCTTTTTCGACATACCAATCATATAGGCAATAAGTTTGCCGTTGCTATCTTTCACACCCTTAGAATAGGAATGAAACACAAGTTTAGTGGTGCTCCAACCCGGTAATTTGGCAGGAGAAACAAAGCCAATAGCAAACTTATAGCTTGCACCAGCATTGCGGAAGCCAGCAAAACCATAGTATTGTGCAATGATGCTACGCCAGTATTCGTTGCCAGCAAACATATATCCAGACGGTATAGAAGCCAGTTTGTCGGTTATCTTTTCTGTGTTTGCAACATATTCTTGGTAAGTATAGCGTTTTGTATTAGCCACATTATAATCGTTATCAACCGACAATTCGGCATCAGTACCAAAGTTATCGTGTTTTGCTATGTAGCTTAATGGTGGGAATTTGTATACCACACTGCCCCTTGCCGGATAGTTAGCACCCGATGTATAAGGTTTTAACGAACCGTAAGCAGGTATCATATTGATGGACGAAGGCACAACTTTAGTAGCCGAACTGGTCTCTGTAGGCACAGCCATTAGTAGGAACTGTGTTTTAGCAACACGGTTTACGGTGTAATTAGTGCTTGTTGCAGATTCCTCATTATCACCATACAACTTCACAGCCTGTGTTTGTGGAGCCATCCAAACATATATGTAGCTGGGTGCTTCGCTATTATTTGGAACATTATCGAAGTTGTTTCCCGTTGCATCTTTTAGGAAAGTGTGGTCGTAATAAGTAAGTGCTGTATTGAATTTCTTATTTACATCGTTGTCAGCCTTAGCATCATTAGCCTTCTCTTCAGCATAGTTTGCAATGTATTCGCCCTTAATACGGAAGTGTTTTTTGGCAATAAGACCATCTGATCCTATCATTGCGTTGTCGGTTAATGGGCGTTGATAGAACTTAAAAGCCTTGAAAGCATCTTGGAAAGAGGGCGATGTTGCCGATGCAATATTGGCATCTTCTGTGTCAATTAAGTCGGTTGTTGGAACCTCATCAAATACTTTTAAGTCGAACTGACCGCACATAATGTTGCTTGTTATTATGCGAATGCCATTGTATTTAAAGCCAAATCCGGTTTTGTTAGTAACCTTTAGTCGAACAATTGAGCCAAATTGTTTAAAACGAACAGGGTCTTTTGCCTTAATAGTTTTATTGGTTTGGTTGGTTTCTAACTTACGCCAGCTGAACACGTATGGTATGTTTGCGCCCCATTTAACCTTGTTTCCAGCAACATCTCGTGCCACATGTCCTTCCACAAAACCATTAAATTTCACCTGATTAACACCAGGAAGAGGCTCTCCACCCAGTATTCCGCACACATACCATGTACCCTTACTGAGGTCGGTACCCGCCTTCATCTCGAACGTTTCGGTTGGTTCGAGCGTTAAATTTCCCCCTTTTGCGTAGGTCCATTTGGTAATAACCTTTGTTACAGGCTGTGTTGTGTCGGTGCTTTTAAATATTAATAGCACTGGCACTTTGGTACCATTGGCAAGTTCTGTGCCCTCGTTTGTACCCTTGTTGTATATACCTACGGGAGTAGGAAAGCCAGTGTTGTCGTCTGTTTCGTATCCAATGGCGTTGTTTGGAGGGTCTGCTCTAGTAGTAAGAGCAGGTTTGTCGGCTTGCATATTGCCGTCCATTGCCATCGAAACAGTAATACCTGGCAGGTTGTTTTCGTTGTTTGTATTGTCTATAATGTCCTTATCTGTACAGCTTGCAAATAGTAATGCGCATATTGCAAGGTATGAATAGAATAATTGTTTCATAAAAAATAAGTTGTAAAAAAGTCTTTTTGCAGGACGATTTTCGCCCTCCTATAGTTACAAAATTCTAGTAAAATTGGTTCGTTAAGGGTCTTGATCGTCTATTCCTCCCGTATTATCTTCGGGATCTGGTTCGTCATTTCCTGGGTCTAAGTGCCCATGTATCGGACTTCTTGCGTGGAAACCACCCTCCAAAAGTTCATCGGTGTAGAGGCTTAATACCTCAAATAAGGGCTTAACATACAGTTTCTTTGTTACCATAAATGTTGTTTTAAAATTCTTTTTTAAGTTATTTCCGTTAATCTGAATATACAAAACTACTAATGTTAGTGGTTTGAGCATCGTTTAAAGCCGTGGCTCTTTCTCAACAAAAGTTTGCTTCTATAGTCTCAGAATTCGGTGCAAAGTTAGATATTATATTCTCTTTTTCAGAACATTGGAATTTGTTTTAATGATAATTAAAGATGATTTTATAATTTTGTTTCGTTAATATTCTATAATAGTATTGTGTTTTTGACACACCATTAAGATATATAATGTATCTTTGCGATATCAAAATGATATTATAAAACATACGAAAACGGATTAAAATAATACGACTATGGAAAAGAAAGAATTTGCCTTTAAAGGCACAGTAGTGAATGGTTTTGCTATGCTAAGCCTAACGCTTGCATTGCTGTTGTGTGGCATTGCCAGTGCCATATATGGTTTTACGCAAGTAGACAACAATGCCAACGGAGGCTTAATTGTTGGTTTGGGTGTTGCCTTAATAGTGTGTATGATATGCGTAATGTGCGGTTTTGTGAAAATAGAACCTAACGAAGCTCGTGTAATGGTGTTCTTCGGACAATACAAGGGTACGTTTACCACTGTAGGTTTCCACTGGGTGAACCCCTTTATTAGTACAAAACGACTATCGTTTAGGGCACGAAACATAGACGCTGCCCCCATTAAGGTGAACGACAAAACAGGTAATCCGGTTTTAATTGGTATGATGTTGGTGTGGCGATTAAGGGATACTTACAAGGCAATATTCGAGATTGACTCTGAAGCAATGGCAACATCGGTAGACGAAAACGGCAAAGTTAATCCTGTAAGCAATATTATGATGGCATTCGAACGCTTTGTTCGCATACAAGGCGATGCGGCTTTGCGACACGTAGCTGGTCAATATGCATACGATAACACCGACGATGACAAGACAGCACAGACACTTAGAGACAACAGCGAAGAGATAAACAAACTGTTGGAACAGACGCTTGACGAACGATTAGATATGGCTGGAATAGAAATTATAGAGGCTCGCATTAACTATTTGGCATACGCTCCCGAGATAGCAGCCGTAATGTTGCGTCGCCAACAAGCCTCTGCCATAATCTCTGCCCGCGAAAAAATAGTGGAAGGAGCGGTTTCTATGGTAGACATGGCACTGAAAAAACTAGACAAAGAGAACGTTGTGGCTTTAGACGACGATAAGAAAGCGGCTATGGTGAGCAACCTTATGGTGGTGCTATGTAGCGAAAACGCCACCCAACCAGTGGTAAATTCGGGCACACTGAATATGTAAACCAAACATTATAGAGGCACTATGCCCACACCTTATATATATAAGAGCGTGCCGAGTGCCGTGCCTATGCACTGTAAAAACGTGTTGTTGGCATAAGCTAAAACTATATGGCAAAGAAAGAAAATAACACAAAAAGCTTTATTCTTAGGGTAGATGCTACCACAATGGGGGCAATAGAGAAATGGGCTGCCGATGAGTTTCGCTCCACAAACGGACAGTTACAGTGGATAATAACCGAAGCTCTGCGCAAAGCACACCGCCTTCCAAAGCAGCAACTAAGAGACAAAGCCGAAACAAAAACAACAAATACAGACAATGAAAACACCAATTGAAGATTTACGTTTACCTCGTACTACCGAATCGACACTATACGAAGTGGTGTCGGCAATTATGCTTCTGCTTGCATGGATAGCAGGCGTTATGGCAACAAATGCACACAGAAAGAATGGAGTAATTATTACTGTGCTACTTGTTTTTACTATTGTTGCGGCAATAGCACACTACATTTCATATCGGCCAGGTATGCGTTGGGCTAGCAACGACTTCCACCCTGCAAACGTTCGAGAGGCTATAGTGGTATCAAAGTTCTATCGTGTGTTTGCCATAGAACTAACATCGTTAGGTTTGGTTATGGCTCTTATGGCGTTGTGGGATATGAAATTCCACGAATCGTCCACAGTTTTCACAATAGTTATACTTGTTATTATAGCGGTAAACTATATGCTTACAGCAAGAAAACTAATGCGGATACGTGATGATGAGTGGCGAAAACAACAACAGAACAACCACAAAGAGTAATGTAGTTCCCCCTTCTTGCAATGCAAAAAGGGGGTTTTTGCAATGTAAAAGTATGGTTTTTGCACGCCAAAAACCATACTTTTGCAGCACAAAAAGGTGGTTTTTCGCAAAGCATTGTCATACAAACAGTTACGCAATATTGTTTTTCTCATATTTTGTTTCCACCGTAGGCATTGCAATCCGTAATATTTTGCAGATTACAACCAATTGTTTTTGTTGATGATGTGGGCGCGATGAATCAGCCCCTACGCCTTTCGGAATGTTCGCTGCGTATACATTGCGTAATAAATAACCCTTGCGGAATGCACGCTGCCGTATATTTTGCACAATGAATAAGCCATTTTGTTGCGTAACAGAACAACTTATTTGCCTCATTATTAATGCTTAACCATTGTTTACTTCTTCTTTTTCTTTCTCCAATGGAACAACTCTTTAAAGTTGGTAAAGTCTTTTTTCATAATCACACCTATGCCTTGTGTGTTGAGAGAGTTACGTGTAAAGTATCGATCGTTGGCTCTGTTGTAGAAGTTTAGTGCTATATTGCCGTTGGGCAATAGTAGATATTTAATATCGAAATCGCCAATGAAGGCAGATGTATTTGTAGCAACGTTGTCGCGATATCCAAATTCGCCGTTTATAAGTAGGCGGTTGTTAAGCAGACTTCCCGATAGTATGCCTTCGTATTCGGCATTACTAAAGCCATCGTTACCAGTGGCAATGTTTGCTCCAAAGTTCCAATGATTGTCCTTAATAACGTTAGAAAGCACGGTGTTTATTTGTTGCGAGATAGTTCCAGACAGTATGCTTTGCATTACGAGCGATGCTTGTTTGGGCTGATTGGGTGTGTTTGGATTGGCATTGTTGGCAGTTTGCGGATAGAAACGCCCCACAGCCAGTAGGTATAACACCTGTTGATTAAGGTCTTGTTCGGAGTTTAGCACCGATAGTACCATTTGTTTAGCATCGGCAGAAAGCTCTGGTAAGTTCAGATTAAAGGTAACAGATGGAGCTTCTGGTGTACCATTTATGTCTAATAAGCAGTCTACCTTCGTGTTGTTGGTGCGGAACGAGCTACCCATTTGCAGGTCGGATAGAGGCACAGAGTTAAGCGTATATCGTCCTTTAAGTGCGAGAGTGGCAGCATAAGGGTCGCCTCCGAATGCTATAAGCGAGCCTTCGTCGAATGCGAACTGCCTTTTTATAATGTTCTGAATGGTGAGATTGTATGCTCCACGACTCACATTATAGTTTCCAAAAATTTGGAAAGCCCCTTTGTTATAGTAGGTAGCACGAATAACCCCTGTACCATTTAGCGATATATTATCGCCAGTAGTCTCGTCCATTAGAACGCCCAATGTAAAGTCGGGAGTAGTGTTTATGAGGAAGTTAATGTGCAAATCGCTTGCTAAATTCTTCTTATATCCGTCTTCTGCAGGTCGTTTCAGCCATGTAGTGTCTTGCTTTAGAGAGGCTTGTAACGAGTCTGGTGTCATATCGCGCCATCTAATAAACGAGTTTTCGTCTATGGTGTTTTTTGCCGCATTGTATGTTATGAACGAGTTACGGTTAGGCGTTATATCCACATTCATAGTAATTTCGTGGTTGCGACCTATTATTTGGCATTCCCCAGAGGCATATATACGTCCCCAAAAAGTACCCGATGATGCCTTGCGAGCAAAGTTATAAGTAAGCAAATTGTTGGTTTGCACATCAATATCGAACGTTAAATGTCGCAAAGATTGGTGGTGCAATCCGCCCGTAAGCACCGCTTTGTGTCCTTCAGGGTCGGCAATGGTAATGTTGTTGAGGCTTATTTCGTTAGGAACAAGCGTAACCCTGCCATCTTGTACAATATATGTGGTGCCCAAAGGAGTTATGCGTACCGAGCCAGAAGCCAGCATATCGCCTTCGAGATTAACGTTATTAAGTGGTCCAACCACCTTTACCCAGCCATTTCCACGTAGGTTTATGTTGTCCATAAAGGTTCCACAGAACTTCTTTAAGAAGGTTAGTCGTGTGTCGTTTGCATATATTGGCAAATTTATATAGCTATGTCGCAAGTCTATATACCCCTCAATGTTAGTTGAAGCCCCCTCGTCTATGGTTTCAGCATCTATGTTTATGCGTCCTTCAGCATTAGAATAGTTAGCTTTTGCATATAGTATTCCCATATCGCCATGCTCAAATTGAAACTGTTTAACCGTGAGATTGGCATTGGCTTGTAGGTTATGGAAAACCGATTTTAGCACAACATTGCCCGAAGCAAGCCCATTAAAGCCCACGCTATGGAAGTTTGCAATGTCGAGAATGTATGGAACATCAATGTCTTTAAGCTGTACGGTGAGCGAATCGGCAGGGTTTCCCGATGTTAAACCATTAACAATAATGTGTTGTTCCTTATTAGAAAGTTCGAAATGCTGTATATTTAAATGGTTCTGAACATACGAAATTTCTGATGGTTGTACCTGTAAATCAATTGTATCAATGCGTATCTTAGACGGCGCAAAGTGTAAATGAGTAGCCAGTTTGTTACCCCTTTGTCGTTCAAATTGTGCAGAACAATCTATCTGTCCACGGAAAGTTTTCTGTGCAAAAGCATTGAATGACGATAGCGTATTTAGTTCGTTGTGTTGTGCAGTAGCTATGGTTTGCAGTGCAATACGCCGTCCTGCGCCATCTATCCATTCGCCTTTTATGCCAATGTTTAGTGCATTGTGGAGAGTGGAAAGTGCAAGAGAGATATTCTCGAAACGGTATTTTGCATAGTTGGCACGTGGTGCGGCAATGTTAAGCGACACGGTGTTGTTAGCCTCGTTTACGTCGCCTTTAAGCTGAAGCGATGGCGAAAGAGCAATTTTAAGTCCTGTTAGTTCGTGTAAAAGCTGTGTGTTTGTTATGTTAGCCTCTATGTGGAACACATTGTTAGCAGTGGTTTTGTTCCATCGGTGAGGTGTTTCAACGAGAGCAGGAAGATATGTGCCCACCACATTTTGCACACTTTGCACCATAGAAGTATAGTTGAAACGTCCTGAAATGGCGAGTGTTCCAAAGTCGGACAGTAGTTTTATGGACCTACCAGCAAGTTTATTATCGGCATTAAGTTCCAGATGGTTTAGCTTAAAGCTACGGTTGTTCGCCTCTTGCATTACAAAATTGTCGAGCGTAAGTTTACCAATCAGGTTGTTAAGCGTGGTTCCACTTCCAGCTAAAGTAGTGCGAAACGAGAGTGTACGATTGCCCAATGCGTTTGTAATGTGCATATTGTGCAGGTTTAAACGTTCGGCATTAATGCGTGCATTCACCCTTATTAATCCCTTTTTCTCTATAAACTTGCGAATGTTTCCCACCATACCATCAATGCTAAGTTTGCCATTGAGGTCGTTGATAGATGCTTTTCCGTTGAAAGTATCGTTAGTATAATCGCCATTTACGGCAATATTTCGGTAAGTGTAACCATTATAGTCGAAACGAGGAACAACCCCTTTTGCCTTGATATGGTGCAAATCGGACGTAGCTTCTACCTTTATATCGGCAGCAATAGAGCCAAGTTGCGATGATGTAAGAATGTTTCCGAGTGTGAAATGCGGTGTATACAGTTCGGCATTAATGGTTTTTCCACGCTGTAGAAAGTTTATGTTGGCATTGCCATGTGCAAGCAGAAGAGAGCCCTTTGCGTGTCGGTAGTTTCGTGTTCCTTGTGTTTTTCCTTTGAAACGCACATCTCCTAAGCGCATAACTTCGGCAGGCAACTTTAGTTGGAAGGCACTGTTAATGTGCTGAATAAGTTTACTTTTAAGAACCACCGACAGCGAATTCAACTTCCATGCTGGTTGTTTGGCAAGCTGCGAGAGCATACCTTTGCAGCTAATAGCAGCCTCGTTGTTTCCATAATGCAGTGCAAACGTTTTAAGTTTCAGCAGGTTAGCTGTTCCCGAAACATTTGTATTGAAATACAATTTCTGGTCGAAAGTAAGCAATGGAGGTAGCAAACAGGCAATATCGGCAGGTGTTAGATACGATTTTTCTGTGCGTAATTGGTGATAAGCAGTAGCAAAATTAAGTTTTTTATACCTATTATTAAAGCGCACAGAATAGAAAGGTACATTAATTTTAGACTGTGGCAGCTGAACAAAGAGCTGCGTTATGGTAGCTAATTGTTTATTAGCTTTCAGCTTAAAACGTAGATTTTGCACATTTAAACCCTGTTTTTCGTTGAACGAAAGACTATGTATTTGGGTGCAAATACGGCTATCTGTAAGCGTGTCAATATCAATATGCCCCGATATTTCGGTTACATTCAGGTGGTTAAGGTTTAGTTTATTGGGCGTGTTAGGAGCCGAAAGAAGGTCGTATCGCACGTTGCTGTGCCGTATAATAAGACTTTGAAGATTAAGGTCTAATGGAGTATGGCGAGTGGTATCGTGCGATTTTAGCGAGTCGATAAGGAATTGGAAGTTAGGTTTTTCGGTAGGAGAAGTTTGGTAGAGTAGGGCATTCAGTCCAAAAATCTGTGCCGACGAGATGCGCACCTTCCCCCCATTGATAAGCGAAAGAATGTCTATTTTGGCAGCAATACGCGATGCTTTCGCCATTTGCTTACCACTTTGGTCGTTAATAACAAGTCCGTCTACAATGAAATGGTTAAGAAACCCCAAGTCTACACGCTCTATTTTAACCTTTGTTCCTAACTTTTTTTCAAGTGCACCAGCAACCTGCGCACCCACGAAATGTTGCACAGACGAAAGGTGTAACAGTATAATTATAAGCAAATATAGCCCTATGGCTGTCCATACACCCCAACGAATAAGAGTCTTTAATATCTTCAAAGCGAGTGCAAAACTACTATTTTTCTGTTGCATAGTGAAATTAATGAAGCGAAAAGTTTTCTAAACTGATTAAAAATAGCTATATTTGCACACTCATTTAGTGACGTTTTCATTATTTAAATTTATGACAAAACAAATAAGGTTGCATAAGGGGTTAGACATAAAACTCAAAGGACGTGCTAAGGAAACGACTATGCCACAAGAATTATCGTCGGTGTATGGACTTGTACCAGACGACTTTGTAGGAATCATTCCGAGGCTAAAAGTAAAGCCAGGCGACCATGTAAAAGCGGGGGAGACGCTTTTTGTGAATAAGAATTCGGAGGAAGTAGGCTTTGCTTCTCCTGTAAGTGGTACCGTAAAATCGGTGGAACGAGGCGATCGCAGAAAGGTTTTATATGTAAGTATAGAACCCGATAGAGAGCAAGAATTTATTGATTTTGGCGTAAAAGATGTGCAAACACTCGATGGAGAAACAGTGAAAAATGCACTTTTAGAGGCAGGTTTGTTTGGTTATATCAACCAATTGCCCTATGCAGTGTCTACCACTCCCGACACAAAACCCAAGGCAATATTCGTATCAGCGCTAAGAGATAAGCCGTTAGCGGGCGACTTTGAATACGAATTAAAAGGACAAGAAGAAAGTTTTCAGGTAGGATTAACGGCACTTTCTAAGATAGCAAAGGTTTATTTATCTATTGGAATGCAGCAGAACAGCGATGCTTTAACAAAGGCAAAGAATGTAGAACTGACTGTATTTGATGGACCATGCCCAGCAGGAAATGTGGGTGTGCAGGTAAATCACCTATCTCCAGTAAACAAAGGAGAGGTGGTTTGGACGGTAGACCCAACGGCTGTTATATTCTTTGGAAAGCTATTTCTTACAGGAAAAGTAGACCTAACACGTGTTGTTGCCGTAGCAGGTAGCAAGGTGAAAGACCCAGTTTACGTGAAAGCATTAGTGGGAACACCCATTAAAGATATTGTTGCAGGACGACTAACAGGCACAGAACATGTGCGTATTCTAAACGGAAACCCACTAACAGGTACTATTGCAGACGATAAAAGTTTTCTTGGAGCACACACATCAGAGGTTGTGGCAATGCCAGAAGGCGACAATGTGAATGAATTTGCAGGTTGGATAATGCCTCGTTTCAACCAGTTCTCAACATCTCGAAGCTATTTTAGCTGGCTCTTTGGCAAGAATAAAGAGTACGACCTCGATGCGCGCATCAAGGGAGGAAAGCGTAATATAATTATGAGTGGTGAGTATGACGCTGTGTTACCAATGGATATATATGGCGAATATCTTGTTAAAGCCATTATAACAGGCAACATAGACAAGCAAGAAGAACTGGGAATATACGAAGTAAGCCCTGAAGATTTTGCTTTGGCAGAGTTCGTTGATAGTTCAAAACAACCATTACAACAAATTGTGCGCAATGGTTTGAACACACTACGAAAGGAGAATGCGTAAATACACCTTATATTATAATAGAGAATTAACAACTTTAAGAGATACAATATGAGCTTAAGAAATTGGCTTGATAAGCTGCGTCCGCAATTCGAAGAAGGCGGAAATTGGCATGCTTTCAAGAGTATCTACGATGGTATGGACACCTTTCTGTATGTTCCAAACGAAACATCAAAGAGCGGAACATCTATTCATGATGCCATCGATTCTAAGAGAATAATGAGTATTGTGGTTATTTCGTTAATACCTGCAATGCTGTTTGGAATGTACAATATAGGTTATCAAAATGCATTAGCTGCCGGCAAACTAGGCGAAGCAACCTGCATGGGAATGTTTCTGTATGGCGCTTTAATGCTGTTACCAAAAATTTTAGTATCCTATATTGTGGGTCTGGGAATTGAATTTGCCTGGGCACAGTGGAAAGGCGAAGAGATTCAGGAAGGCTATTTGGTAAGTGGTATTCTTATTCCACTTATAGTTCCCATAACATTACCCCTTTGGATGTTGGCTTTAGCAGTGGCTTTTGCTGTGATATTCACAAAGGAAATATTTGGTGGAACAGGTATGAACACCTTTAATGTGGCACTTGCCGCACGTGCATTCCTCTTCTTCTCTTATCCAGGGAGTATGACTGGCGATAAGATTTGGGCAGCTACTAATCAGATTTGTGGGCTTGGCTACACGCTTCCTGACGGATTTACAATGGCAACACCATTGGGCGAGGTTGCTCAAGGTGCCTCTGTAAATGCTTCAGTATGTGATATGGTGCTTGGATTAATACCCGGTTCGGTGGGCGAAACATCTGTCATCGCCATCGCTATCGGTGCTATTATATTGATTTGGACGAACATTGCAAGTTGGAAAACTATGTTTAGCGTGTTTGTTGGTGGCATTGTAATGGCACTAATATTTCATTCAACAGGAGCAAGTCCACTGCAATGGTACGAACATATAGTATTAGGAGGCTTCTGTTTTGGTGCAGTCTTTATGGCTACCGACCCTGTTACCTCTGCAAGAACAGAGCAAGGCAAATGGATATATGGCTTCTTAATAGGTGCTATGGCAGTTATTATTCGTGTATTGAACCGTGGTTATCCAGAAGGAATGATGCTTGCCATACTCTTTGGCAATATGTGCGCTCCTCTAATAGACTATTGTGTGGTTCAATCTAATATAAACAAGCGTGCTAAACGTGCTAAAATGTAAGGAGAGAATACCAAATGAAGACTAATAGCAATTCGTATACAATCATCTATTCTGTTGTTCTTGTGCTTATTGTAGCATTCTTGCTTGCTTTTGTTTTTCAGGCATTACGCCCACAGCAAGACGCTAATGTGCGCTTAGACCACCAGAAACAAATTCTGTTTGCACTAAATCAAGACCGTAATATGTCTGATGAAACAGCACAAAAGCTTTGGCATCAAATTATTATTGCCGACGATATTATAGACGCAAATGGAAAAGTAGTGAAACAAGGAACACAAGGCGGTGTAGATGCAGGCTTTAAGCTGAATAGCAAAGATGCTAAAGAAGGTAAACTGGCGCTATTCCGTTGTAAGGTAGATGGACAAGATAAGTATGTTATACCAGTATATGGTAACGGACTATGGGGACCTATTAACGGATTTATAGCCCTGAATGGAGATAAAACAACCATATTCGGTGTGTACTTTAACCACGAAAGTGAAACTGCCGGACTGGGTGCAGAAATAAAAGATAACAAAGCTTGGCAAGATAAATTCAAGGGTAAAAACATCTTAGATGCACAAAAACAACATATAATTTTTAGTGTAACAAAGAAGGTAGAACAGCCAAACAATCAGGTAGATGCCGTTACTGGAGCTACTTTAACAAGTAATGGCGTTTCTGAAATGTTCCACAACGAGAAAGGTGGACTAGCCCCATACATTAAGTTTCTTACAGAAAAGTAATATTGAGAAATAAATTAATATAAAACAAAAAGATTATGAGTTTGTTCTCAAAACAAAATAGAGAGGTTTTTATAAACCCATTAAACCTCGACAACCCTATACTTGTTCAAGTGTTAGGTATATGTTCGGCTTTGGCTGTAACCTCTCAATTAAAGCCATCTATAGTAATGGGATTAGCCGTAACCATTATTACGGGCTTCTCGAATGTGATTATTTCAATTATCAGAAAAACCATTCCTAACCGCATTCGTATTATCGTTCAGCTGGTTGTTGTGGCTGCTTTGGTAACCGTTGTAAGCCAAATATTGAAGGCGTTTGCCTACGATGTTAGCGTGCAATTGTCGGTTTATGTGGGTCTTATCATTACAAACTGTATTTTGATGGGACGTTTAGAGGCTTTCGCTATGACCAATAAGCCTTGGCCAAGCTTCCTCGATGGAATAGGAAATGGGTTAGGCTATGCGCTCATTTTGATATTAGTAGGAGCCTTCCGCGAATTCTTTGGACGTGGAAGCTTACTTGGTTTTAAGATAATTCCACAAAGTTTCTACGATATGGGATATGTAGACAACGGTATGATGGCTATGCCTGCAATGGCGTTGATTCTACTTGGTTGTGTAATATGGGCTCATCGAGCATTTTTCTATAAGGGAGAAGGAAAATAATTATGGAACATTTAGTTAGCTTATTCTTCAGGTCCATCTTTGTGGACAATATGATTTTCGCATTCTTCTTGGGAATGTGTTCATTCTTAGCCGTATCTAAAAACGTTAAAACATCGTTCGGATTGGGTGCAGCCGTAACTTTCGTGTTAGCTGTTACAGTGCCTGTTAACTATTTGTTACAGACTAAAGTGCTCGGACCCGATTGTCTAATAGAAGGTGTAGACCTCTCTTATCTTAGCTTTATTCTCTTCATTGCCGTTATTGCTGGTATTGTGCAGATAGTAGAGATGGCTGTAGAGCGATACTCACCATCACTATACGGCGCATTAGGAATATTCCTTCCGCTCATCGCAGTGAATTGTGCTATCATGGGAGCAAGCCTCTTTATGCAGCAACGCATAGGTCTCGACCCTGCAAGCTCGCAATATATAGGCTCTGTTTGGGACGCCCTCATCTACGGACTCGGCTCTGGCATTGGCTGGTGTTTGGCAATTGTGCTGATGGGAGCTATACGCGAAAAAATGGAATACTCTGATGTTCCAAAACCTTTGCAAGGACTTGGCATTACATTTATCACCGTGGGACTTATGGCTTTGGCTATGATGTGCTTCTCAGGACTTAAAATTTAGAATACAAAAATGGCAGAGTTTATATTATACAGCATTGCTGTTTTCTTGGTTACAATACTTTTTTTGGTTGTACTTCTACTTGTTGCAAAGAAGTATTTAAGCCCGAGCGGAAAGGTTAAGATAACCATTAATGGTGAAAAAGAATTAGAAGTGGAACAAGGTGGCACCATTCTGGCTACACTAAACGAAAATGGAGTGCACCTGCCTTCAGCATGTGGAGGTAAAGGAAGCTGCGGTCAGTGTAAGTGCCAAGTACTGGAAGGAGGCGGAGAAATACTCGATTCGGAACGCCCACACTTTTCTCGTAAAGAGATAAAAGACCATTGGCGTCTGGGCTGTCAGGCTAAAGTGAAAGGAAATCTCTCTATGAAAGTACCCGAAGCCGTATTGGGCGTTAAAGAATGGGAATGTACTGTTATTTCAAACTCTAATGTATCGTCGTTCATTAAAGAGTTTAAAGTGGCATTACCTCCAGGCGAACACATGGACTTTGTGCCAGGTTCGTACGCACAAATACGCATTCCAAAGTACAATTGCATAGACTACAACAAAGACTTCGATAAAGAACTCATTGGAAAAGAATATCTTCCAACATGGGAAAAGTTCAATTTGTTCTCGCTAAAAGCTAGCAACCCCGACGACACAGTGCGTGCTTACTCTATGGCGAACTACCCTGCAGAAGGCGATATAATTACGCTTACCGTGCGCATTGCTACTCCGCCATTCTTGCCACGCCCACAAGTAGGATTCCAAAATGTACCTTCTGGTATTGGTTCATCATACATCTTCAGCCTAAAACCTGGCGATAAAGTAATGATGAGTGGTCCCTACGGAGAGTTTGCACCTAATTTCACATCAGGAAAAGAAATGATATGGATTGGTGGTGGAGCAGGTATGGCTCCGTTGCGTAGCCAAATTATGCACATGTTGTGCACATTGCACACTCGCGATAGAGAAATGCACTTCTTCTACGGAGCACGTTCGCTAAGCGAAGCATTCTTCCTTGACGACTTCTGGAAACTCGAAAAAGAATATCCAAACTTCCACATGCACCTCTCGCTCGACCAGCCAGACCCTGTAGCAGATGCTGAAGGCGTGAAGTATTATCAGGGATTTGCAGTGAACTGCATACGAGACACTTATCTGAAAAACCACGAAGCACCAGAAGATTGTGAGTATTATCTATGCGGACCTCCTATGCTTATTAAGACTGTTACCGACTATCTTGACAGCCTTGGCGTAGAGAAAGACGCTATTCGATTCGACGACTTCGGATAAAAACAAAACATTCAAAACGAACTTTTAATTTTTTCATACATATTAAAAGGTGTCTGCATGCGATATGTAGACACCTTTTCTGTTTCTCACCCTCCTCCCACTTCGTTCTAAAACAATGACTTATAACTTCTTAAGAAAACTACACACCCTTCTTCCTCAAACAACTAACCTCCCGTAATTGTTCCTCATAAGTTTGCTACCCACAATGTTTAGTCATTGTAGCCAAACAATAGAAACCACAATACACATAGCATTACACCTTTTTTTTATAAATCTCATCTCAATAAATCTCTTTCAGCTGCAACAACCCCACGTTATAAAGGCTGAAACTTGTTGTTACGTCTAATTTGGAAAAAACAGATATCTGAAACGCAACTGACAGATATCTGAAACGCAACTGACAGATATCTGAAACAAAAGATACTACCGCCTGGCTGAGTTTTCCTAATTTCTGAGAGAGCTATTTTATTTGCAAATACCTGCAAACATAGCATACAAATTATCTATTTATGGTAGTGTCTAAAAAAGTGTGTAAGCCCATATTTTTCTTCTCTTTGCATTTGAGAACAACAAAATAAATAAACAATGGAACTTACACAATTACAAATTTCGGAAATTCTTTCTAATTACACAAGCAGCAGCGAAGGTTTTGTCCTAGTGAGGGAGATATATGCTGGAAGGAAGAACTTGAAGTGTTGAAAGAACGAGGAGTTACTCAAATAGACTTAGTAGTATCTGATGCACTTCAAGGAATAGAGAATGCTGTTTGTGCAGCTTTCCCCCAGGCATCTCATCAGTTTTGTGTAGCTCACGTCAAGCAACAAATACTAAATTGTGGATAAACCGCAGATGGCAGAAGAACTAAATGAGGTCTTTACTTAAGAATACAAAGAGATGCAATCTTTGTTGGTATATGAACAATTACAACAAACATTTATCCCACAGTCACCATAATCATGGCGACATGGATCATTCAAAACATGAGCACGTAAGCACGGAAGAACATGGAGACTATAAGGATCAACATCAAGAACATCATGCTGGGCATGACCACAGCGGGCACAGTGGGCATGATCACAGCGGGCACGGTGGGCATGAGCATCATCATCACGGTAACTTTAAGGAACTTTTCTTAAAGTCATTGCCAATAGGAATCATTATTATGCTCTTATCCCCTATGGCTGGGTTTGAACTACCATTCCAGTTTGCTTTTCCATATTCTGATATTGTAGTAGCTATTTTATCTACTATATTAATTATTTATGGTGGACGTCCATTCTATCAAGGGGCAGTTGACGAATTTAAACAAAAAGAACCTGGAATGATGGCTCTCGTTTCTTTAGGTTTAAGTGTTTCATATTTATATAGTATTTATACTGTAATAGCAAGCTACGTAACAGGTGTACAAATTATGGATTTTTTCTTTGAATTTGCTTCATTACTATTAATTATGCTATTAGGTCACTGGATTGAGATGAAAGCTATTGGAGAAGCAGGAGACGCACAAGCAGAATTGGCTAAGTTAGTGCCGAAAGATGCTCACGTTGTATTAGAAGACGATTCAATTGAAACACGACCAGTTGCTGACTTAAAGGTAGGTGATTTAATTCGAGTTCAAGCTGGAGAAAATGTGCCAGCAGACGGGATTATCGAGCGTGGCGAATCACGTTTAAATGAAGCTCTTCTAACTGGGGAGTCAAAAGCAGTAAAAAAAGGCCCTGGCGATGAAGTAATCGGAGGCTCAACAAATGGAGAAGGGGTTCTTTATATTAAAGTGAATGAGACAGGTGATCAATCCTTCATCTCTCAAGTTCAGAATTTAATCAGCCAAGCTCAAAGTCAGCCTTCCAGAGCAGAAAATATTGCTCAAAAGGTTGCAGGGTGGCTCTTCTATATTGCTGTTATTGTCGCGCTAATTGCTTTTGTAGTGTGGATGATTATTGGAGATATCCCAACGGCAGTTATATTTACTATTACTACATTAGTTATTGCTTGTCCTCACGCTTTGGGTCTAGCTATTCCATTGGTCACCGCCCGTAGCACAAGCTTAGGGGCAAGTCGTGGCTTACTAGTAAAAGACCGCCAAGCCTTAGAAATAGATCAAGATGCAGATGTGATAATTTTAGATAAAACGGGTACTTTAACAACTGGTGAATTTAAAGTATTAGATGTAAAACTTCTTAATGACAAATATACAAAAGAGGAAATCATTGCCTTATTGGCAGGTATTGAAGGAGGATCTAGCCACCCAATTGCTCAATCAATTATAAGGTTCGCCGAGCAGCAAGATATACGTCCAGCATCTTTTGATTCGATTGATGTGATTTCCGGTGCTGGCGTAGAAGGCAAAGCCAAGGGCCATAGTTACCAATTAATCAGCCAAAAAGCCTACGGACGTAATCTGGATATTCCAAAAGGAGCAACTCTCAGTGTCTTAGTAGAAAACGATGATGCTATTGGTGCTGTAGCTTTAGGGGATGAATTAAAACCAACGAGCAAAGAGTTAATTAAAGTTCTTAAAAAGAACAATATTCAACCAATTATGGCAACAGGTGATAATGAAAAAGCAGCTCAAGGAGCGGCAGAAGATTTAGAGATTGAATATAGATCAAATCAATCTCCACAAGACAAATATGAGTTGGTTAAAACACTTAAAGATGAAGGAAAGAAAGTTATCATGGTAGGTGACGGTGTCAATGATGCTCCTTCTCTTGCCTTGGCAGATGTTGGTATAGCTGTAGGCGCTGGAACCCAAGTGGCGTTGGATTCAGCTGATGTCATCTTGACTCAATCTGATCCAGGAGATATTGAATCATTTATTGAATTAGCACACAAGACAACTCGTAAAATGAAACAAAATCTCTTTTGGGGAGCTGGTTATAACATTATAGCTATCCCTCTAGCTGCAGGAATTTTGGCTCCTATTGGTATCACATTAAGCCCTGCATTAGGAGCAATTCTAATGTCTGTGTCAACAGTCATCGTCGCCATTAATGCTATTTTATTAAGTTTAGATCCAAAAAATAACGGTTAACAGATCGAATGATTGAAACTCCTTAAAGTATCAATATACAATAGTTTTACAGGAGAAAAAGAGATGTAAGTACTGGCTCTTTGTAAAATCGTGTTGGTAGAAGTAGACGATTTTTCTACCAACACGATTTTTAATTTATTATAAAACTGATTTCTTTTAAAATCCTATAAGCCATTGATTTTATATGTTTTATAGCTTGTTATTCTATTTTCTTGACATCAATACTACAGTCTCAACCCCTATGGTTATGGGGAACATATCCACGCTCGTAGATGGAAACATATCAAAGATTGGCTCTCGTTTGTAGGAACATATCGACTGTAATTATTTCATTTTCAAGCCTTTATCGATAGCTTCCTGAATAATCTTATGACAACAAACTCCCAACGGATTGTTTTCTTTACAATTAGAATTTTTCATTGCCCCAGTGATGGCATTTACTTCTTTTACGGATTTCGCGCCATGCTTTACAACTGCTTCAATTACCTGATTTTCTGTGACTTCGCTACAATAACAAGCATACTTAGGATCTGCATCTTTCTTAAACCAGATAGGAACTCTAACTTGGTCTTTCAAGAATTTTATTTCATTATCTAAGTTATAGTAAACAACGTCGCAGTCCTCGTTCATGCAAATCTTATATTGATCTCCGTTAACAGCATTACGATAATCATCTACCACTAGATGTTCAACAGTTACTTTACTAACGGAAATCCCTTCATTATTACATACAGGACAATTGTCTTTAATTTGATCCGGCTTTTCTGTTTTGCATCCACAACAACATTCATTATTAATCTTCATATTCTTAGCCTCCATATTTTCATTATAATTTCTTTTTTAAACTAGGTAAAACCAATTTTGTAGAGTCCAACAGCAAATGCAAATTTATGGAAAGTTTTCGAAGAATTTGTATTTAGGGGTATCAAAATTTAATTTTTCTCTTGGTCTTCTGTTTATTTTCTTTTGTATTTCCATTATTTTTCGGTCAGAGAAATCGTTGAAGTTTGCCTTTTTTGGTATGTACCTTCTAATGAGTTTATTTGCGTTCTCTACAGCACCTTTCTGCCAGGAGGAGTAAGAATCGGTGAAGTAAACCACCACCGGATTTCTTCCATTCATGCTGAGCCGCCTTGTTATTTCCTCGTGTGCGGCAAACTCACATCCATTGTCAGTGGTAATGGTAAGCAGTGATTCCCTATATGGAAAGAGCAATTTTGCCACGGTCTTTGCCGTTGGTAACGCCTTCCGTCCCTGCGGCAGTCTTTCCATGAGAATGTAGTTAGTCGAGCGTTCCGTTAAGGTGACAATGGCATGACCGTACGAGTCGACGATAGTGTCCAGTTCCCAGTCTCCGAAGCGCGTGCCGTCAGCCTGCATTGGTCTCTGGTGTATGCTTATACGGTTAGGGATATTGGTAGCCTTCGTAGGACGCAACGCCTTGCTCCTCTTTGTGTATTTGAGCCTATGTGGCATATGTGAAGCAAGTTTTCCGGTGGTGTCTGCATGGACGTGGTTGTAGATGGTCTGCTTCACGATGTGAATACCCTCACGTCTGAGCACGCCTGCAATTTGGCTGGGAGACCAGTCCTCATCCTCTATCATGCGGTCAACACGCCACCATAAGTCCTCAGGCTTGCGGTGATTGCCTTTAAAGCCGTGCTTGCGGGCTTCGCACTTGGATTGTGCATACTTCCACACATGCGTGCCGTCTGGCTTGGAGTTTCGCCTGATTTCACGGATGACCGTTGAGCAGGACACTTCGATTTCCCTTGCTATACGGGATTTGCTCCATTTCCTTTGAAGTCCAAGATAGATTTCGTATCTTTGTGCTTCGATTAGTTGATTTGACATAGCAATACAAAATTAATTAATCTTAGGGAGATTTCGGTCTCCCTTTTTTTATTTGTATTGCTGATTGTTTCTTTACCTCGCCGAGAGATGCAGACAACCTCTCGCTACGCTTCGAGAACGTCTGCATCTCTCGGCGAGGGGTACTCTTTTATTGCACTTCGATTTTGAATCTGCACAAGAGTCATTCTGTGTAAAATCATGGAATATAAAACAGCGCAAACTCCACCTGTCTGCGTTTAACTAACCCATTCAAGGCTTTTCCCTTATATTGGCAGAACGAAACATACTCCCGATAAATATTTCTATCTCCAGCCTCTATCTTTCGCAGCAACTTACTCTTAGGGTGTTTGCCATATCCGAGCAGTCGCCCCATACCCACATTATAGGCAAGCAAGGTCAGCAGCAGGGCATCCTTACCATAGCCTTTGAAGTGTTCAAAGCATTTCCAAAGGTCGGCACGGAGCAGTGAGTCAGCCTGCCGTTCCGTCATATCCGCAGTGAAACGTTCTCCTGGTTGCAGCTGATGCCCATACCCAACATACGGATAATTCTTCCAGCCGTGCAGTCCCTCAAAATATTTCACAACGACCACAGCACGCTCAAAAGGTGGCAAGTCCGCCAGCCGCACCCTGCGCTGGGCAAGGGTCGGCTGACAGAACAGGCAGAATACACAAAGTAAAATGAAAGAATTTATCGTTCGCATCCATTATGTTATTAGTGGCGAGAAGATGCAGGCTTCTTGCCCTCCTCACGCTCATTGTTGAAACTAAAGGTTAGCTGCTGAACCTTACCGAAACTATCCTCCACATATACATCAATTGTCTGGCGGTCGGCTGAGAACGAGGTGTAGTATAAGCGGAACACATCTTTTGTGAGTGGATATCGGTCGTTCGGCTTGAAGACTGTGCCGTTATCATTTCTTAGCAAGCCCTTGCCGTCAGACTGGAAGTAACGTATCGTATAGCGAGTGTCGGCAAGCTCACCACCTCGCTTCAGTGTGCAGCGTATCTCAGCTGTCTGCCCTCTTATGATGTCCTTCTGAACCGGCATTGTCTCCACCGTAAACGGATAAGACTGCTGAACATCCAAATCCCTATCACAAGCAGATAGGCAAAACACGGCAAGGGTCAGCACACCCATTACCCAAATCGTATTCAATATCTTCTTCATCTTTTCTTCTACTTAAAAGTTAAACCTTAGTCCTGCTGAAACAGCCGGACGAAAACAATGCACGTCCGTTCCAAAGAGGAAACGTCCCTGCGCCTTTATAAGAAAGAGAATCCTATCCGTTAGGAACACTTCCATCGAACCATATACGGCACCACCATAGATAAAGCGGGAGCGGTCGAGCAGCGTCGCCCCGTCGGGCAGCAGCTTCTTGTCCTTGTTCAGCTGCTCATAGCCACCCAAGGCGGCATTGCAGAGCACCGACAACGTGGAACCGCATACCTGATAATATACGACAAATAGTGGTTGAACTTTCTTTAGAACATCCAGAGCTCACCCCCAGGGAATTGTCAGTTCTTTTATTGGAAGAGAGTCAGATATTTGTTTCAGAGTCAAGCTTTTATCGTATATTACACGAAAGAGGTCTATTAGAACGTATGGAGCATGATTTTATCTTTGCAGCTGATGAATTCCATCATAAGACTAAATTCGCCAATGAGATGTGGCAGACCGATTTTACCTATTTCAAAGTCAAGGGTTGGGACTGGTATTATCTCTCTACTGTAATTGATGACTACAGCAGGTATATTATCCACTGGGAGTTATGTTCGAGTATGACTTCTGATGATGTATCTAGAACAATAGATAAAGCAATTGAGAAGGCAGGAGTTACATTCCAGAATCCTCCTTGTCTGTTATCAGATAATGGACCATATTATATTGCTTCCTCTCTCAAACAGTATCTCTGTAAGGAATATAATATCAAGCATATCCATGGCAAACCCTTGCATCCGCAGACGCAGGGAAAGATAGAACAATATCACAGATCGATGAAAAATGTGATTAAGCTAAATCATTATTTTTGTCCCTCTGAATTGGAGAATGCTATCGATGGGTGGGTGAAATATTATAATGAGAGAAGGTTTCATGAATCGTTGGATAATCTTACACCCAGAGACGTATATCTAGGACAAGGGGAGAAAATAAAGAAAATACGAGAAACGATAAAGCAAAATTCAATCAAAAAAAGAATTTTTGATAATAAAACAATGAAATATCAGAGTAAATAACTACATTTGCAGTTGTGCACTTTTGTTTGACAACGTACAATCTGAACTCGAATCCGAATCATTCGATTCGTTCCCACATATACTGTTTGAATACTCTCTCATACGCTATTCTCCTATATAATGAATGTCTCCAGAATAAATATCTGGATGATTATTATAAAATGGCCATTTTTCCTCCTTTAAATGCTGTGGGGTTATTCGAAAAACATGAATCTTTGTTTTGGTTAACGGATACTTTTTACCACTCACCAACAAATAAATAGTAAACCAATTGTTATATTTGCTAACCTCAATGACCAACTTTCCCGAAGCTCCCTTAGCTTTGAAAGCCTCTGCATATCCCTTTATGATTTCATCTTCATCAAAATAGAACTTTCCATTATAAATTGTTGTACCTACCTTCCAGCCAGCCTGTATCTCTCTTACGCGAGGCAATAATGAAGGCATCGGCTTATTATCTCTATGCCAAAATTCTCCCGTAAGGAACCGGTAAAGGTAATCAGTAAAAGCTGCTTTTTCGTCTTCAAACTTAAATTCTATTTCATAGTTGAATTTTGTCTTGTAGGTATCCCACAAACCATCTGACAAACCATTTCGTTTGAAATTCTCTTCCGCCCATGTGTAATCCCCAAGTCGCCCTTCACAAAACGCATCAAGTGTTCTGTAGTATCGAAACCCATCTTCGTCAAAATCCTGCAATGGCACATTTACTTCCCTGCCAACAAGAGTGTCACAGACCAATTCGCGTCGACCTATACCATCTACATAAAGCCACACATGCCCTTTGGGAAGCATATTGATCACAAAACCTGTAAATGCCCAATACCTCTTAGCTGGCCAATCATAATATTTTGTACGGAACTTTTGGCGTATCTTATCTTGTAGCTCTAATGAGAATTTAACATTAAGCCGATAAAACTTCTTTTCTAAATACGAAAGCCACACAATATCAACACTACTGGGGGCATCCATTCCTCCGTTAGAGTCACTGCCCATATCTACCGTACCATCCGCTTCGCCCAAACCTGAACCAGTAAATCTCTCCATCACACCAACATATCCACCAGAGTTTCCTACGCCTACTCTTGCATAATGCACCTCCATGGGATAATTTCTTGAAGATGCAACGAGTGCTTCCCAACAAAAAGCTGTATCCATACCTTTATTATCTTCCTTTTTTGTTTTGTTTCCTAATCCGCAACATGCCGTGCTTATACACATAGCAAAGCTAACCATTATAACTATTAGTATATATTTCATAAAACTTTATTTATTCCTTTGTAATATCAACCTTAGTATTACTCTTTATATACAAACGATCTTGGGCACCAAATAGTCGTAATTCCTTTCGTTTCGAATGTAGCGTTCTCCATAATATTCCCCTTAATAGAACCTCCTACATTCAGGATTGTATCTTTGTCTATATGACTGATATGATCGCCCGCAATGTACGTATGGTTGTCTTTCCCTACATTCTGCATAGCATTTCCATTTACCGAAACTGATGAATCTTTTTCAATGCTAACAGACGATTGCTCACCAACCTGCATCGTAAAATTCTTACCCACATTTACATTCATATTCTCTGATGCATTGATGTTGACATTCTTTGTATTGACATTTACTTCTTCGGCAGAAGATATGGTGATGGTGCCATTTAGTTCGTCAACAAAGATTTTGTTGGCACGAGTTGTCTGTAGGAGGATGGTGTGGGCAGTATCGTCAAAGGTGACGGTTGAACCGCTTCGGGTGGTAAGGCTTTTCTTGTGATTGGCAGCAAAGCCTCCGCTACCTGTCACTCCGTTAAACAAGCTACCCATAACGTATGGTCTTGTACGTTGTCAAACAAAAGTGCACAACTGCAAATGTAGTTATTTACTCTGATATTTCATTGTTTTATTATCAAAAATTCTTTTTTTGATTGAATTTTGCTTTATCGTTTCTCGTATTTTCTTTATTTTCTCCCCTTGTCCTAGATATACGTCTCTGGGTGTAAGATTATCCAACGATTCATGAAACCTTCTCTCATTATAATATTTCACCCACCCATCGATAGCATTTTCCAATTCAGAGGGACAAAAATAATGATTTAGCTTAATCACATTTTTCATCGATCTGTGATATCGTTCTATCTTTCCCTGCGTCTGCGGATGCAAGGGTTTGCCATGGATATGCTTGATATTATATTCCTTACAGAGATACTGTTTGAGAGAGGAAGCAATATAACATGGTCCATTATCTGATAACAGACAAGGAGGATTCTGGAATGTAACTCTTGCCTTCTCAATTGCTTTATCTATTGTTCTGGATACATCATCAGAAGTCATACTCGAACATAACTCCCAATGGATAATATACCTGCTGTAGTCATCAATTACAGTAGAGAGATAATACCAGCCCCAACCCTTGACTTTGAAATAGGTAAAATCGGTCTGCCACATCTCATTGGCGAATTTAGTCTTATGATGGAATTCATCAGCAGCAAAGATAAAATCATGCTCCATACGTTCCAATAGACCTCTTTCGTGTAATATACGATAAAAGCTTGACCCTGAAACAAATATCTGACTCTCTTCCAATAAAAGAACTGACAATTCCCTGGGGGTGAGTTCTGGATGTTCTAAAGAAAGTTCAACCACTATTTGTCGTATATTATCAGGTATGCGGTTCCACGTTGTTGGTGCTCTACAATGTGTTGCTCTGAGAGCATTCAACCCTCCTATAGCATATTTCTTATACCAATTATAAAAGGTACGTCTTGGGATTCCTAAACGCTTAAGTGCTTGAACAATATTTTACAACATCATATCTCACTACCAAATCGGCAAGGGCTTCTTTTAAGCGAATGTTTTCCTGACGAAGTTCCTTTACCTCATCGCTTGTTGCTTCACGAATGGTATCACCATCGAGGCGAGCTTTGCCGGCCTCGATAAAATCCTTATTCCATTTGTAGTAAGTGCTATCTGATATACCATATTTAGTCATTCCTTAAAAACTATATTTCAGCATAAAGTTTGTACTGACAAGCTCTATGCTGATTCTTTTTATAAGGTACAAAAGAACTCTCATAGCTCTTTTGAAGTTATATGCTGCCGCAGCTAATAATACATTGATAGCATCTCCTTTGACACCTTTATAAAAGTTGCGAGATAATCTATGGTCTGCTTTAAGATGTCCTATTGTTGGTTCTATACCTGCTCGTTTACAATCTGCCTTAAGAGCTTTCTTACGATTCTTGGGATGATTACGAAAACGTTGGGAACGGTAAATGCCTTTCAGCGTACGCGTATAACTTTGTCGTAGAGGAAGACTCTTGTCATGAACTATCTTCAGAACGTTTTTGATTATCTTTTTATGCAACTTCGCATCTGTAGGATAGGTTATATTCTTCTCCTGAACGGTAGAATCAATGAAAGCCGTATCAAAATGATCTTCGTTATCATGGTCGGTATTAACGCGGATACTTTCTGCTAATATTAATTCCATACCTTTTTCACCTATACGATTTCTGAAGTGAACTAACTCGGAAGCGTCACAGGGTTGTTTTGGCATAAATTCAAGTCCACCACAGAAGTATTGATAGTAAGCATTCTCACTCCATTGAGAAACCATCATTTCATCTGACACATTACGCAAATGTTTTAAAATTAAAAGACCACACATCAAGTGAATTGGATGAGCTGGGCGACCATTATTGCTGCAATACAAAGGAGAGAAAGCATTTTCAAAACGTTCCCAATTAATCTTATTACTAAGTTGGAAGAGGGGATGTTCATGGCTAAGCATGTCCTCTAAAGAAGAGAACATAGAGAGCTGTTTAGATGTACGTTTAAGCATAAATATCTGCAAGATTTATAATGTAAAGGAATAAAAACTTGCAGATATTTGCAAATAATTTATAGCATAATATACTATGAATCAGAGGAATATTAGGTTTATAAGGGAGGACTATTTAAATTGCAACCTACAAAAAAATGTTTTATCTCTTCAAAAGATAAAACATTTTTTCTATGATACACCACGAGCGACGGCTTTCCAATTAGTTCTGTTCGCCTTTTCAATTGGTTTCGTTCAGCTTCTCCACCTATTCTGTTCACCTCTTCCATCAGTTCTGCAATACTTTTAAAACACTTTTCTTTTAAAAATAAGCTACCAAATCATTTCATTTCAATTCCCATATTCTTCATTCTATTCAAAAGAATGGTACTGATGTAATTTCCTTTATTCCTACTAATACAAGCAGTTGCAAAGGTCATTGGGGAAACATATGTCACACCTCTATAGGTTTCATCAGTTAGAACAGGCATACTATAATATACATTTTTCTTGTTTTCTAAGTCAATAAACCATTTGCCACCAATATATTTTTTGAAAGTTTGTCCAATATAAATGGTTAGATGGTCTAACAATTCTTTTTGCGCTATTAAATCGTTATGGTCATTAAAATTATCAAGAATCCATCTTTCTAAATCATCTAACGACTTCTTACTATAATCTAATACTAAACCATGTTCCTTGGCATAAGTTCCAGTGAAGTATTCCATCTTATCAGAGATAAAGAATATCCACTCTTGAAAGTTTTCTTGCGTATATCTCATAAATATATAATTATTTACCTTTGACAAAGGTAAACAAAAAGATTCATAACTCTGACAAGATTAACGAATGTTAAGTTACGATCTGCAACAACATATTTTATAAAATCTAAACCATGCTAATTCAAAACCCGTTTTAGGACTGACCCCCTATTATGTATACAAAAAAAGCTTATAAGCGGGTTGCTTATAAGCTTTCTTTGTAGTCGGTACGAGAATCGAACTCGTATGCCAAGATTGAGAATCTTGTATCCTAACCGTTAGATGAACCGACCTTCTTATTGTCGATTTGTCCCCGTAGGGTTGCGGAAGGAGGGGGATTCGAACCCCCGGTACGGTAACCCGCACGTCAGTTTAGCAAACTGGTGGTTTCAGCCACTCACCCATCCTTCCAGTCAGGGCTCTGTTTAAGAGTTGCCAAGCATTCTTTCAAATGCGGTGCAAAGGTACTATTTATTTTCTGTCCGCACAAATTTTCTGGTAGGTTTTTTCATAGAATAAGGCTATTTTGCGCTATTTATGAACACAACTGTGGCTTTGTTTCATAATATTTGCCGTCTATGGTTTTTAAAACAATAGTCCACTTGTGTGCTTGCTATATTTTTTGTGTAACTTTTATTTTACTTTTTTACCTCTATAATATGTATCGAACGAGTCTTCTGCATAGCCATCTTCCAATACTTTAAAGGTGTTAGAGAATACGCCTTCCATTTTTCGTCCCATATAATATACATCGTAGGCATCTTTGCCATATCCCCAACCCAGATCTTTAAAGGTTCGTGGAGAATCGCTAATTTTTTTTCCACGAAACAGCACTGCATTCGATGTTATGCGATAGCGGTAGTAATCGTCGTTGTCGTATATATCGTCGTCTGTTGGATAGTCTCCTGGATAGGGCTGAGCTATTTTAAGGCTGAATGTCATAGGATCTACATACGGCAATATGCGCCCTAAGTAGTATACGTTGTATCGGTCTTTGGCATAACCAAAGCCTAAATCTACAAACGAACGATAGTCGGCATCTACTATAGGTTGTCTTTGATAGTACACACCGTTACGATTATACGAATAAAGTTTGGTATTTTTTTGTGTGGTTTGTGCGCTTATTGCAATTGTAAACGCCACAAAAAGCAATATAACACAGCTGCGTAGGTTGTTTAAACTTGTCTGTCTCATAGATTTTTCCTTTCTTGTTTTATACCCGTAGGTGATTTTTTACTATGTGCAAAGATAGTAGTAAAATATGAAATGGTTATCGGGAAAATCCTAAATAGTTGTAGGGAAACCAGACAAATATGTTGCGAAGTACGATTTTATAATGTTCTTTATATTTCTTTTGGTGTGTTTTGGTGTAACACATTTTGTGTGAGAACGTAAAAAATCGTACCACTTGTTTTGTTACATTCTCACTTTGTGCTGACACTTTGTTAGCATACTGCACATAATATATTGGCTTTATGCTTTGCAAAATGTTTGTATGTGGCGTTAAACAGTTGCAATATTGCCTTTTTAAAGTTTAGAATGTGTAGCCAAAACCAACGTTCAGATATATGGGATACATATTGAAACTGATGGTTTTAAAGTTGCTTTCAAATATATTATTCATAGCCCATGTAAGGTCGGCGTTCAGTGTAAAGTGGTTGAAAGCCTGCCAAGAGCCTCCTATTTGTGCACCCCAATGGAAATGATTAAGGTGCGATGAGAAGTCGTATGGGGCTGTTTTTCCATTCTCGTATATTAGTTTTTCGCCCACTGGCGACCCCTCTCGTAGATAGCCATTGCTAACTTCTCCGTTAAATTCGCCATCTAATCGGAACGAAGCAAACAGTCCGGCGCGCACTTTCCACTTATTTCCAATGCGATAGTTGCCCATTACGGGAATGGAAAGGAAGGTGCTGTTGTAGCGAGTTTTTACATAGCCTGTCCAAAATCCAGATACTCGTTCGCCATTGTTCACTATCTCCATACTGTAGCCCTTTGTAGTGGCGCCCGTTATCATTCCCTTTTGTTCGAATTTCAGTCCTGCCGAAATTCCCCATTTATGGTCTTCGCCTATCCATTTTGTGGCTACACCTTCTATAGAGGCATTCAATCGTGGGCTATAACTGTTTATTTTTCTTATTTCGCGTGGCATGGAAAGTGGCGATGCTCCACCTATATTCACGCCAGCCCGCACTTCAAATTCCCAGTCGGAGTTTTTTTCTTGTTGTGCCCATGTGGTTATGGCAACACATAGAAGTAGGGTAGCTGCTGCCATTCTTGCGATTATATTTGTTGTTTTCATTTTCTTCTTTTTGCTATATAGGTTTATTTGTAGTAGAGTTCCATTTCGTCTACATAGAGAGTGCTGCCTATTGCACCGTTGAAAATAGCCCCATCTTTGCTCGACGACATAATTATTGCTAAATTGTATTTGCCTTCTGCCAACTTCTTTGCATCTATTTTTCGTCCATCTACAGGCTTAAAGTCTATGGCAAAATGTGTCCACACATCGGTTTCTTTACGATTATCAAGTTCAGCTTTCAGCACAATGTTTTCGTTCGACAACGAATTTGTGCCATCTAAATAGGGCACTTGTGGTGTAACTTCGTAAAGCACAGCATAAATAGCGAAGTCGTCGTGCTTTCCTTCTACCACTTTACTAAACTTATCGGTATATGTTTCTCCAGCCTTATACTTGTAGTAGCCAGCCAACCGAGTAGGCATTTTGCGGAAAGGAAGTCCGAAGCGTGTCGATTTTGCGGGGTTTGTAATGTCTATTTGGAATGAGCCAGTAAACAAGTTTCCTGCTGCAATAGGCGCATTCATCATTTTACCAAAGCTTCCTGTGCTTACTGTTTGCAGCTTAGCACACTTACCAACAACGCCGCCATCAGCTTGACTGGTAGGGTATTCCTCTGCTTTAGCATCTTGATTGACTATTAAGAAGCCAGCATTTCCACTGCCCCAATCCATTGTATCTTTTGGTGCTAATAGCTCGTAGAATATGTGGAAGAAGTTACTTTCCACCTCGTCGTCCCACGACCGTTTGGCTTTATGCCATCTAATGTTCTCAAAATGATATTCGGTAGCCACATCGTTGCTAACGAAAGATACCTTATATTGTTTTTTCCATTGCCCATCTTCAGATGTAACAGTGTAGGTTTGAGGCGTTAAGAAGTTGCGAACGGTTCCGCTTGCCGGTTCAATGGTTGCTCCTGGAGTAAGTTCGAACTGTGGCGCCAGTTGTGTAAGGTCGCTACCACCATTTACAAAGAACTTCACTTCGTTGTTTGTAATTAGCGGTTTGCGTATCAATAGTTCATCGTTGCTTACCTTTGCAGCAACAATATCAGCCTCTTGATTCAGTGCTTCGTTTTTTATGCACGATGCAAACGTTAGTACAAACAATAGAAATAGTGCTGTGTGCAAAACTGTTTTTATACTTCTCATAATTTCATTGAGTGTTATTTTTGGTTGCAAAGGTATAGAAAAATATTTATAGAAATAGTATCTTACATCATTTTATTGTGTGTATTGTGGCTTCTTTGCGTTTTTTTGTGTGTACAAAAGTATTTTTGCAAGACCACTGTTCGGCATACAAACCTATTTTGTTACACCTTATTATATATATAATAGCATAATGTGTTGTGAGAAATACTACGAATTTTACCCTTTCTTTTGCATAATGCTTGATGGTATATGTAGTTTGTACGTTTCCAAAAACACTGTTTTGGAGTATAAAAAAAGGATATTGCTTTTTGCAAATAAGACGACAAATATCTTACTTTACTCCTTTTGTTTTGTTTTAATTTATGAATTTTGCTCTGTTTTAGCTGCTTTTATACCTTAATTTGTTTCCTTTTATACTTTGTTTTTTGCGAAAACGTTTAGATTTTTTGCCTATATTATAAGCCTATAAAAGTATATAAGTAATTGATAAATAATAAGATATAATTTAGATGTTATTTATATTGATTTAGATTTATGTTTGCAACATATCGCATCAACGATTATATTGACTATCTTTGCATCAGATTTAACAAAAGTATGCCGTGAGGCAGTGAAATGAAATAGCGTTAATTTAAGGTGGAAAATAGTGTTTCAGGAAACAATGATTAGAGACTTGCAGAGTAGCTGCAGGAATGAACACTCTCAATCAAAACGTAACTAAACGTAAGGTGTACCAAGGGCGAGATGCTCTAACGGTACACTTTTTTTATGTAAAACTTGCACTTCTCAATATTTATACATACCTTTGTGTGTCCGAATTACGGTAATTACATAATGATACGACAAGACCTCCAAAAAAACAAAGCCACGTTTTTATGTTGGTGTTTATTATTTTTCTTTGCATTGTTGCATAGTTCTGCAACAATGGCAGCTACCGAATACGATGAATTAGACAATCTTATTCAACATAGTAAGGCTATAACTGCTAAAAAGGTAGCGCGAATAAACGATATACGGCAGCGCCTTTCTACTCCACATCTTACCGATAGGCAACGCTACGAAATATGTATGCAGCTCTACAATGAGTATGAAGCCTTTCGGTTCGACTCTGCTTTGGTTTACGCCAACCGTACTATTTTGTATGCAAAACGTATGCGGAATGATAAGTATTTGGCAGAAGCACAACTCAAAAAGGTGCATGTGCATACACTGGCAGCCTTTTTTGTGGAGTCGCGCGACTTGTTAGATAGTATAAAAGTATCTACTTTAGACGCTCAACTTACTCAAGCATTTAACGACGAATGGTATTTGCTAATGTCGTTGTTGGCAGAATACACAGCAGGAACACAGTTGCACGCTTCGTATGAGGGCAGAGTAGAATATTATAGGCGACTTATTTTGGCTAGTCCGTATAAAGATACGTATGCGTATGTGCGTGCAGAAATGACCGAACTAAGCGAAAGAGGACATACAGAAAAGGCTATCGGCATATTAGAAAACTATCTGAAACGATGGAGAAGAACCAACCACGAATATGCTATGGTATGTTTCGATTTGGCAGAACTCTATGGTAAGCTTGGAAATTCTACCAAACGGCTATATTATTTGGTGCAAAGTGCAATTAGCGATGTTTATTCGTCGTCGAAAGAAAATAACTCTTTGCGCCTTTTAGCAGACGAATTGTTCGATCAAGGCGACGTAGAGCGAGCTTATAACTATATGAATGTTTCTATAGAAGATGCTAATTTCTATGGAACACGCCTGCGAAACATTCAGAATGCCCATATCTTGCCACGCATTTTTTCGGCTTACATAGTGCAACAACGCACCCAACGTATGCACATTTTTGGTCTTTTGGTTGCCGTTAGTGTAGTTGCCATTGCATTGATTGTGGCTGTTTTCTTTATCTGGAGATATCTTCGCCGTTACAGAAAGACACATGTGCAAATGGTTTTAATGAATAAGCAGTTGAATAATGCCGTAGACGACTTGAGCAAAGTGAATGCTCAACTTTGCGAAGCCAATAATATTAGAGAAGAATATATAACTCGTTTCTTAGAATTAGCGTCGAATTTGATAGACCAAGCCGAAGAGAAACGCCGAATTTACAACCGTTTGGCGCGCGAAAAGCGTATGGACGAACTCTATACAGAGCTGAAAAACAATTCGTTTACACAGGTTGCTACGAGCGAATACTATATAAATTTCGATACAGCTTTCTTAAATATATATCCTAATTTCGTAGCTGGTGTAAACCAATTGCTACGCAACGATGCACGGATAGAGCCAAAAGGCGATGAGCGTTTAACCACCGAACTACGTATTCTTGCCCTTATTCGATTAGGAATTACCGACAATGCACGTATCTCGTCTATTCTTCGTGCCAGTCTTACCACTGTTTATACTTATCGGTCGAAGCTCAAAGCTCGTGCCATCAACCACAGTTCGTTTGAGGACGATGTGAAAAAGATAGGGTAAAAATGGTGCCTTTGGGTATTGTTGTGTGGCTATAAGCAATAGTTTTCTCACAGTTTAACGGTTCTTCTTATAGCTCATTACTGCCCATGTGCCCATAAACAGTCCAATTAAAGCAAGGGCTAACACTTGGTGTGCAATGCTATTGAAGTTGCCACCACGTATAAACACTGTGCGCATAGCATCAATAAAGTAGCTTACAGGATTTATATATGTGGTGATATAAACTACTGATGGCATAGAGCGAGATGGGGTGAAGAGCCCCGAAAGTTGTATGAGTATAACCACGAAGAACCACATTATGAGCATAGATTGCTGCATATTGTCTGAATAATTGGATATTATTAGTCCGAAAGACGAAAAGAAAAGCGCCAACAAAAGCGACAGTAGATATATTAGAGCTATGTTTCCTACAGGCGTAATGCCATATACCACCCATGCCAGAAGTAGGCAAATGGTAACAACAAACATAGCTATTGCCCAATAAGGAATAAGTTTTGCCAGAATAAACACCCACTTATTAACCGGCGTAACATTTATTTGTTCGATGGTGCCAGCCTCTTTTTCGCTCACAATGTTTAGTGCTGGTAGATATCCCGTCATAAGCATCATAATGATAGCGAATAGGGCAGGTATCATAAAAAGCTTAAAATTTAAATGCTTATTGTACAGATATAGCGTATTGGTTGCCGACATTATGCTTGCAGTAGATGGCATTGTATGGGCTGAAACTATTTGCGAAAGATAAGCAGAACCTATAGAACCCTTTGTTCCATTCACAGCATTAGCCGCAATTAGCACCTGTGGCAGCTTTCCAAGAGCAAGGTCGCGACTGTAGTATTGGGGTATAACCACCACTATATCTGTGGTTGATTGCTCTATATTGCTAAGTGCCGCCGAGTAGTTTGGCTGCTGTCCGTGAAATATAAAATATCTGTTGGCTTCTATTTCGTGTACCAATTGTTGCGACTTTGTGGTACGGTCGTTGTCCACAACATCTACAATTACGTTCTTAACCTCCTGATTCATTACCCACGGCATCACACACATTACCATTATTGGAAACGTTATTAAGAGGCGAGGAATAAACGAATTGCGCCTAATTTGGATAATTTCTTTTTGTAAAAGATACTTTAGTGTCATACACATCAGTCTAAACGTTTATTGAATCTGGCTAACGAGAGCGACAAAAGCACTACCAACATACCCACAAGAATTGCTATTTCGTGATACACCTCCTTTATACTCACCCCCATAATCATTAGTTTTCGCATAGCACTGGTATAGTATCGGGTAGGTATTATGGCAGATACATATTGTAAAATTCGTGGCATCGACTCTATGGGGAATATCATTCCAGAGAGCAATAGAATAGGCATAAGCAACACCATAGCCGATAAAAGTAGTGCCTCAAGTTGTGTTTCAGCAATGTTAGAAACCAGCAAACCAAATGCAAGAGCCAGAAGAATGTAGATGGTGGAGATAAGAAATATGCCGAAAAGCGACCCCTGCATTGGAACATCTAGCACGAAAGCCGACATAAGTAGTATGATTATAAGAATAATAAAAGCCAGCACTAAGTAGGGTATAACCTTTGCAACTATAATCATTATTGGTTGAATGGGCGACACAAGCAATACTTCCATTGTTCCTTTTTCTCTTTCGCGGACAATAGAAATAGATGTCATCATTGCGCAAATTAGCATTAACAATATTCCTATAGTGGCTGGAACAAAGTTGTAAGCCGACCTCATTTGTGGGTTATACAGTAGTTTTGTGTTTATCACGCTCCCCTTTGTGTTGGTTATAACTATCCTTGCGTAGTTTGTCCAAAGCTGTGCCATGTTTGGATCTGCGCCGTCTACAATAAACTGAATTTGCTGTTTGGTTCTGCCAAAGTGTTCTGGAAACACCATCGCCAGGTCTGCTTTCTGGTCTCTTATAAGCTGTTTTGCCTCGTCGGAAGTACTCACCACCTTTACAAGTTTAAAGTATTCGGACACAGCTAAACGGTCTGCCACTTTTTGTGTGGCATTGTTTGCATAGCTCATAACCACTATAGTGCGCACATTTCTTACGTCAGTGGTAATGGCGAAACCAAACAAAAGCATCAAAACAATGGGCATACCAAACAGAATTAGCATGGTGCGCTTATCGCGTAGAATGTGTTTTGTTTCTTTGGTAACAAACGAAATAAACTGCTTCATTGTGTGTTATGCTTTTTGTTTTCTTATGTTATATATTATAATAAGGTGTACCCCATTGTTTGTCTACATATATATTCTATAGCGTTTTCGTTATATCCTAATCGGAACTGCGTGTTGCTTGTCGTGCCAAATAGGTGAATACTTGGTTCATATCGGACTGATTAAAGTTGCGTTTCAGTTCGTTTGGAGTTCCTAAAGCCTTAATTTTACCATCTACCATTATAGAGATGCGGTCGCAATATTCGGCTTCGTCCATATAGTGAGTGGTAACAAACACTGTTATTCCCCGTGCTGCAGCCTCGTAAATAAGTTCCCAAAACTGGCGGCGAGTGGCAGGATCGACACCTCCCGTTGGCTCATCTAAGAACACAACACTAGGATTATGGAAGATGCTAACCGAAAAAGCCAACTTCTGTTTCCACCCTAATGGAAGGTCAGACACCAAACTATTGCGATGCTTATCGAAGTTTAGGCGTTGCAAAAGCTCGTTGGTTTTCTGGCGAATATCCTTTTTATGCATACCATAGATACCAGCAAAAAGACGTATATTCTCGGCAACAGTAAGGTCTTCGTATAGCGAAAACCTCTGACTCATATACCCAATGTGTTGCTTTATCTGTTCGTATTCGGTACGAATGTCATATCCTGCCACCATGCCAGTGCCACTTGTGGGTTGGTTTAGTCCTGTTAGTATGTGCATAGCAGTAGTTTTTCCTGCTCCGTTAGCCCCTAAAAAACCAAATATTTCTCCTTTTTTTACGGTGAACGATATATCGTCTACTGCACGAAAACTGCCAAAAGCCTTCACCAAATGTTCCACTTCTATAACGTTTTCGGTTTGTTTTGCTGTTGCGTAACAATGTTTATGTTCTATGCGAGGAGGGTTAAAAACAGCCTCAAACTGTGTAAGCACTTCGGTAGGAGTGCCCATTCCCTTTATAATACCTTCGGAAAGAAACGCCACACGTTCACACCTTTGCACTTCATCGAGGTATGGTGTAGATGCAATGATCGTAATTTTGCGTTCTTTCATTTGTGCTAGAATGTCCCAAAATTCCCTTCTGCTCACAGGATCAACGCCAGTTGTAGGTTCGTCAAGAAATAGTATTTGTGGTTTATGAATTAAGGCACAACATAGCGCAAGTTTTTGTTTCATACCACCAGAGAGTGCTCCTGCTTGTCGTTTTCTAAAGCGTTCAATCTGCGAATAGATATTTTTAATAGCATCGTAGTTCTCTTCTACGGTTGTATTAAATAAGGTAGCAAAAAAGTTTAAGTTCTCTTCTACCGTTAAATCTTGGTAGAGTGAGAACCTGCCGGGCATATATCCCAATAGTTTTCTCACCTCTTTCATTTGGCTAACAACATTGTATCCTGCAACTGTTGCCGTACCTTCGCTGGGCAGAAGTAGCGAACACAGTATGCGATGCATAGACGTTTTGCCTGAACCATCTGGTCCAATCAGTCCGAAAACTTCGCCTTCTGCCACCGAAAAACTAACATTTTGCAATGCCTCTACCTTGCCGTAGCGTTTCGATATGTTGTTTACTTCAATGGCATTCATAGTTTGTTGCATTTTTGTTTGGCACTATTCCTGTTTTTGTTTAGCATTTTTGCTATATTTAAAACTTTATTTCGCCGTACATTCCTATCTTTGCGTAGCCATCGTTTAGGAACTTTACCTTTATAGGATACACCAAATCGGCTCGTTCATCATCGGTTACAATGGTTTTAGGAGTAAATTCTGATTGGCTCGAAATCCATGTAACAACTCCCGAATACTTCTTTTTCTCACCTTTTCCATAGTCTGCTAACACCGTAACATGCTGACCTATTCTAACGTTTTTCAGCTGTTTAGAGGTTATATAAGCCCGAATGTACATATTCTTAGTGTTGGCAATTTTAAACAAAGGTTTACCTACCGATACAAATTCGCCCTGTTCTACATACTTCTCGAGCACAGTTCCAGTAAGTGGAACCCTCACAAAGGTGTGTGCAATTTGGTTGTCTATCTGTGCTTGTTGGCTGCGAACGCCTGCTTGTTGTGCCGTTACGCCTGCTTGTTGAGAGCTTATTCCCTCTATCTGAGCGGCTATTCCTTTGTTTTGTTCTGCCAATGCTGCGTTCTGACTTGCTATTTGTTCTTCGGTTGCAACCAGCTGTTTGCGTAGCACTTCTATCTGATAGTCAATGTCGTCTACCTGTTTTCGTGGCACAGCACCATCTCTAAGGAGTTCTGAAAAGCGTTGTTTCTCGTGCAGTTGGTTGGCTATTTGTTGTTGAATGGTAGCCACTTGCTTTTTTAAATCCAGCTGTTTTCTTGCCATAGCCAGTTTGTTTGCAGCCAGTTGTCGCTTGTTTGCATCGAGCTGACTATGGGTAGCGTTAAGTTGTTGCGTGTTTGTTGCCAACTGTTGTCGCTTTAAAACCAACTGCTGGCTATCTATTTGCCCCACTGTAACCCCACTGTTTAGCAAATCTCCCTCGTTAATGTTGAGGCTAATAAGCTGTCCTGACGATTCGGCAGATATAGTAACCTCTGTTGCTTCGAACGTTCCTGTTGCATCGTAGTCCTTTTCTTGCTTTCCGCACGCTGCTATTATAAGTGTTGTAAGTGCCAAGAATATAGTCTTTTTCATATCTGTTGTGTGGTTATTTATTGGTTGTTGGTATATTTTAGGTTATACATTTCTTTCAGCATATCTATCTCGTGAATAGCCCATTGCACCTTTGCTGCATTCTCGTTGTTTATTTCTCGCAACAAGCTATTTACGTCTATTATGCCGTGAAGTAGCTTCGATTCGGCTGCTTTTCTTACATTTGTGCGCAGTGCAATTATTTCTTTGTCGGTCTGCATCATTGTTTTAAAGCGGTTTATGTTGCTATTTTGCCGAATTTGTTCCATACTATTGTTAAATAAAAACACCTTACGTTCATTCTCTATTAGTTCGCGTTGCAACCTTAAACGTGCCTTATCGTTCTTGCGTGTGTAGAGAGCGCCCACGTTCCACGATAGTTTTACACCCACAATGCCGTTAAGTCGCCATTTGTGTTCTATCATATCGTTAAACATATTCATACCCGGATAGCCATAATAGCCTTGTGCAAATAGAGCCAAAGTGGGGTGTAGACGTGTGTTTAATGCCTTTTCTTGTGCTTCGGATAGTTTTAACTTACTGTTGAAAAGCTGTAATTCGGGTCTGTTGTTGGTTAATGTGTCTGTCGAAACTGGCGTTGGTTTTTGCACGTTTTCCACTTTTATGCCACAAAAAGTGGTTAGAATGTGTTGCAACATTTGTTGTTCGGCTTTTAAACTTGTGTATTGTTGTTCTGCACTAAGCCGTTCTGCCTTAACGTTGTCAAGGTCGCTTGTGGCAGCAGTTCCACTTTTTACCATAGCAGCAAGTTTGTTTTCGCTCGCTAAGAGTAGGCTTTTTACATTGTTGTTCAGCTTTATTTGTTCGTTTAGAAGTAGCAATGCAAAGTACATTTCATTAACACGGTGGTGCACTTGGTATAGTTTTGTTTGGTTTTCAGCCTCTTGTACCTTTGCTTCTTGCCGTGCAATGGCTTGTTTACTGGCTATTGTTCCACCGTCGTAAAGTGTTTGTTGCAAGTCTATAGCCATTTTATATTGGTCTTTTTTCAGTCCTTTCATGGCTAAACCCATTTGTTGGTAGATGCTTTGTATACGTTCTGGCCATGCCACAACATTGCTTTGATAGGTGGCTTGAGCCGAGACGGCTATTTTAGGTAGCCATTCTTTCTGTATGTTACTGACAGTTAGCTCGGTGGTTTGTGCTATTAAACCATATTGTTTAATAAGCGGATAGTTCTTTTCAGCCGCCTTTTGGCACTCTTCTAACGTTTGTGCTGTGGTGGTAGAGGCTAATATTAGCAATATTGCAACTATGAATTTGGTTCTCATTTATGTTTGTTTATGCTTATGTTTTGTTGTTTAAGCTAATGTAAATGTGGCTTTATGGTGCAAAGGTAGTGCATATTTCCAATGGCAAGCAACCCTAAACTGCAATGTTGTGCGGTGCTTATGTGGGTGGAGTTGAGCCACTTTTGTGTGCCACTTCGGTGCTATTGGTTACTACTTTGAATAGCGAGCGCACATTTAAACATTGTTTTTCTCTGTCTTCTTCTATAATATATTTACCCATTGGCGCCATATTTAATAGCACGTCTTGGGTGTATTCTTTTGTTTTAGGCTTACTTTTATAGCTGTCTAACACCTTTACAGCCAGTTTTATCTGGTGTTTGCCCGGTGCAATAAGGCATTTGTTCATAGCCCAATATATAAGTCCTTTACCATAGGGAATGCCATCTATTTCTAAAATAACTATTCTGTGTACCTCTCTAACAAACCATTCTTCTTTGAACAACAGTGTTGCATAGCCCCTATTAGCGTTTATCCAGCGTTGTGTTTTCACTATATATCTAACAATGGCAATGTTTCCTGCAATGAAAGAAACTATAAGAACAAAGGGCAATGTGTATATGCCTATTTTAAAAGAACTATTTGCACAGTATGCCGAAACGAGCGATGCGCCAATAAGAACACATTCTCCGAAAACAAGAATGTACATTAATTTTTTTCTATTTTCCTGATGTCTAAACTTCGAACGCAGGAAAAATAAGCCTACAATAGCATAGAAAAAACAAATGAAAAATAGCCAAGAAACATAATCTACAGTTGTTATGGGCGAGAAAAGAGGTATGTTTAAAATGGTGTTTATCATACTTTTTGTTTTTGGTCTACCACTTCTTTATATATAGAATGTAAGGTAAGATGCTCGTTTGGTATATCTTCTTCAACGCAATATATGTTTCCTGGTTGGAAATCAGCCTCTATATATTGTTTAAGAAGTTGAACTCTGTTGTTGTATCTTTTAGGAAGACGCTTTTCTAACTTAAACTTAATGCGATGTGTTCCAGCTGTTATTAAACATTTCTTTCCTATCCAACAAACGGTGTCTAAGGCATATTCATCTTCGTCTACCGACACAATCATAGGTATATTAGGTACAAGAAAACTACCTCCAACCTTGAAAGTTAGTGTTGCATAGTTAGGATTTTTACGTAACCATTGCCGTTTCCGCTGTATGGTTTTTATCAAAACAATGTTCATAACCAGTATAAAGCCAACAATACAAATGGGACCTATGAACGAAAATATATTATTAAATAGGGTTACAGTTGCAAAAGAAACCATCATAGCCAGTGCGTAAAGCTGAGTGAAACCAGTAATTTTGTTATGGCTAATATATAGCTTTTCTTGATGAAGCAACTGCGGACGTATGCTGAATGCCATAATTATGCCCATTACAAGCCCATATACAGCCGCTGCAAAGGTTATTATTGTTAATGTAGTATTCATAGTTTTATTCTTTTTTCACTCTCTTTCTTTCTGTTTAAATGCAATTTTTTTTGTTTGCAAAAGTTGTGTTTGACAGTTGAGTTAAACCAAACAGCAAGAGCAACTGGTGTGGTTTAACATCGGCAGATGCCATCTGTTACAACTCTGTTTGCAAACTTACACAAAATATCCGAATATCTACGCATCTTTATAAGGGTATTTTTTGTAAAACCATAGAAAAACTTTTTTGTTCTGGTTTCATCAATATTATTTACACCTATATATATAGTTGCATTGCAAAACAAGTAAGCCGTAGAATAAAGGTACACGAAACCAACGCACAAGCCCCTACATCTGCCAACGGCTTTGCAGCTGCAAAAGGTGGCAATGGCTATCTATAAACAAACAGAAAACGGTGGTCTTTCTGCCTGATACTATGGCTTTTAGCCTACTATATATACATATATAAAACAGCCTACCCAGTGTTTGAAAAACAAAAACCCCCTTTTTGCATTGCAAAAGTATGGTTTTTGCACGCCAAAAGTATGGTTTTTGCAATGCAAAAAGGGGGTTTTTGTAATACAGGGTGTTTTCTATTTAAAATGTATCGTGTATATTGTGGGCAACAGAAAATGGTTTTATGGGTAAAATAAAGTAAGACTGCTTATAAATAAAAAATAGGCTAGCCTCACAGCCAACCTATATTTCTTTTCTAAATAATCTGTAAATTTTATTGTTAATAAATTCATATTAATCTCCCGATCCATACTAAATTCTTCTTATAATGCATTCATTAAATACTTAAATAGTTAGCAAATGCATATAATAACAATATAAATTTAGTTCCTAATAACTAAAAACCTAAATCTACCAAAACGCTAGATGGTAGTGTTATTAACTATTAAATAACCACTTCTTTCTGCCATCGCGGCTTTTATTTGTGGTATTTGGAGAAATGCCATATAGGCATTTTAATAAAAATCAATTTGCTTAGTAAAAGCATATTTCTGTGCAAATATATCTATTTTAGTTTAAAACGCCAAATAAAACGCCTATGTTTTTGTTTTTTGTTTTGCTTTTTCCAAAAATCTAAATACACCTATAAGTGTTATCAAAACAGCTTAGCTTTGGCTTCTTAGTCTATTTATGCTATTTCTAACATTACTTTCGTAAAGTTATAAATATATTTTCACACATGAAACAAACTCAATAGAAAGGTGAAAATATATTATAAATTGGCAAAAATAGCCATAAACACCCTGTTTGTAATTATTTTAGTTAAATAAAATCAAAGGAGTAAAACCAAATAAATACTTTTTTATAATTTAGCAAACGTAAAACAAAAAGACAAATGCACCAATGACACAAAGTAGATCCACCGCACCAGCAACGTTTTTGCTACGCCAATGCAAGTTTAAAAACATTTTTTCTGCAGTTAGAGAGGACTGTCTTCTGTTCACACTCTGTCTTTTGCTTGCTACTTCAGTAGTAGCATCGTGCAGTAATAGTCCACGAATAGTCACCAATGAACGTGGCAACACACAAATAAAAACAACGAAAATGACAACAAAAACATTCACTCGTCCCGACGACGAAACACTACGTCGCCAGCTCACCCCCGAGCAATATGCCGTTACACAACACGCTGCAACAGAACAACCATATACCAACCAGTACGACAAAGAGTTTCGTCCAGGCATCTATGTAGATGTTACTACGGGCGAACCGCTATTCTCTTCTGCCGACAAATACGACTCTGGGTGTGGCTGGCCTGCCTTTTCTAAACCCATAGACAAGCGTCTTTTGGTAGAAAAAGCCGATAATTCGCATGGTATGCAACGTACCGAAGTGAGAAGTTTAACGGGAAATGCTCATCTTGGACACGTGTTTAACGATGGTCCAACCGCACAAGGCGGGCAGCGTTATTGTATAAACAGTGCATCGTTGCGCTTTATTCCGCTTGCCGAAATGGAGAAAGAAGGCTACGGAGAGTACACCAAATGGGTGCGCAAAGAGAAAGAAATATACGTTGCTGGCGGCTGTTTCTGGGGCACAGAACACTATATTAAGCAAATAAAAGGAGTGCTATGGACAGAAGTGGGCTATGCTAACGGACACACAAATCACCCAACTTACGAGCAAGTGTGTACCGATGGCACTGGTTTTGCCGAAGCTGTGCATATTAAATACGACCCTACGGTGGTGTCGTTAGCATTTCTTGTAAAGCTATACTTTGCTTCTATAGACCCCACAAGTTACAATAGGCAAGGCAACGATCGTGGTTCGCAATACAGAACAGGCGTGTATTACACCGACCCAACCGACCTTCCTATTATTAGAAAGGTGTTCGATGCCGAAGAACGCAAATACTCTGTGCCGCTCGAAGTAGAACTATTACCACTGAAAAACTTCTATTCGGCAGAAGATTACCACCAAGATTATCTCGACAAAAACCCTACGGGATATTGCCATTTGCCCTCTTCACTGTTCGAATATGCAAGGAAAGCAAAAGAAAAGTAGGGATTAGCTTTCTTGTGGGCATAAGCTTTTGTAGGGTTCCTAGTATTCCTAGGAACCCTAGGAGTACTAGAAAACCTAGAGTTCCTAGGGGTACTAGAAACCTAGGAGTATTAGAAAACCTAGAGCTCCTAGGGGAACTATAAACCCTAGGAGTACTAGAAAAACTAGCATTCCTACTATCCCTACAAGCTCCAAGGGGCGTTGCGCTACCGCTGCGCCAACCTTTCTTGTAGCCTTTTTACTTCCGCTTGCAACCTCTTAACTTCTTCTTTCAGCTGTATATTCTCTGTCTGTAGCCTTTTTAACAGCTCGTCTTGTTCCTTTCTGTAGCCTGTACGGGCAGCGTGCATGCGTTCTTTGATGCCGCCTTGCTCTACAAACTGCTTCTCCAAACGGGCAAGATAGTTGCACATCATCTTATCTGTGATGTGGCAAAGTGTGAGCAACGTGTTGCAAAACTCCTCTGCCGTCCACCTGTTGGCATACGAAAGATAATCTTCTGCCTTGTTATGACGCTTGCAAAAGCCAAGCATTGCATCGTAACGATGGTGTTTCGATGTCCAGCAAGCAAGACCGCGCGTGTGTAAAAAGTCGTTGTAGTCTTCGCGTAACTCCTGCAATGAGCTGCGCGAAACATTGAGAAGCTTAAGCTCCATCTCCGTCGATGTGTTGCCATCTTCTATTCCTTCCACGATATTTTGCTTACCCGAACGGGCTGCCTGTACCATTTGGTCTACTGTGCGGTCGCCATATTTGGGCAGAAAACGCTGACAAAAAATGTAAGTCAGCCGGTATATGGCATCTGCCTTTTGGTAGAAAAACAGTTCAGTGTAAGGGACGTTCTGCCGCAAAATGCCTTCCTTCGAAGGTTGTGTCTCATCTTTTTGTCTGTTCATAGTACTTGTAACATGTGTTCTGCAAAGGTAGTTATTAAAGTTTGTACGGCGAAACTGTATGTCAAAAGTTTGGCAATAGCTGTTCAGAATAGGAATTTTCTTAGTATCTTTGTGGCGTTCGAGTCATCGAAATAACATAAACCTATTATACAAAATGAAACATTTCGTAGCACTGTCGGTACTTACACTGACAACAACAACAATGGTTGCACAAAACATTAATTACCCTAAAGCACCAAAAGATGGTACAGTAGACACCTACTTTGGTGTGAAAATACCCGACCCCTTCCGTCCTTTGGAAGCCGATAGAAGTAAAGAAACAGCCGAATGGGTGGCTGCTGAGAATAAAGTAACCAACGAATACTTGGCTAAAATACCATTCCGAGCAAAGCTTTTGCAACGTTTAAAGGAGGTGGCAGACTATGAAAAGGTGAGCGCTCCATTCGAAAACAACGGCAAATGGTATGTGTTTAAGAACAACGGACTACAGAATCAGAGTGTTCTTTACCAGATGAACGAACTGGGAGGAACACTCCATGAGTTTCTCGATCCCAACAAATTAAGTACCGATGGTACCGTTGCTTTGCAAGATATAAGCTTCTCTAAAGATGGAAAACACATGGCTTACGTAATCTCGCGCAGTGGTAGCGACTGGCAAGAAATATACGTTAAGGACGTAGCAACGGGCAAATTGCTACCCGACCACATAGAATGGGCTAAGTTCGGAGGTGCAAAATGGTGTGGAAATGGCTTCTATTACAGTGCCTACGATGCACCTGAAAAGGGCAAAGAGTATAGCTCAAAGAACGAAATACACAAGATTTACTACCACAAAATAGGCACGCCACAAAGTCAAGATGTGTTGTTTTACCAAAA
>NZ_UGTP01000002.1:0-312568 GCF_900454935.1 Prevotella pallens
ATGATTACGAAAACGTTGGGAACGGTAAATGCCTTTCAACGTACGCGTATAACTCTGTCGTAGAGGAAGACTCTTGTCATGAACTATCTTCAGAACGTTTTTGATTATCTTTTTATGCAACTTCGCATCTGTAGGATAGGTTATATTCTTCTCCTGTACAGTAGAATCAATGAAAGCAGTATCAAAATGATCTTCGTCATCATGGTCGGTATTAACGCGGATACTTTCTGCTAATATTAACTCCATACCTTCCTCGCCTATACGATTTCTGAAGTGAACTAACTCGGAAGCGTCACAGGGTTGTTTTGGCATAAATTCAAGTCCACCACAGAAATATTGGTAGTAAGCATTCTCGCTCCATTGAAAAACAACCATTTCATCCGACACATTACGCAAATGTTTTAAAATTAAAAGACCACACATCAGGCGAATTGGATGAGCCGGGCGACCGTTAGTGCTGCAATACAAAGGAGAAAAAGCATTTTCAAAACTCTCCCAATTAATCTTATTACTAAGTTGGAAAAGGGGATGTTGATGACTAAGCATATCCTCTAAGGAAGAGAACATAGAGAGCTGTTTGGATGTACGTTTAAGCATAAATATCTGCAAGAATTATAGTGTAAAGGTACAAAAACTTGCAGATATTTGCAAATAATTTATAGCATAATATACTATGAATCAGAGGAATATTAGGCTTTTAAGGGTGGACTATATACGCTTGTATTGCCTTATTGTATGCCTTTACATACATACGATAGGTGCGATATATTGGTATTTTCAGATGGTTAGCAACATTTAAACTTTGTTTTTCTAAAGCGCATAGCGTGGATTATTGTTTTTAGGATATTTGTATTCAAAATCTGTTTATTGTGTTCTTACAATAGTATAAGATAGGTATACCGCACTACTGGGAAAGAATATTAGATATGCCACATTAGAAAACACGATAGCAAAGAGTGTATAAACAAAAGATAGAGTTTTATCGCACAAAAGATAGTTTCTTGTTAAATAAAAAGGTATCTTTTGAAAAACGAACACGTAACTATCAATAAACAAATGCGTAACGCTTGCTATGTTAAGTATAGAAATACGATTTATGGAACCAACATCTCTTTTTTATCTATTGCAGATATGTATGATGTGAGAACGCAATTATTTGCATCTCTAAAGCTATTGGCAAATTGCAATTATATGGCGCATATATAGCCATTACACAACAAATGCAACTCTACAATGCTACAACTACTATGCTGTGGGGTATATATATAATAAGGTGAAAATGATTTTCAGTTCTCATCTCTCCCACTCTAGTTCTTCACTTCTGTTGTTTCAAAATATTTAGAGAGCACCAGTTGAGACACTATATATTCGCGACGAGCATTGCGAAAGCGGGCTACATGGGCGTGAGCGTGTGCTATTATAGCTTCGGCTTCGTGTGGGTGCTGTATATAATAGTTTATTTTAGCTTCCAAATCGGAGTAGTCTGGTGCTACTTCAATGTAATGATAGTCGGGTATCAGAGTTCCTTCCATAAACCAAGTTTCGTACTTTGGACGAGGCATTACAGCAATAGAGTTCGACGACATTATCCATTTTAGATTGCTAGCAACATCGTTTCCTTCTAATGCCATTATGAATTTGTAGGCTAAATGCTCGTTTATAGTCATTTTAGTGGTGTGCCATTGTGGAATATTCTTATCGATAACACCAATATTAAAGAGAGGATTACCAAAAAACTTCTGTACAAAATCGTAGCGATTTTGCTTTAAGTTGTGGCTATCGAACTGACCTATTAAACCACGAAACACCACTTTGTTTAGTTTGTCGGCATAGCTTATACGGTCGTTTACAAAGAGAAAATGGCGTACGCGGTCGAGCTTTAGCAACACCGAATTGGCATTATCGCCTGCAATCGGTCTACTTTTTACGATGGAAGGAACGCTGGGAACGGTGGTTACATCGCCTGGATAAAGACACCATTTATTGTTTAATGGGAACGACTTTGCGTAGCGAAAAGAATCTAAATAGTAGACCGATTGACTTGTTTTTTGCTGTTGGGCAAGACTAATGGCTTTTTGTTGGAAAACAGAATGGTTTATTTTAGACGAGCAAAGCCTGTTATAGTAGTCTACACGTGCCTTAATTTCGTTCCAATCGCTACGTTGTTGCACGTTAGCAAGCAGCATTTTGCGCAGCAACGAGAGCAACCAATGTGGTGTAAACACCCAAAGATAAGACGTAATGTAGTATTTTAGTTTAGAATTTTTCCCACTGTTTAACGTGTAGTAGAGTCGTCTGCAGAAAGTAATATTCATTGCTTTACTGTATAAAGATATTTCTTTGAGAGAGGAATATATATAATTTTTCTATCACCAATAGGAGGCTTTACGTGGTTGATAACATCTCAGAGCTATTGTGTCTTTCCACTTTTACATTAGTAGTGGAACCACAAAACGCGCTAAGCAATAGCCACCGCCAATGAGCCAACAATATATTATGGCTGCCAGCAAAAAGGGTTTGAAGCCTGCCTTTTTAAACTTATCTATACTTGTTTCAGCTCCTAATGCAGTCATAGCCATAGTTAAAAGGAAGGTATCTAAGGTAACAATAGCTTTCACTACTGGTGCAGGTAGCAGGTTGAAACTGTTGAAACAGATAACCAATAAGAACATTATAGCAAACCAAGGCACTTGTATTTTCTTTTTTTCGCCCTCAATGTGTTCGCCATTGGCAGCGTTTCGGGCTGCAAAAAAGGCAATAACAATAAGCACTGGCACCAACATCATTACACGAATCATTTTCACTATGATTGCATTATCGCTAATTGCGGCTCCCATTGCATTGCCAGCTCCCACCACATGGGCTACTTCGTGAATGGTAGAACCGGCGTAAATACCCATTTGTTGTGCAGGCAAATCGAACACACCAGAGCGGTACAGAACTGGATAAAGAAACATTGAGAGCGTTCCAAATATAACCACTGTTGCCACAGCAACGGCTGTTTTATATGGTTTAGGACGTATTGCACCGTCTACACCCATAACTGCTGCTGCTCCACAAATGGCACTTCCGCAAGCTGTTAGCAGGGCTATACTGCGATCCATCTTTAGCAATCGTCCCACAAACAAGCCCAACAGTATGGTTACTGTTACCACTATAGCATCGATAATAATGGCTGGAAGTCCAACATTGGTAACGTCTTGAAAGGTTAGTTTAAACCCATATAGAATAATTCCGAAGCGCAATATGCGTTTAGAACAGAACACAATGCCTGGTGTCCACGTCTCTGGCAAGTCGCTACGCAAGCTGTTTGCATAGAGCATACCCAGAATAATACCAATTATCATAGGCGAAAACGATAGTGTTTTTGCCACATTTGTGTCGCCTAAATAGAAGGCTGCGCACGCAAAAAGCGCCATGAGTAGTACACCATGGAGCATATTTCTACGTTGATTTGTAAGTTTCATACAGGTTGTTTATATCTTTATTTATTGCGCACTGCCCATCTCTGTATAGGTTGGCAAAGCGTTGTTGTTTGCTTATTCGGTGTGCAAAGGTACATAAAAAACACTTATTCGGTTGTACATAATCATAATAATTTCTGAGAGATAGATATATAATACACGTGAATAGCTACGAACTTGTGTTGTGTATATCCCCATTATTAGGTATTTTAACAAAGTTTTAGTTATACGTTACATAGCCTCCAACGATTTATTTGTACTTTTGTAATGAATAATTGGCATACGTAAAGAAATATGTAAGGCATAAAGTGTTCCAAAGTCTTCTTGTATTTCTAAATGATTTAGAATACTTCGAGACACCAATAAATTTATGGAAACTATGAGCATTATACTCTTTATATTTAAGGAATTACTGCCAAACAAAAGAACAAGATTATGAAGTTATCAGAACTTAAGACTGGTCAGACTGGTACAATTATAAAGGTTTTAGGGCATGGGGGTTTTAGAAAACGCATCATAGAAATGGGCTTTATTAGTGGCAAAACGGTTGAAGTACTACTAAATGCGCCACTACACGACCCAGTAAAGTATCGCATTATGGGATACGAAGTGAGCTTGCGACGCAACGAAGCCGAACTTATTGAAGTGGTGCCAACACCAGACAACCAACAAACAAACACAAAAAACACAAACCAAAACACCGAAAGTTCTACACCAAATATTCCACACTCTACATATAATCCGCCAATAGAGGCAGAAGAAAACGATGTTTGTGCACTATCTTCGCCCGCTAACGAAGCCGAAAGAAAGGTGCACCAACAGCTACATACCATAAACGTAGCATTGGTGGGAAACCCTAATTGTGGTAAAACATCGCTCTTTAACTTCGCATCGGGAGCACACGAACGTGTAGGAAACTACTCGGGTGTTACTGTTGATGCTAAGTACGGATATACCGATATGCTGGGTTACCATTTTGAATTAGTAGACTTACCCGGCACTTACAGCTTGTCGGCTTACAGTCCGGAAGAACTTTACGTACGTAAACAAATTGTAGAGAAGACACCAGACATTGTTATTAATGTTATAGATGCATCGAACTTGGAGCGCAATCTCTATCTAACCACACAACTAATAGATATGAATGTGCCTATGGTTTGTGCACTAAATATGTACGACGAGGTAGAAAACCGTGGAGACCACATAGACTATATAAAGCTTGGAACGCTACTCGGAGTCCCTATGGTGCCCACAGTGTTTAAATCGGGAAGAGGCGTTGAGGAATTATTCCGAACCGTAATACAAAACTACGAAGGACAAAAGAGCGATGGCCCACTATATAGGCACATTCACATAAATCACGGACATGAAATAGAAAATGGTATTGTTGAAATTCAAAACCATTTGAAACAAGAATATGATATAGCACAAAAATACTCTACACGCTACCTTGCTATAAAACTGCTTGAGAACGATAAGGAGGCTGAACAGATAGTTTCTGCTTTTCCAGATGCCACAGAAATAATGAAACACAGAGACGAAACTGCTCAGCGTGTGAAGGAAGAGACTGGCGAAGACAGCGAAACGGCTATTATGGACGCAAAGTATGGATTTATATACGGGGCTTTGCAAGAAACCAACTACACCACTGGCAATGGTAAAGACGCATACGCAACAACACGTACCATAGACAAAATTCTTACCAATAGGTATCTTGGCTTTCCGCTTTTCTTCCTTATTCTATTTGTTATGTTCACAGCAACATTCACTATTGGACAGTATCCGATGGATTGGATTGATGCTGGTGTGGCATGGATTTCGGACATGCTAAACAACAATTTGCCCGATGGTCCTGTAAAAGCAATGCTTGTAGATGGTGCTATTGCAGGTGTAGGTGCCGTTATTGTGTTTCTTCCGCAAATTCTTATACTCTATTTCTTCATATCATATATGGAAGACTGTGGCTATATGGCACGGGCTGCATTCATTATGGACCGCCTCATGCACAAAATGGGGCTACACGGCAAGTCGTTCATACCGCTTATAATGGGCTTCGGTTGCAACGTTCCCGCTGTAATGGCTACCCGAACTATAGAGAGTAAACGTAGCCGTTTGGTTACAATGCTGGTACTTCCTATGATGAGCTGCTCGGCTCGACTTCCTATCTATATAATGATGACGGGGTCGTTCTTTGCTGCTCAATATCGCTCAAGCGTTATGTTGCTACTATATATAATAGGTATAGCAATGGCGGTGCTACTGGCTCGACTGTTTTCCAAAACGCTTGTGAAGGGCGAAGATACTCCGTTTGTTATGGAACTTCCGCCATACAGATTTCCTACATGGAAGGCTATTGGACGACATACGTGGGAAAAGGGACGACAATATCTTAAAAAAATGGGTGGAATAATTCTTGTTGCTTCCATCATAGTGTGGGCGTTGAGCTATTTTCCTGTGCCCGACAATCCTAATACTGACAAGCAAGCCCGACAAGAACAGAGTTATATGGGACAAGTTGGTAAGGCTATTGAACCTGTATTCCGTCCAATGGGTTTCAATTGGCGATTAGACGTGGGACTGTTGGCTGGAGTTGGTGCAAAAGAAATTGTTGCATCTACAATGGGTGTGCTCTATACAAACAACGATTCGTTCGGCAATGATAATGAATATAACAACGATAGCCATAAATACGAAGCATTACGCCACCAAATGACAGCCGATGTTGCTGAACAACACCACATTAGCTACACGCAAGCCGAACCATTGGCGCAGCTAACTGCCTTTTGTTTCTTGCTCTTCGTTCTGCTCTACTTTCCATGTGTAGCCACCATTGCAGCCATTAAAGGCGAAACGGGTAGTTGGAAATGGGGCATATTTGCTGCCGTATACACTACGGTGTTGGCATGGATAGTGAGTGCTATTGTTTTCCAAATAGGTAGCTTTTTCTTATAACGCTTTAGAGAAGCAAATGGCATAAATGCCACAAAAGTTGTAAGGTGCTTAGAAACTCTATACATTTTAGGGTTTCTAAGTACTTTTGTTTTACAGCAAACATATAGTTCTTAATATCAGAAAGAGAACAGCACAAACAATATTCGCCGATGGTACGGTATAACTATCTATTGGAATTAATTGTATCAACGCCAAGCATTTATAAACCAACTTTCTTTTCCAACAATACATATTTTTCGTTACATATAATGTGTTGCAAAACGCTTCTAAATGCGAACGCAAAACTTTAGATATCTATAACGTTCGTTTCAGATATCTGTCGTGTGGGTCTCAGATATCTGTCGTGTTCGTTTTAGATATCTGTCGTGCGGGTTTTAGATGTCTGTTTTAAATGTACCTATAAGCAAACACATTTTCGTTATAAAACTGATGCGTTGTTTCCAGAATAAAATAAAGATGACTATTAAACTTAAATCTCTAAGTTTGCAATATGAATTACAAACTTAGAGATTCGAGTAAAACCATAAAGCCTATTAAAACTACTGGTAAGATTACGAAAGATGGCGGGGAATGATATTATTAATAATGTATAATGGTATTATGCTTTTACAACCAATTTAGATTAATAAAAACAATATTTTGTTGGTTTATGCCAGTGAGGGCTAAATGAAGTGGTTTGCTACGCATAGCAGATTGTTCGGTAATGAATACAATTCAGCGTGTGCAGAATATATACAAACGCACTTCGCAAAGCGTAGCGTCTAATTCATCGCATTCACCACCTCGCCAAAAACAATTAATTTGGTGTTAGCAATAGAATAAACCAAACACTCCAAAATAGGAATACATAACAACAATAAACATTATCTATGAATATAGAAATGATAGTGTTACGATAGAAATTCCTATTAGAGCTTTGGGTTCTTATTACCTATATATACGGTTATATAAGTTTATTGAAATTCGCAAACAGATAGCAGTTGCAGCCCTATCGCAAGTCGATAATTTCGGCAGAAGGAGCATCAGCGTGCTTAAACTGGAAATAAGAATTAGGCTGTGAGGCTGTTCTAAAATTACTAATATTAATAGTTACCCACTTTTTTCCTTGCAACATTCTTATTTGTTGTGGGTAAAAAGTTTTAGAAATGGTAACATAAAACTCTTGCATACTACGTGCAGGGTGAATGGCTTGCAAATGCACAACGTATGTTGCAGCAGTTGTTTTCATAGAAATGTGATAGCCATTCTTATACATAGTAATAAAAGCGTATGGGTTCATAGAAAGGCGTTTCGCCTCGTTTGGAGTAGAAACATTCACCTCGTTGGTGCTTTTCATATATGCCCACTGCGTTTTACCATCGAACCAAATGGTAGTTTCGGGTGTAACAGCTTTAAACTTATTGCCCTTTATTACAATACTACCCGATGTTCTGCCCATATCTCCTCCTGTAATCGAGAAGTTAGCAGCAGCTCCGCCACGTTGTCTCACAACCTTTGCAGTTTTGTCTAAAACTTTCTTTGCATCTGCAGAACTCTGCGAAAAAGCATTGACACACAATAGAAATGTCAAAGCAAATAAAATGTTACGTTGTATCTTCATCGTTTTTATAACTCCTTTTTCGTTTTACTTATGCAATGTTGCGAGCAACGATTCAAGACTCATTTCGTCGCCTATTAGTACTTCACGAGGCTTAGAACCTTGTGCTGCTCCCACAATGCCAGCCTTCTCCATCTGGTCCATTAGTCTTCCAGCTCGGTTATATCCAATAGAGAAACGTCTCTGTATCATACTGGTAGAACCTTGTTGATTTAACACTATCGTCCGCGCCGCATCTTCAAACAGCGGGTCTAAGTTTTCATCAAGACTACCTCCGGCAATACCTCCGTCTTCTGCTACAGGCTCAGGAATAAGCAATGGTTCAACAGGACCCGGCTGTGTAGCTATGAATTTGGATATATCTTCTACTTCTGGCGTATCAACAAAAGCACATTGCACACGCGTTGGTTCTCCACCATTAAGATAGAGCATATCGCCTCGTCCCACAAGCTGTTGCGCACCAGGACGGTCTAAAATGATACGCGAATCCATCATAGCACCCACACGGAAAGCTATTCTGCCAGGGAAGTTGGCTTTAATATTACCAGTAATAATAGAAGTGGTAGGTCGTTGTGTAGCTATAATCATGTGAATACCAACAGCACGCGCAAGCTGAGCAATACGTGTAATAGGCATCTCAATCTCTTTTCCTGCTGTAAGAATAAGGTCGCCAAACTCGTCAATAATAACAACAATGTATGGCATAAACTCGTGTCCCTCTTCAGGATTAAGCTGATGATTCAAGAATTTGCTATTATATTCCTTTATATTACGTGCTCCAGCAGCTTTCAACATATCGTAGCGATTGTCCATAAGTACACAAAGACCTTTCAACGTCTTTACCACCTTTTGCACATCAGTAATTATAGGTTCATCTTCGTTCTCTTCTACTGCCGCCATAAATGGCTTAGCAATTGGCGCATATATGCTAAATTCAACTTTCTTAGGGTCTACCAGCACTATTTTAAGGTCGTTCGGGTGCTTTTTATATAGTAACGACGTAATAATAGCGTTAAGTCCTACCGACTTACCTTGTCCGGTTGCACCAGCCACAAGCAAGTGTGGAATTTTTGCTAAATCCACCATATATACATCGTTAGTAATGGTCTTACCTAACGCAATAGGCAGTTCCATTGTACTTTCTTGGAACTTTCTCGAATTTAAAATAGAAAACATCGACACAATAGAAGGCTTTGCATTTGGCACCTCAATACCTATTGTGCCTTTACCAGGCATTGGCGCTATAATACGAATACCAATTGCAGCTAAGCTCAGTGCAATGTCGTCTTCCAAATTCTTTATCTTCGAAATGCGTACACCCTGTGCAGGTGTTATTTCGTATAGCGTAATAGTGGGTCCCACCGTAGCGCGAATGCTACGAATTTGCACACCGAAGTCGTTGAGGACTTTTATAATGCGATTTTTATTCGCTTCCAACTCCTCTTTATCAACAAAGTTTACGTTGTTATCAGAGTCGTATTGTTTAAGCAAATTAAGGGTTGGGTACTTCCAGTTAATGAAAGGTTCGTGCGGATTAATAGGCGAAGTAAGGTCTGTTGCACCAGCAACAACTTTACCTTGTGCTTTTTCTACCGCTTCAGGTATATCAACTTCTATTCCTATTTCACTGTTGTCAGTAGGTTTAGAATCATCTTCTTTTGTGTTTTTCTTATCTTTAGTGTTTGGGTTTATAACTACATTTGGCACATCATCGTCGAGAAACTCCACCGTTTGAGCTTCTATATTTTGCAGTTTCTCTACTGCCGCAGTTTCCATTTCTTGAGTGCTTTCGCCAATTTTATCTTTCTCAATGTTATGTTGGACGATAGTAAACTTCACCTTATCGCGTAAATATCCCACTGGATTTAGCAACTTCTTAATCACAGTGATAGTCTCTGAAGTAAGATAAGTAAGGAAAGCAATCATTGTAATGGCAAGTATAGCTATCAATCCAGGCGAGCCTATGATGTTTTCAACATATTCTACAACGAAAGCACCGTGGTCTCCACCAGGGTTAAATATATTGTCGCCCATTAACGGAGTAAGGAATTTTGCGAAAGTAATAGAACTCCAAACCATTATCAACGCCATTCCAAAGAACCACTTCCATAAGTTTATCTTCTCGTAAGCCTTTATCATTCTCACGCCACAAAGTATAATATAAAGCGGAATAATGAAAGCAGGAATTCCAAAACAGCGTGCTATAAGGAAGTAAGAGAGCAGTGCCCCCACAGATCCACAACTATTTTGAAACACTTTCGTTGAATTCTCTATCTCGCCTGGCCGTAATGCAGTAACTAAACTTTGGTCAGCTTCGCCAGTAGAAAAATAACTTATGAAAGCCACTAATACGTATAAGGCAAGACAAAGTAAAACAATCCCCAATACAAATCCTGTCTTATCGTTTATAATATAATGTGCGCCAATAGCCTCACTAAATGTCTTTGGAGTCTTCTCCTTTTTCTTTTTAGCCATTACTGAATGTTTAAATCAAATGCAAAAGTACTAAAAAAAAGCGATATAATCGGATATCTTTTCAGAAGATTTTGCTAAATTTGCAAAACGAAACAGTACATTATGGTTACTAAATTATATAATAAGTTCGATAAGAAGAATATCTCTGACCTGCCCAGGGTAACATTTCCAGGCAAAATAATAGTAGTGATTACTGAGACGGAGGCTAATAAGGCTGTCGATTTTCTACTATCTGCCGATATTCTTGGTATCGATTCTGAAACACGTCCAGTATTCAAAAAAGGGCAACATCATAAGGTTGCACTCTTACAGGTTAGCACTAAAGACGTGTGTTTTTTATTTCGTTTAAACTTAATAGGTATGCCTGCGTGTATAGTTAGACTGCTTGAAGATACTACTGTTCTTAAAGTAGGACTCTCTTTACACGACGATTTTAGTATGCTACATCAGCGTGCCGAATTTAAGATTGGACGTTTTATTGACTTGCAGAACATTGTAAGCGAATTTGGAATAGAAGACCTTAGCTTACAGAAATTATATGCAAACCTTTTCCATGAACGCATTACCAAACGACAACAATTATCCAATTGGGAGGCTCCCATACTAACAGAACAGCAAAAAATATATGCTGCCACAGATGCGTGGACGTGCATTCAACTTTACGAACGATTAGAAGAACTTCATAAAACACACAATTACGAAACCGTAATAGTGCCAACAGATGAACCTGAAACTACTAAAAACATCGATGAAAGTGGCACTAATGACACACAAAAAAATATGTAGCGATGTATAAAAAGATAGTTTTAAAGAAAGGAAAAGAAGAGAGTTTGCAACGCCAGCACCCATGGGTATTCTCTGGTGCCATACTTAAAATGGACGAACCATTAGAAGAAGGCGAACTGGTAAGAGTTTACACGCACGATGGAGAGTTTATGGGAGTGGGCCATTTTCAAATAGGTTCTATCAGCGTTCGTATTCTCTCGTTTCACGATGTGCCTATTAATGCCAACTTTTGGCAAGCTCGTTTAAAGGCGGCAATGGAAGTTAGAGAAGCCATCGACGTTATTAGACCTGCCGAAAAAGTGGATACCGATAAACATAATACTGTAAATACAACTTATCGCTTAGTACACGGAGAGGGCGACAATCTCCCCGGATTGATTGTTGATGTATATGGAACAACGTGTGTTATGCAGGCTCACTCGGTGGGAATGCACGTCAGTCGCTACGAAATTGCTGATGCATTGCGCAACATTATGGGGGATAAAATTGACAGTATATACTATAAAAGCGAAACCACCCTACCCTTTAAGGCTGAATTAGGACAAGAAAATAGCTTTATTTACGGCAATACCGACAACGATATAGCTATTGAAAACGGACTTAAATTTCATATAGACTGGCTGAAAGGGCAAAAAACGGGCTTCTTTATAGACCAACGCGAAAACCGTAGCTTATTAGAACACTATGCCAAAGGACGCACAGTGCTGAACATGTTTTGCTATACAGGCGGATTCTCTGTATATGCTATGCGAGGAGGTGCAAAGGTGGTACACTCTGTAGACAGTTCGGCAAAGGCGATAGAACTCACCAATAAAAATATTGCGTTGAACTTTCCAAACGATAACAGACACCAAGCGTTCTGCGAAGATGCTTTTAAATATCTGGACAATAACGATGGAAAATACGACCTTATAGTGCTCGATCCACCTGCTTTCGCCAAACATAGAAGTGCCTTAAAGAACGGATTGCGTGGATATACACGCCTAAATGTAAAGGGTTTTGAACGTATTAAGAAGGGTGGAATATTGTTTACATTCAGCTGCTCACAGGTTGTAACAAAGGAAAACTTTCGTCAGGCTGTGTTTACTGCTGCTGCTCAAGCTGGTAGAAAGGTTAGAATATTGCACCAAATACACCAGCCTGCCGACCACCCCATAAATATATATCACCTCGAAGGAGAGTATCTAAAGGGATTAGTGCTCTATGTTGAATAAGGTAAAAACATATATCAACACCCACAAGCTACTACGTTTAAATGGTCGGTATATAGTTGGACTGTCTGGAGGGGCTGACAGTGTAGCGCTGTTACTGATTTTAAAGGAATTAGGCTTTCACGTTGAAGCGGCGCATTGCAATTTCCACTTGCGCGGAGAAGAGAGCCAACGAGACGAAGACTTCTGCATAAAACTATGTAGAGAGAACCATATAGAACTGCACCTAATACACTTTTATACAGCAGAATATGCCAAATTACATAAAGTAAGCATAGAAATGGCAGCGCGCACGTTGCGTTATAACTATTTCGAAGCTCTGAGACACGACATTAGTGCCGATGCTGTTTGCATTGCTCACCACTGCGACGACTCGGTTGAAACCGTCTTATTAAATCTTGTTAGAGGTACAGGCTTACGTGGGTTGATGGGTATTCAACCCATTAACGGCTACATTATTAGACCGTTACTCTGTTGCTCTAAAGCAGAAATAGAAACTTATTTAAGCACGAAAAAACAGACTTTTGTTACCGACAGCACTAACCTTATTGCCGATGTAAAACGAAATAAGCTTCGATTAGAGGTTATTCCAAAACTGAAAGAGATTAACCCATCGTTCGATAACGCCGTAACAAAAATGTCGGAACACCTTACCGAAGCAAACAGAATTATTAATGACTCTATAAGAAGTGCTTTTCCACACATTGTTTCCACCACAAACACAGATATCGAAACGTTGTTTGCACAGCTACAGAAAGGCACATCAGAACAAACACTACCCAACCTTAGCATAAACATAGCTGCACTACAAAAATATGTTTCGCCCGAATATTTCTTGTTTTTCTTACTCACTCCCTACGGATTTACTTCATTGCAGATAAATAATATTGCTTCTTCGCTATCGTCTAATAGTGGAAAAGAATATATTGCAGATAGTTACACCATTTTGTTCGATAGAAAAATGATGCTTTTATCGCGACACGAAACAACTGTTCCAAAAACATTACGAATACCCGAAACGGGAAGATATGTCTACTCGAAGCAATATAAAATAGAAATAAAAGAAGCTATTGTAGATAGCAATTTCGCTATTCCAACAAATTCAAACCACATTGTTGTAGACAAAGCCGCTGTGCATTTTCCGCTCACTCTGCGTCGTATTAAGGTGGCAGACCGCTTTCACCCTTTTGGAATGAGGGGGACAAAACTCGTTAGCGACTATCTAACCAACCTTAAAATAGACACCATTAGTAAACGCCAACAACTTGTTTTAGTCGATGGAAACGGAGAAATTATATGGGTGGTTGGACGCCGTTCCAGCGATATATACCGCATAAGCAAGTCTACAACCACAGCATTGCACATTCGTTTTATATCTGCAGAAGAAGCTAATAAGTAGTAATAACTACTGCAACTATTAACCATATATTAGCAAGAACATTGGAAATATATTTCGCAGACAACATTCCTCAATAGCAAGCTCATAACTAATTAGAGGCTAAAAGCGAACAGCAGAAAATAGCCGAAAACACTTTGAAAGAAAAACTGAATGTAACAACCCCTACACCCATAATACCAGATAATAAGTAATATATTGCTATCCAAATAGATATACAAAACGCTTAAACCAACACATTGATATAATAGTATTCAAACATCTTCAATATTTAGTTGAACCAGCATCTTTTACGTATAATAATATAGGCATATAAAGGTGGTATTTCTGACAGATATCTGAAACAATACTGACAGATATCTGAAACGAACACGACAGATATCTGAAACGAACGTTACAGACGACTAAAACAAGTACAACAAACATCTAACAGATTTCTCCTATAATAACACACAGTTTATTACATTGCAAAGTAGCCAGTAGACACAGTTTATAAATTGCCTACCCATTTTCTACCGAACACAACCACATACTCTACAGCTCCCTATCACCTTCTGCACCATATATCCTTTCTTTCTATTCTCCCAGTAAGCCACAATATTTTATATTCTACACCTTATTATATATTAGTTTCCAAACTTTTTTGTACCTTTGCAATATTAATAGAATTATTTTCAGAGTAGAAAATCATTAACACATAAAGGAAATGAAACCAACATTATTACTTCTTGCAGCTGGTATGGGTAGCCGCTATGGTGGCTTAAAGCAGCTAGACGGATTAGGACCAAACGGCGAAACCATCATGGATTACTCTATATACGATGCGATAAAAGCCGGTTTTGGGAAAATCGTTTTTATCATTCGTAAGGATTTCGAAGCACAATTCCGTGAGAAAGTGCTATCTAAATACGAAGGGCATATACCTGCAGAACTCGTATTCCAAAGCGTTGATGCACTGCCAGAAGGCTTTACGGTGCCCGAAGGAAGAGAAAAACCATGGGGAACCAACCACGCTGTACTTATGGCAAAGCCCGTTGTGCACGAACCTTTCTGCGTTATTAATTGCGACGACTTTTACAATCGTGATGCATTTATGGTGATTGGGAAGTTTCTTGCCAACCTTTCTGAAGGCTCAGAAAACAAGTATGCAATGGTAGGATTTCGTGTTGGAAACACCCTTAGCGAAAATGGAACAGTGTCGCGAGGCTTATGCAGCACCAACGAACAGGGACACCTAACCACCGTTGTAGAGAGAACAAAAATAGAACGTCGCGATGGTAAAGTGCAATATATGAACGAAGATGGTAGTTGGACCAGAGTTCCAGACAATACACCCACCTCTATGAACATGTGGGGATTTACGCCAGACTACTTCGAATACAGCGAAAGCTATTTCAAAGAGTTTCTTTCTAATCCAAAGAACATAGAAAATAAGAAGTCTGAATACTACATTCCAACAATGGTAAACAAACTTATTAACGATGGAACAGCCACAGTAGACGTGCTTGATACCACAAGCACATGGTTCGGTGTAACCTATCCAGCAGACAGAGACGGTGTTGTGGCACGGATAAAAAAACTAGTAGACGAAGGTATCTACCCCAAAAAGCTATTCTAAACACAAAGCTACTTTAAGCTATTTCGATACTCCCAAGTATCGAAATAGCATACACATGAGAAGAAAATAAAGGCAGATGAATATTAATTTATTAGACAATGCAGAAGCTAAACAGTTGCAACAACTTATAATCGAAGCCGAACACATCGTTATTTGTGCACATAAATCGCCCGATGGAGATGCCTTAGGGTCTTCATTAGCGTGGAAATCGTATCTTAACCAAATAGGAAAGACAGATGTAACAGTGTGTATGCCAGATGCATATCCCGACTTCTTACAATGGTTGCCAGAAGCAAACACTGTACTACGATACGACAAGAACCCCGAAAAAGTGCAAGAAACATTCAATAGAGCCGACCTTGTTTGTTGCTTAGACTTTAACCAATATGCACGTGTAGAGGCAATGAGAAGCACTCTCGAAGGCTGCAAAGCAAAGCGAATACTCATTGATCATCACTTAGAACCACAAACAGACAATGCTATAACCATATCGCAACCCAACATGTCGAGCACAAGCGAAATGATATTCTACATCATTAGCCAGCTGGGAGGATACAACGATATGACAAAAGACTGTGCACAGTGCATTTATTGTGGTATGATGACCGATACAGGAGGCTTTACCTACAACTCTACACGTCCAGAAATATACTTCGTAATAGGACAATTACTATCGAAAGGCATTGATAAAGATAACATATATAACCGAGTTTTTCATAACTATTCGGTTAATGCACTACGCTTTAGAGCACACATCATAGCCAATAAAATGAAGGTTGTAAACGAATTGCACGCATCTTATTTCATAGTAACAAAAGAAGATATGCACCGTTTCCACTTTATAAAAGGCGATTTAGAAGGCGTTGTAAATTCACCACTACAAATAAAAGGACTGAAACTAAGCATATCGCTACGCGAAGACACCGAACGCCACAATCTCGTATTGGTTAGCCTACGCTCAAGCAACGGTTTCCACTGTCAGCCAATGGCGGTTCAGTTCTTTAACGGAGGCGGACACGCTGATGCTTCTGGCGGAAAACTATATTGCTCAATAGCTGAAGCCGAACAAATAGTACTAAAAGCATTGCTCGCATTCCAAGACGAACTAAAACGAAAATAAAAGAATTAAAATACAATACAAAAAAAATAGTCAATCATTTGTTATATCCAGATAAATCTCTTACCTTTGCAGACGATTTGAAAACATAAGGTTTCGCTTCTGAAACCTTTATCTCCACAATATCAAAATTTCGATATAACCCATACATAAATACTTTATGTTTAGTAAAGAAGAACTTTTAGAAAAGGATATTCCCGAATTGGAGAATATTGCCAAAGACCTTGAGGTGGACTATAAAAAGTCTGACGACAAAGAGGCTATCATCTATGCCATATTAGATAGGCAGGCAGTAAACGCCGGCATATCACACCCTATGGGAACAACAAAGCGTAAGCGTACGAGGATAACAAAGAAGGATTCCGACAAGGTTTATACCGTTCATGGAAAAGAAGGAGAAAACTTCGACCTACAAAAAAACAAAGTGCAGAACAACACATCACCCAGTTTGTTTAAAGATTTACCAGACACACAAACTAGTGAAAAGCAAGAAGCAGAAATTGAGAAACCGGCAGAAGCTCCAAAAAAGCGTGGACGAAAAAAGAAAGAAGATACACAAACAACTGCAAAGACAACTGTTGAAGAAACTCCGAAGAGTAGCGTAAAAGAGGAAAGTGCTGCAGAGGAAACTAACAAAACTGTAACAGAAACTTCTACAGAAACACCTGTTGAAACAACAGCAGCAGAAACAACAACAAAGCCAACGGAAGAGGTTGTTGAAACAGAAACTCCCGCTAACAATACAGATGACGTGGTGATTCCTGAAGCTGAATTCGTATCAGAAAACGGAGAAACAAACGAAAGCGAAACTACAGAGAATCTTCTCGAACAGCTCCAAGCAAAGGTAAATGCACACAACGAGCAGATGGAAGATACTGAAAATATGGGACGAGACGGTGTATGGGAAGGCGACCCCGGAGATGGAACAGACTTTATTACAGTGGTAGATATTCCGGTTGAAGACCAGGGTATGGTGCCATCGTACGATATGTTCGACCGTCCAACAATACCTACTGATAACAACCAAGCATCATATTACAACGAATCGGCAACACGCCAAGACAATGCTCCCGCTTATGACTTTAACAATATAATTAAAGCTAACGGTGTATTAGAAGTTATGCCCGATGGTTATGGCTTCTTAAGATCTAGCGACTATAACTACCTATCGTCGCCTGACGATGTATATGTGCCTGCAAACCAAATTAAGCAAAATGGTTTAAAGACAGGCGATGTAGTGGAATGCCACGTTAGACCACCACATGAAGGAGAGAAATATTTCCCTCTTACATCTATAGATATGATAAATGGTCGTGCACCATCGGAAGTTAGAGATCGCGTATCGTTCGAACATCTAACACCATTGTTCCCTGACGAGAAGTTTACACTGTGTGGCGACCCACGCACAACAAATCTTTCTACACGTGTGGTAGACCTCTTCTCGCCTATTGGTAAGGGACAACGTGCGCTAATAGTGGCACAACCAAAAACGGGTAAAACTATCTTAATGAAAGATATTGCTAATGCTATAGCGGCAAATCACCCAGAAGCCTATCTGATGATGCTACTTATAGACGAACGCCCAGAAGAGGTTACCGATATGGCACGCACTGTTAATGCAGAGGTAATAGCCTCTACCTTCGATGAACCAGCAGAGCGCCACGTGAAAATTGCAGGAATTGTGCTTGAGAAGGCAAAACGAATGGTGGAATGCGGCCACGATGTTGTTATATTTCTTGACTCTATTACACGTCTTGCGCGAGCATATAACACAGTAGCCCCTGCTTCTGGAAAGGTACTAACAGGGGGTGTTGATGCCAACGCACTACAAAAACCAAAACGCTTTTTTGGTGCTGCGCGTAATATAGAAGGTGGCGGTTCGCTCACAATTATAGCAACGGCACTTATTGATACAGGTTCTAAGATGGATGAGGTGATATTCGAAGAGTTTAAAGGAACTGGTAATATGGAGTTGCAACTCGACCGTTCACTCAGCAATAAACGTATCTTCCCATCTGTCAATCTGGTTGCTTCGAGCACTCGTCGCGACGACTTGCTACAGGATAAAACTACTATCGATCGTATGTGGATTCTCCGTAAGTACATTGCAGATATGAATCCAATAGAGGCTATGAACTCTATTCACGATAGAATGTTACGAACCCATGACAACAATGAGTTCCTCTTATCAATGAATGGATAAACCTATCAATCATTTATAAATACTTCTGAAAAGGGGGGTGTGTCAAAATTGATACATCCTCTTTTTATTCTCCCTTTACCTTGTCTACCACATAATTCGTTAATTACTGCAGCTATGCTGCTAATTTCATATAAAATGATTTATTGGGCTTTAAATAGCCTATATAAACTTGTATAGAGCATCTGAAGGTGCCTAAAAGTACCTCCATAATGTCTTTTAGTTCCTTGAGATTGGTTTTTCTACACATTTTCCCTATGTTAAAGGCTATAGCAAAGAAGGCAAAGTCCATATTGACCTTGTCTTTTCCAAAATGCCTAAACCTCTTGTAGGTCTTATTATATTTTGTTTGTCCAAAAACAGCTTCAGGTTCTATGCACCTTTGTCCTCGATGCTTGATGCCTTCTTTAGAGGTCAGTAGTTCCCGTGCCTTTTGTTTATAGTGCTGTAGTTGGTGGTTTACTTCTATAATTCTGTTCCCTCTTGCCTTAAAACATGAGCCTCTCAACGGACAACCATCACAGCGTTCTGCCTGATAACGTACGCTGTAAGTAACGAATCCGTTAGAGGTTAGGGAACGCTTCATGCCTATACGTTTCATATGCTGTCCCATAGGGCAGACGTAGAAATCCTGTTCCTTATTATAGTAAAGGCTTGCGGGACTGAATGGGTTAGGTGTGTAACGTGGACGCTGCTCTTTATGGAAGTAGTTATACTTCACATAGGCTTCCATATTATGTACGTCCATGAACAGATAGTTCTCCTCGGAGCCATACCCTGAATCGGCTACGACTGTCTTGGCATAACGATGATAGCGTGATTTGAAAGACTCCAAGAAAGAAGGTAGTGTGAGTGTATCTGTACGATTAGCATAGAGTGCAAAGTCGGTGATAAACTGGTTCTCAGTTGCTATCTGCAGATTATATCCAGGCTTAGTCTGTCCGTTCCGCATAGCATCCTCCTTCATGTGCATAAACGTGGCATCAGGATCGGTCTTGCTGTAGGAGTTTCTCTCGCCCATAACCTCAAGGTGTTGGTCATACTCCTGGAGTTTATTACGTTTCTTCTCTAGCTCTTTAAGCTGTTTTTTCTTGGTTCTAACAGCCTGCTTCTCTTCTTTTGTCTTAGGCTCAGGGACTGATTCCAAAGACTTGTTCAATTCCTCGGATATCTCATCGAGCAGAGCTGCAGTAAACTCGACACCTTCTCTCTTAGCGGCATTGTCCTGCGCTATGACATCATCAACTTGAAGCAAGAGTGTGCGTATTTGTTCCTGCAACTTGGCGCGGTTCTTTTCCACGGTTCTCTTCCAAACGAAGGTATACTTGTTGGCTTTCGATTCTATCTTTGTGCCGTCAATATATTCAACGTCAAGACTTATCAAACCTTTGGCTGCAAGTACTAATACGACTTGTGTAAAGATATTGTTGATTTCCTTTTTCGCACGATTACGAAAACGATTGATGGTAATAAAATCAGGCTGCTCATATCCTGCCAGATAGATGAAATGAATGTCACGCTTGAGAAGCGACTCTATACGACGGCAGGAATAGATATTATTCATATAGGCGTAAAGAATCACCTTGAGCATCATTTGTGGATGATAAGGCTTGCGACCACTGGGCTTATAAAGCTTGTAGACATTATCCAACATAAGATTATCCACCAAGGCGTCTAAAAGACGAACAGGATCATCTTCTGCGATATCCTTATCAATTCTTTGAGGAAAAAGAATCATTTTCTTGTGTATGTAAGAACGAAAGTGTATCTTTGTCATAATGAGATTTTTTTAATGCCTAAAGGTACAAAAACTTTAGGAAATAGCAAAGCCCTGGCTTGAGAAAGTCGGGGCTTTGTGCATAAAAAAGAGGATGTGTACATTTTGACACACCCTCTTTTTTTCATATCCTTTCTGCGCTATAATATTCTTCTTGCAACATAGAAGAATGTTTAACCCGAATCAGTCGTTAGTCTCATTATGTATAGTCCGTACCATTATGCATTGTTTCCTAACATCTGTTATATCTTTATTGATATCTCCTCTGCCTTTGTTAATCGACGTAACCTACTGTGTCTGCATTGCAAAGGCAGACAATCTACTCGACAATAAAACACAATATGTTTAGGTTCTACCGACAAATTTGAGTTTAAGCAAGCCTACTGCGCAAACGTTTGACAACCGAAAAACTATTCTTATGCAATATTGCTACTATTTTTATCGGCGAAATGCAATAACTTTGCCACATAATAGTATTAGTAGTGATAGTACAAATTGATAGTTCTAAATGCCAAAAGCTTTGAGGACATAAGCAAATAACACATTCGCAGTCTATATGCTTATTCATTGCAAGGTATTTGAACGTTAATTGTTATGGCTAAACATTTTTATTGTTTTAGAGTGGAGCCCCATTTGCTGTTTGAAGCAGGTGAGGCTTTCTTTTTGGACTAAAATGTAGAACCATAACACTGTTATTATGCAAAATTAAATATGCATTACATATTTCTAACCCATTAATAATCCGTATCTTTGCAACAGTATATTATTAAAGTGGAGATGAACCACATAGAGAAATGTGCAACATTATGAAAAGTTTAACCGATAAATTAAATAAAGTAATAGCTATTTTAGAGAATAGGCTATCGGGCGAGCCTAAATTAAGCTTGATTATTTCCAGATTGAAAAGAACAAGAGAACTGTTGTCAGATAATAATCAAAATAAAACTCTAAAGTCTATCTATGGAATAACCAGAGCCTATTTAGATATTACGAGCGATTATGCAGATCCCATTGTTACCGATTTACACACCATAGAAAAAGAGATTGATGCACTATCTAAATAACATAAATGACAATGAAATATATAAATATTCAGTTGAATAAACACATCTTAAGTGTTATAATATAGCACTATATGAGCGTTTATTTGCTATGATATCTGAAACGAATATTACAGACGTCTAAAACGAAACTCACAGATATCTAAAACGAACACGACAGATATCTGAAACGAAAGCGACAGATATCTAAAACAAAGACAACTATATTCTGCAAACATTCTTATACATTTTAGAAGCTCTATTCTATTGAACCATAAACAGTAAGCACAGCTTACAATATAGCCATCGCCTTTTTACTGAACACACACATCTACCATAGCCATATAATAAGGTTATACACTACATAAAACACAAATTTTAGCAAAACAAGAGCATAATTAATCACTTATTTTGCAAGTGTCGGTAAATTATCGTACTTTTGTATTTCAAATATCAACTCGGTGCAGACAACAAACGTATGGTATTAAATTATATTTGGATAGCATTTTTCCTTATAGCTTTTGCTTTTGGAATAGTGGGCTTAATAATGGGCGATACTACACTATTTCAGAAAATGGTAGATGCTACTTCCGACTCAGCTAAGACAGCTTTCCAAGTATCACTTGGGCTAACAGGAGTTCTCTCGTTATGGCTTGGCATTATGAAAATCGGCGAGAAGGCTGGTATGGTGAATATGTTGGCACGTATGTTAAGTCCGGTTTTCACCAAACTCTTTCCCGATATTCCTAAGAATCACCCTGTTATGGGGTCTATCTTTATGAACATTGCATCTAATATGTTGGGATTAGACAATGCCGCTACACCCACAGGACTAAAGGCAATGGCACAGATGCAAGAGCTAAACACAAAGAAAGACACGGCTACCAACCCCATGATAATGTTTTTAGTGCTGAACACAAGCGGGCTTACCATTATTCCAACCAGCATTCTGGCAGTACGAAGTGCTTGCAAAGCCGTCCAACCCACCGATGTTTTTGTACCCATTTTGCTTGCAACAACCATAGCAACACTTGTTGGAATTATAATAACATCGCTCTGGCAACGCATAAATATCTTTCAACCAGTGTTGTTTATCACCATTTTCGGACTACTCGGAACAGTGGGTTTCATTATATGGGGACTTATGCAGATGCCCCAAAACACTATGAATACTGTTACATCGGTAGTTTCTAATCTAATTCTAATGTCCATAATAGTCAGCTTTATTGGTGCCGGACTATTTAAAAAAATAAATGTTTACGATGCTTTTATAGAAGGTGCAAAAGAAGGTTTCGCCACAGCTGTACGCATTATACCCTATTTGGTAGCAATACTTGTGGCTGTTGGCGTGTTTAGAGCATCGGGCGCAATGGACATTTGTGTAGATGGCATAAGATGGACGCTGCAACAATTCAACATAGACACCACTTTTGTAGATGCGCTGCCAACCGCTATGATGAAACCACTGTCGGGAAGCGGTGCACGTGGACTTATGCTGGAGACCATGCACCACTACGGCGCCGATTCGTTCGTAGGCAGGCTAAGCTGCATATTCCAAGGGTCCACAGATACCACTTTCTATATATTGGCAGTCTATTTTGGCAGCATTGGTGTACGATACACACGCCATGCAGTGGCTTGCGGACTATTGGCAGACCTCGCTGGTGTGCTTGCCGCAATAGGAATATGCTACATTTTCTTCTAAACGAACACAAAACAAAATGGCAAATTTAAAATCATTAGCAAAAGATACAGCTATTTACGGTCTTAGTAGCATAGCTGCTCGCTTTGTAAACTATTTGTTAGTACCCATACAAACCACCAAATTTAATGCAGCAGGTGGACAATACGGCATTATAACCAATGTGTATGCTTATGTAGCACTACTAATTGTACTGCTTACATACGGTATGGAAACTACCTTCTTCCGCTTTATGAGCAAAGAAGGAGAAGACCCAAACAAGGTGTATGCCACTACCTTAAAAATGGTTGGCACAACATCGGTGATATTTATGGCAATAATTCTGCTCTTTAATCAGCCCATAGCAAATTTCTTAGGCTATGCCGACCACCCAGAATACATAACCATAATGTATATGACGGTAGCCATCGACGCATTTGCCGCCATACCCTTTGCCTATTTACGGTGCAAACACAGACCTATAAAATTTGCCGTACTAAAAATTTTAAACATCTCTTTAAACATTGTTTTAAACTTGCTATACCTTATTATATTACCAGGTTTGAAACTTAATTTGTTTGGCATATACGATGCACACTTCACACTCGATGTGGTGTGGGTGTTCTATATCAACCTTATTTGTACCATTATCACCTTGCTTTTGCTTTGGAAAGAACTCTATGGCATACGCTACAGCTTCGATAAAAGCACATGCAAACGTATGCTTAGCTACACTTTTCCACTGCTAATAATGGGGTTGGCAGGACAATTAAACCAATGCGCATCGCAAATAATATTTCCATACGTTTACAATGGAACAGCCGAAGAGGCACGAACACAGCTCGGAATATATGGTGCATGCATAAAAATAGCAATGATAATGGTGATGATTACACAAGCCTTTCGCTACGCTTACGAACCATTTGTGTTTGGAAAGTCGAAGGACAGAGACAATAAAGACACCTACGCTAAGGCTATGAAATTTTATGTCATATTCACCTTGTTAGCATTTCTCACCGTAATGGGATATATGGACGTGCTTCGCCATGTAGTGGGACGCAGCTATTGGGACGGATTAGAGATTGTTCCAATTGTAATGGCAGCCGAAATAATGTTTGGCATCTTCTTTAACCTAAGTTTCTGGTATAAACTTACCGACCGAACAATATGGGGAGCCTATTTCTCTGGTGTAGGTGCAGTAGTGCTTATTGCAATGAACATTCTGCTAATACCAAGTTTTAGCTATTGGGCTTGCGCATGGGCAGGGTTTGTTTCGTATGCCGTAAGTATGATAATAAGCTACTATTTCGGACAGAAATATTACCCTATAGCTTATCCATTAAAAGAAATTCTATTCTATGTAGTGGTGGCATTGGCTTTGTTTGCAGCCATTACAGCCTCTAACAAATATATACCATCGTTGCTTGCACTGGTTGTAAACACAGCTTTAATACTGGTTTTTGTGGGCATCATAGTAAAACGCGACTTTCCATTAGGCAAACTCCCCATTATAGGAAAACGGTTTAGAAAGTAAGAATAACCAAAACATATTTACCATATTATTAATAAATTATGAAAAAATCAACTCTAGTCCTTGCCAGTATGCTTGCAATGAGCACTGCTTCTAAGGCAGATGAAGGTATGTGGACGCTTTTCAATCTACCCGAAGCCGTTTATACGCAGATGGTAGACTATGGTTTCTCGTTGCCATGCGATAGACTTTACAACAGTCCAAACGCTATAAGCAACTATGTAGTAAACTTCTCTGGCTTCTGTTCAGGTGTAGTAGTATCGCCAGATGGGTTAGTTTTCACAAACCATCACTGCGGTTTTGGTGCCATCAATGCCCACTCTACTGTAGAGCACGACTACATGCGCGATGGTTTTTATGCCAAAAGTTTTGCCGAAGAGCTACCTAACAAAGATACTTTCGTATCGTTTATGCGTGCCCAAGACGACATCACTAGTCGTATTGCTCCACTAATTGTAAACAAATCGTTAAAACAACAAGGAGAAATAATAGACTCTGTGGAGAACGTTTTAAACGATTCTATCAAAAAAATAGATAAGACTTTACACATAGAGGTAGCACCATTCTACGAGGGAAATAAATATTATGCTACCACATATCAAGACTTTACCGATGTTCGCCTTGTATTTACCGTACCAAAGAGTATGGGTAAATTTGGTGGAGACACTGATAACTGGATGTGGCCACGTCAGACTTGCGACTTCTCAGTATTCAGAATATATGCCGACCCTAAGACTAACGGACCTGCACCCTACTCTAAAGATAATGTGCCATATCACCCAGAACACTTCGCACCCGTAAGTATGCAAGGCTATAAGGACAAAGACTTCGCTATGACTATTGGCTATCCAGGCACAACCAACCGTTATCTCTCATCGTACGGCATTCAGCAACGCCGCGACATAGAGAATACGGCACGCGTAGAGAGCAGAGATATAAAACTGGCTATTATGAAGAAGTATATGGATGCCGACCAAAAAGTGCGCATTCAGTATGAGTCAAAATATGCAGGTTCTGCTAACTATTGGAAGAACTCTATGGGTATGAATAAGTGTATAGATTCTATTGGACTTATCCGACAAAAAGCTGAATACGAAGGAAAAATTAGAAATTGGTTGGCAACACAGCCAAAGAAAGATGCTTCAATAGATGTTGACTTCAATAAACTGGAGCAACTATATGCACAGAACCGTCCGCTTATTAAGGTTATAAGCTATTGGTCAGAAGCATTCAACCGCACAACAGAGTTCTTTACACGCGCTACAAATGTTGGAACAAATATGCCTTTAAAAGGTTCTGCAAATAATCCAAAGGCTCAATACGTAGAGTTTGCCGACAATAGCGACAAATGGAACTACGCATTAGATAAGGAACTAACTGCTGCAATGTTAGAGAACTATGCGAAAGTGGTGCCTGCCGAATATCACCCTGCATTCTTTCAAACTGTAGCAAAGAAGTTTGGAGGTAATTTCTACAAATATACCGACTGGCTTTACAAAAACAGTAAGCTGCTGAAAAATGGTGAGAAGTTTTATCCTAACGACCGTAAGAAGTTCTTGAAAGACCCTGGTGTAGTAGTAGGAGAAGAACTGGTGAATGTTTATAAAGCCGTTCAAACCAAAGCACTACAGTTGCGTGGAGAAATAAAAGCACAAGAGAAGAAACTCACCGAGGCGAAACTCCAAATGGAAATGGACCTCCCACATTATAGCGATGCCAATTTCACAATGCGTCTTAGCTATGGTCAGGTAGGTGGATATAAGATTGGTGGTTTCAACAGTGGCTACTATACAACAGCCGAAAGCATTGTAGAGAAATTCAAACAAGCAAATAAAGTGGCTGACTATAAGGCTGAACCTATTATGATGAAGCTACTCTCGTCTAACGATTACGGACCATACGCTGACAAGACTTCTGGACAATTGCAACTCTGTTTCCTCACTAATAACGATATTACAGGTGGTAACTCTGGTTCACCAATGTTTAACGGCAAAGGCGAACTTATTGGTCTTGCTTTCGATGGAAATTGGGATAGTCTAAGCTCTGGTATTAACTTCGATCGTGAATTGGCTCGTTGTATTGGTGTAGACATTCGCTTTGTACTCTTCATGATGGATAAATGGGGACACGCCGACCGTTTAATTAAGGAGATAAATGCTAAATAAACAAAACTAATACAACATAAAGACATTGCATATTTAGAAATAAATATATTAAAACCAAATTGGTCATCAGACCACAATATAATATCAATGTAATATTAAACCCCAAGAGTTATACGAAATAACTTTTGGGGTTTTGTTTTAAATAGCACACTCTTCTTTTTGTTGTCCACCTTATATTAAGCATTCTTGCATATTATAAAATAGAAAAACACAAATACTTAGTGCTATGGTTAAAACAAGAACCATACCCTATATGTACACACACATACATCTTATACATATAGCAATATGGCTCTTGCTAATATATAATAGTTATTCCTTTACGGAAATAACACTAAAACCATACGAGCAGTTAGATATAAATGTATCTGATGCTCCTGTATCCTTTACTCCAAAGAAATTTGTTTCTGGACGTCTAGATAAAGCATGAACACCATAATAACCATATTTAGAACCATTATTCCCTACTCTCTTTTCTGTAGACCAGAAATAACCGCGATTATACTGTACAATACCATCAGACCAGTAATCTGGAGCGAGATATCCTATCTTTGTAACTGTAGCCGGTTTACCATTGTTACCATCTGTTATTTTTGAGAAGTCGCTTGCACGGGGAACATGGAAACCAGCAGGACTTGGGTCGTAAACAGTCTTAATAAATGTACCATTATACCCATAGCCTGTTGTATTCTTTGCATCCCACAAATTAAAGAAGGTATTATCTTTACCTGCGTCAAATGTCCAATCCCAATTACCTTTACTAGAAGAATGATTACTTATATTGCGAGCGGCAGCCATTCGCTCTGGAAACATAGAGGCTTGTTGCAATGTGAAACCTTTATCATTACCAGGCGTTTGACATCTAAATGGTGATTGCCACCACAATGGGTCTTTACGCCCTTGTTGGTAGAACATTGATACACCTACATTTTCTAGTTCTTTTGGCTTCTGTGTAATTGTGATTTGTGCAGTTTTACCGCTCACAGCTTGTTCAAATGTTATTCTTACTTTACGGTCTGTTTGATACGTTGTACCACCCCATATTGTATGGCGAAAGCCTAATGGTTCAAGCATAAAATAGCCAGAGCTTGTATTGGCTACGTCTTTTGATGTAATCCATATATGCCAACTCCACAAAACTGTTTCTCCTGCACTAACACCTGTTTTAACTGTAATAACGGCACTTGCCTCTTTCATCTTAGTTTTATCAACACTAAATTCTACAAAGCCACCACTTATACCCTCAACAGTTACAAGATTTGGTTCACTACACCACAACAATTCTGCATTTTCTGCATTTTCTATTTCGGGTTTAGTAATATCACCTGCTCCACCAACAAAACGCTTAATAGCATTGCTATTTACTACATTTGGTTTAAAAGCATCGTTATTTGTTGCACCATTCTTTATAGCATTACCATAAACCAATGGGAATTTATATTTACCACCTGCAGAAACTATATAGCAGTTGGCTGTGTTCTTAATTCCATTAGCATCTATAGAGAGGTCTTTTCTTGTTGTTACTTCTTGTGCTGCCTTAAGTTCTGCTTCTCTTAATGCTTTATAATCTTTATATTCGTTTGTTAGGGTAAGGTTACAAGCTTGTCCTGACGTGCCACCTTCTCCGTGGTCGTTAATAGAAGCAACCATCGATGGTCTACCTTCTGTCCAATGAGAACCGTCTTCGCTATATTCATATTTCTTTATCGTCCATGCCACTCCTTTATCACGAGAAGTGGGGGCTTCTTTCAAGTGTCTATAACTCTGTACGGTGAAAGGAACATCTGTTTCGTTATATTCTTTATTAATTGCATTTGGTGTAACAGTAAATATATACTCTCTATCGTCTACAGCCTTACTGTTTGATATGGTATAAGTTTTTGTAGTTCCTTCAGCCCATACTTTGTCGTGTCCATTTTTGTCTTTACCGCCAATTTTAGCAATAACGGGGTCGCCACTCTCAAAAGATATTTTTACTTGTGCATCGGTTGGCAAGGTTTGTGGAATCATAAAGAAGATACCATCGCCTCCGTTCATTGTTGCACCTGGCTGAACTGCTGTTGAGAATGGTTGTGCCAATGTTAAGGCATAGCTCTTTTTGGTTGTTCCCAGTGTCCACTTTTTTTGTGCAATGTCGTATGTTCCTTCGCCAATAACGTTTAGTATTTCTATTTTTGTTACCTTTCTGTTATACGACAAGTCGTTGCCCACTTTAAAAAAGATGGCTGTTGTTGCGTGATTGAAAGTAATTGGTATTTTCGTATTCACATAGTCGTCGTAGTTATAGTTATCTGTTGCAGCCACAAGCAGGTCGGTTTGTTTCTTTGCATCGGCATCTGGGCTAAACTTTATAATAGGGTTTTGTCCCGATGTGGTTGTAATGTTGCTTGCTATTGGTGCTGGGTGCACTGCATAGAATTTTAACCCTGCGGCTTCGCTTTTACGCCATTTCACAGCGTTTTTCATTGTGCCATCTGCATTCACTTCTTGCCCGTAAAGATAGTTGGCTGTAGTGCTGCCGTTTTTACATGCAAATATAGTGAAGGGTTTATTTATGGTAGCAAAGTTGTCTTTCGTTGTTATTGTTCCGCGCGATTCTGCCGGATAGTATATAGGGTTCACTCCCTCCACTGTTGTTTCTACAAGTTGCAACCCTTCGGCATCTCTGCCCAAAAGTGGTGTTGTTTGTGTTTCGTATACTTGTGGTGCCTTCGTCATTTGTAACGATGGTTCGTTTTTAACCGCTTGTACATCGTTCACACTAAAGCTAATACCATCTGTGGTTGCACTTGGTGTATTGGGCGTATCATCATCGGTACAAGATGTTACCAAAAACGATGTTAAGCCAACGAAACCAACCATAACAGAAACTTTTAGATTGTTTACTTTCATATTTCTTAATTACATTGAATGTGATTATAAAACTAATATATACCTCCTAATATTATCGTCAGATAAAACTATTCTTTATTCCCCATCTAACTCCTCTTCATCACCAGGTGTAAAGGGAGTAACGGTAGGGCCAAGTTCTGGAGTAGTACCTGATCCTGCTAAAATATTTAGATTTTCTTCCATCTCATAAATCTTAACACGTGGTGTGTCATACTTGCTCTTTTCCATACGCTAAAACAATTCTTTTTACATTCTTTTAATAATTATAAATAATAATACATTCTGCTTAAATTAAGTGAGCTATATACCAGAAGTCTCTCTCTATTCTGCTGGTACTTTTAATATACATATAGTAATTTTAAGTGAGCTACTAAAAAATACTTTTATCTACAGTTTCAATTCGGTTGCAAAGTTAGGAGTTTTTTTATAATTAAAAAACAAAAATACACGTTTTATTTTTAAATGAATATATATTCATATTCTGAATTATTAACAGAATGCTGCTAACCATAGCATATACAAGTATGGGCAAAGGGTGTGGAATGTGCTTATACATTTTTTGTTTATACATTATGGTGGATATGGCAACATTATAAAAAAGGTTTATGGTAAGTTATAAAATATATTAAAACTACTGACAAGAAAACATGAGATTGCAGAAAGCAGCGATATAAACAAATTGTTATGCGATTACAGTATTAGAGTTGGAAGCTGAATTGTTGGATACTAAACGCTATGTAGAGCAATTTTCTTTGCCAAAGGCACATTGTTTTTGCGGTGTATGGTGTGTTGCGGCATGGCTTTAAATATGTGCAAAAAGTTTTAGATATCTATCACGATCGTTTTAGATATCTGTCGTGTGCGTTTCAGATATCTGTCATTCACGTTTTAGATATCTGTTTTGAATGGCTTTGCAAACTAACGCTTTTTTTGTTTAAAACTCAACTGGGTTGTTAGAGCATAAACATATTTTGTTTTATTATTGTGCAGATTGTATGTTGTTGCAATGCAGGTGTAGCGAGCTACGTCAGGCTATAAAGACATACAAGATGCCGATAAGAGAACGCAAGATTAGAGGAAGTAATGTTTACGAATATAAAAATGGTGGTGTTGCAGTGGCATTAGCTTTTGGCACCGGTCCTTTGAAAGGCAAAAAAGTTCCCCAATGTCTTCACATTTATGAAAAAAACTAAAAACATGATATACTAACTGGAAGAGCATTGGGGGTATAGTTCGTTGCAATACAATCAACATTTAGTTGTTAAACCTTGTTTAGAAAGCGTCGTTGCTACCAGGCGGTGGCAGTGGGTCATCGTTCATTCTGCTGTCTATAATTTCTCCGCCAAGATCGTTAGGCATCATCGGAGGCAACATATCGTTATCGTCAGGGTTGGCGAAACGTGTAAATTCGCCACGAAACGAGAGCAAAACATCGTCGGTAGCACCCTTACGGTGTTTCGCAATAATAATCTGCGCCTTTCCGTGTAAGTCGTTTCCTTTTTCGTCTTGAAATATTCGGTAGTATTCTGGTCTATGCACAAAGAGCACCAGGTCGGCATCTTGCTCAATAGCACCCGATTCGCGCAAGTCGCTTAGTTGTGGTCGTTTTCCTTCAATGCCATCGCGCTGTTCCACCGTACGGTTCAGCTGCGAGAGAGCCAGCACAGGAATATTCAGTTCTTTAGCCAGTCCTTTTAGCGATCGGCTTATGGTAGAAACCTCTTCTTGCCTACTATTGAAGCGCATTCCGTTAGCATTCATCAGCTGCAGATAGTCTACCATCAGCACTTTTATTCCATGTTCGCGCACCAATCTACGTGCTTTGGTACGGAGTTCGAAAACCGATAGTCCGGGTGTATCGTCTACATAGATAGGCGCACCGTCCATTTTTCTCAAATTGTTATCGAAGCGTTCCCAGTCGGAGGGGTCCAGCTGTCCACTTAGAATTTTGCTACCCGATATGGAACAGACGTTAGACAATAGGCGATTAACCAACTGTACGTTGTTCATTTCGAGCGAGAAGAAAGCCACTGGCACACGATTGTCTATAGCAATATTCTTTGCTAAACTTAAAGCAAACGATGTTTTTCCCATGGCAGGTCGTCCAGCAATAATAACAAGGTCGGACGGTTGCCAGCCAGCAGTTATCTTGTCTAACTGTGTAAAGCCAGTAGAAATACCCGTTAGTCCGCCACTTTCCTGATTGTTAGCCGCTTTGAGCAGTAGTTCGTGTGCTTGCTTTACAATGGGGTCTATCTGTGTGTACTCTTGCGCCATATTCTTTTGCGAGAGTTCAAACAAACTGCCTTCTGCCTTTTGCATAAGTTCGTCTACATCAACAGTTTCATCGAAAGCCGATGTTTCTATCATAGAGGCAAACTGTATAAGTTGTCGGGCAAGAAATTTTTGTGCTAAAATTCGTCCATGATATTCTATGTGTGCCGACGATGCCACGTGCGAACTTAGTTCTACTATATAGGCAGGTCCTCCCACTTCTTCTAATTCGCCGCTGCGTTTCAGCTCTTCCGCCACCGTCATAATGTCTACGGGCTTTTCGTGTAAATTCAACGACTGTATAGCACCATATATTTTTTGATGACGTGGGTCGTAAAAAGTTTCAGGACGAATCAACTCCGATACCACTGTGAAGGCATCGCTGTCTATCATTAGTGCTCCCAGCACAACCCTCTCTATATCTAAGGCTTGCGGCTGTAAGTGCCCAAACGATGTGTCGATAGGTGCTACAGCACGTTTTCGAGTGCCTTTTGCACTATTAGTTTTCTTTTCTGGCATAACAGCCACAAAAGTAGTGAAAAATTTGCAAACCATCGTAACTTTTATCATAATCATTTTTTATCTTTGCAAAAGATTACAGCAGGTAGAGCTTATGGGCTGTATCCAAAAAAAGCCAATTGCTATATATAAATAGGTGTAATGGCTTGTTTTTAGAAAAGAAATATAGATGGAAGAAAAATTAATAGTATATCCGAATTGTAAGATAAACCTTGGTTTGAACGTTGTGCGCAAACGCTCTGATGGATATCACGACCTTGAAACCGTGTTCTATCCTGTGCCTCTGTGCGATAAATTAGAAGCAGTGGTGGGCGAAGGTGCAGAAGGTACGTGTTCGCTCGCAATAAGTGGCAATAAGATAGAAGGAGAACTGTCCGACAATCTAATTGTAAAGGCATATAGAATGTTGTCTGCCGACCACATATTACCACATATTAATTTTAATTTAGAGAAACACATTCCATCGCAAGCTGGACTGGGCGGAGGTTCGTCTGATGCAACCTACACACTGCGCTTGCTAAACAAATTGTGCCAGTTGAATCTCAATTCAGCCACATTGCACCAATATGCCGTTCGGTTAGGTGCCGACTGTGCCTTCTTTGTTACAGCTACACCAGCATTTGCAACAGGAATAGGCGATATATTAGAGCCAATGAATGCCGAATGTGCACATCTGCATGGTATGTATTTGTTAATTGTGAAACCCACAGTAGCCATATCTACCGCACAAGCCTTTGCGTTCGTAAAACCTGAGCCAACATTAATAAAGTGTAAAGACATAGTTGCACAACCTGTAAATAGCGAGTGGCGCAACCATCTTACAAACAACTTTGAAGTGTCGGCATTTAAACTACACCCAGAAATGCATACCATAAAAGAACAACTCTACAATATGGGAGCACTCTATGCACAAATGTCGGGTAGCGGAAGTGCATTCTTTGGCATCTTTAACACACCACCCACACTAACGGCAAACCACTTTAACGGAATGTTCACTTACCTCTGCCAATTGTAAAAGCTTCTGCTTATACAAATAATTAGTGCATAAATACTTACGAACACTTGATGTACATCATTTAATTGCATTATACACTAAAATATATTAGATTATATTTGGAACTACTCTAAACATTATCTACCTTTGCATCAGATAATAAATACAAGAGATAATACTTCAATAGATTGTTTAGGTTATAAGATTAGTTGTTTAAGTAAAAAGTTAGGTATTTAGGCTCAATAGGAGTAATTTAGGTAAAAGATTTGTTAAGCAGGATTTCAAATTTTGAGTATCAGTATTGATTGAACACCGTGAGATGTTAATCATTATTTAAAGCTCAAAGAACATTTTAAGTTTTAAGTTTAAAAGACTAAGCACGACGTTGGTCGTGCTTTTTTTGTGTCGTACCAGTTTAATATATAACAGTCGTGGTGGCAAGTTATATAAGAGTGCAATTAAAAAGTTACAATGTGACACAATATAAAATATCGCCTATTCATTATAAATAGCACATTTATATAATACACATAGTACACTCGAACATAACATTCGTATCTATCAATAAGACAACAATAGAGGCAATAGGAAGATACAAAACTCGAAAAAAAACTTAATTCGCAAGAATATGTCAGCATTTTCTTTGTCAGTTTCTAAAATTTTCATAACTTTGCACACTGTTTGGAATAGGTATCAATTAACGAATTACAAAACTACAGATAGAAATGTCTAAGATTTGTCAAATCACAGGTAAGAAGGCACAGATAGGTTGTAATGTGTCTCACTCAAAGCATCGCACAAAGCGTAGTTTTGATGTAAACCTCTTTAGAAAGAAGTTCTTTTATGTAGAAGAGGACTGCTGGATATCGTTGAAGATTAGTGCAGCTGGTCTTCGTACAATTAATAAATTAGGCTTAGACCGTGCGTTGAAGCAAGCCGTATCCAAAGGTTATGTAAACTGGAAGGATATTAAAGTTATAGGAGACTAATATCATGGCAAAGAAAGCTAAAGGTAATAGAGTTCAGGTCATATTAGAATGCACTGAAATGAAGAGTAGCGGTCTGCCAGGTACAAGTCGCTATATAACAACAAAGAATCGTAAGAATACAGCAGACCGTTTGGAACTGATGAAGTATAATCCGATTCTAAAGAAGATGACTCTTCACAAGGAGATTAAGTAAGCACGTAAATTATAAATAGTTAGATATATTAGACTATGGCAAAGAAAGCGGTCGCTACCCTCCACGAAGGTTCAACGGATGGTCGCGCATATTCAAAAGTTATTAAGATGGTAAAGAGTCCTAAAACAGGTGCTTATATTTTCGATGAGAAGATGGTACCTAACGAGGACGTTAAGGAATTCTTTAAGAATTAATTCTTATAAGATAGATATGGTAGGGGGAGATGGTATGTGTACCGTCTCCCCCTTTTCTTTTGCAAATAACTAAATAGTTTTATTAAACAAAACACAAACAACCATTAACAATTATAGGTTCAACAGAAAACAAATGGCGAAATTATAAACAGTGCCTTCTAATACAGACACTTAAAACAGAATGGTTCTGATATTTATAAAAGTCATAACAAATATCAGTTTCTCTTGCTTCATATATAGGGCAGTTGTGTTTTAGATATTCGCCGTATTCGTTTTAGATATCTATCGTGCTCTTTTCAGATATCTATCAGCTTCGTTTCAGATATCTATCAGTTCCGTTTTAGATATCTATCAGCTTCGTTTCAGATATCTATCAGTTCCGTTTCAGATATCTATCAGTTCCGTTTTAGATATCTATCGTGCTCTTTTCAGATATCTATCAGCTTCGTTTTAGATATCTATTATTTCTAAATTAGATACCATAATAAAGCACAACCGTTATGAGTTTGTATTATAATGCCTAAAAGCTATTTCTTTAGCTAAAGAATTATGACGTTCTTTATTGGTAATGTTTCGAGAAATATATTCGTATAAATACCTAAACAACAATAAGTTGTTCCTAACTTTTATGTATATGGGTGAGAGCTATTACTATCACCATCTTTCTCAATATCTCCCCTACTCGTTTCTACTAAATTGGCATAAAGTTTCTAATAACAGTAAACACGTACAAATGCTAAACGCATATATTTTTCACAACATTCGTTACATTCTTAAAAATCACAAAACTTTTATCCAAACAACAAACGCAAGGCTTCTTCTACTTTGGCTACAGGGTGTATTGCAATTTTAAAACGACCTTTCAATGCTTGTGCATTATTCTTTGGAACAATAATATTACTAAAGCCTAATTTTTCTGCTTCGGCTATGCGTTGTTCTATACGACTAACTGGACGAACCTCGCCACTCAATCCAACCTCGCCCGCCATACACCAACCACTTTCAATAGGAGTATCGACGTTCGATGATAATACTGCAGCTATAACGCTTAAATCCATAGCCATATCCGTTATACGCAAACCGCCTGCTATATTCAGAAACACATCTTTTTGCATTAGTTTAAATCCAACACGCTTTTCAAGTACAGCAAGTAGCATATTCAACCGACGCTGATCGAACCCAGTAGCCGAACGCTGTGGGGTTCCATAAGCTGCCGACGAAACAAGTGCTTGTGTTTCTACCAGAAACGGGCGCACACCTTCGATTGCACTTGATATGGCAACACCCGACAAGTCGCCGGGAGTATCGGTAAGCAACAATTCGGAAGGATTATTAACTGGTCGCAATCCATTTTGGCGCATCTCATATATTCCTAATTCAGAAGTAGAGCCAAAACGGTTTTTTATACTGCGCAAGATACGATACATATAGTGCTGGTCTCCCTCAAACTGCAACACAGTGTCTACAATATGCTCCAACACCTTCGGTCCTGCAATAGAACCTTCCTTGTTGATATGTCCGATAAGAATAACAGGAATATTGCTCGATTTTGCTAATTGTAACAAAGCAGCTGCACTCTCTCGTATCTGTGAAATACTACCAGCACTACTTGCCACTGTTTCAGTAGCCACTGTCTGTATAGAATCTATCACCAAAAGTTCGGGCTTAACATCTTTTATGCTGTTAAATATCTTTTCGATAGATGTCTCTGATAAGATAACTATGTTATTGGGAATAGTCTCTGAAATACGCAAAGCTCGCATCTTAATTTGTTGTGGACTCTCCTCTCCACTTACATAGAGCACCCTGCGGTCGGTAGATAATAGTGTCTGAAGTGTTAAAGTACTCTTCCCTATTCCTGGCTCACCACCTATCAACACCATACTTCCCACAACAAGTCCACCACCAAGCACACGATTCAGCTCGTTGTCCTTCATATCAATACGAATCTCGTCTGTCGAGGAAACATCTCTAAGCGGTTGTGGCACATTTTGTTTTGCCACACCAAACGTGTTAGAAACAAATGCTTTAGCACTACTAACACCCAAATCTGGAGCTATTCTAATTTGCTTAAATGTGTTCCATTCTCCACAATTAGGACATTTGCCTATCCACTTCGCGCTCTCTTGTCCACAGTTATCGCAGACGTATGCTATTCTGTCTTTTACCATAATTATAGCACAAAAGTAGTATTTTCTTTCGTTATTACAAAATTATTCATTACTTTTGCAACATTAAGATTATGTGTAGAATAAAGTATTTACTGCTTCTCACAGCCTTTATAATAATGGGCTGTCAGGTTTCGGAACAAGACGACTCGCTTATAGAGAAGCGCAAGAACAAAGTAGAAGAGGTGGCATACCAACGAGCATTTAAGGTCGGAGTTATGCCAACTATGGACTGTTTGCCCATATTTTTGCTCAAAGACAGTGCACTTTATAATCCAGACGACATAGATATTCGACTAAAAGAATATACTTCTCAACGAGACTGCGATACTGCGATGATAAATGGCAGAGTACAAGCCGCTGTTACCGATTTGGTACAAGCCGAATATTTGAAAGAAGAGAAAAGTGCCGTGCTCGATTATATGACAGAAACAAATGCAACATGGCAACTTATGGCAACACCTGCCTCAGGCATTAAACAGGTTGAAGACTTAGGCGATAAGGTTATAGGACTGGCTTTCAACTCGGTTACACAATATCTCACAATTCAAGTTATCAGTAGCCATTCTATTAAGAATAGAACCTACGGCTCACAAATAAACGATATCTTTATTAGAATGCAGATGTTACGCAACAAGCAGCTAGATGCAGTTTGGACTAGTGAGCCACAAACCACACAGGCTAAAATATTAGGTAACAAAGAAATATATAATTCTACAAAACAAGACTTCACTCCTGGTGCTATTGTTTTTGTTAATGCACCAAAAGTGGAGAAACGGCAAGCCTTTGAAGACGCATATAACAAAGCCGTAGATATGATAAATAAGCACCCCATACAATACTTCGCACCATTGATAAAGAAATATATGCGAGTAGACAATAAGGTTATCTCTGCCTTGCCTAATATGGTTTATAAACGGGTTACACCACCACGCCAAAGAGATATCATAAAGGCACAAAATGCAATAATGTAAGTTGGCTGAGTATGTGGTGCCTCTGATATTTCTACTGCTAAGCTCTAATATAGCGCCATCTGTTATGATACAGCAAAATGGGTGTACAGGAAGGTTCAGCGGAGATATGTTATTACAAATTTAGAATAAAAACTGAATAGCAAACCTAAGAAGAAAAGTTTTAAAAAGAGAAACAACAAGCAGTGCAATATAAATACATATTATATTGCAACATAAAGAATATAGTATATTGAACACAGAGACAAACATAAACAGTGCTTTAGAACTGTTAAGCACTCAGCAATTAGACAAAGCCATTAAAGCATTACAGCCCATATATAATGGTAAACCATCGGTGGCGGAATACAACGAATATATGGCTATTGTAAGCGACTACAATTTAATGTGCGAGTATATGTTGCGCGGATTTAAAGACCCCGCCCGAGAAAAACTCTATGCATCGCTTATAGAACGTTTATACAGAGTGGCTGCAAACTTACTACTAAGCTGGAAGTGCAAAAATAATCCCACTTTTATAGATGCCTTTCATACATCTGCTCACTTCAATCTTAGTCATAACCTTGTGCGGTCTGCCTTAGAGGGTTTTGTAACCGATGTTGCCATGCTCTCTCTAACACCCGAAAACGAACGCATTTCTAAAGAAACAGAACTATATAAACGTCATCAAACCTTCGTAGAACGTCTTTTCTGCGCACTCCTCACATCAAGTCAGTGGTTAGATAGCGATGCAACGTTCTACATTGGTCTTCTCACGTCGCCCACCATCGATGCAGCAGACCAAATGCTCATTGTCAGTGCCATCACCCTTTCAGCAATGTCAATCTACGATATAAAGAAACTCAAAACACTTGTAGATGTATACCGACAGGCATCTGATATAAAGGTGCAACAGCGTGCCTTAGTTGGTTGTGTGCTATCGCTAACCAACAACAATCTCTTCAGAAAAGAACAGGCTGCCCTCATCAACAGTTTCATAACAACAAACGACGCTAAGCACGAACTATTAAACTTGCAAAAGCAGATGTTTAACTGTATGGATGCAGAGCGAGACAACGACAGAATACAACGAGACATTATGCCTAACATTGTTAGAAACTCCGATTTACATTTCGATAGATTTGGCATAAGCGAAAAAGAGAACAGCTCGTTAGAAAACATTCTGCACCCCGATGCCGATGAAGAGAAAATGGAGAAGATGGAAGAGAGCATTCAGAAGATGATGAAAATGCAGAAACAAGGGTCCGACATTTATTTCGGAGGATTCAGCAAAATGAAACGCTTCCCATTCTTCGACCATATTGCCAATTGGTTTATGCCTTTCAGTGCACATCACCCAGGACTGGAGGAGGTAGCACAGAAGCTTGGCGATGGATCGTTACTCGACCGATTGGCTGGACAAGACCCATTCTGCGAGTCCGACAAGTATTCGCTTGCTCTCACCATTGCACAAATTGTGAACCAGCTACCACCCAACATTTTAGAACTCATTAAGTCTGGCGAAGGCATCGGATTGCCTAATATGGAACCAATAGACCACTCTCCGGCTTTCACCAGTCGTATGTACATACAAGATTTGTATCGCTTTTTCGAAGTAAAAATGGCTTCCAATAAAGACATTCCCAACCCGTTTAAAGCCGATGGCGATTACAAAGCCTTCTTTATGTTGCACGATTTGTTTATAAAAGACTTCTATATTGATGCAAAAGAATCGCTGGCAATGTTCCTGTACAAGCATAAACGAGAGGCTGATATAGAGAAACTTACCGAAACCTATCAAAACAATTCGGCAATGTACCGTATGTTTAGAGGCATAGAAGCCATTAGAATGGGAAACGAGGGCGAAGCATTAGAACACTTTGCTGTAGCTGTTGGCTTAGAGCCAGACAATGTTTTGATACTCCGAACTGTTGGTGCTGTTGTTTTACGCCGCAAAGGTTATGGCATCGCCATTATTTGCTACAACAAGTTGTGCGAACTGGAACCCAACGTTAAGGCATACGCCATCAACCAATGTCTATGTTTAGCTGCCAATGGCGATACTAAAACAGCGGTGAACAAGGCATACGAACTTAGTTTGAAAAACGAAGACGACAACCAAGTAAAACGTCTTTTAGCGTGGGTTCTCATTTGCGATGGCAATGCCGAAAAGGCATTAAACATATACAACGAACTAATAAACACCGACAAACAGCCCGACGATGCGCTCAATATGGCGTACGCATATTGGATAAGTGGTAACCCAACCGAAGCTAAGAATAGTTTCACAGAATGGTTAATCAATCACCCGGGTGCCAATTTGGAACACGAATTTGAAAACGACAGCTACGTTTTCAAACCCAATGGCATTACAGAGGTAGACCGAGCACTTATGTTAAGCGCCATCAACAGATAGGTTTTGCCAAACAAAAAGCATCAACTTCGTTTACCCTTTGCATATACATTACACCTTATTATATATAAGGCGAAAAATGCACCTACACAAGTAGGCTAAAGTTTAGATATCTGAAACATTCGTCTTAGACGTCTGAAACGTTTGTTTTAGATATCTGAAACGATTGTTTCAGATATCTAATTTTTTTTATTCTATTTTATACCATTCAACCATCAGAGTTCTCAAGTAGGTTGGTTTTATAGCTGTATAAAAACCAACAGTCGCACAACTTTGCCCTTTAAAATATGAATTTCTACAACATTTGCGTTCTAATTTACATAATAAAACGTAAAAATTTTGTCATACGGTCTTTTATACTTATCTTTGTAGCCTATTTAATTGAGTATTCTCTAAATACTAAATAAATAGTAGCATATTCAATTGAATAAGCAGAGTGGCAAACGAGCACACTCTATGAAGAATTAGGAATAACAATAAACTCGACGACGGATACATGTTGAAACAACTTATACAGCTACAAATAGTAAAGAAACGGCGCAACTTTAAATGGAAAAATCTTTTTCTTGGTACCTATTTTTACGTGCTCATAGCTATACTCATTGTCTCTTCGTTTGCAGAGATGGGCGGAGATATGCTAAAAACGCTCTTACAATTTAAATGGGAACGCATTATCCCCACAGTAGCTACAATGATTATTTTGCCCGATGTTCTTTCCAAACTACTATTTAAAACAGACTCTGCCATTATGGACGCATACATAAAGTCGCGCCCTATTAGCAAACGAACGTGGATATATTTTATAAGCATAACCAATCTGTTTAACTTCTGGACATTGGCATGGGCACTACCTTTAAGCATTGGTTGCTTCTTTCTAATGCCTTTCGGAACAGCGTTTGCGTCAGCAGTGCTGTTGCTCTCCGTGTCTTACACCAACAGTTTAGCCGTCGTAGCCCTTCGCACCTCACAAGGCTGGGAATGGAAATGGGCAACCATAGTGGGCTGGCTTATGTGGTGGTCGCTAACATTTGTACATGGGCTAAACCTCTTTGGTATGTCGTGGGGCATACACATATCGTTGCTTTTCTGTCTTATTATATTAGGCATAGCAACTGGAATCTACTATCTGCAATGCCTAAATAGCTACGATGAGCGCAGAAAGAAAACAGAAAACGTGAAAAAATCGCACAGTTCGGCTTTCTTCATAGAAATGCGCCCCTTTGTTAGAGGTAAACGCCTCCGACTGGTTTTCATACTTCCCATCATACTCATAGCGCAAGCCTTTTGGTATGCTTCAATGGGGAGCGATGCGCCTGATGCAGAAAGCACCAACATAATGCTACCAATGGCAATAATGGCATTACCTATTATGGCTCTCCAACTTACGTTTGCACTGGAAGGAAACTATTTCGATGGGCTTTGGACACGACCTATAAACATAGCTCAGCTGTTGTTCCGCAAATACTACACAGCTATACCGCTCTCGCTCGTAGGTTTTGTGTTGCTGTTGCCCACCTATTTTCTCTACAACACCAGTATATTCTTACTGCTCGGTTGCTTGCTATTTTCGGTTGGTTTTGCCAATCTAATAATACTTACTTACTGCTTCCGAACCAAAGCAATAGATATTTTTGCATCGGGTTTTATGAATACACAAGGCACCGATTTCAGTCCTGCAAGCTTTGCAATAGCTTTCACTGTTATGCTGGGACCTATGGTATTAACAATGTTTGTTCCACTAAACATTTTAGGCTTTGTGCTCGGTGGCATTGGCATTATAGGTTTGGTGGCACACAAGCACGCTATTAATTGGATAGCAAACCGATACCAAAGAAACCGATACCGACACTTTGAACGTTACAGAAACAAGTAGACGTTAAACAACATACTTAATTAAAAAGACAAAAAATATACGATAACAATAGCCGAATATGGAAATAAAGATAGAAAAATTAAAGAAAATTTACGGACAGAACACCGTGATAGACATACCCGAACTAACACTACACAAAGGCGAACTTGTAGGACTGGTGGGCAACAATGGTGCAGGAAAAACCACGCTGATGCGTCTCATGCTCGACCTTATTCGTGCCAACGAGGGGCAAGTGCTATCTAATGGTAGTGCGGTAAACGAGTGTTTCGAGTGGAAAAAATATACAGGGTCGTTCGTAGATAAAAGTTTTCTCATCGATTATTATACGCCAGAAGAGTTCTTCAATTTTGTTGCAAGTGCTTACGACATTGATAGTGCAACTCTCGCAGAACGTTTGCAAGGCTTCGAATCGCTAATGCGCGATGAAATTATGGGCACAGGAAAGCTTATTCGCAATTTCTCTGAAGGTAACAAACAAAAAATAGGAATTATCGGAGCAATGATAGTAAACCCCGAAATACTTATTCTCGACGAACCTTTCAACTATCTCGACCCATCGTCGCAAATAAACATAGCACGCATTATTCACGAGGTGAACCAACAACACGGTACTACCGTGCTGATTTCGAGCCACAATCTGAACTTCGTTTCAGAAATTTGCAGTCGCATAATACTTATGGAAAAGGGTATTATATTAAAAGATTTAATTAACACTAACGAAGCTGCTGCTAAAGAATTGCAAAACTATTTTGAGGAAATGTAGGCGCAACGGCAGGAACATAATACAATAAAAAAGATGATACTAAGACTATTTTTTACTACTTTCGCCTGTCTTTCTGCTACGCTTTTTGCCTGTGCAAAGCCAACGGATAAGGAGAAGATAGACAAGGTAAGGTACGAAATTACCTACCGTACGAAGAGTATCATCGACACCACAAAGGTCGATTCGCTCGGCAATTTCATCTACAACGAGGAGGATATGCGACTCGATGTGGGCGAACAAGTGAGCTTCTTTTATAGCTATTCCAATGCTCTCTACGAACAACAACGCATCGAAATGATGAACAAAGGCAACTTTTCAGTGCCTAATATGCGAGGTGGAAGCATCTATTGGAAGCTATTCAAGAACTTTCCAACAGGCAAAACAACTTACATAGACAATGTTTTCCGTGATGGATTTCGTGTTGTAGAACCCATTGAGCAGCCACAATGGGAGCTGATACCCGACAGTACAGCCCGTATTCTCGACTACAACTGCCAGATGGCACGCTGCAATTACAAAGGCAGACAATGGTTCGCGTGGTTCACAACTGATATTCCCATCGACAACGGACCGTGGAAATTAGACGGATTACCGGGACTTGTGCTCCGTGCATACGACAATTCCCGCCACTATATCTTCGATTGCGTAGGCTTAAAGCAAACCGACGGCACACGCGACATAGTGTTCGATGACCGTTTTAATAGCTACGAGGAAACCTCTATGCGCAACTTGCAGCAGCTGAAAGCCAACACCACGCCTATGGATATTATGAATAGAAGTGGCAAAGGTGTAACGTTCAAGGTAGTAAGCGGCAGTGTTAATGGCAAGCTAACCGAAGCACAGCAAGAGGCAATGCGCAAGCAAATGCAGAAAAGACAACCACAAAACCCAATAGAAAGATTATGAAACGTATTATTTTAACAACAGCGGCACTCGCCCTTACTGTGCTTACCGTAAGTGCAAAGCCTAACAAAAAGGACGAAAACAAAGTTATCGACAAGCTCAAGTACACCATTACCTATCAGACAAAGAGCGTACGCGACACCACAAAACTCGACTCTGCAGGTCGTTATAACTATGAAAACGACGATATGCAGCTGCTGATTGGCGATAAGGTAAGCTACTTTTACAGTGTTACCCACCATACTTATATGGAGAATTTGCGCAAGTCGATAGATGGAAACAATATGCTAATACCAACTTCAAACACAGCACGGGGCAACCTTACAATGGAGTTTTATCGTAATTATCCTGTAGGAAAATCTACCTATATTGATAATGTGCTAAGCGAAGAATTTCGCATTGTGGAGCCTTTAGAGCAACCCCAATGGGACATTATAGCCGATAGTACAAAGCAAATACTTGACTATCATTGTCAAATGGCGCGCTGTTCGTTCAAAGGACGTACGTGGACAGCTTGGTTCACAACCGATATTCCATTGGACAACGGACCTTGGAAGCTGTGCGGATTGCCCGGATTGATACTCCGCGCCTACGATGCTAAGCAACAATACATTTTCAATTGTGTGGGTATGAAGCAAGCAAAAGAAGGCGAAAACATTACTTACAGTTCCGATTTTGACAAGTATGCTGCCTCAACAATGAAAGAATTTGTAGACTATCAACGCAAAGCAATTCCCGAAGATATACTGGCAACGCAGGGAATAAAGATAGAAGTGCCCGAAGAAATGAAGGCTGAGATGATGAAGGCATTGGCAAAACCGCAGCCCAGCAATCCACTTGAGCTATAACAAATAATGCGTACAAGCATAACGCCTTCATTTAATAAACCACCTAAAATACTATTGCTATGCAAATTGCATTAACCATAAATGCTAAAAATGCTTTTCCTCACTCGCTAAATAAGTATTGGAAAAAAGCATTTGCACTCTCATTGTGTATTCTTTTCACACTCGTTGCATCAGCGCAAAACCATATTTCAGGCATCGTGATAGACTCCTTATCGCAGAAGCCCATAGCAAAAGCCAACATTATGTTGCTGAAAGACGGTAAGGTGGTTACTTTCTGCCGTTCCAACGATAAAGGTGAGTTCAGCCTATCGCACAGCATATCCAATTTGAAAGACCTACAACTGCAAGCCACAGCATTAGAATATAAAAAGAAACGCATAGCCATTTCTACCCCAACAAACAATCGGATAGAAATGGTACAGCAGATTTTTGAAATGCAAGAGGTTACAGTGAAAGCAGGACCAATTACAGGTGTCAAAGACACTATTACGTTCGATCTTACGCGCTTCACTTCCGAAAGAGACAATTCGCTGAAAGATGTGTTAGCAAAACTTCCGGGCGTAAACGTAGACAACAGTGGTAAGATAAGCGTAAACGGCAAAGATATCAGCCGTTTTACAGTGGAAGGACTCGACCTTAGCGATGGAAAGTATAACAAGCTAACCGAAAATATAAAAGCAAAGGACGTGAAGAAAGCAGAAGTTATAGAACACGACCAACCCATTAAGGCTTTGCGTAACAAGGTGTTCAGCGACAATATAGCAATGAATGTAACACTAAAAGACGAAGCTCGCGATCGGCTTTCAGTAACATTGCGACCTTATATATCAGTGGGTAAGCCCACACATATTGCAGGTTCGGCTAACATATTGCAAGTTGGTAAGCGTAAGCAGATTATGTACGATGCGATATACGACCGTCGGGGCAGAGATGTGGCTCAGTCGGGCATTACATTCGTCTACGATTTTATGGCTCCACAACCAGTTTCGCTCTCATCGTGGTACAGTGTTCCTACACTCAGAGCACCAATAGAAGCCGAACGCTTACGTTTCAATACATCGCAGAGTTATAGCATAAACCGCCTAACAAAAACTAAAAATGACAAAGAACTACGCATAACAGCCGACTATTATCGTAACGTTCTTCGCCAAAACACAAGCAATAGCTCAACCTATTACTTTGCCGAAATACCTACAACTACTACCGAAAAGCAGCAAATGATGCTGAAAGAAGACATTTTTAATTTCAGTATAGACAAAAAGATAAATACCGAAAAGCGTTATGGTTCGATGCGTTTCAGTGTGAATGCCGAGCAGGACGATGCCTTATCGAAACTCGAAAGCACAGGGCACAACTATATTTCACAACGAGTACGCACACCAAAAGTAAACGTGAAAGGTTATATTACCTCTTCGCAGAACAACGAGCATGGCACACTTTCGCTACAATCTATTGTAGATTATCACTACTCGCGTAACGATTTATATATCAATGCAGACCAAGAGAAAATTAATTCAAACCTTTGGCATAACAACAACGAGGTGAGTTGGCGCACTTCGAAAAATGGTTTTACACAAAACTATAACTTTTCTATAGACTTACAACACCTGAATGTACACAACGGACACACACAGATAGCATTTCATTCGTCGCCTTCGCTTAACTACGAAAAGGGAAAATGGCGTGCAACAGTGCGACAAAAGTTAGACTTAGAGTATCTTACACAACAACGCAAATGGTACTTTCAGATGTCTCCCTCGATATATGCAAACTATAATAAGAGTAGCCGTACAGAAACAAACGCATTGTTTTATTACGCACAATCTATTCGCGGACTGTCTGATTTTGCACTTGATAGCTACCGAATTAACTATCGCACATGGCAGACATCGCCCACGTTTATGCCTCGTACCCAATCGCTAAACTTCAATCTGAATCACAGTTATAAACGTGTCGTAAAAGAATTCTTCTCTAATTTCTCGCTAAATGCTAACCGCACGTGGAGCAATTCTGTAGTAGATATGCAAATTCAGAATGGTAACTACCTTATGACATATATACAACACAACACGAAAAGCACTAACTTAACAGGACGTTGCTGGTTATCAAAAGGATTTTACAAACAGCATTTCAAAACATCGTGCAGCATATCGGCAACTTATAGCAATGGCGAACAGTACACAGCAGGCAACATCTTGCGCTATCAATATCGTTCCTTAACATTTTCGCCAACGCTCACTTATTCGCCTTCATGGGCATTTGTAACCTATAATGGCGACTTCGCTCTCAGCAGATCAACATTCAACAATGCATCTATCTCATCACGTTTCAATTGGAAACAGAGCCTGACGCTTACCTCCACTATTCAAAAGGTAGACCTTTCGCTGTCTGGCATCTACTATCATAACCAGTTGGAGGGCGCAACCCTCAACACATTTATTGCCGATGCAAAAGTAACTTGGCGACAGAAGAAGTTTCTTGTGCTTGCTACACTTGCCAACTTGTTTAACAAACGCAACTACATAGAAACATCATACAGTGGTGTGGGCATTTTTACAAACAGCTACGAACTGCGTCCGCGCGAACTGATTCTTACGTTCGAGTTTAGACTATAGCTACTTAGACGCATATACCGCTTCGGATCTGTACATAAGAATAAACAAATAAATTGCTGAATATATTTGGCAAATTTCATAAAAACTCTGTATCTTTGTGGCAAAACATAAAGAGAAAAGTTATGGAATATACTAAATTAACAAACGGTGTAGATATGCCATTATTAGGATATGGCGTGTTTAGAGTACCGGCAGACGAGTGCGAACGGTGTGTAAGCGATGCGCTTTCTGTGGGCTACAGACTGATAGATACTGCACAAGTATATCGCAACGAAGAGGGTGTGGGTAGCGCATGGCGCAAGAGTGGCATTGCACGCAACGAACTGTTTATTGTTACTAAGATATGGATTACCAATTCGGGGGAGGAACGAGCAGCAGAAAGCATAAACGAAAGTTTGCGCAAACTACAAACCGACTATGTAGATTTGTTGCTTATTCACCAACCTTACGGTGATGTGTTTGGAACGTGGCGTGCGATGGAAAAAGCATATAAAGACGGTAAAACACGTGCCATTGGCGTATCTAACTTTCAGGCTGGACGTTTCTTCGACTTCACTCACTTTGCCGACACAAAACCTATGGTAAACCAATTGCAATGCAACACGTTGGCACAACAAAAGGACATTCAGCCTTTTTTAGCAGAAACAGGAACAAAAACAATGGCATGGGGTCCACTGGGCGGACAAGGTGCCGATGGTATTGTGAAGAGCGAACTGCTTACAAACATTGGACAGAAATATGGCAAATCGGCAGCACAAGTGGCTCTCCGTTGGCTAATTCAGCGTGGCATTGTTGCCATACCAAAGAGTAGCCATATAGAACGTATGAAACAAAACTTCGATGTTTTCGACTTTTCGCTAACCAATGACGATATGGCGCAGATAGAAACAATGAATCAATCGGACACTGGTTTCAGAAATTATACCGACCCAACATACATTAAGCGTCTTATAGAGTTTTAAATAATAGTAGCAGCCATCAACACAAACAAAAGGTTGATGGCTGTTGCATTGCTATAAAAGGAAATAGAACCGAAAGAAATAAGAATGAAGACATTAGTTTCAGTATGTGTTGCCATAGCCTTTGTTTTATTGGCTTACAATTGCAATTGCAACCTAAACAGCAACAACAGCGAAGATATATCGCTAACAGGAAAGAAAGCTACCCTAACCTATCCGGGCATGGTAGCCAATGTGAAGTATATAAACGATAGCACTATTTATTGGAAATCTATTGACGAAAACGACAGCATTGACGAACAAACTAAAGCAATGAAGATGAGAAAGATAGACAATGGAAAGTTCTTTATTAGCTGGATAGGAGACTATGGTGTTACATCTAGTCAGGTGGTAGACTTGAATAAGAAAACTTTTATTGAGTTCTATACTTCGGCAGACATTTTAGGTAACCGAGTTGGTCAGATGATTGAAGGGAAATACGAATTAGACAAATAAGCCATAGCTTTTAGAACAAGTCCCCATACACAACATAGCCTCCTACCCCACACAATAGTGGCAGGAGGCTATTTGGGTTTAAAACTTGTTGCAGATGCTGGCTAATAGCTGACCAACAAGCACGGCAACGATGCCTAAAACAATGGTCGCAGAAAAATATAAGAGCGTTGTAGCAGACAGTCCACTTTTCAACAACGTAGAGTTTCCACGTGTAAAAGCAGAACAAACTACGAAACCGCCACACAACCCCAACACAAGCATTAAACGCGTATTGAAATGAAGCGACTGACTATAATGAAAGATTGATGCAAAACCTATAGTAAAACAACTTACTACATTTACAAGAAGCACTGTGCGCGGACTTGGCTGAGCTACTATGTTATAAACCATTTGCATTACAAAGGTATTCATAAATGCTCCAAAAGCACCACCAAAGATTAGTAGAATTATATTTACCATTTTTACTATTTTTGTCCACAAAGATACAAAAATAACAAAGAACCAACAAGCATATAGTATTCTACTTCTGTATTCACTCACAATATGTGGCTGTTATACCTCGCAAAAATGGCAACTATGGGTATATTTTCTCCCATTTCATCAGCACTTTTAGCATGCTGCAACTATGCAAAACTGTATATCAATAAACAATATAAAGCATTAAAAACACCTCTTCCTACTTTATTTTGCTAAACAGTGTGGGCTATACCACTAAAAAACGCGTGCCACTTGTTGTCCAAGTAGCAAGGCAAGGAAACCAAAAACAAGGCTGCAAAGTGTGTAAATAACAGCAGAGCCAGACATTCCTGTCTCTACAAAGTTAGCATTCTCGTTCATAAAAGTAGAGAATGTGGTAAATCCGCCACAAAAACCAGTTGTAAGCAACAGACGTGTTCCAGGTGTAAGCCAACTGTTAGAGGGCAATGCCGAAACAAGTCCTATTAGAAAGCACCCTAAAACATTAACAGTAAAGGTGCTAAATGGATAGGCAGAAACCATTGAAGATGCCCACAAACGAGATACAAGATAGCGAACAATGCCACCCATAGCACTCCCTAAACCCACTAAAACAATATGTTTAAACATCTGCTTTTTGACCGCAAAGATACAAAAACTACAATAAATAAAGAAACGTAGCTATGTTTTTAAAAAGAAATATAGTAACTTTGCTTCTCAAAATACACCAATAAAAGGTGCACTTTAACGACTATTTTACAAGCAAAGATGATATATCCCAACAATTTTGAACAGAAAATAGGTTTCAACGATATTCGTTCGCTATTACACGAGCGTTGTCTTTCCACGCTTGGACGCGAACAGGTAGACAGTATGGAATTTTCTATAGACACACTGCAAATTAACCGCTGGCTGACCGAAGTGAGAGAATTTCGCAACATACAAGAAGGTTTAGAGCCATTTCCACTAGACAATGTGTTTGACGTTCGGGCAAGTGTAGCGCGCATTCGTCTCGAAGGCACATATATGGAAGAGGACGAACTATTTGATTTAAAGCGGTCTTTGGAAACTATTATTGCTGTGGTGAAATTTTTAAGTGTGGGAGAAGAGTTGCCCAATGGCGAAATACAGCACACTTATCCTGCTCTCTATGCGCTTTCCGATGGGGTCGCAACATTTCCTATTTTGGTGCAACGCATTAGTCAAATTATCGATAAATTCGGCAAAATGCGCGATTCGGCATCGTCAGACTTACTTCAAATTCGTAGAGAACTGGCACGTGTAGAAAGTAGCATATCGCGCACGCTTAACAGTATATTGCATTCGGCACAAAACGAAGGTGTGGTAGAACGAGATGTAACGCCAACCATGCGCGATGGACGTTTGGTTATTCCGGTTGCACCAGGTATGAAACGCAAAATATCTGGCATTGTTCACGATGAGAGTGCAACGGGAAAAACTGTTTTTATAGAACCTACCGAAGTGGTGGAAGCCAACAACAAGGTGCGCGAACTGGAAAACGAGGAACGTAAGGAGATTATACGCATTCTTAGAGAGTTTGCTAAACAAGTGCGTCCGTATGTGCACGAAATACTCGACTCGTATCATTTTCTTGCGCTTATAGACTTTATTAGAGCAAAAGCCGAACTGGCACGTATGCTGAAGGCAATTGAACCTGAAGTGAAATCTGAACCTCATATCGACTTTATTCGTGCCATTCACCCACTGTTGCAGCTTGCTCTGGCAAAGAAACAACATTCAACAATCAATAACGATAAACCTGATGTGGTTATTCCACTCGACATTCAGCTCACCATCGATAAGCATCTGCTTATTATTTCAGGACCTAACGCAGGAGGTAAGTCGGTATGTCTGAAAACGGTTGGACTACTTCAATATATGCTTCAGTGTGGTATTTCTATTCCGGTAAGTGAGCGTTCTACTGCAGGAACATTTCAAAACTTAATGATAGACATTGGAGATGAACAGAGCATAGAAAACGATTTGAGTACATATTCATCGCACTTAATGAATATGAAGACGATGATGAAACAAGCAGATAGCCATACGCTTATTCTGATAGACGAGTTTGGAACAGGAACAGAACCACAAATTGGAGGGGCTATTGCTGAAGCGGTGCTGAAACAATTTTGGAAAAAACAAGCATGGGCTGTAATAACTACGCACTATCAGAACCTTAAACACTTTGCAGAAGACCACAAAGGTGTTGTAAATGGTGCGATGCTATACGACAGACACGAAATGCGACCGCTCTTCCAGCTGGCTATTGGCAGACCCGGTAGCTCGTTTGCCATAGAGATTGCTCGCAAAACGGGTATTCCTGAAGAGGTTATTAACGATGCTTCTGCCATTGTTGGTTCCGACTACATACAGAGCGACAAGTATTTACAGGATATTGTTAGAGACAAACGTTACTGGGAAACAAAGCGACAAACTGTGCATAGCCACGAAAAAGAGTTGGAACGCACCATAGCCAAATACGAAAAAGAAATAGAGGAATTGCGACAAAGCCGGAAGGAAATTATTAAAAAAGCGAAGGCGGAAGCTGAAGAAATTATTAAGGAAGGCAATAAACGAATAGAAAACACTATTAGAGAAATTAGACAACAGCAAGCCGAAAAGGAAGCTACAAAACGCATTAGGCAAGAACTTGCTATGTATAAGCAAGCTATGCTTGATGACGCTACAACATATTTAAACACAAAAAACAAAGCGAAAGCACAAAAATTAAACAACAAACAAACTATGCGCGAGGGGGGATTAATGACCGACGAGGAATTGCAAGCACGCATAGAAAAGATAAAAAATAGAAAAGAACGACACGAACGACACTTGCAAAAGAAAGAAGAACGCAAGCAAAATGCGGCAGAAAGTTTGAAGGCTGCCACAGAGAAAAGAAATATAAACCGACCAATAGGTGTAAACGACACTGTACGCATAAAAGGATTAACGTCTATTGGCAAGGTTGAACTGATTGATAATAAGCAGGCTGTAGTTATATTTGGTGATATGCGCACCAAGATGGCTATTGCACGACTGGAACTTGTAGACGACGACACGCTGAAAGAAAACCAAAAACAGTTTGCAGCATACAACTATAGCCGACAAACCCGTGAAACCATAGACGAGCATCGTAACCAATTTAAACAAGAAATAGATGTGCGAGGTATGCGTGCCGACGAAGCTCTGAATCAGGTTCAGCACTTTATAGACGACGCCATACTTGTTGGCGTAAGCCAAGTGCGCATACTTCATGGTAAGGGTAATGGCATTCTGCGCACTATGATAAGACAGTTTTTAAACACCATTCCAAATGTAAAGGGTGTTCGCGACGAGCATGTACAGTTTGGCGGAGCTGGTATAACTGTGGTAGATTTATAGGCTTTCGTGGCATTCGAAAGGATACGAAACATACAGAAAATGCCCATTTCATCGGGCATTTATTGTTTTACACAGCTTTGCCATTAAACTCAAATAGGGCTATTATACTGCAATATATATAGGTATTATCAATATGGTATTGTTTCCTACATTTTTTATTTTCTTATCGGCATCTCGTCTGTTGTTGCAACTTTACGTAGCCCGCTACACCTGCATTGCAAAGTTAATATATCAGCACTATACAATAACAGAATTTGGCAATACGCTAATAAACTATTTTGGTTTCAGTGCATAGAAAATAGTGCTACTTAGATAGTAATTTCTTACCTTTATGTGAGATAAAAAACCAATTGTTAGATGCCCAATGCCAATGACTTTCGCTTATAGTGTCGGCTGTAATCTTCTGTCCGGTATTGGTTACTTTTGCCTTTCCATCTTTAAAGGGGTTTGCAAACTTATATTGAGGCTTTATAACTACGTTGCCTCGCGTGTCGGCAAAGCCAAAAAGCTCGTTACTGTCCATAATCCTAAAATAGCCTTCGCTGGGGTAATCTGGTCCGTTATCGAAATTGAACACATAGAAAAGCATATTGCCTTTATTATCAATACACCTTATTTTTCCACTATTATCGCCCACAAAACCTATCCTAACTATTGTATCTGTATAGCTACACAAATATTTGCAGGCAACAACGGTATCGCCTTTCGCATTTACGTAACCATACAAATTGTTCTTCTCTGCCACGAAAAGTCTGCTATCTGTGTGGGCACAATTTGTGAAAAACAGTGCGATAGAAATTAGGCTAAGAGCGAAATATTTGCGCAGAATATTAGTTTTGATATGCTTTTGTTCCATATTCGTAGTTTAATTCACTGAAATATCTTTCGTTGTCGATTCGATAAATGGGTATATAGACTCGCTTTGTGCGAATTGTTTTCACATACATGGTGCCATAAGAGAAAAGCACAAGTATTCTATTGCCACACAAAGATAGCTATTAAAGTTTATTCGCCAAAAATATACGAATAAATTTTATAAAGCCAATTATAAAGCGTTGAACAACTACAAAGTTGCAACATTGAGAATGCAAATATTTATAAGGATATATAACTGCCAACTTACAGATATCTAAAACAAATACGACAGATATCTAAAACGAACACGACAGATATCTGAAACAAACACGACAGATATCTGAAACGAACACGACAGATATCTAAAACGATGGTAGCTGGTATACAACTGACTGTTAAATACTTAGAAGTGATGAAAATTAAAACCATTGTATAAGTTTTTAGGGCTATAAGATTGGAAAAACAGTAATCTAAAACAGACTATTAGGGTGTAATATATCTTTCCCATATAATAGTGCTACATTCTGCTTTCGTTTGCTTTATTGTTTGCTGTTTTGCCTGTTTCTCAAACGTGCCACTGCTTGCTATATTTTCGTTATAAAATGAATTAGTCTGCTCAACAATAAAACGGAAATCTGGCAAAGTGCTAATTGTTGGTTTAGCGTATAAAAGACGAATAGTGGGATTCGTTAAACTCAAATAAGTCGTTAGAGCTAAACATATTTTGTTCTATAAAATAGCTACTTGTTTTATTTGACATAAAACGAGATAGCACCAATGTAATAGTACCAAATTAGACTTAACGCAGATAAGAGAGAAAATTGAAAACCGTTATTGCAAGGGTTGCAAGCGTAAGGAATTTGAAAGTAAAATTGGTGAATTTGGTATTAGTTAATGCAAAGAAATGAGCAATAAGTGGTGAGGTTGATGCGATAATGATACCAAGAATAGCATCGAAATGTTGCGGTTGCAGGCATAAAAACAATATGGAAAGTATGTTTATTTGAACAAAAAAGCTGTAAAGCATACGCGTACGTATACTATCGGAACGCCTTTTACGCAAATAGTGAACGGTTCCAATAATAGCACAAAGCATTATCCACACACCTGTAAGAATCTGATTTATAGAAAGCAACCAATAGTTTGCAAAACTACCAAAGGTTAGAAGCTCACCAAAATGGCGCACCACCACTTGCCATTCGCTTTGATAAAGCACAACACTAAGTGCAACAATATTTGGTAAAAGAAGACCAAATATAGACGAAATATAGTTGCGAACACTTGTTGCCTGAAGACGTGTACGCATTAGTATCCATATAATTGGGACATAATAGAGTATCTGCACCCACACTATACTGCTAAGACCAAGACAAAGAAAACCGTAGAATACCCAGCCTTGCGAATACTTGTCTTGATAGCAACGAAACAAACAAATGTAAGAACCTACTATACAAAGTGCTACACTGGCAGCTCTGATGGATACAAACTGGAAAGTTGCCATAGTAGTGAGCGCCATATAACAACACGACACCATACGACTGAAAATACGTATGAGGGCATTTGTGTTGTTGAGCTCCATCATTAGAAAGGTTGAAAAAAGCATACAAAGCAATGGAACAATGGCAAATGTATCGTTGATACAAACCATTGTCCATACAGAAATAGAGAAGAAGGACATTACTGCTGGTGCCCATCTGCTCTCTGAAATTCTGTTTTGCAGTAGTTTGCGCCTTATATTCATTCCTTACTAAATAGTGCACTTATAAGTCGCTACCAATATCTTTACGGAAGTATTTGCCTGTAAATTCTATCTTTTCAGCTTCAGTGAAACTCTTAAACAAAGCTTCGTCTTTAGTGGGACCATACGACGAAACTGCCAAAACACGCCCACCATTGGTTACAAGTTGCCCATCTTTGATAGTTGTTCCACTATGGAAGAGCACCGTATTCTCTGAACAATCGTAGTTGCTAATGGGGTATCCCTTTGTATAAGCTCCTGGATATCCACCACTTACCAACATAATACAAACCACAGAACGGGTGTCGGTTTCTATCTTACAACGGTCTAATGTTCCATTTGCCACCCCTTCGAACAGGTCTACAATATCTGTTTTTAAACGCAACATAACACTTTCTGTTTCAGGATCGCCCATTCTACAGTTATATTCAATCACCATTGGGTCGCCATCTACATTAATAAGACCAAAGAAAATAAAACCTTTATAGTTTATACCTTCTTGTTTCAACCCATTTACTGTTGGTTTTATAATGCGATGTTCCACTTTTTGCATCCATTCGTGGGTAGCAAAAGGCACAGGCGAAACGCTTCCCATACCACCAGTATTAAGTCCGGTGTCGCCCTCGCCAATTCGTTTATAGTCTTTTGCCTCTGGAAGTATCTGATAGTTAGTGCCATCGGTGAGTATAAAAACAGAACACTCTATACCCGACAAATATTCTTCGATGACAACTTTTCCTGACGCATTGCCAAACATTCCACCAAGCATCTGCTTTAACTCGTGCTTTGCCTCGTTTAAATCAGACACAATCAACACTCCTTTTCCTGCTGCTAAGCCATCAGCCTTTAGCACATAAGGTGGTTTTAATGTCTCAAGAAACTTTAATCCCTCTTCTAACGTGGTGCTATCGAAGGTGGCATAGGCTGCTGTTGGTATTGAATGGCGTTGCATAAAGCCTTTGGCAAAGTCTTTACTACCTTCGAGTACCGCACCAGACTTAGATGGACCGATAACTGGTATATGCTTTGTGCGTTCGTCTTGTTTAAAATCGTCGTATATTCCACCAACTAATGGGTCTTCAGGACCTACAACAACCATATCTATAGCATTATCTGCTGCAAATGCTTTAAGTTTCTCAAACTCGTTTACACCTATTGCAACATTTTCGCCACAAGCTTTTGTGCCTGCATTTCCTGGCGCAATGAATAGCTTTTCACACTTCTTGCTCTGTGCTATCTTCCATGCCAAGGCGTGCTCACGGCCGCCACTACCTAACAATAATATCTTCATAAGCGCCTTTACTCCTTTACGTTAGAGTTTTATTTTTTTATGTTTAGTGTTTGTTTGTCTAATGTTTTTTACTTCAGATAGTCTTCGAAATATTGTGTAATTCTCTCGTGTAAATGCACACTTTGGTGTCCTCTCATATTGTGAGGTTCACCAGGATACACAAAGAAATCGGGCTGTGTTCCTGCAGCTATGCATGCCTTAATGAAAGTAAGGCAGTGTTGTGGCAACACTACAGGGTCGTTTAAGCCTGTTATTATCTGTAGTTTTCCCTTCAAATCCTTAGCTTTCGTCAAAAGTGAAGTCTTTGCATAGCCTTCTGGATTTGTTTGCGGTGTGTCCATATAGCGTTCTCCGTACATGGCTTCGTACCACTTCCAATCGATAACAGGACCACCGGCAACACCCACTTTGAAGGTTTCAGGATAGTTTGTGATAAGCGAAATTGTCATGAAACCACCAAACGACCAGCCATGCACACCTATTCGGTCGGCATCAACAAATGGTAATGTCTTCAGATACTTCACTCCTTGCATCTGGTCGCGCATCTCAACCTGTCCGAGCTGACGGAAAGTGGCTTGTTCGAATGCTTTTCCACGATTTTCGCTACCACGATTGTCTATAATGAATAGCAAATATCCTTTCTGTGCCATATAGGTTTCCCACGAGCGAGAGCCGTAATGCCAGCTTGCATCAACGTTGTGGGCGTGTGGTCCACCATATACATATATCACGGTTGGGTATTTTTTTGATGGGTCGAATCCAATGGGTTTTACCATTCGCCAATACAAATCGGTAGTGCCATCGTCGGCTTTCAACGAACCAGAACTATACTCTGGCAAGTTAAAACCACTCCATGGGTCTTTCGCAGTAAGCCAATTCTTAATTGTGGGGTGTGTTCCTATGGTAGTAATATCAATCTTTCGTGGTACAGTAGGTTCAGTGTAGTTGTCTACAAGGTATTTTCCACCATCGCTAAGTGTTGCATTGTGGTAGCCACGACCATTATCTAACAAGGTACGGATGCCATTTTCAACATTCACAGACCATGTATTGCGTTGTATTGGACTACATTCGTTAGACACATAGACAATAGATTTTGCTTTGCTATTAAAGCCTAACACATCCATAACTACCCAGTTACCTTTTGTGATCTGCTTTATTTGCTTACCATCTTTATCGAATAAGTAGATATGATTGTAACCATCTTTTTGCGAAAGCATAATAAACTGATTGGCATTCCATGGCAAAAAGAGGATAGGATGAGTTGGTTCAACGTATTTAGCATCGGTCTCACGATACAATTCGGCAATTCTCTTGCCAGTCTCTGCATTGTATGACACCAAACGACAATCGTTCTGATCGCGATTTAGTTCGAACATATAAATGATTTTGCTGTCTGGACTCCACTGAATGTTAGTGAAATAACGGTCGGTCGGGTCGCCAGCATCAAGGTAAATTGTTTTCTTGGTATTTATATCGTACACGCCTACGGTTACATTGTGAATCTTTTCTCCCGCCATAGGATATTTTGTGGGTTCTGGTGTTGCTATACGTGATTCGCCTTTTGCTGGCTTCCAATCTACCTCTGGTATATGAACAAGTGGATAATCGGTTACCATACTTTGGTCCATACGGTAGAATGCAAGACGATTACCTGTTGGGCTCCAGAACAAACCGCCTTTAATACCAAATTCGTTGCGGTGTACAGCTTCGCCATACACTATATTGCGTGAACCATCGTTAGTGAGTTGTGTTGTTTTTCCAGTATTATCTGTAACAAATAGTTGGTTGTTCTGCACGTAAGCTATTGCTCTCGACTCTTTATTATAAGCTTGTGCTTGAGCATCAGCAACAGTTTCGGTTGAGCTTTCTATCTTTTTAGTTTTAAAATTTATTGTTAGAAGTTCTTTTCTGGTGGGTATCTGCACCAATGGTTGATTGGCAGATGGAAAAGAAACATGGAACAACGAACGCACAGTTCTGTCGCTATTGTCTTTTGAAAGTATAGCATTAATGTCATCAAGCGTGAATAATGTTGTTTCTTTCAGTGTGTTTGGGTTTACGATGGAGCATTTATTGTTCTCTAAATGCACTATCTGGTCGCCCCACCACGTGGTATAACGGTTTTCTGCCCGTAGGTTCTGAAAGTTCTTGCCACCGAAATTAAGGTCTTCGAGTGTAAATGTTTTCTGTGCCATAGCGTTGTTAGGCAATGCTAAACATAGGGTTGCTATTGCTAATCCTGTAGTTACTATTAGGTTCTTAGTCTTCATTTGTATTATATTTATCTTTTTTACGAAACTTATTTCCTTTGTTTCCTTTATCGAATCGCTTACCATCGAACTTCTTTTTTCCTTGAAAAGCTCCTCTTTCATCGTCGAAGTGGTCATCTTTTCGGAAGTTCTTACGTCCGCCTCGTCTACCGTTTTCGCTTTTCTTTCCACCTATAGATATGTTGTGTTCAAAGCTATGGAACGTGAAAGAGCGTATATCTCCTTCTTCGTTCTCTTCGGTTTCATCGAGTCTTTTCTTAAATTCACGGTTCTTTTTAAAGCGATGCTTTTGTGCCATTTCGCGCTTTTCGTCCTCTGTTTTCACAATGCCACCTTCTGCACGGAAGTTGTCTAATTTACCATCGAACATTTGATAGCGTCGAAATTCGCATTCTAACGAGCCGTTGTACACTGGTATTTTAATACTTGGCTTCAGTCCTATTTCACGAAAGCATTCTTCCCGATACGATAGAATCCAAGCCTCGTTACCTATGAATTGGTGCTTTAAGCGTTCACCTATCATTTTGTATGTACCTAACAGATTAGGTGTAGAGATGCGTTCTCCGTATGGAGGATTCATCACAATAATACTCTTCTGAGCTGGCTGAGTAAAGTTTTTAAAGTCTTTGTTCTCTATCGTTATATCTTTAGAGAAGCCTGCTGCAGCTACGTTTATCTTTGCAGTGTTCACTGCTTTCATGTCTACATCGTAGCCATAAATATGATGTTCGAATTCGCGTTCTTGTGAATCGTCATTGTATATCATATCGAAAAGTTCCTGATCGAAGTCTGGCCACTTTTCAAAAGCGAACTCTTTGCGGAATACGCCTGGCGAGATATTACGTGCAATGAGAGCTGCTTCGATAGGCAGAGTACCCGAACCGCACATAGGGTCAATGAAGTCTGTTTCTCCTTTCCAGCCTGTCATCAATATCATACCAGCTGCAAGCACTTCGTTTAATGGAGCTTCTACGCTTTCTTGACGATATCCTCGACGATGCAAAGACTCTCCACTAGAATCTAACGACAGTGTTGCTTTGTCTTCAGCAATATGGATATTCAGTCGAATATCTGGATTGCTCACCGATATATTTGGTCTGATGCCTGTATTTTCACGGAACTGATCGACAATGGCGTCTTTCACTTTATAGGTTACAAACCTTGAGTTTTTGAACTCTTCAGAGTAGACTACTGAGTCTACCGAGAATGTTTTGCCTTTTAAGATGTACTTACTCCAGTCTATTTTCTTAACTTCATCGTACATATCATCGGCACTCTTAGCCTTAAAATGTGCTATAGGTTTTAGCACTCTTATGGCTGTATGCAGCTGGAAGTTGGCGCGATACATTGTTTCTTTGTTTCCGGTGAACGATACCATACGCCGTCCTATCTGTACGTTGTTAGCTCCCAGCTGGGTGAGCTCCTGCGCCAAAACCTCTTCTAACCCCATAAAGGTCTTGGCAATGAGTTCAAATTCTTCCATTAATTTGTTTGTTAAAACTTATATTTGCCTGCTTTACCTACTGATTGTGGATTGGCAGACAAGATGTTATTTCTTGTTTATGATATTATTATTTTTGCTTTTTCAAAATATTCTTACTGTCATTATATTGCTGTTCCTGCTATTTTATGGTGGCAGAAAGGTTGTAACGACTTTGCAAAGATAATGATTTTCAACGAAAAAACAAGCGAGTAGAGAAAAATATAGTGGTAATAACAGACTTTTTCTAAACAAATATCCCCATTATCTTATTGACAATGGGGTGATATGTGCTATTATCTAAATATATTGGTTCTCATTTTACGTTGCGAGCATCTTTCCTTTACTCGCAATGTATACAATTCTTACACCTTATTATATATATAACAACATTTGCAGAGAAACGTTGTTGTACGCCTGCATACCTGCTTTACACTTTTATTACATTAGCCAAGATACTTCATTAACACACGTGCGTTACCACTTAAGCGTATTTTTTCTATCGCCTTTTCGCGTATTTGGCGCACACGCTCGCGTGTAAGTTGCATTTCAGTGCCGATTTCTTCTAAGCCTTTTTCCTGACAGCCTATACCGAAACATTCTATCACTATTTTGCGTTCGCGCTCTTTCAGTGTGTTCTGTAACACCGATTTAAGATCGTCCGACATTGATTCGAAGTCTACACCGCGGTCTGTTCGAGAGTCTTCTCCCGATGCCAACATATCGCTCATAGAGTTATCGTCGTCGTCGCTAAATGGCGCATCTATACTCATGTGATGGTTGTCGGCATTCTGACTTTGGTGAATACGTGCCTCATCAATGCCTGTTAGTTCGGCTAACTCGTGGATAGAAGGACGACGATTGTGCTTTTGAATGAACTCGTTGGTTACTTGGTTTATCTTTGAAATTGCTCCCACCTGATTTAAAGGCAGACGCACTATGCGACTTTGCTCTGCAATGGCTTGCAGTATGCTTTGTCTAATCCACCAAACTGCATACGAGATAAACTTAAATCCACGTGTTTCGTCAAACTTTTCAGCTGCCTTCACAAGTCCAATGTTACCTTCGTCTATTAGGTCTGTAAGCGAAAGTCCTTGGTGTTGGTATTGTTTGGCAACAGAAACCACAAAGCGTAGGTTCGCTTTTATAAGTTTCTCTTTTGCGCGTTCGCCTTTTCTGCCGCCTTTATGAATTTCCTGAGCAAGCTCAATTTCTTCATCAACGGTAATCATTGGTTCACGTCCAATCTCCACTAAGTACTTGTCTAGTGCCTCACTGGAACGATTGGTAATACTTTTTGATATCTTAAGTTGTCGCATTAGATAAAATATACCTAAATATTAAATATGGTGTTATGCTCCGTCTGGATAGACGGAATATTGTGCAAAGTTACTAAACATTTATTGAATAACAAAATATTAACTCATAAAATATACTTTATTAACATCTCATATCCTCCTTTTTGTTCGTTACACGGTATTCGTTGCAAACTGTATGCCAAAAGTCATACTGTGTCAGTGGTATTTTGGTTAGTTGTTTCGTTATGTTTCAACGCTTCAAAGCAAATGCCCCAAAATATGGCTATATATAGCTTTCTTTCTGGGGCAATACTTTCTTATGCGACGAAAGTCGATATGCACACTCTTTATATTCTATAGAAACCTTGTCTGCTTTCTATGCGGTTTACATTGGCTACTTAGTTTCTTAGTTCTTTCTATTCTGCCTTCTTGGCAGCTTATTTTATTTTGTGTGCCAGCTCGGCTTTGTAAATATCGCTGTTAATGTTTGTTTCTACTTCTTTAAAGCGTTCTTTGCTTTAGTATAGGTCTTTTTTACTGCCTTTCCTACTTTCACTTCGTCGCGTTTCACAGCAGCTCCAACTTTCTTTGCATCGCGTTTGAATGCACAACCTGCCTTGTGAGCAGCTGTTTTTACTTTTGCTTCGTCGCATTTTACAGCAGCTCCAACCTTTTTAGCATCGCGTTTAAATGCACAACCTGCCTTGTGAGCAGCTGTTTTTACTTTTGCTTCGTCGCATTTTACAGCAGCTCCAACCTTTTTAGCATCGCATTTGAATGCACAACCTGCCTTGTGAGCAGCTGTTTTTACTTTTGCTTCGTCGCACTTTAAGTCTTTCTCAAAACGATTTACTGTAGTACCATTTTTAACCTTTGTGGTAGTGCTTTTCTTGCAATTGTTTGTACACTGAGCTTGTACTGCTGTTGTACCAAGTGCCATTGCTGCTACGAGCGATAAGGCAATTTTACGTATTTCCATTTCTTTCGTCTTATAAATTAAACAAAATTGTTATCCAAAAACTGGTGTTAAGTCGTTATTTTAGTTTCCCTAATCCAATTTTATGTTGTTGCAAATATACTTAAAACTTATTGACTTTACAAGTTATGCGTGGTTTCTTTATTGTTTCTTAACAGTAACTTTAGTCTAATTCAGGCATTAGAACTATGATAGAATATAATGATATTACACCTTATTATATATATAGGGTTATAACTAAGTCTTCAGCATTACTTTTCAAACTATATGTTTGCAGTGGATTACACCACTGCAAAAAGATAATGGAAGAACAAAGCATAAGCAATGCTGAGAGGTATGCTGTAAACATATCTCTCTGCAAATTAAAGTCGTAGTTTGTTGTTTCTTTATTAAGGCTTAATAGAGCCTTGCATTTGGAGTAATAATGTTGTGGAACAATTCAAAGTTTGATGCGTCTACTGGTTTTGTTTCATCATTATCGTCTGCTCCTACATATACAGGTCTGATAGAAGCCCCTTGGTCTTTAGATGGAGCGGCAATATTCATTGTTTAATGTTAAGTTAATGTTATTCTCTTTGATTTATGTTTTTATTACGTCTATAATGTGAGATGATGCACTGCTGTTTTTTACTTTTTGCGAAAAAAAGAAACACAGGTAATGCTATAAGCTATGTGGTTTAACCAAAATTGATAGTTAGGGCATAAACATATTTCGGTTTATTATCGAGCATCTGTCTGTCGTTGTAACACAGGCGTAACGGGCTACGTAAAGTTACAACTACTGGCAAAATGCCAATAAGAAAATAAAAGATGTTAGCAAACAATTCCATAGTAATAAGAATTATGCATATTGTGTCTAAGTATCCATTTGGTTTTAAAACAGTTTAGCTACCGTTTGTTCCGTAGATTACTCTTTTGCAGTAGTTTCATTGTCTGCCCAATGCACCATATCATAAGGATAATACTGATTGTTCTTTAAGTCTGAATCGTCTATGTGCATTATCTTAGCAACGGCTGCAACCTCCCACGCCCAGTAGCCTCGATAACAGTTATCTTTCAGATGACTGTTATACCAAGGTGCATCGCTATTTAGATTATACCACCTATCAAGATACTTGTTAAGGGCATCTTTGGCAGCGGCTGCATTTGGTGCCTGTATCACCTTATACAGTCCGTTATACAATCGGGGATAAGCAAGTGTCTCTGCATATTTCTGCTTCTCTTGCTCTTTCATTCTAGAGTTCAGCATAAACCAGAGCAACAAGTCTGGTGTCCAGCCAGATGGTTTTGCCTGCTTATCCATTCCGCAAGGTTCAACAAAGAATATGTCTCGCGGTGTCCAGCCAGATGGTTTTGCCTGCTTATCCATTTGTTTTACATAGTCAATCAGTTGCCTGAAGTTATTATCGGGAATATTTAATAGTACACCCAACGAAACATAATTCAGTATATCTGCATAAATTGGATTTCTTTTATTAAACGCCTGCAAGAAATAATACATAGATTTTATATATATATCGCGCAGTTCGTCTATTTTGGCATCAACAGAATACTTAGATTGAAGAATTAAGATATAACTATAGCTAAGAGAACGATACATATACAAATTTATATTTTTTGCTGTATCCATTCTCGCTTTAGTTGTTTCCATTATATCCAAATCTTCTGCCAGAACTCTCTCAAAATCCTTTCTGGTCTTCAATTTGTCTCTAATAGGTTTATCTTGCTCCTGCTTTGAACGGCTAAAGAGGAAGTTTAATATCTTCATAAATTATTATCAATTAACTAACCTTTCTCCAGTGAATGAATCACCTTACGATTTTATGATTATACATATTTCGTTGTAAATGTAGACATTGTTATGCTACAAAGTTGCGCATCGCAACCATTTAGATGAGAAGTCTTATGTAGTTATTGGGTTGTTCTGGTGTTTGTAATATATTGCAAAGTTATAAAATATTAGAAGAATAGCAAATTTTTGTAGACAAAAAACGAAAGAAAGACTAAAAATAGTGCATTAACAGAATTAATTGCATTACTACCGGGTTGGCAAGAAACAATAAAAGCAGAGTTTCTTCATAATATCTAAGTGGTGAAAAACAGATATCTAAAACGATATTCACAGATATCTGAAACGATGCTCACAGATATCTGAAACGATACTCACAGATATCTGAAACGAATGCCCTCTATGTGTGCCACCGTTTTGCCACATTTGTTCCGCAGATATTGGAATGTATAATTCAGTGGAATTAATATATTGTTTATGGTATTGCGTTCTGTGTTTTTCTGGTTCTTTGCTGGTGTATTGTTTTACTTTACAACTTGCCGTTGTTTGCTACATTTTTATTATAAAGTTAAAGCGTCTGTTCAATAATAACACAAAATATACCAAAACTTTAATAGTCTATTTAACCCTAATAGGTTGTTATAGCATAAACATATTTTGCTTTATTAGCGAGCAAATTGGCTATCGTTGCATAGCAGACGTAGCGAGCTATGTCAAATTAAAAAGGCAGATAAGATGCTGATAAGAAAATAAAATATGTTAGCAAACAATACATCGTGATAAAAACTATACATATTGTGGTTTAATTATCCATTTGTGGTTAAATTTATAAAACCTCTCTATTGTTATTATACATATTCGTAGCAAAGAAGGGCAAGAAGCATAAAACCATCATCGAGAATATAAATATGTGGTTTTAAAGAGGTTATAACACCTATAAACATAAGCCATTTTAAGCGTTATGGTGCTATAAAACGAAAGAACTCCCTCCATGGAGAGACCATTGAGGGAGTCTTTTAAGCTATGAGAAATGTTTTTTGTTGTTTTTGGTTAGTAAGCGAACAATGGATAACCTTTCATTGTTTCATTTACCTTCTTGCGAACATCTGCAATGACCTTTTCGTCTTCTGGTGCAGAAAGAACCTTGTCTATAAGTTCTGCAACAAGCACCATTAGGTCTTCTTTTGCTCCACGAGTAGTCATAGCAGCTGTACCAAGGCGTATACCAGATGTTTGGAATGCAGAACGAGTATCGAACGGTACCATATTCTTATTCACTGTGATATCAGCAGCAACAAGAGCATTCTCTGCAACCTTACCAGTTAGTTCAGGGAATTTAGTGCGTAAGTCTAGCAACATAGAGTGGTTGTCTGTACCACCAGAAACGATGCCATATCCACGCTTCACAAGTTCGTCGGCAAGCACAGCAGCGTTTTTCTTCACCTGTGTTGCATATTCTTTCCAGCTTGGAAGTAGAATTTCGCCAAATGCAACAGCTTTAGCAGCAATAACGTGCTCTAACGGACCACCTTGGTTTCCTGGGAACACAGCAGAGTCGAGAAGTTGCGACATCTTCTTTACCACACCCTTTGGAGTTTTCTTTCCCCATGGATTGTCAAAGTCTTCTCCCATCATAATAACACCTCCACGCGGACCACGCAGTGTTTTGTGTGTAGTGGTTGTTACGATGTGAGCATACTTAACTGGATTCTCAAGCAGTCCCGCAGCAATTAATCCTGCAGGGTGAGCCATGTCTACCATAAAGATAGCACCAATTTCGTCAGCTACCTTGCGGAAACGTGCATAGTCCCATTCACGGCTATAGGCAGACGCACCTGCAATGATGAGCTTTGGCTTGTGCTCGCGTGCTAGTTTTTCCATGTGGTCGTAGTCTACACGTCCCGTCTCTTTATCGAGTTGGTAACCAATTGGGTGGTAGAGAATACCAGAGTTATTCACTGGGCTACCATGCGAAAGATGGCCGCCATGGTTCAGGTCGAGTCCCATAAAAGTGTCGCCCGGTTGGAGAACAGCAGCAAGAACGGCTTGGTTAGCCTGTGCCCCAGAGTGTGGTTGCACGTTAGCCCAGCATGCGCCGAATATCTTCTTAACACGCTCGATGCAGAGGTTCTCTACTACGTCTACTACCTGACAACCACCGTAATAACGCTTTCCAGGATATCCCTCAGCGTACTTGTTGGTTAGGTAAGACCCCATTGCCTGCATTACTTCGTCGCTGACGAAGTTTTCCGAAGCAATCAGCTCCATGCCTTTTAATTGGCGTTGGTGCTCTTGCTCGATGAGATCAAAAATCTCAAGATCTTTTCTCATGTTGTTTAAGTATTAAAAGATGCCTCCTTCGACTATCCACGGTTTTTAGTAAGATGCCGTCAAAAGCAAGGTTGTTATAATTAGCTGCAAATATAGGAAAAATCTAATAACACGGCAAATATTTCGTATAAATATTTGCATAGACACGCTGAAACTTCATTTTAGTATAATTTTTCTGGTAGGGTACACTCATAATAAAAGTGGTAAACTTAGCTTTCTACACACTAAGAATACCACTTTTATGTTTTGCTTAACTCAATGCGGTCATTAGCAATTTTGCCAGGCTTCGTTCTATTGTTAAGCTGTTTGAATTAACTTTAGAACGAAAACGACATAATAGCATAATGAGCAATTTAAGTTAAATATATTTGTTCACCCTTTATACACTCCTAACACAGTTCCACATTATCTATTTGTTGTTCTTTATCGCAATAATGGCATTTCAATATACCCGCAGCTTTATCTACAACGTTAAATATTGTAGCCATTGGCTCGTTGTTGGTTACACATTTTGGATTGTTACATTTCACTATTCCGCACAATTCATCGGGCGTTATCACTTGCTTTTTCTCTACCACTTCATAGTCGCGAATAATATTCAATATAATGTTTGGAGCCACTACAGAGAGGCGCGATATTTCGTTATCGGTAAAGAACTTATCGCTTACTTTAATAATTCCCTTACAACCCACCTTAGAAGATGTGAAGTTATAGCCAATGGTAACAGGAGTTGATAACTTCTGAAGCTCTAATAAGTTCACCACTTGAAAGGTTTTTTCAGCAGGTATATGGTCTATTACGGTTCCATTCTCTATGGCTGCTACCAAGCGTTCTTTCTTGTTCATTTCTATCATCTCCTTATTTTATAATAGTTGTATCGTTTTTCACGTCGTCTATTCCAATTCCAAGACAGTATGCAAAAATTGCTTCACGAGCAAAAAGACCATTTTTAGCTTGCTGTATATAGTAAGCATGTGGATTAGTATCCACGTCGTATGCTATTTCGTTTACACGAGGTAATGGGTGCAATATGCGCATATTAGGTTTAGCAAGATGCAACATATCGTTACGCAGAATGTAGACATTCTTCACTCGTTCGTATTCCATAAGGTCAGAGAAGCGCTCTTTCTGTACACGTGTCATATATAATATATCAGCTCCAGCAATGGCTTCAGGTGTAAAATCTTCCTGTTCTGTGTAACGAATGCCGTGCTGTTTACAGAACAATTTGTATTCCTCAGGCATCGCAAGTTCGGCAGGTGCAATAAAGTGGAACGTAGGATTAAAGTGTCGCATTGCCATTAGTAGCGAGTGAACGGTGCGTCCGTACTTAAGATCGCCTACAAGATATATGTCCAAATTCTCTAAAGTACCTTGTGTTTGGTTGATTGTGTAAAGATCGAGCAAGCACTGTGATGGGTGTTGATGAGCACCATCGCCAGCATTAACTATAGGAACAGGCGATACTTCCGATGCATATTGTGCAGCACCTTCAATGTAATGGCGCATAACTATGGTGTCTGCATAGTTCGAAACCATAAGAATTGTATCTTTCAACGTTTCGCCTTTGCTCACACTCGATGCCTTTGCATCGGTAAAACCAATAACTTTAGCACCCAAGCGATTGGCTGCTGTTTCGAAACTAAGACGTGTACGAGTGGAAGGCTCGTAAAAGAGAGTCGCAATAATGCGACCTTTTAATAGCTCGCGGTTGGGATATTTCTCAAATTCCTGAGCCATCTGAATAAGGTATAGTAGTTCTTCCTTATTCAAATCCTGAATGTTCACAAAGTTTTGTTTCACCATTTGTATTGTGTTGAATTGGTCGTTTTCGTGTGTAAAGGTACGTATATTATTTGCCACCGAAGAAGTTTTATAAAAGAAAATATAGATTAATTGCATTCTACAAAAAACACGTCAGTTTTATTTTGCCTTTTCATCTATTTACTTTACCTTTGCAATCTAAACACAATAAACAAGGAATGCGAAGACATTTTGTACATACTCTGTGGCTAATCTTGATACTTCTCATTAGTTCTACCACAGTCTTTTTTGTGTCGGTTTGGAACGGTTGGGTTGGTTATATGCCCGACATGGAAGAACTATCGAACCCTGTAGATAAGTTTGCTTCACAGGTTTATTCTGCCAATGGTAAACTTATTGGTACATGGAATCAGGATAATGCTAATCGTATAGCGGTAGATTATAATAGTCTTTCACCCCATTTGGTGCACGCTTTGGTGGCTACCGAAGATGAAAGATTTTACGAACACTCTGGTATAGACTTTATTGCACTTGGCCGTGCCATACTTAAACGTGGTATATTAGGACACGACAATGCTGGTGGTGGGTCTACTATTACGCAGCAATTGGCAAAGCAAGTATTCTCGGAAAAAGCACATAGTACATTCGAACGACTGTTACAAAAGCCTATTGAATGGATTATTGCTGTGAAACTGGAGCGCCACTTCACAAAAGAAGAGATTATTGCGATGTATCTAAACTACTTCGATTTCCTCCATAATGCCGTTGGTATTAAACGAGCTGCTAACATTTATTTTAGTAAAGAGCCACGACAACTCTCTGTTACCGAAGCTGCTACCCTTGTTGGATTGTGCCAAAACCCATCATTATATAATCCTTTGCGACACCAAGAACGCTGTCGTACACGCCGAAACGTTGTGTTAGGGCAGATGTGTAAGTCTGGTTATATTACGCGCGAAGAATATAACGAGCTTATAGAACGTCCACTTGGTATTAAGTATTCGAAAGAAAAAAGCATAGAAGGTTCGGGCGATTACTTTCAAGCATTTCTACGTCAGTATATGATGGAGAAGAAACCAGAACGCAAAAACTATCAAGAATGGCGTATGCGCGACTTCGTTCTCGACTCTATTGCGTGGGAAAAGGACCCTCTTTTTGGCTGGTGTAACAAGAATACAAAGCGAAATGGTGAACACTACGACGTGAATACTGATGGTCTACGTATATTCACCACCATAGATACTCGTATGCAACATTATGCCGAACAGGCTGTACGCAAACATGTTGGAGGGTATTTACAGAAGGAATTTAATATTGCAAACCTATATAAAAAGAACGCTCCGTTCTCGTCAAACATCTCCTTAAGCACTATAAAAGCCATTCTCAATCGCTCTTGTCGCCAGAGTTTAAGATACCTCAGACTAAAGGAACAAGGTGCAACTCCCGATGAAATACGTCGTAGTTTCCGAACAAAACACGAAATGACTCTCTTCACTTATCACGGCAATATAGACACGTTGATGACACCAATCGACTCTATACGCTACTACAAATCGTTCTTGCGAGCTGCCTTTATAAGTATGGAGCCACACACAGGAGCAGTGAAAGCTTACGTTGGTGGTATCGATTACGACCACTTTAAATACGATATGGTAATGGGGGGACACCGACAAGTGGGGTCTACCATTAAACCTTTCCTCTACGCTTTGGCTATGCAGAACGGTATGACACCATGCACCACTGCGCCTAACATACAACGTTCGTACGGCAATTGGACTCCGCGCAATGGCTCAAGAGCACGCTACGGTCAGCAAGTTCCGTTGCGATGGGGCTTACAACAGTCTAACAACTGGATATCAGCATACCTAATTAGTCTACTCGGACCATCACAGTTTGTGAACATTCTGCACGATTTTGGGTTAAACAATCCAGATATCGACAAGAATGCAACGCCTGTTTTATGCCTTGGACCGTCAGAGCTGTCGGTTGGCGAAATGTGTAGTGCATACACTACCTTCGTTAATCATGGTGTGCGGTGTGCACCTCTCTTTGTTACCAGAATAGAAGATAGTCATGGAAACATAGTGGCTAAGTTCCAACCATTAATGAACGAAGTAATCTCAGAAGAGAGTTCTTTCAAAATGCTCGATATGCTGCAAGCTGTTATTCAAGGGGGAACTGGTGGACGTTTACGCTACAACTACCATCTTACTGGCGAAATTGGAGGCAAAACGGGTACCACAAACAACAACTCCGATGGGTGGTTTATGGGCTTCACACCACAGCTTGTAAACGGCTGTTGGGTGGGCGGAGAAGACCGCGATATTCACTTCGATAATACGGCAATGGGACAAGGTGCTACAATGGCTTTGCCTATATGGGCTTACTTTATGCAAATGGTATATGCCGACAAGTCGTTACACTATTCACCAAATACTAAATTCGATATTCCAGCCCATTTCGACCCGTGTCATTCTACAGATTCTATCTCTGTGAATGGTATACAAGAGGTTTACTTCTAACATTCAGAAACTCACTTTTAAACAAAAATAATAACAAATCAAATATACGTATATGAAAACAATCTTATTATCGATCGTTATGATGGGCGCAGCCCTCACAGCAGACGCACAAGCTACTGTAAAGGTAAACTTTAACAAAAACGACACCACTATATACAAAGATGTATTTAAGGTGGCTATTGATTTGCCTATGGGACAGGGAAGCAAGAGCGTAACAGTTACAAAAAATACACGATATGTGGTGCTCGATAAAACGCCACAAGGATACAAAATAGAATATAACGTGGTGGATACGCAGTTTGATGGCGACAAAGATGTTGTTGAGCAAGCGCAGGTTGCAGGCAATCAATACCTGAAAGGGGTAAAAATGATACTGCAAACAAACACCGATGGAAAGGTAGAGAAAATATTGAATTTGGCTGAAGTGGCTGCAGCAGGAAGCAAAAATGCTATTGCAGATATTGAAGAGGATTATAAGAAAACTCCTGAAATGGAACAAATTCTGCCAAAAGCTAAGGTTCTTACGGCTATCAGCGAACAATTCGAAGAGAAGGCTCTCATTGATAATTTAAACGAAACAAGCTTCCTTCTCTATTATGGCAAAGACCTGAAGAAAAACAGTAAGGAAGATATAATGAAGCAAGGCATGAAGCTTACTTCTACATACACAGTGGCTAACAATGGAGGAAACACTGTAATAACAACGAACCTGAAAGACAATATGACCGAAAGCGACGTTAAGAAGATGATAATAGACCAGATGAAAAAAATGGGTATGGGAGACGAAGTTACCTCGCAAATTGAAGTAGGCTGGGATCAGATGAAAGCAATGGGTATGACTAATATCAGTGCTAACGGCACCGATATCAACACATTCCTACCCAATGGTTGGTTGCAAACACAAACAGGAAAGGCATCAACCAAATTAATGGGTATGGAAATGAAGTTCAATACACAATGCGACATTCTATATAAAAACTGGAAATAAGTGGGTTTATACCACATCTTATACTAAACTATTTGTTTAGATCTGTCTAAAACTTTTATTTCTCAGGGTGGGCATACTGTATGGTGTGCCCACTTTATGTTATATTACATCATTACCCATTATGCCCAAATATCTAAGTTTACAATATGAATTGCAAACTTAAATATTTAGATTTAAATAGCAAACAAAAATACTATCAGGAAAACATAACACATTAATGTTCAGATACCTATAATAGCATTCACATAAAAATAGCACAAACAATGTAATGCATAATTCGTCAGCAAAATAGATTTCTTTTAGGTGCTGCAATCCACAATTATATAGGTGGTTATTTTGTGTGATATCTAATTTGCAACTGACAGATATCTGAAACGAATGCGACAGATATCTAAAACGAACGCTACAGATATCTGAAACAAAGCTAACTATATATGGTAAATTTTTATAAACACTAACGGTGGCTTGTTTGGTTATAAAATAGACTGTGAATGCTGCCTATAGTTATCCTATCTATTCTCTACCTAACGCTTAAACTCTTTGCAGAAAAATTGCTGTATGGTATATCTTCTTTATGCTACGCTACATTCATACAGCATCTTCCGTAGCATCTTAAAAATCCTATTATTATTCCTATTGTCAAGCGTTACGCTGTCTGTTTTCTATAGAATATTGCAATTGCTCTACCCTATTACAAGCTATTATAACTATGTTTTCTAATGGTTAAGCATTTAGCAACACACCATTGTTTGTTGTTTTACGCCTAATAAAAAAACATATTTTACGGCTCAACTGTACCTCGTCGTCTAAATTCAGAACACACTATAGCAGTTGCAATTGCAACGTTCAACGACTCAGCGTGCGTAGCCTCCGTAGAGAAATTAGGTATTAACAGCCTACGGTTTATACGTTCTCTAATGGCAGCAGAAATTCCATTACCTTCGTTCCCCATCACTATTAATCCCGCAGCAGATAGCTTTTCGGCATAAATATCATTACCATCTAACAGTGTTCCATATATGGGATAACTCTTCGGCAACAAATCTATTAATCTCCCTAAATCTAAATAATGCATTGTTACACGCGCTATACTCCCCATAGTGGCTTGCACCACCTTTGGATTCCAACAATCGGCTGTATCCATCGAACAGAATATATGCTTTATTCCAAACCAATCGGCTATGCGAATAATTGTACCCAGATTACCAGGGTCTTGCACTCCGTCTAATGCAAGCGACAGTTCCGATACACAAAAAGCCTCGTTGTGGTCTGTGTTCTCTTGTGTTTCGTTCGTTAAAAAAGGCTCTTTTGCTTGTTCGGGCAATCTAAATATGCCTACTTTTCCTTGCGGATGCTGTAAGAACGACACCTTTTTTATATCGTCTTCAGCATCAAACAGTTCTACTAAATGGAAACCTGCAGCCAGCAAATCTGCCACTACCTTTGGCCCTTCAGCCACAAACAAGCCATGTTTTGCACGCCCCTTTTTCGTCTCAAGTGCTCTAACGAGCTTTATTTTATTCTTCGATATCACCCCACAAAATTACAAAAAAACCATCTATTTGCATTCTCTTACTGCTAACTTTTTAGTATCTTTGCGCAAAAAATCGGCTATATTGATGTTTCGAATAAAACTCTTCTATATATATATTCTATTGTTTTTTACCTTTGAAACGATGTTTTTAGCATCGTGTTCCACCGATAAGTTCGTACCAGATGGTAGCTACTTGCTAGACAAAGTGGAACTACGTTCCGATGCAGCCGACTTCAATGCTTCGCAATTGGCACAATACGTACGTCAGAAAGAAAACTCGCGGTGGTTTTCCTTCTTCAAAATACCGCTTGGAACTTACTCTTTAGCTGGCAAAGACACCACAAAATGGATTAACAGAACATTGCAACGCATAGGCGAAAAACCAGTTTATTACGACACTTTGCAAGCACGCTTATCGTGCGAAGACCTCCGTTTGGCTATGAATAACATGGGCTATATGAATGCGCGTGTGGACTTTAGCACCAAAGTAAGAGGAAAGAAACTCAAAGCAATATACACTTTAATGCCCGGCGAACCGTTTATGATAGACAATTTCAGTTACGACATACAAGACTCAACCATCGCCAATATTCTTAAACCCACACTTTCGCAAGGCATTAACACGGCTCGTCCACACCAATTCACCGTGGCAGCACTCGACAACGAACGAAAACGCATTACAAAAATTCTGAACGATCAGGGGTATTATCGTTTCAATAAAGACTATATTTACTATACTGCCGATTCTATTCGGGGATCGCGTGGCGTAAATGTAACTCTCCACCTTACTAAATATAGGACTACCGACACTGCAAAGCCAACCTTACACCCGCGTTATATGATTGGAAAGGTGAACATTATACCCAGCGACTCCACTGGACTGCACCTTCGCCGAAGCATTATTGCCGATAACACGCTAATAGAGCCAGGCAAATACTTTTCGGCAACCGACCTTCAAACTACTTACAACAACTTTGCAAGATTGGGAGCTATACGCTATACGGATATAGAGTTTAAAGAGATGCCACAATTCGACTCTGTTGCCATTAACAGAATATTCGACTACACATCACCTTCGTTTCGTTTCTTAGAAGCCAACATAAAACTTTCGCACACCAAACCTAACACAATTGCGTTTCAGCCAGAAGGCACTAACACAGCAGGCGACCTTGGTGCGGCTGCCGTTCTTACCTATCAAAACCGAAACCTATTTCATGGTAGCGAATTGTTTAGCATTGAATTGCGTGCCGCTTTCGAGGCAATAAAAGGTTTGGAAGGATATTCTAACCACAATTACGAGGAATATGGCATACAGGCTAAACTACAGTTCCCACGTTTCCTTTCACCTTTCTCTACGCGAGAGTTTCGCCGTCGCAGCAATGCCGTGTCCGAACTGTCGGTTGGTTGGGACTTTCAGGACCGACCAGAGTTTCACCGTAGAGTTTTTTCAGCAGCTTGGAAATACAACTGGAGTAACATTCGGCGACATCTGAACTACGAACTCGAAGTGCCAGACCTTAGCTATGTGTATATGCCATGGATAAGCGAGCGTTTTAAGGCAGACTATCTGGACAACGTTTCTAACCGAAATGCCATACTACGTTATAACTACGAAGACTTGTTCATTATGCGTTCTGGATTCAGTATTGCTTATAATCGTAACGACAATGTAGCCATTAAAGCAAAAATAGAGTCAGCTGGCAACTTGCTATCAATGACTAACAGCATTGCGAAGTTTAAGAAAAACGAACAAGGACAAGCTAAAATATTCAATATAGCTTATGCGCAATACCTTAAATTCGACTTTTCTTTTACTCGCATTCTACGGTTCGACCCACGCAACTCGCTTGCCTTGCACACCGATTTCGGCATTGCTTACCCCTATGGCAATAGTAAAGTGTTGCCGTTTGAGAAGCGTTACATTGCTGGAGGACCTAACTCGGTGCGCGGTTGGAGTGTTAGAGAACTCGGACCGGGTAGCTTTCGTGGCACCGATGGACGTATAGACTTTATTAACCAAACGGGCGATTTAAAACTTAATCTTAGCTCCGAATACAGAACACATCTATTCTGGAAGTTCGATGGGGCTGCTTTCGTTGATGCGGGTAATATATGGACGCTCAGAAAATATGCCGACCAAACAGGCGGACAGTTTACTTTCAGTAAGTTTTTAAAGCAAATTGCTGTCTCATACGGCTTAGGATTGCGCCTCAACTTCGATTATTTCATTCTCCGTTTCGATGCTGGTATGAAAGCTATAGACCCTGCCTACTCTTCTGGAAGACGACACTACCCTATTGTTAATCCTAAGTTTAGCCGCGACTTCACTTTCCATTTTGCTGTGGGACTGCCGTTCTAATAAAAACATAGAACTATATGCCCTAAAAAACAGTGGTTTATAACCACCACACAACACACAGAAAGCTTATAATGTTTAATAAATAACACATAATACCCCATATACCCACAGACCTTAACGAAAGTGAAAAACAACAGCACAAATACAAGTCGATGCCTATACGCATTGTTGTGTAAAATTTATTTATTACTTTTGCAACAAATTAAAAAGCAATGCTAAAATTTATATCATTTGGTAGCGGAAGCAGTGGCAACGCATACCTCTTATATACAGAGAACGATAGTATTATTATAGATTGTGGCGTAGGTATACGCTCCATGAAGAAGTATATGCATAGCTACGGACTAAACTTATCAATGATTCACCATATTCTTATTACGCACGATCACGCCGATCACATTAAGTCGGTGGGAAGTATAAGCGATAGCCTCAATATTCCTGTATACTCTACACAGGCTGTTCACGAGGGTATTGCTAAAAACTGGTGTGTAAAGAAGAAAGTTTCACCCAACCAAGTGAGGTATGTTGAAAAAGGAAAAACACAACAAATTGGCGATTTCACTGTTACTCCTTTTGCAGTGCCACACGATAGCTCCGACTGTGTTGGATATTGTGTGCAATGCGAAGGTATTACTTTTACGCTCGTAACCGATTGTGGACACGTAACAGAAGAGATATGTGCGTTTGTTGCAAAAGCAAACTACTTAGTGATTGAAGCTAATCACGAGGTGGAGAAACTTATGGCTGGGCCGTACCCGCTATATCTGAAGGAACGCATTACAAGCCAAATAGGACATTTAAGCAATGCTGAATGTGCGCGAACCATAGTAGAAAACGCCACCGAAAACTTAAAACATGTTTGGCTCTGCCACTTAAGTGATGAGAACAATCACCCTGAACTGGCACGAATAGCGGTTACAAGTTTAATGGAAAGCTATGGACTACGAGCTGGAGTAGACTTTATTGTAGAGGTGTTGCGACGGAAAATTCCAAGCGAAATATACGATTTAAAGTAACCCAAAGATACTTTAGAACTCTGCTCCAGAGATTGCTGTCTTGTTCTACGCTCTCAAATTATTTAAAACAAATATAGTGCTAATATAACACACAACCATTGGTTTCTGCCCTGCATTGCAACAGCAAAAACTAAACGTTTATAGCAATTCTGCAAAAAAAATGTGGCTATATTCTGGAATAGTAGACTATTGTAATGGCTTTCAAATTCATACAACAAAACACGGAACAACATATTGCTGTTAAGCTACTTATAGCAATAATAGAACCAAAACATTGTAGCATAAATAATTTTATATTTCTCAGCCAAATAAGTTTCTTTCTGCTGTTACAACATAGAGCCATAACTGTTGTTACTTTATGTGATATCTGAAACGAACACGACAGATATCTAAAACGAACACGACAGATATCTAAAACGAACGTGACAGATATCTGAGAAAAAACGAACTATATTTAGCTGACTTTTATAAACATTAGAGGCATTTTATTTGATTTATAAACAAACCACAGAAGCTGTTTACACCCCCGCCACCCATTTCCTACCAAACCTTTATTGCAAGAAGGCTGTACTGTTGCTTTTGCTTAATCCTAAATTTACAGTATTATTAGCATTCAATGGGTTATTATAACCACATAAAAACAAAAAGTCCCACTCAACCTGCTGTTGTATGGGACTTTATGTTTGCTTGTTTTTATGCTATTGCACAACCACTTTCACATAACTGTTGGTATTTTCATAATTCGCGTTTCCGTCGAAAGCGCTTTCTCTAAATATATCACCAAACTTTGCTTTCTGTTGTGCTGTCATCGTAACAACAATATTGGCAAGAAAACCGTTGGGCGATTGACTACCAGCATAGAACGTTGTTAGCCTTGTAAACTTGCGAATGTCAAGTGTAGTAAACTTGCAATGAGACACTCTCAACTCTTTTAACGCTACGTTGTTTCCTAATTTCAGTTCACTAAGATTAGAAGCAAACGATGTACGCAGCTTGGTAAGTTTTAAGTTGTTTCGTACATCTAATGTTGTTATCTCTTTAACAGCATATACATCTATCATCTGTAGGTTAGGATTGTGCGACACATCTAAAGCTCCAACATGGCTTAGTGCCAATTCCAAGCTAAGTAAGTTTTCACCAGCAGAAGCCAATCCCTTAATTTCTGTAACATCTGAATACGATATATTTACTGTCCGCAACTTAGTTTGTTTAGAGAAATCCAGCTTTTTAAGTTTTGTATAAGACGCTACGAAATCCTGAAGCAATAGATTATCGTCCAGACCAGTCATACTTTCTAAACCGTTAACCGATGCAGCATTTATGCTTCTTAGTTCAGGCGTATTCGATGTATTGACGGTTTTAACGCGCGGACTAGAATAGAATCTTACTTCTTTTAGTACAGGCAAATTGCTAACATCTACGCCTTCTAATACCTTGTTACTGTACAAATCAAGTGCTTCAAGTTTTTTGTTGCCACGTGTTACTACCTCTTTCACACCGTCCATATTGTGCACTTTTAGCGTGTTTATATCTAAGCCCGTAACATCTACCTTTGTAACGGCAGGACAGTGCTGTATTTCTACCGAACCTGTTAGCTGCTTATATTTAGACAAATCTATATTGCCTGCTAAGTTTTTGTTACCATCAATGTTCAAACTGGTAACATTACGGAAGTATTGCAGTCCATCTAACGATGTAATATTATCGTTATTGGCAATGTTTAGATTACCTTTAAGCGATAGTATTTTCTCTAAGTTATTGCCCTTATAGATATCTAAAGTTCCATCAGGATTAATCTCTAAGTCGCTGATTTGTTGTTTTACCGACTCTATTAACCCTTTATTCGATAGTATTTCTACCTTCGCTTTCGATGCATTGAGCGCAATGTTTCCCAAATCATAGCGTTTTGCACGTTCTATATTTACAGCATCGTTCAGCTTAACTTGTAGACTTTTACCATCGGTTAATATAAATGCAAGTGTTAGCCCAGAAGCAAGTTTGCCTGTTGGAAGCACAACAAAATAGTTGGTATTTTCTGCCATTGTGCCCGAAGCAGGCACATAGTTTACTATGCCTGTTTGTGTATTTGCAACAAAAGTAGAGTTTGCGGTGCCAATTGTTCCATTATCTTTAAACTCAACCTCTGTACTCACATCGCCAGCCAATGCTTCTAATCCGCGAGAAATAAGCTTTATTTGTGCCACATTACTTACACCATGAAAGCTGAACTGCAATAAGCCACAAAGGTTGTAGGCAACAAATGGCTTATATTCTTGTGGAATAATTCCCACCGCAAAATTAACTTTTGGGTCGAACGTACCAGCAATAGCGGTTTGTGTTTTAGGTATGGAGTAAGTATATTTAGCCTTGTTGTTTGCCAATACTTCTATTTTCTGTCCATTTTGGTATGGATACATCATAAAATAAGGTGCCTTATTATCAGGCGCTTGTCCCCAAAACCTTACATCGCTGGCTGTGGTAGGTGTTGTAAATGGTTGTACAGCGCCAGCTGTAGAACCTTTATAGCCGATAGCTATTACGTCGTTAGCATTCCATATTACTTGTGTTTGGTCGGCTTCCAAAGATGTCCGAGTAGGTGCATTCTTTAGAGTGTCGGTTGTCTCATTATCATAATTAGGAACACCCACTGTACGAAACGACATTTGTGTTAAATGTTCGTTGCTATTTTCGCAGACAATATCTGTATCGTTGGTGCACGAAACGGCAGCAACCACTGTTGCACAAAGCAAGAATTGTGTTACTATTTTGTTCATTTCAGAGTTGTTTAATGTTGTTATCCTGTATGCTTACTATTCTTTCGCCATTTGTTTACAGCGTTTAGAAAGGCGAATCGTCGCCGGTTCCATCTTCAACATGGGGAGAAAGATCAGTTACTTCAGTAAATCCTTCGTGTTGAGCGCCATGTGCAGAATCCATTAAAAAGTTTTGCGTAACATCCATTATTACTACCTCTGTTATGGGAGAATCATACCTCTTTTTCATTTTTCATTCCTTTGTTATTCATAGTAAAAGCACTTTTATCTGCAAAATAAGCAAGTTAGTTGCCAACAAACTGCCTCACACGTATTGCGGAACAATCCACAAGCGGTGTAAAGATAGTTTCAGTGAACAGACTTTCGGAACTTCGATTACTGTTATTTTGAGTTCATCAGCGTGCTAAGCAAGCTCTTTTAAGAGTGCTACTACTACTATTATTTATCCTAAAAACAAGTTTACTTTTAGCAAACGTATATAGTTAAGTTTCTTAATATGTAATTTTTTCAGTGCAAAGTTACATAGTCTTTTGGTATTTAAAACAACTTTAGGTGAAAAAACAAATTATATACAACATTAATTAACAACGTATGCGAATAGCAGAACACTTTTTTTGTTAAAGAAACAAGATGCGAAGCACAGAGCAAACAAACTTTTTTGTTATACTAAAATGAGCACGAAGTTTCAGATATCTGTCGCAATCGTCTCAGATATCTGTCGCAATCGTTTCAGATATCTGTCGCAATCGTTTTAGATATCTGTCGTGATAGTTTTAGATATCTATTTTGAGAGCGTCTGAAAACTAACCCATTTTCTTTTAATCAAAATAGGTTGTTAGAATATGAATAGAAAGCGATGGAAACTACCTAAAAAACTTGATAAGCAGTGGAATAAGCCATTGGTTTCTGAAAAAAGGCGTGCGAAGAATAGTTTCATACTAGGTATAAAAGAAACCAATATGCCAACATAAAAACAAGAAAGAACAGAGCGCAAGAGCATAAACAACATAGAATGGTTTATGCCATAACAAAATTGTTGGAGCGAGAAAAAGCCAACAAAAACAAAGCAGGAAGCAAATTTTTTAAATTCACTTCCTGCTTCATTGTATATTATTTACACCTTATTAATATATAGCACGATATTCTACAGAACAAGTGCAACAAACAACCATAGCAAATGCCACGTGTTTACAATGCACTCTCAAACTCTTTTAAGAATCGAACATCGTTTTCGGAGAACATACGAAGGTCGCTCACCCTATATTTAAGATTGGTAATGCGTTCTACACCCATACCAAAAGCATATCCGGTGTACACATTCGAGTCGATACCACAAGCCTCAAGGTCGTGAGGGTCTACCATTCCGCAACCTAAAATCTCTACCCAACCCGTGTGTTTACAAAATCCGCAGCCTTCGCCACCGCATATATTGCAACTTATATCCATTTCGGCACTGGGTTCGGTAAATGGGAAATAGCTTGGACGAAGGCGTATTTTGGTATCTGCACCAAACATTTCGCGAGCAAAAGTAAGTAGAACCTGCTTTAGGTCGGTAAAGCTAACATTCTTGTCTACATACAGTCCCTCCACCTGATGAAAGAAACAATGGGCACGTGCACTAATGGCTTCGTTTCTATATACACGTCCTGGGCAAAGCACACGTATAGGTGGCTTGTGAGTGGACATATAGTGAGCCTCGTCGTTAGAGGTATGGCTTCGTAGCAGAACATTCTTTGTAACGTCTAAAGAGTGCGAATGTTCAATAAAAAAAGTGTCTTGCATATCGCGCGCAGGGTGGTCGGCAGCAAAATTCAGCATAGTAAACACATGCTCATCGTCATCAATTTCTGGACCCTGATAAAGGGTAAACCCCATTCGTGCAAATATATCTATAATTTCTTTCTTTACTAACGTAAGCGGGTGTCGAGAGCCTAAACCAACAGGGTATGCAGTTCGGGTAAGGTCAATATCGTTACCTTGCGCCTCGTTCGTTTCCAACTGTTCGCGTAAGTCGTTTATTTTAGCTTGCGCAAGCTGCTTTAGCTCGTTTATTTTCATACCCACCGTCTTCTTCTGGTCGGTAGCTACATTGCGAAATTCGCTCATTAAGGCATTTATTTCGCCTTTCTTGCTAAGATATTTTAATCGAAGCAGCTCAACTTCTTCAGCGTTCTTTGCCGATACGTTGCTCACTTCTTTTAATAGTTCTTCTATCTTTTCGAGAATCATAACGCTTAAAATTTTCGGCAAAGGTACAATATATAATCTAAAATATAAGCACTGCAATAGAAAAATATTGCTTATTACAGACTTTAGTAGCTACTGAAAACAAAACGTGTGGGGGGGTACAGAGTGTTTTCATTTTGCTTTCTCAACATATTTAATTATAAATACCTACTTTAATATAAAATAAATGTAGTACATTTGCAACAGTTTTAGGAGCAAAGAAGATAATTTGAGAAATATAAATAGAGAATATGAGAAAAGCAATTTTACTCGTTGTACTTGTGTGTGTAGCTATGATAAGCCTCACAACAAGTTGTAACAAAAAGAAAGTGGAGCCAGCTGACTCTACCAAAACTGTTGTTGCCGACACCACAGATACTACAAACAATGTGGATTCGGCTACAAAAATTATTGCAGAAACACCAATGCCAAAAGCCGCCGACCAACTATTCGACGACTTCTTTTTCAACTTTATCGCTAACAAAAAACTACAGCGCAAACGCATTGTGTTTCCACTGCCCGTTGAAAACAATGGGAAAGTAACGAAACAAATAGCTCGCAACCAATGGAAAATGGATTATTTCTTCCGTCCAAAAGGCTATTATACGCTGATTTTCGATAACGAAGATCAGGCAGAATATGCTAAGTCTACCAAGCTCGACACTGTAATTGTGGAGAAAATAAACCTGACTCAGAAAAAGGTAGAACAATATTGTTTCGACCATCAGGACGGTAAATGGAAGATGAACAAGATAAACAACATTGGATTTGCACAGAAATATAACGCAGCGTTTCTTGAGTTTCTTAGCAAGTTCCTTGCAAACAACGGACGAGGAAGCATAAAAGACCCGCTGCCATACGTGGGAATAGACCCAAGTGGAGAAACAACAAACAAGGTAAACACTACTATTCCTGCATCGGAGTGGAGCACGTATCTGCCAGAAGTGCCAAAGAACAATATCTATAACATTCTGTATGGACAAAAGTACGGAGAGAGCAAAAAGAAAATTCTTGTATTTAGAGGACTTTCTAATGGTATTGAAACCCAATTAGAGTTTAAAAATAGAGGAAAGAGCTGGCGTTTAGAGAGAATTATTGCTTACTAAAAGGATATGGCAAACGCTCAACAATAAAAACAGAAACAAATTAGAGACAACGTATGATAGACCAGGAAAACTACAGCCTACTTAGGCACAATACGTTTGGAATAGACGCTAAATGCAAACGATTTATAGAGTACAGTTCGGTGGAAGAGGCACAGCAAGTAGCGGGAATGATTACTGATGCCGACCGACCACTACTTATTTTAGGTGGAGGAAGTAATCTATTGCTTACTGGCGACTACAATGGAACGGTGTTGCACTCAGGCATTCGCTTCCTTGAACAAACCGACGAATGCCACGTTCGCTGTGGTTCTGGTTTCATTTGGGACGACGTTGTAGACTATTGCGTGGCAAATAACTTGTACGGAGCAGAGAATCTATCTATCATTCCAGGAGAGGTGGGTGCCAGTGCCGTACAAAACATTGGCGCATACGGCGCAGAAGCCAAAGACTTAATAGAATGCGTAGAAGCAGTAGAGATAGAAACAGGACAAATTTGCCGCTTCACAAACACAGAATGCGCATATAGTTATCGGCAAAGCAAATTTAAACACGCATGGAAAAATCGCTTTCTTATCACTGCTGTTACTTACAAACTTTCTAAAACATACAATCCGAAGTTAGACTATGGCAACATTCGTGTAGCATTGGCTGCAAAGGGTATAGACAATCCAACGGCAATGCAACTTCGCGAAACCATTATTGACATAAGAAATGCCAAACTACCTGATCCAAAAGTACTGGGAAATGCTGGTAGCTTCTTTATGAATCCAGTGGTATCAACACATAAATATAACCAGTTGGCACAGCAATATGTTGGTATGCCCCACTACACTATTGATAGCGAGTACGAAAAGATACCAGCAGGTTGGCTCATAGAACAATGTGGTTGGAAAGGTAAAGCATTAGGAAAAGCCGCCGTACACAATAAACAGGCACTGGTATTGGTGAACTGCGGAGGCGCAACTGGTAGCGAAGTGGTGCAACTTTATAAAACTATTCAGCACGATGTTAAGCAGAAATTCGACATCGAAATTAAACCAGAGGTGAACATTTGCTAAACAAAAACAATGAAATTACGCTTCTTAGGTACTGGTACTTCTAATGGTGTGCCCGTCATTGGGTGTACATGCAAAGTGTGCAAAAGCAACAATGCTAAGGATAAACGACTACGTACATCGGCATTACTCGAAACCGAAACTACTCGCATTCTTATAGATTGCGGTCCCGACTTTCGTCAGCAAATATTGCCTGTGCCTTACAAAAAGATTGATGGTATATTAATAACACATATCCATTACGACCATGTGGGTGGAATAGACGATTTGCGGCCGTTCAGTTGGTTATCTGATTTGGAAATTTATGCTAACAAAGACACCTGTCAAGGACTACGCCACAACTTTCCTTACTGCTTCAAAGAGCATCTTTACCCGGGTGTTCCGAAGCTCAATCTGCACACTATTGTTCCGCACAAAGCATTCTCAATAGGCGATTGCACCGTTACACCCATCGAGGTAATGCATGGAAAGATGCCTATTATGGGTTACCGCATAGGCAACTTTGCATATATCACCGATATGAAAACCATAAACAACACAGAGCTATCATATCTCAAAGGTGTAGATACACTTGTAGTAAATGCCTTGCGATGGGAAAAAGAACACCACTCGCACCAATTAATAGACGACGCCATTGCATTTAGTCGCACCATTAAGGCTAAACAAACCTACCTAACACACCTAACACACGAGATAGGTTTACACGAAGAGGCTCAGCAACGCTTACCTAAAAACTTCTATTTTGCGTACGATGAATTGGAGATAGAAGTATAGAGAAGCATATACATTACTAAACTATAAGCATGCAATGGCACTTGTTCCATAGCATTCTAAGATATCAGAAAACCGTTCGCTACACCTCATTTACCTCAATAGCATAATGTAGTAGAAGGTGCACAAAATACTAAAAAATATGTATTTTTACGCAATTCCTTGTAGATTTAGTTTTTTTTCTCTACTTTTGCACACAATAAAAACATTGTGCAATGGTATAAACAGCTACCATTTCGGCATAATAAACCAGAGGAGTTTAAGGAGAGAAAGAGATGTCTATTTCAAAGACAAGACAAATGTTTGTAGACGTAGCAAGGCAAATCTTTGCTAAGAAAGGTATTGCAAACACAACAATGAACGACATTGCAGAAGCGTCGGGAAAAGGGCGTCGCACACTATACACGTATTTTAAAAGTAAAGACGATGTGTATTATGCCGTCATTGAAGGTGAATTAGAACGCTTATCAGACAAGTTAGACGAAGTGGCATCGAAACGAATACCACCTCACGATAAGATTATAGAACTCATTTACACCCATCTTAGTATGATTAAAGAAACTGTTATGAGAAATGGAAACCTCAGAGCAGAGTTCTTTCGCAATATATGGATGGTAGAGAAAGTACGCAAAAACTTTGATGAAGACGAAATAGAACTCTTCAGAAAGGTTTACACGGAAGCTAAAAACGATGGCGATTTCGATATAGACAACGTAGACTTAGTTGCCGATATAACACACTACTGTATTAAAGGATTGGAGGTTCCATTTATATATGGCAGACTCGGACACGGATTAACCGAAGCAAGTAGTCGGCCACTCGTGGCAAAAGTGGTGTACGGAGCGCTCGGAAATAAGTTAGGAAAAGGCAAAACAGACAACAACACCTATTAAAATGTGTATCAATACCTATATATATAATAGGTGTAACTTGTATTGTTTAGATTTCCAAAACATACATTATTGAGATACTAAACCTACCAAAAACATAGATATTAAAAACATAAATAAAAACAGATTATGGGATTATTAACAGGTAAAACAGCCCTCATTACAGGCGCTGCACGTGGAATAGGTAAAGCAATTGCTATAAAATTTGCAAGCGAAGGTGCTAACATTGCCTTCACCGACCTCGTTATCGATGAAAACGGAAAGGCTACTGAGGCTGAAATTTCAGCTCTCGGAGTTAAATGTAAAGGCTACGCAAGCAATGCAGCCGATTTCGCTCAGTCTGAAGAAGTAGTAAAACAAGTGAAAGAGGAGTTTGGAAGTGTTGATATATTGGTGAACAATGCTGGTATAACCAAAGATGGTTTAATGCTCCGAATGTCTGAAGCACAATGGGACGCTGTTATTGGTGTTAATCTAAAGAGTGCATTCAACTTTATACATGCTTGCGTGCCAGTTATGATGCGCCAACGCAATGGTAGTATAATCAATATGGCAAGTGTGGTGGGAGTACACGGAAACGCTGGTCAGGCTAACTACGCAGCCTCTAAAGCGGGTATGATTGCTCTAGCAAAGAGTGTAGCGCAAGAAATGGGACCAAAGGGCGTGCGTGCAAATGCTATTGCGCCAGGCTTTATTGACACTGCTATGACACAACAGCTGTCAGAAGAAATACGCAAGGAATGGACATCTAAGATTCCATTGCGCCGTGGGGGTACCACCGAAGATATCGCTAACACTGCTCTCTATCTGGCATCAGACCTATCAAGCTATGTTTCTGGACAGGTCATTCAGGTTGATGGTGGTATGAATATGTAATATTCCTTTCTATTTTCTATCGTCCTTACTCGCATAGGGAAAGGGCGATAGATTCTTTTAAAACTATGCAAGTTCTTTACGAAGACAACCATATTATTATTGTATATAAGCAAAGCGGAGAAATAGTACAAGGCGACAAGACTGGCGACAAACCGCTCTCTGAAACTATTAAGGAATGGATTAAACAGAAATATGCAAAGCCTGGCAATGTATTCTTGGGCGTTGTGCACCGTTTAGATCGTCCTGTGTCTGGTATAGTTGTCTTTGCCAAAACATCAAAAGCTCTCTCCCGACTTAACAATATGTTTAGAAATGGCGAAGTCAGAAAAACATATTGGGCTATGGTGCAAACGGCACCTAATATGCCAGAAGCTACACTAACTAATTGGCTGGTGCGAAACGAAAAGCAAAACAAAAGTTATGTGTATAATAACGAAATGCCAAACGCTAAACAAGCCATACTGAAATATAAGACCATTGGACAGACCGAACATTACACCTTACTCGAAGTAAACTTGCTTACTGGGCGCCACCACCAAATACGGTGCCAACTCGCTGCGATGGGTTGCCCTATTAAGGGAGACTTAAAATATGGCGCGCGCCGTTCTAATCCAGATGGTAGCATATCGCTACTAAGTCATAAGGTTGAATTTATACACCCCGTAAGCAAACAAAAAATTGTTGTTGTTTCACCTTTACCAACAGAAAAGGTATGGGACAATTTTAGATAACACCCACATAAATGACTACTCCTACCCTATTGAAACGTTTTGTTGCATGGCTTCAAAAATTGTCGTTCTGCACTGGCGTTGTTGTTTTGGCTATGTGCATACCGTGCTATATTGCATCGTTCGCTCAAGCCGTTTTCCCCATATCTATGGAGATGAAAGGTATCTTGTGGGTTATTTTCTTCGGATTAGCAAAGGCTTTCCAATATTGTGGACTCGCTATATTGGGTGTTGATGGCTACAAACGATTGAAAGCAAAATTTAGAAAAGTGTAAATTAAAACATAAAGGGCGAAGCACTGTAAGAGGACAACTACCTCTCTACAATGCTTCGCCTTTTTGTTTCTTCTTATTTGTAGTGCAATATCTGCCTTACTTTCTCACAATCACCGACCCATTTGCCTGATGTGTTGCCAAAATTAGCACTTCGGCTATCTGTACATGGGCAGGAGCACTTGCCGCATAGAATGCTACATCGGCAATATCGTCGCCTGTAAGTGGTTTCACACCTTTATAAACACTTTCTGCACGAGCATCGTCGCCATGGAAACGCACATTAGAGAAGTTGGTTTGAACCAATCCTGGTTTCAAGTTAGTTACACGCACATTACTTTCTGCCACATCTATACGCAGTCCGTCCGACAATGCTTTCACTGCTGCTTTTGTTGCACAATACACATTTCCGTTTGCATAAGCAGCATCGCCTGCCACCGAGCCTATATTTATAATGTGTCCTTCGTTGCGTTCCACCATTCCGGGAACAACAAAACGGGTCATATTCAGCAAACCTTTTATGTTGGTATCTATCATTGTGTCCCAATCTTCAAAGCTGCCTTCGTACTCTTTGTCTAGCCCTAATGCCAACCCTGCATTATTTATCAGCACATTTATATTTGCCCATTTACCTTTTAAAAAGTCTACTGCCTTGCGTGCTGATGCACGTTCGCGCACGTCAAACTCCATTGCCAACACTTCTGCTCCCATATTCTCAAGCTCACGGCGCAGTGTGTCGAGCTTCTCTTTGCGGCGTCCGGTAATTATAACATTATATCCACCACGTGCAAACTTGCGTGCACAAGCTTCGCCAATGCCACTTGTTGCACCCGTAACCATTACTATTTTCTTTTCCATGTATTATATTGTTTAAGCTGAGCATAGTGCTTCCACTACACCTTATTATATATATATCGTTGTTTTGTTTTGCTTCTGCGCCATGCTCAAGGCAAGCAACCAGAATAGACGACAAAGGTAATAGATTTTATTTAGTCTGCAAAATTAATTCCTACTCTCTTCTCAACATTTTTAGTAACTATAATGTTTACTTATGTTAAAATATACCGATTCGTCAGCAATATCGCCTGTATATCTTGCATATATAAAAATAAATACCTACCTTTGCACTCGCAATTCAGGAACAAGTAATTAGAACTTATTTTTTAAATTGCAAATGGTAATATCGCGGGTTGGAGCAGTTGGTAGCTCGCCAGGCTCATAACCTGGAGGTCGCATGTTCGAGTCCTGCACCCGCAACAACAGAAAAAAGAAGTCGTCTTACTAAAGGCGACTTCTTTTGTTTTTAGCACTACCCTCACTCAGCTACACTCTTACACTAACAGCAGCACATTATTTTGCTAAACAAAGAAGTTTCAGTAGAAAAGAAAACTATTGTAATAGTCTCCACGCTTGTACCACAAAACACAAAACTACATATTGGTGGTTAGCCATTCATTATAATACCCAAATGGAAACACCGAACAACAACAAATGTCGTATTTTGCAACAGAACAAACAACTCTTATATATTTTAATATAAAAACATAAATGTTGCTGTTTTGTGTGATATCTATTTACTTACTAACAGACGTCTGAAACATTACTGACAGACGTATAAAACGAACGCCACAGACGTATAAAACAAAAGCAACTATATTTAGCAGTTTTATATATACATCTAATATGGCATATCGGCTTATAAAACAAGCAGTTGGCGCAGTTTATAGCTTTCTCTCTTATTTTTAACCGAACCTAAAAAAAGATATTTAAATTAAACAACTTAGGTACGATTGTTACAAATAAAAAAAGCGACTTGTTCAGCCGCTTTTTCTATGTATCATTACTTTCTGTTATTGCCATGCTGGTGCCTTTAGCCAAGGAATGAAATAATGAGTTCCTACTGTAGTCATCTTTTTAGTTTGTGCTGCACCATTGAGACTAAGCTCCGCTGCAAACGGCATAAATTCGTAGCTGTTGAGTTGTCCATCATCTTTAACCCAATAAGTATCCAACTGGAAGGTGCGTTCTATAATTTCGTTCCTGTCTATTCGCTTCCAAAAATCTTCGTGGCACATATAATAACCTGCCACGTTGAACGATAAATTATAGTTTGGTCCAAGATAATACGGCTACAGTGCTCTAAAAAACCGACAATCTTATTAGTTTAGGTAAAGAAAATAATAACTGTTTCAGCCCCCACAGTCTATTATTGTTTTCCATTATGCACGCACATCGTTGGCTTTATATTCGTCGGTTTCTATATATATAAATATATTGTAGTTGGCAAAATCTGCTCTCATATTTCGCTCAATATCGTTAATTATGGCAGACGCTTGCGCCTCAAATTCGGGTTTTAAATCAATTTTAGCCGTAACCAAAATATCTGTAGGACTTAAATGTATGGTCTTTACATTAATTAGCTTACTTATTTCGGTGCGATTGAAAGCAGACTTAATGCGCAGCAAGTCTTTTGTTGTAACGCTTTCGCCAATAAGCAACCCGTAAAATTCGCGTGCCAAAAAGAGGGCTGCACCGCAAAGCAACAATCCAATTAACACACCAGACAAGGCGTCGTAGAATGGGTTATTGGTGAAATGGCTAAGCAACGTGCCACCTAAAGCTATCAGCAAACCCAAAACGGCACAACTGTCTTCGGCAAAAATTATAAGAATTTCGCTATGTCGGCTCTCTCTCAAAAATCTGTAAAGCGACAACCCGTCTTTGTTAAGTGCTTTTATCTCTTTAATAGCAACACGCAAACTAACAGTTTCTACAATCAGTCCGAACACCAATATACCCATCACAAGCCACGTGTTTTCTACATTGTGTTCGGGGTGGAACAACTTTTCGGTGGCTTCCATTACACCCAATGCACCGCCTGCAAAGAACAACATCATAGCAACTACTAAGCTATAGAAATATTTTGCACGAGCCTGACCAAACGGGTGTTTGTCTGACACTTTTGCAGCAGCTTGCTTATTGCCCACAAGCAGCAATATTTCGTTGCCACAATCTACTATGCTATGTATCGACTCGTTCAACATAGCAGCCGAACCAGATATTGCAAAACCTATAAACTTTGATATTGCCACCAGCACATTAGCACCTAAAGCAGCAATAACACTCATCATTCCACCTTTGTTTTTTTCTTCGTTCATCTCTGTTTGTTAAGTAATTAAGCTTATTTTTTACGCTGCAAAGTTAGTGATTTTTTCTATTCGAACAAGCAACTTTATTCGCATTTTGCACCATATAGGCTAACTCTACGCCCTACACTATTGCAAAGCGCACCACACACAAGCAAACAACAAGCAACAAACAACAAGAGTGCATTAATAAGCATACACATACCAATGTGGCATTTTTACAGGCTATATATATAAAGGTGTATAACATATAGTGTACACCCTTATTTTATAAAGAAAATGCGATAGATTAGAGGGAGATTTAAAACAGACGTCTGAAACGAACGTTACAGATATCTAAGACGAACGTTACAGACGTCTAAAACTTTGTGCTTGCATAAAGTGGTATGCCACAACACACTGCACACAACAAAAAACAAGTGGTATGGGCACAGAAAGTTGCTTAATGGAACATGGAGAAACAATAGAACTAAAGGAAGAAAAGCAATGACTGATTACGCTGCCGTACACACTATTGTTTTTATTTAATGTTTACTTGTAACTATCTTATAATCTGCTATTATCGCTTTACATAAAAAAAGAAGATACTATTTGTATCTTCTCTTTAGTGACCCCGATGGGATTCAAACCCATGACCTTAGGAACCGGAAGCTAATAGCCAATTCTTATTATTGTGCTGTGGGTCAGCCCATTGGAAACACTTGTAATTCTCTTTTGAACCACATTTGAGCCACAACTGCAAAAAATGCGTGTTAAGCTCGGTGGTTATGTGCTGCAAAAATAGCTATTTTCTAACAAACTCTATCATCTTTGCGTAATTTATTTTTGTGTGTGGGTTATGGCTTACGACCTCAACCTCTATTGCTTTGCAGCCCCAGCGGAAAAATAAGAAGCGTTTAGGCACTCTGTGAGCAATAATAGAAATAGTGTCGTTGCTCTCAAATGTACCTTGAAACCTATTATCAGCACCTATACACCCACTGGCATTTATCCAGCCATCGTTGTAGCTAAAACATTTGAGTGTGTCTGCTATGCCTTTGGCTGGTAAGAATACAATACTGTCTTTTATAACAGTATCAATCTTCAAACTGGTAAGTGTTATGGTACTGGTGGCTGATTTGAGGTTTTTAATTTTTAGCCCCAGCCTCTCTACCTCCTCTTTAAGATAGCTATTGAGTTGCTTAAACTCTTTCCCTTTCAGAGATAGCTCAACAACCTTTGCTGCATTTTTGCCATCTTTGGTTTTGTACAATTTAACCTCTTGCATAAGAGCGGTTTGGTTATTTGCCAACCTTTTGTTCTCCTCTTTCAGCTTGCTACACCTTTGTATAGCTCCAAATGCCAATGCAACAGCAGCAAGCAATAATACAATTAAATACCTTTTCATACCATACTAATGTAATCAAGGATTGCCTGCACGTGTGTTTTAACGATTTTCTGTTTCCCCTCATTAGAGAGTAGCAGTTTGCAATCCTGTTCGTTGTCCATAAATAAGTTTTCAGTTAGCACTGCTGGGCATTTGGTATCTCTACACATAGCAAGGTTTTGCACCCAGTATCTTTGGTTTGGAGAGCTAACACGCACCTTTAAGCCTTGCGCCTCTGCACTTGCGCTGAAAAGGGTTGCTAATGATTTGCTATTTTGTGAGGCGTTAAGCCCTACAAACACACTCCACCCTCTTGCTTGCATAGGCTTCCCTGCATTTCCAGCAGCATTACAATGTATGCTTACAAGCAGGCAGTTTTTAGCTCCTACTTTTGCGCATAGCTTGTTCACCCTATTACATCGTTCTCGTAACGATATATCTGTATCTTCGGGTACAATGCGTACTGCATCAATGCCTCGCCCTACAAGTTCTTGCTCCAGTATTACGGCTATTTCTCGTGCATACCTCCACTCGAATAGCTGTGAGCCATCAGCCCACACTGGGCTACGTTTGCCCAGTGTGTCCTTGCCGTGTCCATTATCAATTATTACTTTCATTTTTTGCCTCCTCTTCTTTTTGTTTTGCTTTATTTTGCTCGTATTGCTCAATAATTGGTTTAATATGGCTGGGCATTGCTCGCTTAAATTCTAAACGTATAACAAGGTAAATAACCCATATAGCAAGGTTGTTTGGGTATGCAATGGTCAAATTGCGGAATGAGTGTTGCAGGTAAACGTATGCAAATACATAGGTAATGCTCTTTACTGCATACAAAGCTATTGCGCTATCTCCACACATAACCATTACAGAGTGTATGAGGTAAATAATAGCTATGTACAGCAACAACTCTTTTAATGCCCCTCTGAATTTCTTTTTATCAAAATTCTTACAGGTGTGTATAACCACACCATCTGCACGCATACCACACCAAATATTCCAGCTGCTCATAAGTATGAGAGCTAAAACAAACCCATTTGTAGGCGTAATCATTCCTAACAGGGTGCTAATTACAGTAACGACAATGAGGCGTAACTGCTCGTAATTAAGGATTGAATTCATATCTTATCTCCTTTGTTTCATATAACTGCGTTTCTTCATTAAATACAGGTTGTACGCATCTATATCGTCTTGCGATATGGCTTCCTTTGCGCTGCGAAACTCAAAGCCAGCCATTTCTCTAATGAGTACTACCTTAATAATGGTATGGAAAGGAAAACGGATATTTGGGTGTTTTACAATGGCAAGTAGTTTTTTACTGCTCGTCCAAAAAGCCGTTTCAGCCTCTCCCAAATCCCACTTAAACCGTATAAGAGTGCGCTTGCCATTTTCAGTATCAACATCTTCTGTAAATCCTGTACACCAAATAGGCTTGTTTATTACAGCATCTATACTGGGGTAATCTCCACTTGGCTTTTGTGGGTTTGCTCCATCCCCTTGCAGTGGGAGGTCTGCAAAATCATAAGTTTCCTCTGTCATATCTTACTCCATAGGAATGTTATTAGTTGCACAATCTGCATCAACCATAGCACGCAAAGCCTTACGCTCTGCAAGGAAATCAAGGTACGGCTGCTTCTTGCTTTCGTCCTCAATACCTGCTACTGCTGCGTTATAATCGTTGAGCAGTTTCTTTTCAATATTATCGCTATACTTAGCCATAATGAGAGTTTCCAATACAGTATTGGCGGTAACAGGGTAATAACACAAAAGGCTATCATACACATTAACCTTGCGCTTTTTACCTTGCTCATCATCTACTTGTTCGTAGTGCTGGTTGAAATTGTACAGCGTTGTACCTTTCGCTCTATCAATCACATCAAATGTGGGCTGCACGCTATCGCTATGCACGCCTGTACTCAATCTTTTTTCTTCCATTTGTTTTATTCTTATCTGTTTTAACGTTAAACTTACTATCTCTTTATAATGCTTGCTTGAGCAATGTTGCAGCCAGCCAAAGTGTGCAGATAACTTATGTTGCAACTCGCTTTCTGTCATCACTCCATAACTATTTTGCAGCCTTTTCAACTTTCTCCAATAGGTGTACAAAATGCTTTTTCGTGCCAATATATTGTAATGGTTGCTTTTGTAACCTACAAAGTCTATACTGCGTGCATCTACTGGGAATATTTGCCAGTTTGCTTTTATAGTTAGCCTTAGCTTTGTTTGCAAGTACTCTCTTACTTGTTCAAGTATATAGTGCAGTTTTGCTTTACTATTAGCGAGTATTACAATATCGTCCATATACCTGTAATAATACCTTACACGCAATACCTCTTTAACCCAATGGTCAAATGGGCTTAAATACCAATTTGCAAAATGCTGGCTTGTTAAAAAGCCTATTGGTAAACCAATATCGCCCTCAGTACTATCTATGATAAGGTACATAAGCCAAAGCAGCTTTTTATCCCCATAGCTTTTTGCTATTATATCTTTGAGTATGCTATGTACAATGCTATCGTAATAATGCCTTACATCTATTTTTAGGCAATACTTTGTACCTGCTTTATCTTTTTGCAATGCACGGTTCAAATCGGTTAGGCACTTATGTATTCCACGCCCTTTAATGCAAGCATAGGTGTTGGCAATAAAAATCTTGCGCAAATCTCCCTCAATAACATCTATCAAGCAGTGGTGTACAATTCTATCGGGGTATAGTGGTGCTATTTTAAGGTTGCGTTGCTTCACATCAAAGATTGTTCTCTCTGTGTATTTTGATGGCTTGAAAGTTTGTTTTTCCAGCATCTCCCATACATTTGTTAGGGCATCGCAATAGCCACGTTTTAACAACCTTTTTACATCGTGCCTATTCATTTTACCACGTAGAGTGTTATTTGTAGCTCTTAGCACGTTTAGAGGGTCGCATACCCTCCAATACCCATTCTCACTATTTGCATATATCTTATGTGCCATTGTCTTATAAGAGCTTTCGCACTTGTGGTACAACCACAATCTACCAGCACTTTATTTTAACCATATTCTTTTGCCAGCACCCTTATACAAGGTGCTTTTGTGAGGCAAGGTTTACGGTGGTTGTAAAAATTCTCCTTAAAAGGGAAAACCGTAATTATGGTATAAGGGGAAACCCCAATTCGTATTCGTATTCGCACCCCGATTATTCGCATTCGCACAGCGAACACCCGAATTCTCCGAATTGTTCGCATTAGCAGAGGAGAGGAGTTTCCGAACCACCGTAACCGTATTGTTATGAACTCATACAGAGCAACTGTTACTCAACAAAATTAAATGCCCTCGGAACTCGGAAATTCAAGGCACAAGGGGAAACCCCAATCCGTACCCGCATTCGCACCCCGACTAATCGCATTCGCACAGCGAACACCCGAATGCTCCGAATAGCCCGCATAAGCAGAGGAGAGGAGTTGATACCAGCCATCGGCATTGTTTGTGGCATTTACCGTCTGCCTCCAAAAATAGTCGCAATAATTCTTGTTAGCAGCTCCACCTGTTACGTTGCTTGGGAAAGAGTACCCATTGGCAACTCCCATTTCAGAAATGTAGCCACTGCCAGTAGGTAGCAATCCTAATTCTTGATAGCCATCTACATTTTCCCCTGCGTGGTCGCTTGGGGTGGTAAACTTTGCAGGGTCGCTACATAAATACAACTTACAAGCTCCACCATCGGCAAAGGGTGTGTAGAATACCAGCACATCATCGTTATGCTCCCACAGGTATTGTTGTGGTTGCTCCCAGCCTCTGTAACTGGCTACTTTGATGGTTTTATCTACTCCGCTCTTCCACTCTTTAATTAGGTAATCAACAACACCAGTATTGTTGCCCAATTTTGCAGTGATACCAGCAGGAATAAATGGCTGATAGCCATTGAATGCTCCCCACTCTCCACCTACATAAGAGCCGTTGCCCAATCCGCCTTGCGCAAACCCATCTTCTGTTTTTTGAGCATTGTAAGGAGCTTGGCTATCAAGTTCGCCAAATTCAATAGCCATTAGCCAGCTCATTTCTTCACGGAAACGCCAACCTCCACAATGCCAGTTGTCGCCCAAACTCTTGCATCGTGTCCGTATAGTAGCTTTGTTAGTACTTGTTGCAGGCATACCCAGCACGCTTGTAGGCTTACCATCATTGCCAGTAACATTAGTACCGCCTCTGTACTCTGCTGCATTTGGGAGTAAGTCAAGCAACCCTGTTTCTGCAACACGCTTTACAGAGCCGGTGCTTTCCCATTGTAGGAAAGATGCACAAGTGGGTTTGTTGTTAGTACGGTTGAATGTTGCCAGCCACGGACTACGAGATTTCTCTTTCATACGTGTAAATCCAGGCAATGCAACCTCACTAATGGCTACAAGGAGGTACTCTCCATCGAACTCAAACTTACGGTAATAATCGGGCTTATAGAGCTGCACAATACCATCAACAGCGTTAAGTTTTGCTGCTCCTCCTCCCTCTTTTAAGGTGCTATCATTAGCCCCCAACCAATAATTAACCGTTCCATCTTCACGTGCTACATAACGCCTAATACGTTTCTGTATAGGCAATGAGCGGTGTAGGTCTAAATTTCCCACACGCTCAACCTTGCCATCTGCTACATTATGCCCTCCATTTTTGAGGTTAATGCGAATGCCATACCATAACTCTTGGTATGGAAATTTGGGTACTGTGTTCCCAACACCAATAAGTAATCCCATTTGGCTATTGTTTAATTATTATTTGTTTATTCTTATACGCTCCAAAAATACGAAAAGCGTTGGTTATATACACGCTTTATTTGTCGAACTTTTGAAAGTGTAGGCAATTATTGCCAGTTATTATCTCTAAAAGCTCCCACCAGCAAGCCAGCACCTAAATGATTTGTGTTTATACTTGGTGTTGTGAATGAAGAGGAAGTTGGCATCTGTACAACCTCTGCAAGCTCTCCACCATTCCAAACGACTGCTCTACCATTGGAGAATATTTTAACATTATTGCTACTATCGTTACCATTGATAACCATTATCCTTTGCGTTGAAGCAGCATTCAAGCAGTATTGAAAGACAGTGCCACCTTGTATGTTAAAGATTATGGTATCAACAGGGAAACCGCTGTAATCGCCATTTTGCCCATAGCAATTAACCTCATAATATCTTTCCCCATTACTACTGGTTTTAGAGGCTAAATTTACATAGTTGCCATCTGCGTACACACCGTTTGGGTAATAGTAGCCATAAGCTCCCTTGATAACTAATACGTTTCTTTCTCTTGCTCCAAATGAGCCACGACACCAAATATCAGAGGAATAAAATCGTAAACTACGCCCATTCTTTGTACCTTGATGCTGCATATCGCCACTAAAATACAGTTTACCCTCGCTGGAATTAAAGCCAATTTCAGCTTTTACATTACCGTTACTATCAACGGCTTGTAAAACTCGGAAAGTACCAGTAACACCATCTAATTTGCCACTAAATGTACCATTTGTTGCATTGATAGTGCCTGTAATCTCTGCATTAAGTGCTTTCAGCTTTCCATTGTGGTATATAATAGTCATACCCTCCTTATCTCCTGCCAAAGCCTCTTGGTAAGTACCTCCAAAGTATGCTGCAATCTCATCTGTGCTATTGAGCATAGCCTTTAAGCCTGCACTCTCAACCCACGCACCACTTTTTTGTAATGCGCCCAGCTTTAAGAATGTAGATAGGATAAGCCCACCCTCAATTTGTGTGTAATTTTGGGTAATGGCTTTCAACAAGTCCTTGTTAGCCTTAATCATACTTTGCACCTCTTGGTTGCTTGAGTTCCATTCGGGGGCTTTGTTACCCTCTACCAACACAAACTTTGTCATATACAAATCGGTAAATTGCATATCGGCAGTATCTGTACGGAAATACAATTCTGTATCAGGCTGGCTATCTCCTGTTGCTACAAATGTATATACAACTCGTTTCCATTTCGTATCAGCTGTAAAATACTTGTATGGTGCAACTCTTTTATCTCCTTGTGGGTTCATAAAGCCCATATTAAGCTGTATAGGAGCATTAGCTTTTACCCAAAATGCAAGTGTGTATGTAATACCACTGCCAAACTTTTCATTTGGCAATAATATGTTACCTCCAGCTTTGGCAAAAGGAGTATGCAGAAACCAAATATCTTTTTGGTTCGTTTTCCTAAACCTCATAACATTCCCCATAATGCTATCGGCATAAATAGGCGAAACGTTCTGCGTGAAAACTGTACCACCCAAATTTATATCAATACCATCATTAGGGTTGTGAAACCAGCCTTTTAGGTCGGTAAAATAGGCACTATTCCCTATGTAATTGCCGTTGCCGACCTCCACACTATCAACATATTGTTTGCTCACTGCATCAAGCAGGTTGGTGCGCTCTTTGTAATATGCAGAGAAATTGCCGTTGTAGGTTGTTTTGTTTACCCCTGTGCTATTTGCCTGCATATTTGAGAGCAATGCACTAACATAAGCAAGCAGCGTGCTATATGCAGCATCAAATCCTATTGTAGGACAACCTGCCATCTGTGCCTTTGCTTTAACAGTAGAGTAGTCCACCTTAATGTTGGCTAACTCGTCTTTGAGCTTAATTTTTTCGCTGGGCGTTATTATGCCATCTGTTGCCAAATCTGTTAGCTGCTGCAATGCTGCATTAGCATTCGTATCATCGGTATAACCTGCATCTTTCCAATCTGAACTGCTATACCCACTTAACGCCTCACGCTCCTTTGTACAGATGCGTATCTTGTAATCATTGAGGGTAATCCACAAATCGCCAATTTTATACGGTGGTTTTGGGTATGTGTTGGCATTTGCCGTTAAAAACGTATGATTCTTACTGCTGGCTGTTTCCAACGCATTATTAGCAGTTTGTATGGCTTGCCCAATGCCAGTGCTGGGGATATTTACCCATTTATAGGTTTCTCCCTCCTTTGTAAATCGATACTCTAAACCAGTAGCGGTATCAGTGTACAAGTCGCCCAAATGCGTTTTCTTATCCAGCTCCGTTGTCCACTGGTTAGCTGGTGCAGTTCCCAGTGTTGGCACACCAGCACCAAACCAATACTCAACCGTACCGTCCACTTGGCTTTGTAAGCCCTCTATAATCTCATTTACCCCATCAAGTGCAGTAGAGGTTGTATTCACTAAATGCTCCAACTCCTCTATACTTTTCATCGTACCATCGGTTGAAACAAATTTTATGTTACCTCCAATCTCGCTATTATCAAGGTCAAAGTAAGTACGTTTATCTATACTCTCAATGCGCCCACAGTTGATAGTACGCCCTGTTATGCGTGTAGCTCCGTATGTTGTTGTAAGCTCACGATAGCCGTTGTAAACAGAGGATAGCACACCAACAGGGAAATAATAGTAAGCACCTGTATCTACTGCATAGCGTGTTTGGCTGAAAATAAGGCTTGCGCCACTCTCCCCAGCTGCTTTTGTACAACGTGCATATAGGTAATATGCTCCATTACTTGTTAGGGTAATGGTATTTTCTCCTATATTCCACGTTCTATTATTTTCCTCAATAGCGTAATGGATTAACACTCCGTTATTACTGCCTATCCTCACTAAATTAGGGTTAGGCTTACCATTTACAGCAGCATTAGCCTCAATGACGATGTTTTGTAAAATGAATTGCCCTGCACGATTGCCAACGCTCAACATAAGCGTTTCAATGCTATTTGGGCGTATATTGGTGGCATCAAAGAAACCATCGCCATCAAACACCATATTTAGCAGCTCCTGTGTAGTTCTCCAGTTAGCTCTTGCCTTAGCAACATCTGTTAGCTGGTTTAAGGTAATGAGCTTGTTTTGCTCCTCATTATCTATAATCAGCTTTTCAATAATGTTTACCTCTGCTGTGTCGCTAATTGTTAGTTTATAACTGTACTCATCTTTGTAACAATCTCTTGTAAACCCCTTAATTCGTATAGCCTTATCTACATTTATATCCTTATCTTTAACAGGCAAATAATCGCCAACCTTAAAGAGGTTAGGCAATGAGCCATCTACACCAAACCTGCGTTTGAGCAGCAGGCTTGCAAATTCAAGCTCATACTCAACCTTTGGCTGGCTGTCTGCCTCCAAATCTTTTGTCCCTGCCTTTTTAAGCTCTGTTTCTGCATCAACCACGTATGGGTCGTTTGGCATAATAATATCAAGCAACACATACTTATCCCCCTTTTTAATTTGGTAGGCGGTGGCTGCACTTGGTATTTTCAAGCCTCGCTTATCCTCATACTGGTTAATCGTGAAAGTTTGTGTTTTGGTATCATAGTCGGCTATCTCGAACTCATAGCCAGCCAAATTACTATTACCAACAAACTTGAGCTTTGCAGCAGTGCCATCTATCAACCAGCGTGTATTGCCGTTGGTATCTTTCTCTTTGAGGTCAAACATTGTGTTGTCCACAAACTTAAAAATATCTCCCTCAACAATAGAGCTTACAACTCCTGTACGATGTGGGTAAATATCCTCATATACTCTGCTCCCCTCCTTAACTCCAAAGGCTGCTATTGCTTGTTTGTTATCAATATAACTCTCCTCGTTGTCCGCAATCCTTAAACGCTGCGCTCCATTTCTGTAATTGGTAGTGATGTTCTTAGTACCACCCTCAACATACAGGCGTGTTACAATATCATTACTATTAACATTCTTTCGTTTCAGTTTGTAAATACCTCCTCCCATACCAAATGAGAATGTAGCAGGGAAGAGTTTGCCAGCTTTGCGGATATGTAGCTTATAATGCTTATGGGCTACAACCTCAATCTCAAACTCTGTATTGAAATCTTTGCATACACGCTGCAATACGCCCAAACAATTCTCTTTGCTGAAAGAGAAATCTTTGTACTCTGTTTCTATGCAGTCGCCCAGCTCCCAAACCTCGCCCAAAGGAGCTGCTACACGTTTTATGTTGTTGATTAGCAAATTCATCAACAACCCCATATTGGCTACAAGTTGGAACTCTCCGCTGGGGTTATGCCCAGCAGCATCGGTATTACGGTATTGTGCATCAAGTAGCTTGTATTGCAAGCCCTCAAATACCATTGTATTCTCAAACTTGCGTTCTCCAATTTTAGTAGGCTCATTTATCTTGTTAAGCGTGTAAACATCGCCAAACACCTCTATATAATCGCCTACCATATACTCCATTGCCGTTGCGCTCTCTGTTTTTACAGTTACAGTATCTTCGCCCAGCAAATCACGCTTTTGCTCTGCGCTTTTTACGGTGCAGAGCTTTGCAGTACTATCTAACACATAGCGTACCTCTCCATTACGTTTGTGTACTATAATTTGTCCCATACTATAATTGCGTTTGTGGTAAACTCCACTATATCCTCAATAACACCTGTTACAACTACATAATAGTCGCCATTGGTTGTATAATTGTGCGTAATAGTTTTGTTAGCTCCGTACACATCTTGCGTTGTCGTACCATCGCCCCAGTATATATTAACCAGCTTACTTGTGGTAATAGTGATACTTACTTGCTTTGAGCTTTCGTTTACCCTAATGTGTTTCAAAACCTTTTTGACAGGTTCGGGTTCTCTCAAAGTAAGAGTAAATGTACCTGTCATATCTCTATCGTTCCACACCTTTTCAACCTGTGTAGCATCGGGCAAATACACCTCGTAAACCAAAGCCTTTGTAGGGTGTATATCTATGGTCAATCTGTGTAACCCTGCTGCTACTGGCTCTGCTTGTACAATATCCGTGCTGGTGGTGTGCTTCTTGTTGAACAGGCTTAGAAAGTTTGTTACTGCTTTTACAAACTCCATCTTACCGCCTGTGGAGTGGATAAAGCACTCTAATGTAATCTCTCTTGCCTCAAAGCGTGGGCGTGCCAAATCTACGGCTTCTCCGTGATAACCGCTGAAATCAACCTTTAATGGGTCTTTCATCTTTAAGCTCCCCAGCAGCCCCTTGCTCGCACTTACAAATACTCCATACTCCTTAAAGTTCACTCCATCTAACAGGTAGGCAAGCTGCTTTGTATTGTTTAACTCCCCATCTATCTCCTCCTGTGTGAGTTCTTTTTGATATATGCGAGTTTCGTCCAAACAGCCATTCCCCAGCGTTGTATTGTAGTTGTCTTGGTTAATGCTTATGCCGATAGGATTTCCAAAGTCGTTAGGCATTACAGCACGTTCTACAAGCGTTGAGTTAAGGTATGTGCAAATGGTGTTACCGCTCCTGCTGATTGCAAGATAGTACCATTGCTCTGCGTTTAGCTCTATGCTCTTTTGGTACAGCTTGTTAATGCCATTGTAGTTAAATACAATGATGAGCTGGTTGCTAACAGGGTGCAGCTTAACCCACGTGCAAATTGTAAAATCACGTGTCATATCCAGTACGTTTTTTTGCACCTCGCATTTGCCTGTACCATCAAATCTTATACAGTTTGATTGCCTACCAGCCTCAAAGCTGGCATCTGTAACCACTCCGTCTGCACGGTTTGGGCTATAATCATACGTTTTCTTTGCTCCCTCTGCCTCGTCAAAAGGCATATTGAGTACCATAAATTGTTCCTGTGCCATATCCTAACTATTTATATGTATTACATTTGTATGTCGTAATTTTCGCCTGTTCTGCAAAGCCTTTAACCAGTACCTTGCTGTTGCCATATTGGTTTATGAAAACCTTAGCTCGCTTACTCTGTATAGTTACATTAACCGCTGCATTTTCAAAGCAATCTATGTGTAGATGGCTATTATCTGTTACTACAATAGCAACTTGGCTATTGTGCCTACACCAGCATTGGTGTATGTTGTAATGTGTGGCTGTAAAACTCACATTACTACTGCCTAAAAAAGCAGCTTTTGGAGAGGCTGCAACCTCTCCTTTGCTATCAACATACACTCCAAACTTTTCTCCATCTTTGCCGATATGCTCACGGAAAAACGCCAAATTTGGAAAATCTTTTTGTATGCACGGTTTGATAAAGTAAAAGTATGTATCGGCAAGTTTGGATATATTCCCTTGCGTGTTATGTACCATACTTATGCTTGCAGCACAATGTCCGTGTGCCATTAGCTGCCTTAATACTGCTATTCGTTCCATACTTATGCTGTTAATCCTTTTGCTCGTAATGGGTTACTTGCAAGCGATGATTTGATGTTTTCAAGCTGCTTAGTAATATCCAGCAGATGCCTATTGTAGCTTGTATTATTAGCAATGGAGCTTAGATATGTTAGAGCAGATTTAACGGTGTTATCTACGCCAATCATTGTAGCCTGTAAGCCTTGCATAACCAGCAGCTGCTCCATTTGCCTAATACGCATTGTTGTCATTTCTCCAGCTAAAATAGAGGCTGTGTCCTCTGTAACGCCTTTAATTTGTCCCTCCAGCGTATTACTTGCCTTGCCGACCTCGTCCTCCATACCTTGAAAGTACTCTTCAAACCCTTTTAAGCCATCTGTGAATGCCTTACCAGCGTTTTGTAACATACGTTTCCAGTATGCGAAGTTGAAACCTACCACACTGTTGTTATGCGTTCCCATATACTTTGCAAGGGTACTGGTAAACTCATTAACAATAGGCTCTATGAGTTTTAGTTTGAGCGAGTTCTTAACTGCATTTGCAATGGTGGTATTCCAAATCTTTTCAAAACTCTTTGTACTATCTTCCATTTTGCCGAACGCATCAGCCCAAACATTTGCCAACTCATTAGCCAAATCACGGAAGTTTGTTTGCACCAAAGATTCTACAATTTCTTGCTCAATCTTTTTAATATCTCGCTCCGCTTGCTCTGCATTAGCTAAATACTCCTGTACTTTGTTATCATCACGGTCTTTCTTTTTCTTGCGACTTTCAAGCCGTGATAACTCCTCATACTCTTTCTTTTGCTTTTGCAAGTTCTCTATTGCCTTTTGTTGCTCTTTGTAGTAATCATCGCCAATGGCATTTTCTACATTAAACTGGATTTGGCTATATATGCGTTGCAAGGCTTGTAGCTGCTTTTCGTGCTGCTTCATTTCACGCTTAATTCTCCTGCTCGTGCTATCGAACACAGATATTGCGCTTGTAATGAGGCTAACACCACCGCTGATAATATCCATAGGGTTGCCTGTTGCTATACCCTTTGCGAGTGTTGCAGCACCGCCAATCATTTCGCTAATATCGCCCAGTAACTCCTGTGTTGCCTCATCGCCAGCCAGCCCTAAATCCTTTAAGCCATTAACAACACTATCAAAGCCATCTTTAACCATAGAGATGCTTGCGCCAATAGAGGTAAACATCTTTTTGAACTTTACCGATTTCTCGGTACTCCCATCTGCTGCTGCGTTGTACTCTTTGATAGAGTTTACAAGCAACTTAAATGGGTTTCTTTCGCCCTGTGTTTGTATCTCTAAATCATCAAGCTGCTTTTGTAATGCTCCCTTAATGTCGGCATCAGCTATACCTGCAACCATAGCACGTAATTTTTGCAGGATATTATCAAATGCAGAGCTACTTAAATATTCTGCATTTTCAAAAAGCTGCTTCCAATCGTCTGTTGCCTGTATTCTTGTAGCATCAATTTCAGCAATAGCCTTACTACGTGCTTTCTCTGCCAGCATCGCCTGTTCTTCGTAGCCGTGTTGTTTTAACCACGTAATTTCTTGCTCATACTTTTGCTCTGTTTCAAAACGTAAAGCAGCATTGCTCTTGTAGGTTTCCAAAAGATGCTTTTGCAGTTCTTGTGTACTCTCTTCAATTTGCTTATCTACTTGCTGTATCGCTTTTGCTCTTTCCTCTCCAATGAGGTTGGTTTTACCTTGTTGCAAATCCTGTTTGAGCTGTACCAAACGTGCAAGGCTTTCGCTTAGTGTATTACTATTGTCTTTGGCTTTTGATAGGCTCTCACTGAATTGCTCAAACTCTGTTTTAAGCCCCTTAGCTGCTTGTAACTCCTGCTGGAATGTTATGAGGTCGTTACTCTCTGCCTCGTTAAGCCCAGCCGTGCTTGCCTCTTTCTCTACAAGGTTTTGCACCTTGCTTTCAAGCCACGCTGTATAAGTATTACCATTAGCTACCAGCTTCTCAAATTGAGCATTAGCCACATATTCGCCGTATGTGCTTACCCACTTGTAGTATAGCTCATATTGCTTTTTGCGCTCGCTAATCTCTGCCTCTGTAAGCTGGCTTAACTTAATCTCGTAACTGGCATTCTCGTTGGTTCGCAAAGCTGTAAAATTAGCCTCTGTTTTAGTAGGCATAGCCTTACCAGCTTTCTTGTACTTTTCTGCCAGCTCTTTTTGCTCTTTATCAATTCTTGCAAGCTCTTTTTGGTGTTGGGCTTTAAGCTCTGCCTTGCGCTTTTCAAAACCATCTTTGATAATATCAAGTCGGCTATCCTCAACCTCAAGCTCTAAATCAATTTCCCTTTGAGCAATATCTTTGAGCGCATTAGCTCTTTCCTTTGCTTGCCTTTCAGCCTCTCTTGCTGCTTTTTTTGCAGCTTGTTCTTTGGTTCTGTTTGCAGCTTTGGCAATTTTAGCTTGCGTTTTAGGCAATCGGTTTTCCAACTTTGTTATTTGGCTATCCAAATTCTTCCATTCTGCACTGCCTAATGTAGCCTCTCCACGCAATTTTTTAAGTTTGCCAATCTCATCATTGATACCATTCTCGGTATTGAGGTTGTTTTGCTTGTTGTTAATGAGGTTGTTTACATCACGCAACATTGCCATAGTTTCAGTATAGCCATATAGTTTTAAGTCTATACCAATCTGTGAGCCGTTGAGTTGAGAGGAAAGTTTATGCAACTCGTCCAAACTTAACTTAGTGATGTCTATCTCATTTTTAAGGTTATTGGTAATAGGTTTACCAAACATACTATCTGTTTGGCTACTTATTAACTCAATACCCTTGTTACAGGCTTGTGCAGAGGTTAAGGTGCTTTGTACTGCACTCTCTACACTGCCTTTGAATGCCTCCATTTCTTTGTCCGTTGCTCCAGTAGCCTCTTGCACACGTTCAAGAATGTTGGTTATAAGCTCGTTATAGGCTTTGTTGTACGCATCACCTGTAAGCCCTTGCAGTTTCTCTGCTCCATCAGTTGCAGCAGTTAGTATGCTTGCCCATAGTGCATCTGTTGCCTCTCGTATATGTACAGAGGCTTCATCAACAGCTTTGTAAGCCGTTATTGCAACACCTTCGGGGGTAACATCTATTGTTTCCTTAATCTCCTTGTGGCTTGCCTCTTCTGCTTGCTCTTTTAGTTCTTCGAGTATTTCCTTTTGCTTTTCTGCAAGTTTATTGTATTCCTCCTCTATGTACTTAGCCTTAATCTTAGCAGCAGTACTACGCCCGATGGCATCTACAAGCTCATCGTGTTTTTTAGCCTGCTCCTCAAGCCCAGCATTTTCTTTCAGTAGCTCAACGCTATGCTCTCCGCAAAGGTCGTTTATCTTTTTCAGAGCATCTTTGTACTCCTTAGAGTTTGCAGAGGAGGTTTTTAATATGGCAAAGTAAAGGTTTAGTTTATTGTAACTTTCTGTTACGGCATCTTGGAACTCTCCAGCAATCGTTGTATTCTCCTCCTCTTGCTTGCCAAACATCATAAATGCACTTGCAGCAAGCCCTACAAGTGAAATAATCGCTGTGAAAGGGTTTGCAATAAGTGTAGCCCACAAAACCCTTAACTTTGCGGTAAGGAATGTTGTTGCAGTGCTTAGTAGAGTAGAGGATGCGGTTTGCATTGCATCGCTGGCTGCTTTACCCTTTCCTGCCAAAGATGCTTGCTGGGTTGCGAGTGTTGTAATCTTCTGCGTTGTAGCCTCCTTAGCTAATTTTGCAGATTTCATTTCGCTAACAATAATACCATGCTGTTTAAGCTGGTTGTGCTGCTGTTCTTTTAATGCAGCAACCGCTTGCGTATTACCCTCTTGCTGTGCCAGTGCTATTTGTACACGAGTTTGCTGTATTTTGTTTTGGCTAACCCTATAATCTTGAAGCAAAGAGGCTTCTTTAGCTTTCAACTTAGCAGCCTCTGTACGCAATGCGTTCATACTGGCTGTATTCTCCAGCATTTGCGCCTGTATGCTTTGTTCAATAGCAACACCATAAGCCATACTATTGCGTGTAAGGTCTTGCTTTGCCAAACTCATACGCTGGTCAGCGGTTAATATACTCTCTGCTGCTGCAAGGTACTCTACGCTTTGAGAGTTTAGGTTTAATCGGCTTAGGTATTGTTGCTGCTCCTGTGTGAGCAATGCAGCAATAGCCTGCATTTTAACGCCTCTCAAAACCTGTTCCTGCTGTTCCAGTGTTAGAGCCTTTTGCAGCTCCAGCGTGTATGCTTGATGAGCTTTGCCCATTAGCTCGTGTTGTACAACATAATTGTGTGCGCTCGCATTGAGGTTAGCAAGCGTACCCATACGAGCCTTTTGTACAATCATATCAACCTTAGCCATACCAGTACTCTTGCCCTGCTGTATGGCAACAGTAGCCATAGCCACTTTGTATGTACCATACATCGCGACTAAACCACCTAAAACACGTAATACTTTGTCGTAATTCTCTACCAGTGAGGCAACAACGCTAATACTGCCACTTAATACGCCTTGTGTATTTTGCCCAATATCATTGAGCATCATATCAAAGGCATCTTCAAGGTTAGAGATTTGACCTGTAAGGCTCTTGCTTTGCTCCTCCATCAAGCCATAGAACATACCACCCTCGTTGGTTAAGCTCTCTATGACTTTTTGAACTTCGGGGAAACCTATTTGCCCAGCAGTAACCATAGCATTAACTTCATCAGTCGTTTTGTTAAGCTGTTTAGCCAACTCTTGCACCAAAGGTATGCCACGCCCCATAAATTGCCTTACATCTTGCGTGAACAAACGCCCCTGCACCATAGTAGTACCGTACAGATACACAAGGTCGTTTAATGGTATGCTCAATCCACTTGCTATGTTACCCAATCGCACAAGTGTACCGTTTACATCTTCTGCTGCTGTACCGTATGCCAACAACTGTTTAGCACTACCAGCAATACCTTTTAGGTCAAATGGAGTAGAAGCAGCCGTTTTTACCAGTTGGTTCATTAACTGCGTGCCTTGCTCTGCACTGCCCAGCATTGTATTAAATGCTATTTCGAGCTGCTGAAACTCTCCACGCACGCTAATTATATCTTTTACCCAGCCTTGAAGCATAGCACCAATGGCAATGCCTCCAATAGCCTTGCCTATACCCTCAAAGCTGCCAACAACGCTTTGGGATTGCCCCTCTACATTCTCGGCAAACTGCATAATGCGTTTCTCATCTTTAGCCAACATTTCATTTATGTTGCTATCTCTAATGAGTACATCAAAAGCCAAAGCACCGTTATTACTTTCCACTACTAATGCTGTTTATATAGTTAATGAAATCATCTGCATTCTCCTCTGTAAGCTCTATGCTGCCATTATCAAACTGGCTATCTCCTGCACTGTTATTGGTAGGCTCATCGTCCATATCATAGCGTGCTTGGTCTGCCAGCATACGCTGCACAACAGCCCACGCAATACCTTTTGTGAGATACTCCCACGTCCAATGAAAGTATGCGCATATAGCCCCACGTTGCCCATAGAGGCTGTTTAAGCCTCTTGGTTCTCCTCTATGCGTGTCGGTATTGTCGTTCTTGCGCTCGATAACAATCGCATAGAGTTTATAAAATCCGCTAAATTGTTCGTTAGGTCTATTGCCTGCACCAAATCAATAAGAGTGCTGTTTTTAAGCCAGCGAACAAAAAACTCTGTATGCTCGTTTAATAGCTTTTCATTTTCCCACTCGTTACCCAGTACGGCTATTGCCACAATCTTTGCCATACGCTTGTTATGTGCTGCAAATAACCTGCGTGCCTCCTGTCTTGGTGCTTCTTTTAGCTTATTCTCATCAATAATAAGCTCTATATACTCCATAGAGAGCCTATCCAGTGTAAAGGCGGTTGGCTCTTTTACTATAAACTCACGCTGCTTATCCTCAACAATGGTTTGTGTTTTTTTGAGCCACTTGCACCATTGGAAGCGTGGTATTTTTACTTTCTGCTTCTCTGTATAATCCACAGTAAAGCTAATCCCTTTGTTTATGAGCAGGCGCAATTCCTTTCTTTCCGCCTCCAAAGCCTCTAATGCCTTTGTATTATCTTCCATACTCGTAATACTTGTTAGTAAAAAAGCCCACTATGCAATAAGCACGGTGGGCTTTACTCGGTATTATCCAACCCCACGTTATCCAGGGAATGAACTTGTTTTCTTCTTTGCCTTAATGGTGGCTACACCCGATTTCTTTGGTTTGAGTGGGGTAACGGTAAAGTCCACAAGGTTAATGCCCTGTGAGGACATTTCTGCGTTAAGCACCGCCTCAATATCTGCACGTGGAATGGTGTAAACCAAACCTACTTCGGGAACAGCTCTAATGCTGGCTTCGATGTTCTCATCGGTATCGCTCCAGCTCCATTCTGCTTCATCTGCATCTCCTGCAACAGTACCACCCAAATAGGCTTTGAGAAACTCTACATCGGGGTCCATTATAGAGAAAGTAAGGATAGGTACTTTCTTCTTTCTCTTGCGCACCTCTGGTGCGCTCTGTCCCTCCTCGTAATGTTCTGTTACATCTGCCGATTCCTGTACCAGCTTACAGGTGTTTTGGTAGGTCTTGCCAATCTTTTTGTAAGTTTTAGCCTCGCCTCCATCTTCTGAAATTGCACCTACTTGTATTTCGGTCAATCCTAATGAAATCAATCCCATACTCTTTACTTTTATAGGTTATGAAAATTAAATCTTATTTTGAGCCATATACGGTGGCAATGTAGTGCTGCCTCCTCTATAACATCCTGCGCAACGCACTCGAAACTCCCCCAGCTTTCGCTGTAATACTTTTCCAACACCTCGTATGCAAGCCCTGCAAGCTGCTTGATACGCTGCGTGTCAGCATCAGTATTGGAGGCATCGCTTTGCGTTACACAGTCTATCTTATCGGGAACATAGATGTTTACGTTGCTTGTGCCTAATTGCACTGTGCCACTCTCAATAGAGAGGCTGCTAATGATGCAGTCTTCAACCTTTGGTGGCTGTGTGCGTACAGGCTTTTGGCTTTTCTTTATTACGCCTGTAAGCTCCTTTGCCAGCTTAGAGTTGTTTAATACCACATACAGAATATCGTCCTGTACGGTGTTAAACTGCATCCCTTTCCGCAACACTATTTTATCTACATTTTTATTTGCCATCTTATAAAGCTACCTTGTAAATCTGCTTCTTCAAATCTTTCAATATGGTTGGTACTTTTTGCAAGGCGTATCTCTCTGCGCTATCCAGTACATCTTTGTTAAGGCTCTCAACATAATGAGCATAGTGCATACCAGCTACCACAATCAGCACATAGCCCTTTGTATATTTGGTTGCCAGCTCCTCTGCTAATGCTTGCCCCTCTAAAATGCCACTGTTATTAGCAGCAGAAACAATCTTGCTTTGTACACGCTCCTCAAAATTTTTGCAAATAATATCTCCATTGCGTACCAGTACATAGCCTATTGAGTTGCGCAAATTACCTGTAATGTCGTTGTACGTTCCTTTCTCTCTTGCAATGCTTACACATTGTTCGCCAATATACTGCATTATAACCTCTAATGCACGGTGTATGCGTAAAGCATACTGGCTGATAGAGCTGTGTACATCGTCCTTACCGAAATTAGCCTTAAACCCATATTTTGGCATAGTGTTGGTATTTTTTGTAGCGTAATACAGAGCCTATAACTTGCACCTCTCCTGCCTCACTTAACACCCTTACACGTGCATTGAGAGGCACGGCTGGGGAGTGTTTGGGGAGAAATATATTAGAGCTGTATTCTATGGCTTTTGCATTTACTGTTGAAAGTACTGCACCAGCCTTAGCAGGTTCTTCTCTGCATTTAGAGAGAGTTACCCAAATAGGCTTACCGCCTACCAAATCGCCAACCTCATTACGAGTTTGAGCCTCTACTTGCTCTATTTCCAGCAAATCTCTGTATCTACCTCCCATAATTAAAACATATTAGAAGCGTGAGAGAGCGTAATAACTGCATCGGGGGCAAACTCGGAGGCATCTATACCGTTGCTTTTGCAGAGGAATAAAATCCTATCCTTGAGCTTATCGTTATAGCTTTGCGAGTATTCGCCCTCTTTCTCGGAGGTTAGAGTAATATACTTTTGGAGTGTGAATATGGCTGCCAGTGCAATTACACGCTCATTATCGGGCGTATATTCGTCCTTTATGCCATACGTTACCCCTGCTCTTTTGCAAGCAGATAATAACGCCTTTTCAAACTCCAGCTCATACTCATCTGTACAATATGGTTTAACCTCGCAATATATAGCCTCTAAGTTTGTCATACCGAATGCTTGTTATTAAAGTCCTCTTACTTGGTAATTGACAATACTATCAATTTCCGTAATAATAGGCAATGCTCTCCAACTTGCTTGCGTGTACTCTCCTGCCTTTTGTCCTGTGCTTTCGCCAGTTTGCCACTTGGCAATACGCATACCGTTACCAGCATCTGTGTACTGCACGTTTGGCTCTTCAATGATAGCATTGTCCTCAAATGCAGGTTGTACCTCTCCAATCTTGCCAGCAGGCTTGAGCGTAATAACATTATCATTCCACGGATTGATAAGCTCGGTTTTACGCTTTCCGTCCTCTGTAACAGCATTACGCTTGTTAATGAGAGTGATTGCTGGCAATTCAAACTGTTGCAGCATTGCATTGAGTTCAGCAGGTGTTACAGCCTGTCCGCTCTTATCTGTACCCTTAATTGCTCTGCGTACAGCAGGACAGTTAATGAGCCACGCATACACAGAGGGCGACATACAGGTTTCGCCAAACACAATACCCTTGTTTTGGAATGTGTAGCGAATATCAGCCAACTCCTCAAAAGGATTTACCTTGCTCTCATTCCCCTTTTCCCAGTTATTGGTTGCTTTCAGGATATTCTCCTTTGGCATATTGTAGTCCACCTTATAGGTGCGACCATCGGGGTTATTAAGAGTAGGGGTAAACTCTGCTACACCCTTATTTGACATAGCCTGCAAAATGATATGGTCAGCCGTATCCTTGCAACCCAAATAAGCCTCCTTAACCTCTCCCATAAGGATTTTGTACACCTCTTGGAATTTCTGCTGGTCGGTATAACGCTTGCCGCTCGCCTCTAAAATAGAGAGCATTTTGCGCATCTTCTTAGCAGACATACCGAAACGGTGTCCCATACGGGGAATTTCTTCGCTAAAGGTCTTAAAGCCATCGGTAGGGCGCAACGGAGTTGCAGCATCGTTACCAATTACGCTTGCCATAAAGCGCACGTTGTAGGTTGCTTGAATTGCATCTGCGGTCAAATCCATTTGTGGCAAATTGTAGTCGAACCACTTATCAACATACAGTTGCTCGAAAATAGTTTTGTTTTGCAGAGAGGCTTTATCAAAGAAAATTCTCAATGTTGCCAGCAAATCCACTGGAACGCTGGGCAAACTTACTTTACTAAAAATAGAATCCATAGTTATTTACTCCTCCATAGTTTAACGGCTATTGGTATAGCTTACCTTTGTGCCTTTGAGCAATGAACCCTCCATAAGTGTTGCAGGAACAGGGGGAACTCTGCGAGCGTACACCTCTCCATTGCCACTATCACGAGTAACATCAATGCCAGTGTCTGCCAACTCCTCCTTAATCTCTGCATCAGAACCCTCTCCAATGGTAATAGAGTTAGGCTCTGCAACCAGTTTCACATTAGCTTCGTTGGCTACAACCTCAAACAGAGCATCACCAACAGTAAGCCCCTCAATAGCTTTATTCAATGTGATTTGTACCCCTGCTTCTGTATTAGCAACGGCTGTAATCTTAGGACAAACTGCAAGTGTTGCAGCCAAATCCTTTGCTACAATGTCGCCAACAATAAACAGAGGCTTGCTAAACTCATCAGCCTCAAGCGTAACCTTTTTAGTATCGCCTGCGATTGCTACAACTCTTGCGCTCTTAATGAGCGTTGCCAAACGTGTTGCCTCATCAACATACGCCAATGTACCAAAAGGTACAACTGCACCAGCAGTAAGGTTTGTTTGGGCTGGATTGAGCGTAAAACCCCCTGTAACCTTTACAGGTGGCATAGTGGTGCAATGTCTATCACCACCATAGTTTTGGAATTTACGTTTCATACCACTTGTTTTAATAATTACTTAGCATACTCACTTAGCATAGTTTCCGCCAAATCGCTCTCTGCTTTTTCTCTTTCCTCTTTGGAAACACTGCTATCAACTGGCTTTAAGCCTCTATCAACAAGGCTTTGCTTGTATTTACCTAAATACTCCCCAACATTGACATCTGCTGGAATTGTAACAAACTCCATATCTGCCTCTGTTAGCCCCAGTTTTTGCATCTCGCTCGCAATTACAACATTGCGCTGGCTTTCGCCCAACTGCTTTTGCAAATTGCCGATAACTGTGTTTTGTTCCTCAATCTTTGTAGAGAGGTTTTCGGTTACTTTTTTGATAATAGCCTCAATGGAAGCCTCATTCAGTTTTTCCTCTTGCTGCTGTTGTTGTTTGGGGTTCTTGTTTTGCGCCCATCGGGTTGCCTCTCCTTGCATTGTTTTAAGGACAGGCAAAAACTCATTTGCACGTGTTTCAATAGCCTCGTCTGTTGCATCATCTGCCAAACCATTGCTTGCAATGCCAGCAATTTTTTGGATAGATTCTTCTGATAGCCCCATGTCCTTGCATTTTGCTACCAATAATTCTAGTAACTTTTTGTTCATACTATACTAATTTGCTTTATATCGGTGGCAAATATAGTCTTATTTATTTTAAGCGTGCATATAATAAACGTACAACTTTTGAAAGTAATTCATAACCAGTCAAATATGAATACTGTTACAAAAGGTTAAATAATTGGATTTATTCATTTGAATGTTTGGTGTATTGACTTCTTCAAACTACATTTGCATCAAGTTAAGCGTGAATATACGAAACGCTTTTAAGGGTAAAAGTTGAATAAATGAATTATAAAGCAATGACAAATGAAGATTTTAGCAACGCTGTTGCACTGGTAAGCGAAAGCCCTAACATAAAGGTAGCTTTTAATGTGCCTGTTAAAGACCATTACAGCAATGTTTATAAATTGCTCATACTTGAGAGTAATTCTACTATAATTAGTAAGTTCATAGAGGCTGGTTATAGTTTGAGTATGTGCGCAAAAGGTTTGGTAGTTGATAAATTTTAATGGTATGGGACAATTTAGCTGGATTACACAAGACACGAAACATCGTATTGTAAACGATGAGCCTTTTACAGTGTATATGGTAGATGATAAAGGCAAGCGTTATAAGGAAACCTGTTATGAGGGTTACGGAGTGTTTGGAGGTAAAGACTATTATGAGTTGCTGGCAGAAATGAATGGCTATGGCTCGGATAGAGAAAAAGGTATTGAGCTTGCGTTTGAGGGTGCGCCTTGTGGAGATAACCCAAATGTAAAACACCCCTCTATTACAGAGAATGGGGAGTATTACGGAGGTATAGCACCCGAAGCAGACCCCGAACAGGGCTTTCCTGCATACGTTTATGATGATGATTTGGAGGATATAAGTGAGGAGTGGGAAGATTAGGTAATACTTTTATAATTACGGAATATGGTAAAAACAATCAAAGCAAAAGTACGTGTAAAAATTACTACTGAATTTGGTAGGTATTGCTTAGATGAGATACACGGCTTAAAGGAGGGTACAGAATTAGAGGGGAAGTATAACCCAAAGAACAAAGCATTTGATTTTACTTGGAAAGGTACAGATGCTATGTTGTGGGTGGGGCAAAATGCAGAGTTAATAAGTTAAATACAGGGCTGGTGCAAGCCAGCTCTATTATACAGAGTGAGTATGACAACAAAACAGTTAAACAAGGCATTGGAGATTGTGCGTTTAGATGGCGTACAATTTAATACACCAAATGGAGTAGCTAAAATATATGGCTATGGCTTCTATGTTGTTGGTAAAGGCTACTTGCAGTTTAATACCGATGTAATACCTTATACACCTTGTGGAGGTAAGGAGACGTTAGAAAGCATCGTACAAGCTGGTGGCTTTCTCAACTATAACAATATCACATTTGTACAACCAATTAAATAATATAGCAATGGAAGAGATTACACGTAGAGCCTCTGTAATGGCACTTAAAGACCTTGCGTACAGAGCGCACCAATGGACGAGTTTCCACCCCGAAAAGCGTGGAGAAATGTTATTGAATGATTGTGAAACAGAGTTACAGGCGTATTTGGCAAAGTTACCAGCAGAAATGCACGAACACTTTGAGCAACGCTACTTGGAATTGTATGCTAAATGGCTTAGTGCTTGTAGCCGTTGTATCTCCTCTTTTATAACTGGACCCGCAAAGTTCCCTGTTAAGCGTGCAGAGAAACTTAATAATTGGGAGCGTGGTGCAAGGGAAAAACTTGATAACTGGGCAAAGAGGTTTGTAGATAGAGTTTGTAACCCCACACAACACAGGCTTACTGGCTGGGCTGAAATAGAACGCCTACAAGACAAAGTAGAAAAGCTAACTGCATTGCAGGAGGCTATGAAATCAGCCAATAGCGTTATACGCAAAAAGAAGCTCACAGAGGAGGAGAAATTAGATGAGTTGGTAGCTCTTGGATTTTCAGAGGCAAATGCTAAAACGCTACTCGAAGAGCCTCAATACTCATTTATGCGCAAAGGCTTTCAGCAGTACCAGCTTACAAACAACCTTGCTAAAATCAAAGATGCCCAGCAGCGCATAGCACGCCTACAAAATATGGTAGATAGAGAAGATGCAGAGGATATGGTTAATGGTGTGAGGGTTGTTTATTGCTACTCGGAGGAGAGATTGAGATTGTACTTTGATGGCAAACCCGATGGAGAAACCATAAGCAAGCTAAAGAAAGCAGTTTTTAAGTGGTCGCCTCGCAATGGAGCTTGGCAAAGGCAGCTTACAAGCAATGCGATATATGCAGCAGAGAGAGTGCTGGGAGTAGAGAAATTAAACATAGGTAAATAACAAGATGCAAGGTGTACCAAAACAAGGTACGCCTTGCTACAATAACAAAGGTATTATGATTATAAGAACCAATTTAGAGATAGATAGAGCCATAACTGCTATTAGTAAGCGTTTGGAGGATAAAGCAATGAGCAAAGCCTGTAATGCAGCCGTAAAAGAGGGGTACACAGAGGCGTTGGCTATATTGAGAGAGCAAAGAAATGGTTATGAGGGTATAGCTGAAAGATGCCACACCATACAAGGCAGAGCTATTGCAGTACTGGCAGTTGATTTCTTGCGTGGAGAGTGTAATAAAAAAGTGTTGTGTAATGTGCCATTAAAAAAGTAAGGTATGGAGGAAAGTAAGTTTATACTGGTAGAGTTAAAAACGCCCTATATGGGGCAAACAAAGTGGTTATTTGGCAGTAAAAAAGCTATATATGATACCTTGCCAGCAAATGTTGTTGGTATAGCTCTTACCACTCTGCAAAACCGCTACAACTTAGAGGAGGTTTACGAGAACCCCAAATGCAAGATGCAGAAGTTAGTTTTACATAGAACGGTAACAAATAGAGGGAAAAGAAAATGATAGGTTCAGTAATTGGAGACTTAGTTGGCAGTACATACGAGTTTAAGCCAACAAAGGATTATAATTTTGAGTTTATGCCTAATGGCAGTGAGATTACAGATGATAGCATTATGAGTTTAGCCATAGCAGAGGCAATTATGTGTAATCAACCTTATGCAGAGCGTATGAGGCACTGGGGGCGCAAGTACCCTAACCCCAAAGGGGCGTATGGTGGCTCTTTTAATGCTTGGTTAGCCTCTCCAACGCCTCAACCATATAATAGCTTTGGTAATGGCTCTGCAATGCGTGTTGGTGCTATTGGCTGGGCTTTTAATAGCTTAGAGGAGGTGCAAATGGAGGCTTATAAAAGTGCAGAGTGTACACATAACCACACAGAGGGTATTAAGGGAGCTGTTGCCACTGCTACTGCAATTTTTATGGCACGCAAACGATACTCAAAGGAGGAGATAAAGCAGAAGATAGAACAGCAGTTTAGCTATGATTTGAGTTTTACGCTTGATGAGATACGCCCTACATACAGGTTTAATGAAAGTTGTATGGAAACAGTACCACAAGCAATAAAGTGCTATATTGAGAGCAAAGACTTTGAAGATGCGGTAAGGCTCGCTGTTTCGCTCGGAGGCGATGCTGATACGCTGGGTTGTATTACAGGTGGTATTGCAGAGGCAGGCTATGGCACAGAGAATATGCCAACAGAGTTTATGCGGGCTGCACTTATGGCATTACCAGCCGACTTGCACGATATTTTGATTAAATTCTATCAACGTTTTGTGTAGTTTTACTATTATACGGTGCATTTGTTTGGAGTACTCAATAAATAGAGCTATCTTTGCAGTATGTTTGGGTTTGAGGTTTGTACTCAACTCTTACTGCATACATACATTATAGCCAATTCGCTGTCGAAATCACCACCTCGAAAAGAATACAGGCTATATACCTATCCAATGGGCAAATTGTATCTGCTCATAACGTAGAGCTTGCACCAACGGATAGGTAGGTTTGTGGTGAACCTCGACAGCGAATGGTACGGCTCTACGTTTCTGCGTTTAGCACCTTTGTTGAGCTTACCAGTAGGAGAGGTAAAATTACAAACGTTAAACAAAGAATAAAAACTATGAAGAGATTATTTTTTATTTTTAGCCTCATAGGGCTATGTTTGGCTTTTGTTTCTTGCTCAAAGGAAGAAACAGAGCTAAAAACCATTACTAATTTAAGTGGTATTACTTGGTATAATACACACGTTTTATTCCACGAAACAGCAACGGGGGAGAGTAAGGGGTATCAAGATGCAGGTAAAATAGAAACTGGGCAATCTTTTACTGTAAATACAAGTCTTGAGTATTTCCATATTTTTGCAAAAGACCAAAAAGGGACTGGGCTGTTTTCAGACACACTCCGCTTTGTAAATGGGAAAGCAACCGTTTCATATACTAACATCAATAAGTAACATAAACCTATGAAATTAAAAACTTACACATTGTTAGCGTTGATTGGTGTAGTATTACTACTACTTTGCACTATGGTTTCTTTTGTACATAATATTACAGGGGCTTCGTGGAATGCTACTACTATACTGGTAAACAATGCTGCTTATTTAGTTGCATATAGTCTTATCGCTTTGTTTTTTTACAAATTATATAAAAACCAAAATTAAAATGGAAGATACTAACCAAATTCTTGGTGTACAAGAAACCCCTCAAGCTGTTAATAAAGAGGGTACACCATCATATCCAGCAGAGAGCATACTTAAAGGGGTTGCTATTGTTGTGCTGGTTGTAGGAGTTATAGCAGCTATTATATTGCTTGTTACTATGGGCTGGGTACAAGACCCTAAATATACCTACCATAAAGAGATGGTATTTAACCCAATGGGCTTTGTTATGTCAATCATAACATTATTATCCTCAATAACGACTTGGGCGGTACTTAATGTTTTAAGCAATATTTCAATTAACTTGTTTGAGATTAAAAAGCAACTCTAACAGTTAATACACGTTAAATAAAAGTTACTTCCAAAAGTTGTATATACAACTTTTTAAGTTGTAGTAAGGTTGTATTATATTTGCAAGTGTTTAGCATTTGCAGCAAGGTAGGGGAGGCTGCATTGCTGTAAAAAGATATCTAAGGAGCTTAGGCTGTTGTTGTACATCTCCTACATTAGTACACACGGCTTTTGCTCCTTGTTTTATTTAAGCACTTGCAGTATGAGTAATTTATCCGTATTCCAGTATAGCAATGCCCCTATTAGCTTTCGTAAGGAAACAGGGAGCTTGTTTGTGAACGCAACCGAAATGGCAAAAGGTTTTGGCAAGACAACAAAAGATTGGTTGCGTACAAAACAATCAGAAGAGTTTATCTCCTCATTATCAACCGTTAGGCAGATTAGCCCAACGGGATTAGTGCAAATTATTCAAGGTGGTAATCCCGAATTACAAGGCACTTGGATGCACGAAGATGTAGCGTTGGAGTTTGCACGCTGGTTAAGCCCTGCGTTTGCCATTTGGTGCAATGATAGGATTAAGGAGCTGCTACAAATAGGTTTTACAGCTACACAACCTACCATTGAGCAGCTTGTAGAGAACCCCGACCTAATTATAGAGGTTGCAAGCAAGTTGAAAATGTTGCGCCAACAAAATGCAGAGCAACAAAAGCAAATAGCAATTCAAAATAGGCAATTAGATAGCCTTACAACGGAGGTTGTAGAGCTGCAAAAGAAAACAGACTATATTGAGGTTATATTGAGCAGCAAGGAAACTGTAACTATAACCCAAATAGCGCAAGACTATGGTATGAGTGCCAAAGCATTTAACAAGGTGCTGGCAGACCTCAAAATACAGCGTAAAGTAAATAAGCAATGGATATTATACACTCCATACCTTAATATGGGCTTTGTGCATAGCAAAACCATACAAATAACACATCATAATGGTACTATTGGCACGGTGCAGCATACAGAATGGCGACAAAAAGGGCGTTTGTTTTTGTATGAGGAGCTTAAAAAGCACAATATCCTACCAATGATAGAACGTAAATGATTTATTTAGACTAACTTTGCAGGCAATGGATAAAAAATATAGGTACTACAAAGGAGAGCGTACCAACCCCTTTGAGGAGGTAAATGATAAGCAAGGTGCTTGGTGTATGCGCTATAATGAAATAGCTGCAATGTTTTGGTATGTGGAATACTACTGGGCTAATGGAGCTGACAAATATAGTAAATTAGAGGAGCGCAACCCTGCATATTTCTTTGAGAAATACAAAGAGCCTCAAAAGGAGTTTGCAAACATTATAGATGCTATAATAGAGTTTTCTACTCACTCTTTTGCTCACAAGCTCATTAAAAACGGCTGCAAGCAGTGGATAGAGTACCTGTATAAGCACGGTATAGAGGAGAGGTTTTATAAACCTCAATTTGAGGTTACAGAGGATTATCCTACATATTTTAGGTGGTACAAAGGAGAGGCTACCAATCCTTGGTCTTACTTAAAATCAGACAAAGAGGTAAATGCTGGCTTTTGGTGGGATTTTGAATTTATGTACCTCAAACAGCATTTTGGCAATATGCCCAGCATAGAGGTATTTACTCAACACCTTAAAGGGTATTTGTGCAACATAGAGGCTAATAGCCTACATTTTATAGAGCCTCAACAAATCGTATTGGAAGAAACAAGCTATATGGCAGAATACCCGAAGTAGTAATACACGCTTCGGGTATTCTCGTTAAAGTATTTCTTCTAACTCAACACACCAGCTACCAACTCTTGCAATGTCGGGCTTAGTAGCTTTGTACACCCTCAATACACGGAATTTGCTACCAGCTCTAAATACATATTCGTCCTCTCCCATAAAACGGCTAATAGGATTAACATCAACGCCAGTTTTACCTCTTACAAGAAAGGTTAAATCTGTACCAAACCCATCGGCTACTCGTATATCCCTTGTTGTACTCATAGGGTTTAAGCTAACCCATTCCCTGCCACTACTATAAGCACTCTGTATATCTGCCAGCATTTGTTGTGCAGCTGGTTTGCTTAAACGTACTCCTCTATATGTGTGGCTATTATATCTTGGCATCTTTTCACACACACCATTATAGGCTTTTAGGTAGTCCTCTATGAGCTTTACAAATTCATCATATACACCAGCTTGTTTCATTTTTGGCATTGCCCAGTTTATCCAATCGTCAGCTTTATACGCATACTCATTAACAAAGTTACTACCTGCTGTGTACCTACGTAATATAGAGAGTTCTTTTGCTGGTAGCCCTATTTTTTTAGCATAACTTTCACAGGCTGCACTTTCATACTCTCCACCTACTGAACCACTATACACTCCAAAACCATTGGTATTGGTTTTGTGCGTTAAATAGTCTTTTATGGCTTTCTTAACCTCTGCATCTGTATAGCCTCCTATATGTGGCAATTTTGGGTTAATACTTTGGTACTTTACACCCAAATCTGTTACATAATCAGCCAAAGCATTTTGAGCTTGTAGAACTGCACTTGCTCGATAATCTCCATTATTATTTAAGAGTGCTTTTTGAAATTCAGCGTGCAGTCGGTTATACTCTTTTGCCTCTTGTGCAGAGTACACCGATGTCATATCATATTTACTTGTACTCCCTTTGCCAACACCTTTTTTAATTAGGCGTGCTAAACGCTCTTTGTTTAACCTATCAATTTCTTTTTGTGCAGTTTCTAACTTAGCCTTAATAGCATTCTCATCAAGCGTTTGGCTGCTCATTAGTTGCTGTAATTCTGCTACTAATGTTTTTACCTTTGTACTTTTTGTTGTTTGGGCAAAAACAACGGCTGCATCAACATCGGGTTGCAGAGCTTTTATTGCAATCTTTGTATTGTATTGCTCCTCCAGCTTTTCAAAGAAATATATAAACTTTTGGGTTGTGGGATATTTGTTAGGGTTGAGTTTGGCATAATACAACTCTTTTTGGATAACCTTTTTAAGGAATAGCTCATCGGTATCGTAAATGCTTGACTTACCGATGTGCTTTGCCCAGTTCTCCATAAATACCTTTGCATTAGCCTCTCCAAACTCCAATGTAAGCCCATACAGGTTAGGCATATTCTCATACTCTGCAAGTGCCAGTTTTTTAGCCCCTGCCATTTCCTTTGCCAGCACCTTAGTAGCCTTGCTTATTTCTGTTCTGCTCTCACTCTTAACGATTGCTTGTAGTGGTGCTGTATCAACGCCCAGTAAGTCATAATGTCCTTTGTTAGCTGCGTTTATAACATTGTTGGCAACCTTAATAGCTTTCTTATATGCCGTTACCTCTGCCTCAACTTGTGTTTTAATCTCTGCTATGCTCTTTACGAAGCTGCTCCCATCGTTTACCACCTCTAACGTATAGTGCGTTATATTGGTGGTCTTGCCTGCGTGTGTAATAGCCTTAACCTCCTTGCCTGTTACTTTAAGTTTGGTATTAGGTAGGAGCATTGCCGTTTGTTCTCCTCCAATAGTGGTTTGTAGGTATCTACTGCCAGCAGGTAGCTTTATAACACAAATTGCACCTGTGTCAGCAGCGATAGAGCCTTTTTCAAGCGCAACAGAGCATAATTTACTATAATTCGTACCAATATACCGACTACCAGCAAACAAGCCTGTGTCACCATTTATTACAGCTCCCAGCGCATCGTTATCTAATACGGCTACAAATTGCGCCTCTGTTTTGGCTGCAAACTTAGCTTGTGTGGCTATCTTTTCCAGCTCTGCAAGCTCTTTTGTGTTTATATATGTTGAGAGGGTATTATTACCCTTAGCAGCCTCTTGCATTATAGCAGCCAATTCCTCTTTGTCTGCCAACTTGCTTAACTCCTCAAACTGTACACCTGTTGCAGGAGGAGCTGTACAGATAGGGAAACCTCCAGCTTTGCCAGCCTCAACATAATTGCTACATTCTGCAAACTCCTTAGCAGTGAGCGGTTGCACTTTGTTTATTGCCTCAAGCTCCAACTCTTTATTGGCTAATACTTTCTTAAAGTTTGCCAGCCCTGCCTCATTTTTATGCTCCCTTAACCACTTAAAGCCTTTGCCTATTTCTCCATTCTTGTAATTATCAGTTATAAAGTAAGGCAAAGAGGCTGCGTTGCGTATGCGCTCCTCGTTGTCTGCAATCCAACCAGTAAAGCCTGCTGGTACATCTGTAATCATACCAGCAGGTGCAAACGTACTTGTGTCCTCTCCGTTAAGTATAGCCTCTGTTAGTTGCTCCAGCTCGTTATCCTTGCAGAGTATAGGCACAATGTAACAATAGCAGTGAGGATGCCAACCCTTAAAAACAAACTCTTTGGGGTACTTACCCTGCAAATCATCGCATATATCAGTACAGGGGTGGTTATGGCTTAGTTTTACCTCATAGCCCAGCACAAACTCCATTTGTTGCCAACGTGTAATGTCGGCTGTCCTGTAAGCCATATTGGTTTCAGTTCTTGCCAAACGCATAGCGTTCTTGTAACTGCTCCTGTACACGCCTTGCCCTGTATGGTAATTCTTAGGGTTATCGTCCACCCAGTAAAAGGTATCTGTTTCCTTATCATACCTCCTGCGTTTCCATTTGCGCCCATAAATAGGGTTGCCCTCCTCGTCCTCTCCAACCTTATAACGGAATCTACGGAAGAGGTCATCGGGGTTATTAAGGTACTGCTTAACCTTGCGGTTGAGCGTGTCAGAACTTAACCCTTGCCCTATACCCAAATCAAGTGCTACCTCAAGGTCTGTTTTAGCTTGCCCCACATACTGCCAAACACGTTGTGAGAGGTTCAATCCGTCCTGCCTGCGCTCAAAAAAGCTATTCATAGCCTCTTTGTTGCGCTGGAAATAACGTGCATAGTGCTTATCCTCTATGCTGTGTTTTCCAAACAAGCCCTTAACCAGCTTATCGGTTGTGTCGTTGGCATAGTTCCACTCCCTTACAATGTTACCTCGCAAGGATTGGTACACCTCGCTATATAGCTGCCTTAGTTTGGCTTGAACGTCTGGTGCTACATCTTTATAATCCGCAAATGCAAATGGCTTATCTTCGTTAATATCCAGCTCCTCACACATAGCCACTATTTCGCCTATGCGCTTCTGAAAGGTATCACGCACGGCAAGCGCATACCACTCGGTACGCTTGCCCAGTTTAGAGTATATGTCTTTATAATCTAATCTTGCCATTGTATCAATGTTTGTTTATAAATAGTAGCACCAGCGCAAAAATGTTTTATTACTCGTAATTGAATACGCTATTTTTTGCCGTTTCAGCTTCTTTTGCCTCTTTCTCTTCCTCCTCTTTCTTGATGCGCTCTTTCTCCAACTGCTTATCTCTTACCATTGGGTTAATCTCAACAAAAGTTTCGGTACTCAAACCACCTGCTTGCTTAACTTTAATAGCAGTTGTCATAGCCTCAACAATATCCTCTCCAAATGGCTCTTGGTACTCGTGCTTTACTTTGAGCTTCATAAGCTCATCGTGTAGCTCAATGTTGGTAACATTGGCAAGTATAGCTATAATGAGGTTGGCAGTACGCTTGAGGTAATCATCGTGTGTTTCCTTGCGCATAGAGGCTTTTACCTCTGCAAGCACCATCATTTGTTTTAGAGCCTTAGCAGATACGTTGGTTAGCTTACTCATTGTATCAAAATCAATGTTAGGCGTAAAGGTGTTGCGGAAGATATGCCTTTCGTTATCCTCGCTCTCTTGCTTTTTAAGCTCATTAGCCGTATCAGGTACAAGGTATTTGAGTTCTCCCTTTTCTCCCAGCACATACAATTTGTTTTCTGTGTCCTTTTCGGGCAAACCCTTTACAACATCAGCAGTAGCCACCAGTGCAGGGTCTGCCATATAGTCGTTTACATCGGCTGTACGGCTTTTCATATACTCTTGGCGTTCCATAATGGCAGTAGCTCCGTCCCATTCCTTTTCCTGCTCAAAGAGTATAATAGGCTTTTTACCTGCATAGTTGATTTCTTGTTCAACCTCCCAGCCCATAGAGGCACGTTTGCAATGGTATGTGTAGTTGTCGGTGTATATATCCACATAGTAGCTTGTGCTATTACCCCTATCTCGTAGGTAGTAGCCTCGTGCAAAGTACAATAAGCGGTCGTACTGGTCTTTTATGTAGTAAATATCATCGCCCAGCGATTTTGCCAATACCTTAATGAGGCAATCAGCCTTACCCTCCTTGTTGCGGTAACAGTGAAAGAGCAACGCACTCTTTTTCTCTGCACCTGCCAAACGCTTTGCCTGCCTAATGCGTGCGTTAAAGTGCGTATCATCTATAAAGTCGGTATAAGCCTTGTAAGCTCTATCCGTTTCCTTTGAGCATTGTACCCACTGTACAGGGCGACCATAGATGAAAACAACAGCCATTTCGTTAATGTACTTTGGATAGGAGAGAGGGAGTTTCCACCTCTTTACCCAGCCTGTAAAATTGCCGTTCTTATCAAAAGTAGCCTTATCCATACGCTCCATAATGGGGTGCGTTTCAATGTTATACTCTTTGAGAGCTTTTGTTTGCTCAATGTTGTCGTTACTCATTAGAGATAATGCACCTCCGATGTTGCCAGCATTTACAAGCTCCTCAAACGATTGTTGGTAGCCAACAGCCGTTTTGAATTTGCTAAAAAATAAATCAATAACACTCATATCTATAAATTTTATAATATACCATTGAACATTTGCTTTGTAAGCCCATTTGGTAGCTCAAGCTCCCTAATGAGTAAATGGTCTATTGCATAGCAGAGAATATCCACATACTCATCGTGTACCTGTGTAGGGAAACCTGCAACCTCCTCCACAAAGTCCTCAACCCAATCGCCATCTACCAGCACTACACGCCCACACTCAACTTTTGGGCTGCAAGTTGAAAGCCTTGTTGCCTTGCTATCCGTTGGAGTTGGTGTTTTTGTTACGTTTAAGTCCGTACTGGCTCTTAGCTGCTGCACAACGCTTATACCGTTTGCCTTTGGCTCAATGCGCAACGTACTGTTGCGTTTATTAAAGCCCCACGTTTGGCAATAGTCGGGCAAAAAGGCTATGAGGTCGGGAAATGTTTTCCACACCTTTTGAGCGTGATAGATGAACAACTGTTGCCCAATCTTGCAACAAGCCAATATACCGCTGGGGTCGTTGTCTGTTTTCTTTTTGCGCTCATCAAAAGCCGTATCAAGGAAAAAGTGCATTGTTGCGCCCCCTCGCATAGCCTCGAATTGCGCACGGCTAATGTGTTGAAACCAATCCTTTTGTATTATGTTACCCTTTGCACTGGCTGGGGTTTGCTCATATTGCCCTGCATAGCCTCGTGTACCCAAATCAACCCTTGCCTCACTCAATACCTCTGCATCTAATCGCACTGGGTCTAATAGCCCATTTACATAACGCTCTTTAAGCTCTGCTGGCTTTACATTATCGCTTACCTCTGCTGGTAGGCAAATGTGCTTTATTTTGTCAGCTTTCTTTTTGAGCAAATAACCTGTTACATCTTCCTCGTGCAACCTCTGCATAATGGTAATTGTAGGGGTGTTCTTTTTGTTTACCTTACGAGTGGAGAGAGTTTTGGTAAATTCTGTTGCCTGTAAGCGTAACGGCTCACTATCCGCCTGTTTTGGGTTCTGTGGGTCGTCGTTGATGATAATGTGTGCGTGCTTACCAGTTACAGCAGAGCCAGTAGAGGTAACATAACGCTCTCCTCCAGCTGTGTTGCCATAAAAACCTTTACCCGATTTATCACGCCTTATGGCAACTTGTGGGAAAAGCTCTCTATACTTCTCACTCGTAATAATATCCTTACTCTTTTGCGCTTGGTCTAAACTCACATCAGAGCTATACGAGCTGGAGATAACACGCAATGTAGCATCAAGTGTCCATAACCACGCTGGGAACATAATAGTAGCTATGGTACTCTTAGTAGTGCCAGGGGGTATATTTATGATTAGGTCGTATGGCTTTGGCAAACGCTTTACTATGCAATCTGCCAGCTTTTGCAACTCATCACACAAGTACTGGATATGCCAGTTAAATACTGGTTCTTCGGGGATAATAACCGACCAAAACGTTTCTACAAATCTGTAAAAACGCTTCTTGCACATATAAGCCTGCACCTCGTTAAGCAGCTCATCTGTGGGTACTATGTTATTGTTCTTTTTTATCACGCTTTGCAGCAATCTTATAGAGCGTGGTTAGCTCCTCCTCGCTCAAATCCTCGATGTTTAATTTCGCCTGTGTGTTGGCTGGGTTTAATGGTGTGCCATTAGCACCTGTAACCTCCCTCTTATCGGGTGCATACAAGCCCAGTAATTTGCGCCTCTCTGCCAGTTGTTGCCGTATCTCTGTGATGTAGCTAACATCGCCAAATTTGCGTATCTCCTTGCGTTGCTGCTCTATCTCTGTTATGCTATGCTTCTTTGCATCTCCAGCAATAGGGCTGCCTTTCTGCTTGGCTTGCTCCTGCGTGTAGTCTGTTTTGCTTTTCTCCCACGCACTCCATAGCTCTATAATGCAATCATCTATACGCTCAAGCTCTAACTGCATTCTATCCTCTATGTTATCCAGCCTGTACTCTCTCCACTCATTGAGCAGCTTCTTAATGTCGCTCTGTATTGTAGAGGGGTTTGGCAATTTCTCCAGCTGTAACCTTGCTTGCACCTCCTTAGCAATCTTGCGCACGCTGTAACCTCGCTTGTAGAGTTGTGCTACTATTTCAAGGCGTGCCTCTCTTAGTTGCCTCTGCTTGCGGTGCTGTCGGTCGTTAAGTTCTTTAATATCCATAACCTCATAAGTCTTTTATTAGCTCTATAAAACGCTTATAGTACTCCATATTGCAACTTGATAACTCTATGTAGCTCTTGCCATATTCGGGGAATGTATGGATTGCAAAATGGCTCTCTGATAGTAGGTACAAACAGGTGTAGCCTTGTGGCTTAAAATGATGCTCGGTAACATCTAAAATATGGAAGCCACATTTATCCAACACCTCATCAAAAAACTGTCGTAACTTCTTACTCTGCGTTTCCTTTATCCACTCCGAATGATTCCAAATCTTCGCTTGCATACTCTATCTCTTTGTAATTGTTTGGTATCTCTTTAACATCGCCCTTGTAAAATACAAGTACATTTTGGTGGCACTTGCCAACCTTGCGGTTACGCATATAGCGTTGTACTCGTTGTGGAAGAGTACCTATTGGCTCAACGATAATACACTCATTGTAGAGAGGCATACCGTGCGTTGTGAAGATGCGTTTAATATCTCCCACAAAATCGTAATAGTAGCCCTCCTTGCTGCGAATATCGCCAACAACTATAACTGCAAAGCGGTTATCTTTTAAGCACGTTATAGCCCCAGCAAAGGCGTTTTCAAGTATCTTTATAAAGCCCTCGTATATTGGCTGGTTACTCGCATCGTTTGGCTTATCGCTATACACCTCTAAATCGTAGTATGGAGGACAACTAAACAACAAGTCCTGTGTGCCAGTCTTAATGTGCTTACCAACGTTTTGCCCATCATCGCAAATGTAGCGTGCATTCATACCAGCAACACGCTCATTATTAAGCCGTGCCTGTTCCTCTCTCAACTCTACGCCTGTAAAGCTCATACCCAAAGTTGCAGCCACATAGCCAAACACCGTATCGCCTGCAAAGCAATCAAACGCTGCACCACCATCAATGCCAAACCATTTGCAAACTACCTCTGCCATAACAGGGTCTAACAGGCTAACACCGTTATTGATGGTTGCCATACAGTTTGTTTCTCCGTCTGCCAGTGTGCCCTCACGGCTTTCTCCGTAATCTGCAATCTTTTCTCTCCACATAGCTTTGCGCTCTTTCCAGTACCCTTGCCGTGTGTCAAGTATGCTAAACGGAGGAGCTATAAACTTATCTGTTAGCTTGCCGTGCTTCTCTTTCTCCTTGCCTCCAACCTCATTATCACTGCTGCCTGTTGTTTGGTCGGGCTGCCAAACATCCATACCCCATTCGCCCAATAGGTTCTCGTCCCAGTTGTTAGCCAGCATATCCCAGTCCCATTGTCCGAAGCCTAAATTATCCTTGATAAGAAACTCTGCCTGCTCCTCCTCTGTGAGGTTAGAAGCATAGCATACAGGCACAACTGGCTTTTGCTGCCACTCCTGCCAGTACTCCATTAGTGCCTCCTGCTCGTAATCAGTCATACGCTGGTACTTGCTCTGCGCATTGAGGCGTTTAAGTATATCAGCTTTTGTTGCATCTTTTATCCACAGCAATGCTTTTGTGCGCTGGTTGCCACCTAAAACTGTATTGTTACCCTCCAATACAGCAGGGCGAAGCTCAAGCATCTTAGGGAAAACCAACAGGCTCTCCACAAGCTGCATAAACTTATCATCGGTTATCTCTCTTGGGTTGTCGGGGTTGAGTACGACATCTGTTACAAGTATACTATCTACATTCATCGTTTGTGCAATTTGCGTTTAATACGCAAAGAAAACAAAAAGCGTGCAAAATATGCACGCTATATGTGGCTAAAAATTGAAAGTAGAGCTATTTTACCACTAAATACTCCTTAGTGATTGAGATGAAAGCCTCGATAGAGCGACAAAGCTCGTATTTGTAGCCAACACTTTCCAAACTCTTTTGCCACTCCTTTTGAGTTGGTTGTTGCCTACCTGTTGCAGTTTTCATTTCTATGCACAAGCCGTGATACCCTTTCGCTGGATACATAAGTACCAAATCTGGGAAACCTGCTCTTGTACCCATTTTCTTAAACCTTGCAGCCTCTCTTGCATTTCTCCTACCACCATTTGGAGAGTGGTGCAGTAGCTTTGAGAGTTTAGGGTATTGCATACCAAACCAATTTACGCAAGCTATTTGCAATTCGTCCTCATCGTGTTTCATTTTCTTGCCTCCTTTCCTCATAAACCAGTAATACATCCTCAATGTTGCCGTTTGCATCAAGCTGGCTTTGTATGCGAGTTATAACAATTCCCAGCTCATCGTGTAATTTCTGCAACATAGTTGTTGTTACTTTGTGCAGTGTCTTGTTTAACTCCTCCTGTGAGAGCTGCACCTTACATTCTATTGCTGCCATAGTCTAAAATGGTAAATCATCATCATTGCTGTAATTATTCTCTGCTGCCTGTTGTACAGGTTGCGGTTGTGGTGCTGCTTGTACCTGTGGTTGTTCAGCCTTACCTCCACTGTTGGAGAGCAAAACAATCTTTTCGCAAATAACCTCCGTAATGTAGCATTTTTGCCCATTCTTGTTATCATAGCTCCTTGTTCTCATTTTGCCCTCAATGTACACCTGTTGCCCTTTCTTCAAAAAGCGTTCTGCAATAAAGGCGTTACCTCCCCACGCTACAATGTTATGCCATTCTGTTTTCTCTTGCACCTGCGTACCATTCTGCATTGTGTATGCTGGCTCTGTTGTAGCGAGTGTGAACGTAGCAACCTTGTTGCCATTGTTTACCTGTTTTATTTCGGGTTGCTTACCTAAATTGCCAATAAGCTCAACCCTGTTTAGACTTCCCATAATCTTGTTTTTTGTTCTTGTTTTTTGGCAATAGTACTATTACTTAGTATATAATATATATATTACTTATATACCCTACTACTGTAATACTTACTCTGTAATAGGCTCTTTGAGGGCGTTATTTGTGATGCGTTTGTACACCTCATAAGTGAGGTATATATCGTACATTGCATCGTGCAATTTCTCTTCCTCAATCTTTATCCCAAATGCTTGTGCAACGGTGCATAGCTTAAAGTTAAGCATACGGCTTCGCACCTCCATTAGTGCCTGTGTAGCCAGTACCATTACATCAATAGCCGAACTCCAAAACCAACTGCCAAAATAGTTATCCCCATTCTGCACAAACCACGCACGCAAAAACTGGTTATCAAAACTGGCATTGTTATAGCCACAGAGGAAAAACTTATCTGTTTTGTCGTACTTATCAACGTACTTTCCCAGCATCTGCACAAACTCACTGTACACCTCCTGCATAGGTGGGTATTGCAGTATCTCCTCCTTTGATACCCCAGCCACCTGCAAAGCCTCCTCTGTTATGTCGGCTTTTGGGTTTGGGCGTACCTTGTAGTTAAAGGTTTCTTTGATTTCGCCATCAATTACCACCATACCGCTAAACTGGTGTATTCCATTCCTCCAGTACATTGTACCTGTTGTTTCAAGGTCATAAAATAATTGTTTCATTGTTCATTAAAAAGTTTGGGCTGCTGTCTATCAAGCAGCAAGTTATTTACTCTGTTAATTTCTGCATCTACCTCCTTTTCAAGCCTTTTGCTCTCATTTAAGTATGCAGAGGTTTTGCAACGAAAGTACTCCTTTTGAGCCTTACGCATACGCTCAACCAGCCTAAAAAACTGGTATGCCTTTTCTTTACTCATCTATTACCACTTTATCCAAAAGTTGTCGATAGTGTTCGTTCTCCTCCTCCAGCCCTTCTATAATACCTTTGAGCCGTTTAACCTCTTTGTTATACCTCTCACGTTCAAAGCTCTCATAGCTGGTCGGCTTGCAGGTGCATAACTCAATATCACCACTAATGGCAACAGCCCAGCAAGTGGGAATAAGAACCCTACCAACACCCTTTATATTTTCATAATGACATCGCATAAACTATCTATTTACACAAATAAGCTTCTTTGCACGAGTGGAAAAATACATCTTTTTGCCTCTGCACAAAAATTCTTCTTAATCTCAAAGCCGTATGCTCTCCTGCCTAAATTAGCAGCAGCCAATAGTGTTGTACCACTGCCAGCACAAGGGTCTATTACCACATCGCCCTTATCTGTAAATAACTCTATTATACGCTCCAATAGTTTTACTGGCTTTTGTGTCGGGTGTATGCGTGGAGTGTATGTATCACGCTGGTACTCGAAGCAATTAAACACCATAGAGCCGTTATTATTGAACTTTGGCAATTTATCCCTGTATAGCAAAACCCCATACTCACAATTACCAACTACACGCATATTGGCTTTTAGTACCTGTGCAGAGAAGTTTTTGCGGAAAACAAGGTTTATATACTTGCTAAGCCCAAACTCCTTAGCCTTTTGGATAAGTTCAAACTGCTGTTCAAACTCACAAAATACCAGCATACAAGGGCTTTTGCCTGTTTCCTTTGGCTCTTTAACCAGCATTTTAGTGCAAAAGTGTAGAAACTCTGTAATGCGAAAATCTTTGTCCGTATCAAAGAACTCTCTACCTGCCAGCTCACTCTCCCCTTTGCTGTTATCGCCTCCTACATACCATTTGGGGTTTGAGCCATAGGCATCTTTACCTACGTTGTATGGTATATCGGCAATAATGAGTTGTGCCTTTGGTATGCCATACGTTTTGTAGTTCTGAAAATGGTCGTTATATAACTCAATATTTTTCATTTGTACGCTGTTTTAGGTACTGCCTCCACGCAAATTTATTACGCTTTACGGTGTACGCTGTGTTGTACTGGTTTGTGTATGCCTCACGCTCAAAGGATATGCTCCTGTATGCCTTATGCCACTTGCGGTAATAGAGGAGCTTAACGAGAAACTCCAATACATAAAGCAGGTAAAAGCCAATATATAGCAATTCTTTCTCCTGCTCATAGTGTATGCACTCGTGGTTGTAATCCATAGCGGTAAAGGCGACCTTTGCATCTTTTCTTACAATTATCCATTTTAGTATGGTAATTGCTTTGTAGCCTTTGAAAGGAAACCATTTGCAAAAAACTATCTTCATACTTGTACCTCCTTTACCCAGCTATTTTGTGATACTTTTTTGTAGCCTTTAAGCCTCATTACCTCATCACGTGTGCTATCCAAAATCTCATTCACACGCTTATAGCAAAGCCCAATGTATGCAGTGGCAAGGTTGCTCCAAACATCTATGATAAACATTATCTTCTTCATATTTCTTAAGTTTTTATTCAGACAACTCAGGTATTTCCATCTTTTATTGATATTTTCCCGTTACTTCTTGCTATTGTGTGCGTGTTCTTGTCATGCTGCATTATGGCAAAATCTATACTCTGAATCAAGTGGGGATAACTTTTATTTGCCATTGCTCGTGCCAAATTAAGTATTTCTCTCATTTTATAGTCTGTATTCGCGTCAACGATATAATACAGACCTTTTGAAGTATCTATATCCATTTTGTTATTTTTTCAGTCTAATCTCCACTTCTTGCGGAGAGTTTTCAAATGTTACTTCGGGAAACTCCGAATTAGGCAGCTCTAAATCTGCGTCTCGCTCGGAGGTCCAAAAGAATGTCGGTATGTCTCCTTTATCGTATGTATCTAAAATAGGCTTCTGCGTAAACAGCCATAGCCCGTCTTTATCTCTTGCTACCCATGCTTTCATTATTCGCCTCCTTTCTCGTTAAACTTCGGTATTTCACACCAATATGCCACATCAAGTATAAACTCACAATCATCGCAAAATTCACAATGCACCATTCCATTCTCATCGTCCCATGTAGCATAATATGCAAGGAATTGGTTACCATCTTTCGTTATTACGATGAATTGCAGGTCATCTAAATCACCTTTATCCTCACTTGGCAAGTCTCCATTTTCTATACTATGCCACTGGTTAGCCAACGCCCACTCTGCACCTGCCTCAAAAGCATTTCGCACTAATTCCATTTCCTCCCCTAACAGGTAAGGATTTGCTACATCTGCGTACTCTCTTGCAGCTTGTTCTATCATTTTATCCATAGTCATTCGCTTAACTTTTCGTATGTTTTTTCAAATATATCTGGCTTGCAGGGGTAAAACTCCCCATTAACACCCTTGATAATGTAATCTCCAATGTCGGCTTTCATTTCGCCCTCTAAGGTTTGTATGCGTAAACCTTTCTCTTCCACAATACGCTCATACTCGTCCCATTGCCAAAACTCTCTTGTGCTTTCTGCAATGCTCTTTCTGAATGCGATTAAATTACCACCTTTACGGAAACATTCAATTTCCATAAGGTTATTACCATTCCATTGTATGGCTTCAATAACTACTGGTTTCTTTCTGTATTTCATAATTACTTTTTCTTTAATTGATACCTGCGTTTTGTATTACGCTTTTTCTTTATTTTAGCTCTCTTTGATTTGGATTTTAAGCTCTGTACCTTTTGGTTGAGCCAATCAGCCTCCCCATTCTCAATAGCTACTTTGAAATCAATGCTATTTACAAGCTGGCTGGTTGTCATTAGAATGCTCCATTTTATATAATTTCTCTCGGAGCATTTCATTCTCATACTCCAACTCGTCTATATACGCTTTAAGCTCTCCAACCTCCTGCCTACTATATTTGAGGAGTATATGTACTGGTATCTTTTCCAGTCCGTGTACAGGTTTAGCCCTGTTTATGTTTCTTGTGCTTCTACTATTATTACCCATTGTTATTATATATTATATATTACACACCTATGTAAGTATTACTACCTGTGTAGTAGGCTATCGGTGGGGCTTTCTTCTCACACAAAACGAGCGTGTCCTATGCCAGTACGTTTTTGGCTTATGTACCACTGTGTTTGTATGGAGTTTAGGAGAGTACCCCCAGCCAGTTTTGCGTAAAATCTCCATTGCCTCATTGTGATACGCATCATCTTCTATGAATTTTCTAAAATGTAACAAATACGCTCCTCCAATTTCGATATTATATCCGTGCATCATTGGTGTACTGTTTTATAGTATGCCAGCTTAACCACATCATACATTTGCCCTATAACAGCAAAAATATGCACTTTGCCAGCAGTACTGCTTGTTACTTTTATTGCCTCTTTGTTTAAGCCCTCTATTCTGTACCTGTCGTTTGCCGTGTCGCTTTCAAAATGTTTTTTCAAGCATTCCACCAGCTCACAATAAAAAGGCTCTCCAAAGGCTTGTATTAGCTTATCTTTGTTTCTCAATGCAAACCTCATAAACTATCAGCCTTTATGTGTGGTAACAACTTTTGCGTACCTCCTTGCTCGGTCTCCATTGCCTTGTAACGCATAGCCTCCTCTTTGTGCCATTCCTCGGTATTTAGCCACTGCATACAGGGGCGTTTTTCGGGCATGGTAATGGTTGCTATCAAGCCCAGCAACTCTTCGTAAAATAACTCTCCAGTGCGCTTATCGTCATAAGACACCTCAAAGCACCCATTTTCAAGCTGCTTAATTGTTATGTTTCCCTTTGCCATTTCTTTTAATCCAATTTATATGGTTTACTACTTCGCTAACTGCCTCTTTGTTAGCCTTAATTACTTTGCTGCAATGCCTCTTGTATCGCTTCTTTCTGCGTACAACCCAGCATAAATTATCTACACTCAAATGCTCATAGTTGCCATCAATACAGGTAGCCTTGTGTCCTGCTGGCATTTTACTAACAAAATGCTCCAGCACAAGTTTTGCAATTACCACAAGGTGGTACTCATCTTTCTTGCGGAGCGTTACCCTCCTCATACCATAGCCTTTAACTATACGGAGCGTATCAGCGTGTCCGCATTTGCGCACCTTGCCCATATTGCTAACCTCATAGCCAGTGTAACCCTCTACTGGTTTCCAAATTTCTTTATCCATAGCCTGTTAGTATCTAAAATCCGTAAATTGCAATATCACGCCCTCGAAGGTGTTGGACTTTTGGAAGAACCAATTAACCCACTGCTCATAACTCAAGCCATCGTTGCGTGCTATATGCTCTATATCGCCTAAATACTCCTTACCATCAATCCAAATTTGAGGTACTGCATCTGTGCTGCCATAGCAAGCCTCCATTTGCTGCACGCCCAGCTTATCCAGCCTTGCAACCTCAACCTGTCGGCTATTGTATGGTTTACCCTCCCATACTCTGATGCTTAACTCCATTTCTCCTGCATTGATTTTTTCAGCCTTTTTTGCCCAGTAATCATAGTTCCCTCTTATGGTGTGGAGCTTTGTACCAGCTTTGATTTTATCTACAAACCCAGTAGGCTCTCCAGCGCAACTATGCCCTGCCATAAATTGCTTGCTCAACATTAAAACTGCTGTCTTTTTCTTAATCATATTACTTTGTTTTACGTTAATTATATACACGCTTTTAGCACATAAAAACCCCTTACCCCTGTGTACGCTCTAACATCTTGTTGTAGTGCCTATCGCTAAGGGTTTCACGCATTGCCAACATCTTTCTCAACCTTTGTATATCCTCCATTGTTAGCTCCTTTTCCTCGCTGTCCTCATCGCCTGCATCTCTGTATATATTATGTTTGCTAATGTATGCCTCCAAAAAGGTTTGTTTCATATCCTCCAACTCTTGTGTAAAGTTCTCTTTATGCCACTCAAACATATTGGATAACTCTGCATATTGGAGAGCTGTAAGCTCAATGCTTATTCTGTTTCTGCCAATTTGCTTGTAGGACATCGTTCCAACATTCATAACCTTTGCATAACACTGCATAAACAATGTTTGCATAGCCTTGCTTCTCCCAGTTTCAAAGGTGTACCAACGTGTAGCCTGTGTATCTAAAATATCTTCAAGCCTTATGTTATACTGTTGGCAAATCCTCTCTATAGCTTGTTGAGCTGCATACGCCTCTCCTTTGTAGCCTCTATCTGCCAATGCTTGTAGCTTTAAGAGCTTTTGTTTTATGCCCTCATACTGCTTGTTATTGCTTTTGTTGTTCATAATTACGCTTATTTTGGTTGTACTTAAATCCTTATTTGCTGTTTTTAGGCGATTTCTTTCCAGCTTCTATAACTTGTACCATATTACAGGCGAAAGGCTGTTGTCGGGGCTGAAAAGTGCCAAAAACGGCTATCTCCTGCTACTCCCTGCCATTTCAATCACATTGTAGGTCTTAAATCTGTCTATCAAACGCCCAAAACCATCGTGAAACTCACTTTTAAGCTGCTCAATGGTTAGGTTGGTAGTGAGATGCCCATATTTGCCATACTGCACCCATATCTCATTGCGAGCGTGCAAAAACTCATTGGTAAGCAATTTCGTGTCCATACCAAAGTATGTTTTGCTCTCCACGCCTATATCGTTTAGGCAAATGTTTACAGGCTCTGCCTTAAACCCTTTGTTGCTCTCCTCGTTGTAGGTGTAGCGGTCAAGGTTGTTGTGTATGGTGTAGTAGTTTACCATTTGCGTTACAGAGAGGTTTTGAAATGCTTTCGGGTTATTGGTGTACCTCAAATACTCTGCAAATATCTGCATTATGAGCGTTTTCCCTGTGCCAACATTGCCGTGTATGAGTAGGTTCTTATGCAGCTTGTACCGCTTGTTGGGAAAAACTTGCTCTGCAAGCTGGCAATCGTTAAAGTAGTAGAGGAGGAAACGGAGTAGCTCCTTGTTACGCTCATCAATTACAAACTTTCTCCTTTGTGGCTCAAGCACGATAGAGTTTGCTATTGTTATGAGTAGGCTTGCGTGCTGGTTAAACACCGCCTCATTACTCAAATCCTCAAAATGCACTCTTGAGCTTCTATAATCGTTTTGTATGTGCCTCCAAATTTCGTTTAATCTTTGAGGTTCCATTTTCATTGCTTTTAGTAATCAACCCCTCCAAAATCGCCTCCATACTCGTTGGCTGCTGGGGCTGTTGGTTGTACTTGCGTTACTTGTTGCTTCTCTTCTTCGGGGTATTCCATTTCCCACCTGCTTTGGTTTATCCACGTTTGCAGCATTGCCCATTGAGGTACAAACTCCCCAGCTGCTTTTGCAGCCTTTCTGTGTTCCTCCTCTCTTTGTAGTGCTGGCATTAGCAACGGTAACACCTCTTTCCAACTTTTGGGGTATTTCTTTTTGAAATTCTCAAACTCGGTTGTTAGCCCACGCTTCTTACCTTTGTAGGCTTTACGGAACTCATCAAAAATTTGCTCGCTCTCTTTTTTTATTATTTTTTTCTCTTTTATTTCTTCTATAGTATTATCTATATTATTATTAGAAGATATATATATATTATATTCTTGAATGTTGCCCTTTTCTTTGCCCATTGGTATGCCCTTTGTTTGCCCACTAACAGAATTACAACCTTGTAAGTTATCTGTTTTACAAGGGTTTACGTTTGCCCTTTGTTTGCCCATTTCTTCAACTTTACTTTGCCCTTTTGTTTGCCCACTGTTTGCCCTTTTGTTTGCCCCATTTGGGTTGGCATTGCTTGTAACCTCCGTATTATCAATGTTTTCTGTTTGCCCTTTGTTTGCCGTTTCGTTTGCCATTGGCTGATAAATTGCATAATTCGAGATAGTGATAATGCTGTAATTTTTGCAGCTCTCAACACTAATTTCCCCAGTAGAAACAAGTCGCGCTAATCGTGTTCGCAATGCCTTAATGGTTATGCCTGTTGCCTCGCTTAAACGTGATAGGCTTGTGATGAGTTGCCCAGCTTTAAGCTCAACCCCTCTGTACCTCCACCCTTCATCGCTGTTAGCCATTAGGAGCAAATGCACAAACAAGGCAACCATAGTAGGCTCATCTGACCACTCCCATTCAAGTATTTGCCTATGTAGCTTTATCCAACCTTTATTAGTCATTGCTGTTTTTGCCGTTTTTCACGCCCTCTGTCGCATTTTCTATGCAACAGAGGTACGTGTTATTGATTAAGAATTTTCAACGCCTGTATCGGCTTGAAATTTGTAAACATCCATTAGTGCTGTTTCTTTTATGGAGAGAGCATTGTAATCAACCATTGTTGTACTCATACCAGCTTCCAGTTTTTTCATTGCATCACGCAAATTGGCTGCTTGTACGAGTACACGGTTATTGCTTCGCTTCTCGTTACCATTACGCTCATCAATCGTGATAAACTCCAGCTTACACTCAAACCATTTGTCGGCTGCATCTTCGGCACTTTCAAATACCTCTGAGTAGCGTACACGCTTAATATCGCTTACCTCAAACTCTCCAGCCATATACGGTGTAATCTCTTTGGTAATGCGTGTTTCAGCCTCTGTAAAGCTCAAAGCATCTACTAAGTATGGCTCTGAAACTTTCTTTACCATACCATTTTCCTGCGTTTTCTCATAACGCACTTTGCATTCAAACCAGCTACTCATACTTAATCCTCCTTAACTTCTATTCCATAACATCTAAAAATCAAACTCTCGAATTGCTCTGCTACATATAGAGCCTTTTCCTCGCTTGTTAGGCACAAGGGGAAACCCCAAACCGTAACCGTACCCGCACCCCGATAACTCGCATACGCACAGCGAACACCCGAATCCTCCGAATGGCTCGCATAAGCAGAGGAGAGGAGTTTAATACCTCTTTCTTTACGTTTAGCCTCTCCCATTGCCTCTATCTCCTCTTTGGTGTAGAAGTAATACACAGGAAACCACGTTGTACCGTTCTCATCGTACTTTTGTCCGTTGTTTATGGCATCGCAAATAGTAATGAGCCTGTACATGGCATCAGCCTGTAACATTGCTTTCTTATTAAAGGAGTTGCAATCATCTACATTAAACACCTCTTTGCTGCCATCAATACCTAAATGCTTGCAGGCATCTTTGTAGGTTTTAATGCTACGGAAATCAAACTTAAAAACCTCTTCTCCGAAAAGGTGCATTAAAGTTTCTTTTGTATCATCGTTGCTATTATTGTAACAAGCAATAACACTCTCTTTGCTAATTCTTAACTCTTCCATTTTTTACTATTTTCTTTGTTTGTAATTCTTTTAATGCAATTTTCAACAGCCTTATTTTGTTTTGCAATCGTAGGCTTGGAGCTGGTTGCTCTTTTAGTTGGCTTATGCGAGCCTCCAGCACCTCCTCTATGAGTTTTGCGTTACTCTCTTTTATGTACCTCATAGCGGTATGGCATCTATATCCAACACAAGCCCAGCACTTGCTGCAACTACTTTCTTACCTAATTCAGCCTTGCATTCTGCAACAAATCGCCTCTCATCACTGTTACCATCGCTAAGGTGTATGAGTACAATGTTGCGTACACAATGCAAGTTGCTGCTTTTCAGCATAGCAATGGTGTTGCTCAACTCAAAATGGCTTGTTAATAACCTATTACGCATAGCCTGTGGTACTCTACCAGCAAGTATATTGTCTGTTAAAATATCATCTGCATAGTTAGCCTCTATCAAATAGTGGTTTACATTTGCAAATCTATACTTGCAGGCGTATGTATCGGTTAAAAACACAATCTTGCCACACTCGCTATGCTCAATAACAAAACCAACACAAGGAACATCGTGCATTACCTCAAAAGGTAATATCTTAAAGCCTCCCATTTTGTAGCCTTTACCCAGTTCTATACGCTGGCAATTCCTTGTTATTCCTTTTGCTTTCAGTACCTCCTCCAGTGCTAAGACCCTAACACCTGCTTTGGCATACTCGGAGGCATAACCTGCGTGGTCGTTATGCTGGTGGGTGCATAGGCAGCCCACCAGTTTTGAGAGCTTGAAATCTATTGCTTTTTTAGCCTCAATGAGCTTTACACCAGCTTCTATAACCAGTGCCTCATTATTACCATCAAGCACATAGCCATTTCCCTTTGATGAGCTACCTAACACTTTTAATTGCATCGTATATCCTTTTTTAGAGTGGGCATTTCTTTGCAGGTTGAGCATCTTCCTCTACACTCTCTGCTGCTGGCATATCTTGTGGCTTGGCAATCTCTCCTGTATCAGTGTTTACATTTTCACCGCTGGGGAGTTCAACATACTCTGTTGGCTCAACAGTTGGCTCAATGGTCTTTGTTGAGCTTGTATTGGCTAATGTTCGCTCACTTGCAGCTGCATCGGGTGCTAACTCCTCATCTTCTGCACTACCTAAAGCTACCTTGCAGGCACGGCTGATAACCGTTTTCTTGCACATTTGGTCAGTAAACTTGGTGTGCGCTCCACTGTTGCCCCTTGCTGCTCCTTGTTGCCACGAGCTGCGTATCATAGCCATTGTCATAATTTCCAAATGCTTGCTACCATCTTTGTTTATTACCACAGCATAAGCACCTGTAATCTTCTCAATGTTTATGTTCTCCATCTTTGTTTCGTGCTTAACCAGCTGGTATAAGCCGTTTTCATCAACGGTGTACACAAACTCATCGCCCTCATATACAACCTGTGCATTTACAGTGGCAATCTCTGTATCACGTTTTGCACGCATATACTTGCCCCTATAATCCTCCCAAAAAGAAAGCTGGTTGCCAGTTACGATAAAGTAGCATTGCTTCTTTGCCACACTCAAGCCCTTTATAATCATTTCAAGGAAGCAGTTGCAAATACTCTCTTTCGTACAAACATCAACTGCTGGGCGGTCGTTTCTATCCTTTACCGTTTGCAAGTACAACCACGCTAAACGTACAGCATTGCCAGCGTGGTAATTTTGTGGCAAAACCAATTCGCCTGTCTCCTGCATAGCATTCACTCTGTCAAGCACGTTGTTTGCAGTTTCCTCTTGGAAACGTTTAAGTGCTACTGCATTGGCTGATACAGCCATTTGTGTTGGCTGCTGTGCAGCCTGTTCTTTACTCTGTGTCATAACTCAATTTTTAATCGTTGTTATTATGTATTGTTACCAGTTGTTTATCACGGCTTACAATTAGTTGTATGCACTGGCTCTGCATTGGCATAACATCGTTAATGCTTTCTGCGTTATCAATAAAGCAAGGAGCATACACGTTGTTAAAATTGCATATAGCATTGATAATATCAATACCAGCGTTAATGCGGTCTGCATTGTTCAAATCGCTATAAGGTACACCCTTAACAGTGCATTCGCACATAGGTTTCAAAGCTCCATTTAGGCGGTGGTCAAACATCGTGAATTGTACAAAACCAAACAATGAGTTTACACGTTGCTCTAATACCTCAATGTTAGCTTTTACCAATTCCTCTGCTGTGTACTCTTGGCGTTCCAGCTCTGCAAGCTGCTCATTGAGTTTCTTTTCTTGCCCCTCAAGCTCTGTTATGCGCTTGTTTTTGTTGGCAATAATCGTTCGTGTATTGAGCTTATCACGCAAGGCATCACGTTTTGCACGTAATTCCTCTTTGTCTTTTTTAAGGCTCTCACTCATTTTAGAGGCTTCCTGTGTAGCATCTGTATCGGGCTTGTTAAGCTCCTGCGTGCGTGCCTCTGCCTCTTCACGCAAAGCCTTTAACTCTGCATCGTTCTCAATGCGTTCTGCTGCTGTAAGCACTGTAACGGCTTTGGCTTTTTCAAGCTCCTGTTTAAGCTCGTTTTCGTTTTGCTGAAGCTCCAACTGCTTTGCATCAGCTCCCTCTATTCTTTCGTTGAGCTTTTTAGTGCGTTGCTTAATATCAGCAGCCTCTTGCTGCATTGCCTCTAACTTACTTGCTTTTTGAGTATTAAATGCTCGCTCCATTTCGGCTAACATAACATCAACCTTTCCTTGCTCATATCTGCGCAAACAGGTAGGGCAAACAAGCTCATCTTCATTAGCTACGAAATGAGAGCTATCCAACTCTTGCCAGCGGTTTCTAAAGTCCTCTTTCTCGCTCTCAATAGCCTTTAACTGGGCTTGCGCTTTTTCCTTGCTATCCTTTTCCTGTGCAATTTGGTTGCGGAGGTTACGCAATTTGCTTTCTAAATTGCTAATAGTGTTTTGGCGTTCATTCGTTTCTGTATTAAAGTCTTTGCGGTGCTTAAACTCAATGTTATCTGCCTTTTCTCGCAAATCATTTACAGCTTTACGCTCATTTCTGCGTGCCTTATACTCGCTATCAATAACCTTGCTGCGGTCTGCTATCTCCTCATCAATGCGCTCAATAGCTTGTTCAGTGCTGGCTATATCTTTCTCCAGTTCCACCCAGTTACAGCCCTCATCAATGAGTGTTGCTATTTCGTTTCTCTGCTCGCTAATGCGTACAGGTATTCTATCAAGCTCTTCCTTAACCTCTTTTTTCTTATAGCTAAGGTGCTGCAAAAACGCAACGAGTTCTTCGCCATCAATCTCTTTCAGTAATTGAGTAAAAGCCTCGTTACCATCAGCAATGCTCTCCAAACTAACCTCTCCAACCATTTTTGTTAGCAAGGCACGCTGTTTATCATCGGGCAAGTTCGTAAAATAATTAGGGTTGGTAATGCACACAAATAGGCTTTCAGTACAGATGCTATCAATGTATGCTTTGTAGTCTTTCTCTGTGTACTTATCGCCATTAACAAAGTAGTTAGTGGTGTGTCCTGTTAGCTTTCGCTCCTCTTGTTGGCGTGGTTTAGTCCACTTTTCAACGTACACACGTTTTAATACAACCTCTTTGCCATCAACAAGCAAAGCGACCTCTACCTCGTGCGATAATTCGGGTAATACGTTACCCTCCTCATCCTTTGTTTTAATTCCAAACTCGCTTTTGCCCTCGCTGTTTTTGCCAAACAAACACCAGCGGAAAGCATCGGCTATTGTGGTCTTACCAGTTTTGTTAGCTCCCAGTACCTGTGTTACAGTGGGGCTAAACTCAATCTTTCTTTCTCCCAGCACACCCTTAAAGTTGCGCATAGTGAGCATTTGAATTTGTATAACCATATTGTAAAAATTAAAGTAATGTACCTTTGAAAATATCTTGCCTTACAGCCTCTTCTGTTGCCAGCACTTGTAACATTTCTGTTTTGCTGTAATAGAGTGGGCTATTTGTGCTTTTCCCCTCTCTTACAGGGTGCAGTTTGCCCTCTTGTACCATTCTCTTAACCCACGCTTCACCGTGTATAAACTCTCCACCGTGCTGCGTATCTCTTTTGCGGAAAAACTCATACGCTTTGCGTTGTGTTAGTTTATCGCTGGCTGGTTCAAGTTGCTTAATAGCTTGAGCTGCTCCACACTCTGCAACACTCTCTAAAAAAGAGCGTATTTTGTATGCTTCATTTTCCATTTTCTTCCTCCTCTTTTAATGGAGAGTGCATACAGCGGTATTGGTATGCAACTACTACTATACCCAGTATAATTGCGATTAGCAACCTAACAAATGTAAATATGCTGTAATCCTCATCGGGTGTGCTTGCCAATAAAAACATAGCAATAAAACCAATGAAACTTTTTGCCGTTTCTTTTCCTGTAAGCTCTCTTTCCATACTATCCAAATAATTTGTTATCGTTAGCGTACTTGTTGAACTCTCCCATACTATGCACACCCAGTTTTAAGAATGCTGCTTTCCTGTGGTTTGCAACTGTGTTAATGCTGATAAACAATGCTTCTGCTATCTCATCGTCTTTGCGCCCCTCGTAACACATACGCATTACCTCAAGTTGTCGCTCACTTAATGAGCTATTAAATTTTGGTTGGCAAAGTATATGGTCAAACTTGCATTCTCCACGCATAGGGCAACTTACAAACTCAAAGTTAAAGTTCCATTCAGCATCAATATCAATGGTGTTATCAAATACCCCAAAGTTGCATTTTATAAACCTGCGTGCTGCAAGGAAATCACGGTAAGGCTTATTATCTACGCTCTTACTGTATATATCCATTAAGCAACTGTAAGCTGCTGGGTAATACTCTCGGAGTGCATAGAGGAGAGGCTGTATAATATCTGTATCTTTTTCTGTTAATTGCCTCTCTGCCTTGCCTACCTCCCTAAGCGTAACATCGCCCTCTGGAGTGATATAAAACTCTACTGGCTTCATACTTTTGCAGGAAATAAAACATCAGCATTAACCCCTAAATGCTCACTAATCATTTTTTGCTTTAAGGCATCGGGGCGTTGAACACCTTGTATCCACATTCTTACTGTTTGCTGGCTACAACAACATAGAGCTGCTATATCTTCAACAAATGCCTGTTTGGGGGCTTTGGCTTGTCTTGGCAAGCTGTGATAAATATCGGAAAAAGCAATACTGGCATAGCCCCCAGCGGTTATTTTTCTGCAATTTCCATTCTGTTTATTTGTTATTACACCCATTTTTGCTTATTTTTGTATCGTTAGTTGGTTATAACGATGCAAAAGTAAACCTTTTTGGTCGTATTACCAAAAGAAAATACGACTTTTTTTGTCGTAAATTTTAGTGATTTTATATAAGTAACTATGACACAGGCAGATAATGTAGGTAAAAAAATTAAGAACTACTTCAAGGAAAAAGGTATTACTCAAGTAGTAGCTGCCGAAATGCTTGGTTCAACCCAGCAAGTAGTTGGCAGACTGCTAAATGGAAAGCCTTTTGGAAAACGAACAGCAGCTAATTGGAGTAAGGTTTTTGGATTTAATGCAGCGTGGCTAACCACTGGATATGGAGCTATGTTTGAAGCGGATATGGAAAATGTAGAGAGTACGACTAAAAAAGTTGTATTAGAGGGTTCGGAAATTGTGGCTAATGAAATCCTTAAACTCATTAGTGAGGGTAAATTATACCCAGCAAGCGTTGTTAGGGAAAAAGATGAGTTGTTGTATAAGAAAGATTTGGAGATACAAAAACTCAACAGAGAGATAGGGGCGTTAAGGAGCAAACTGCAAGATGAGTTTGACACGCCCCGTAATGAAAAAACAGAGGCTGTCGTATAATCCCATTCAAACCAAAGTATTAGTATGGAAGTTGTTGAAAAACATATAAATAAGGCGTTATTAAAGGTTGAAATTGCTATTGATAACGCTATTATAGATAGCAAGCCTATTGAGGAGCTTGCAGGTATTAAAAGCTGCCTATTAGAGGCAAAAAAATCCCTGTATTATGCCAACACAACAGAGTGAAAACATTTCTACAGGGATAAAGAGGCGTTTCTATGAGGCTTTTAATGTGCTTTTAGAAAACAAAGTAATAAGAGGTCGCCAAACTTATTGCAGGCTGTATGATATTGATAAGAGGTTGTTTTATGCTCAAGAAAAAGAATTAGAGCGTAAGCTGCTTAAACTATACTGGCTTGTTCCTCTTGTAGAGGTGTACAACGTAAGTGCAAGGTGGTTGCTTACTGGTAAGGGGCGTATGATGGCTGCTAAGAAAGTGGAGGAGTAAAACGCACAAGCTCAAGCAATGTTTTGTTTGCCTCATCTTGCTTGCTGTAATCTCTATCTATGTATATATCCGTTATACGCATTTGCTCGTCCACGTGGTTTAATGCCTCGTGTATGGTTGCTTTATCTATCCCTGCTTTATTCCTTGCCAATGTTGCCCACGTATGCCTTGCTGCATAAAACTCTAAATCGGCTATGCTCACCTCGTGCATAGCACCTATTTTTTTAAGTCCCTTGTTGATATTGGCATTAAAGGTATGGGAATCGGAATAACGCTGGTAAAAGTTGAATACTCTTTTACCAGTTTTATCCCTGTACTTTTCCAGTAATGGCATTACGCAAGGCTCAACCTTAATGCTTATTGTTGCGTGGTCGGCTCTCCTGTTGCGTGTTTTGGTACGTTGGTATATTATACGGTTGCCCTCTATTTGTGTACAGTTGTACAAATCTACACTATTCATACCTATAAGCCCAAAGGAGAGCAAAAACATATCCCTTGCCAGCGTAACCCTGCTATCCTTTGTTTTGCCATCGGGTACTTGCATTATAGCTTGTATTTGCTCTGTTGTTATACTCCTCTTGCGTGTGAGTGGTTGGCGTGGAACGTGGAAACGCTTAAATGGGCTTAATGGTATGCGTATAACTCCTGCATCTTCATCATTGTATATATCCTTTGCCTTGTTATGCAATATCCGTATGTTGCCCAAATACAAGGAGGGCGCACGCTCTCCCTTTTTTCTCCCCTGTCGTGCAGGCATATCGTTTTTTATCCATAGGTAGAAATCTGTGAGGAACTGCACCGTAATTTCGTTTATATATAAGTGTTCCCTTTTTAGCCAGCGTACTAATGCGTTTATTGTACACTCGTAACTTTTTGCAGTACCAACTCTGCCAGCCTTTATGTACTCATCAATTATTTGCCTGCCAAACTCTATAAAATCAAGGTTAAATACAGAGTGTGTCCGCTCGTAATTGCTTATATACTCCACAACCTCTGCCACCCCCATACAACTTGCTTTTGCTGTTGGAATAGTAGCCGTTATCTCTTGGTACTGGGTTATCTCCTTTTTAAGCAAATCATTTACTTTGGCTGATTTTATTTTCAACCCTCGTGTCAGCTCCTCTTTGGTTACAAATATGTTTGTGGCAATGTGTCTGCGTTGCCTGTTGTGTGTAACACGTATCTTTACATTGTACGTGCCATCTGCTTTTTTATGGTGGGCATATACCACCGCCTTAAATGTTGTACTCATAATCTTGCAGGTAAATTGTGGCACATTTGAACCACATTTTACCGCAAAAGTAGAGGAAAAGCCTTAAAAGTGCGGAAACAATAAAAGCCAACTTTTGAAAGTTGGCTTTTAAGAAGTACACTTGTAGGGAATCGAACCCTAATCTTAAGAATCGGAATCTTATATTCTATCCGTTGAACTACAAGTGCTTACGAGTTTTTTGTATGTCTGTTTTGCACAATTATTGAGCTTGGTATTTTTGCCTATCATAGCTTTGCACCCTTTTTGTAGCTCAAGCACCGGAATCCTACGCTCTATTCAGCTAAGCTACGGAGCCATTGGTTTGGCTATACGCATTTGGTATGCCGAACGTGTGCAAAGGTACTGTAAAGTTCTTAATTAGCAAAATTTATGCGCCACAAAATAAGCATTAGGCAGAACTGCAAGCAAAGCCAGAAAGTAAGCAAACAGGCGTATTAAGTCTTTTAAACAATAGTTAGAAAGCAGCGTGGTTAATGTATTAATTTGTTAAGTAACACTCAACAATTTGATTATCAGCATATTTTTTTGTACCTTTGCACGCATTAATATGAAGCCGAGAAATTATGTGCACCATTTCTCATGTGCACCATTTCGCATAGCTTGCTCATTTTGTGGTAAGTTTATAGGTTTCGGAAAATTGTATGTAATGAGAATTATAAGAACACTAACAGTAGGAATTTTAATGGTATTGGCACTAAACTCTGCAAGTGCAGAGACTGCCGCAAAAGCTAAAAAATTCGATTGGCGACCCGTGATGGACGCTATTACACAGGTAGAAAGTAAAGGAAATGCAAAAGCCATAAACGGTCCGCACGCTGGAATATTACAAATTTCGCACCACGTTGTGGCAGAATGTAACAACATTTTAAAAGCAAAAGGTAGCAAGAAACGTTACACAATGGCAGACCGTTTCAGTCCCGAGAAATCGAGAGAGATGTTTATTCTGTTTCAGTCAAAATATAACAAGGCAAACAATGCAGAGCGAGCCATTCGTATGTGGCATGGCGGAATAAACTTTAGCAAGAGCAAAACGCAACAGTATTACAACAAAGTGAAGCGGTTTTTAAGAAACTAAACAAACCACAAAACACTTATAAATAGATGCTTATACGCTTTGCCTATATAAAAACTTATAGTGTATGGGTACTTGCAGAAACGTGTTTTTGCCTGTTTAAAGGTATATTCAGATGCTAAGAACCAACAACATTTATGTTTAGTTTGGTATAACAGCAGAAATATGTACCTTTGGAAGAACAAATAAAAACAAAAGAACAAAAGATTGTACGTATGAATTTTACATGGATAATAGGACTGCTTTTAGTGGGTGTTTCGGCAAGTGCCGCATACATTAGTTGGCATATTTGGCAGCTTGTGCCGTTTGGCATTTTAGGAAAATGGCTTGCTGTGGCAGCAATATTGCTGTGTTTCTTCTGCCTTTTTCTAAATACGCTTTTAGACAAGATGCCAATGCCACTTGCAACAGCACTATACGAGGTGGGCACGTCGTCTATATTTATAGGCTTATACTTGCTAATGCTGTTTGTGGTGTTAGACCTTCTTAGGCTTATTAGACTCATTCCTAAGGAGTTTCTTTATAATAGTTGGACAGGAACTGTAACTATTTCGGCACTTATTATAGGTGTCTTTGTATATGGATATCTACACTATATGGACAAAAAACGTGTAGAAATACAGCTGAATACAGAACAGAAAATGAAGCAAAAGCACCGCATTGTGATGCTTACAGACTTGCATTTGGGCTACCACAATCGTGCCGACGAATTTAGGAAGTGGATAGACACCGTGAACAAAGAGCAACCAGAAGCTGTTTTGATAGGTGGCGACATAATAGACAGAAGTATCCGCGCCATAAACGAACAAAATATGGCAGCAGAGTTTAAACGACTAAAAGCTCCGGTTTATGCGTGTTTGGGCAACCACGAATACTACAGTGGCGAACCAAAGGCTAAACAGTTTTACAAAGAAGCGGGTATAAATTTGCTGATAGATAACCACGCTTTAGTTCCGTTGAAAGGTGGCGACACACTACTTGTGATAGGCAGAGACGACCGAACAAATATGCGAAGGGCTCCGCTTAAAACACTCGCAGAGAAAGCACCACACGGCTATTACACCATAGTTATAGACCATCAGCCGTACCATTTGGAGGAAGCACAGCAAGCAGGAGTAGACTTCCAACTATCGGGACACACACATTACGGACAAGTTTGGCCCATTAGCTGGATTGAAGATGCTATTTACGAAGACGCGTTTGGTCCGCTGCAAAAGGGCAAAACGCAATATTATGTGTCGTCGGGTATTGGCATTTGGGGAGGCAAATTCCGTATAGGAACACAGTCGGAGTATATAGTTGCAGAACTTAGATAGGAATTTAGCTGCAGAAAATGTTTCTATACAAATGGGGCATTAGCACATAATGCTATTATATTTAGCTAATACAATTGTTTCGTGCCATACATCGCTTTTTTGCCAGTTATATTGCTGGTAGTACTAACTTGTATTAGCTTGCTACGTATTCAACATAAAATAAAGCAAAATTAGGCTATACGCTAATGCGCCGTTTAGTTATAAGAGCCATAGAGAAGCCATGACTCTTATAAAGTTTTTACCATTCAAAATCTTGTGCCAAACCACCCTCGCTGGTTTCCTTATAAAGCGAAGGAAGGTCGTGTCCGGTTTGTTTCATCACCTCGACAACCTTGTCGAACGAAACACGATGGCGCCCATCGCTAAAGTTAGCATACAGTTGCGCATCGAGCGCACGGCATGCAGCAAAAGCGTTACGTTCTATACATGGTATCTGCACTAATCCGCAAACAGGGTCGCAGGTCATTCCCAAGTGATGTTCTAACCCCATTTCGGCTGCATACTCTATTTGCGACGGCGTTCCACCAAATAGCTGGCAAGCAGCTGCAGACGCCATAGCGCAAGCTACACCTACTTCGCCTTGACAGCCTACTTCGGCTCCAGAGATAGACGCATTGGCTTTTACCACATTGCCAAATAAACCAGCAGTAGCCAACGCACGTAGAATTTTGCGTTCGGAGAACTGATGCGCCTTAGCCAGATGGTATAGCACACCCGGCATAACACCACACGAACCACAAGTTGGCGCAGTAACAATGGTACCACCAGAGGCATTTTCTTCGCTAACGGCAAGTGCGTAAGCATACACCAAGCCACGCGATTGCAGGCTGCTTCTATAGCTTAATGCCTTTATATAATAGTTGCTGGCTTTACGCGAAAGCTTCAACGGACCGGGTAATACGCCATCGTTTTCCAAACCACGTTCCACAGCATTACACATCATAAGCCACACTTCGTGCAAATAGTCCCATATTTCAGGACCTTCACATTCGTTTGTATATTCCCAGAAACCACGCCCACTCTCTTCGCACCAGTGTTGTATTGCTTTCAGTGTAGATAGTTCGTAGACAGGTTCTGTATAAAACATATCGTCTTTCCCTTTTCCTTCAGAGAGCGCACCACCGCCAACACTATACACCACCCATTCGTTTTCAACGTGTTTTTCGGCATCTAACGCCTTATAGCGCATACCATTTGTGTGAAAAGATAGCACTGTGCCCGGTTTCCATATTATTTCTACTGGAGCTATTTTAGATAACACTTCGGTGATAGCCACATCGGTAAGGTGGCCCTTTCCCGTTGCAGCCAAACTGCCATATAGTGTTACTTCGAACGCTTTAGCATTCGGATTACGCTGTGCAAATATCTCTGCTGCACGAGCGGGACCCATAGTATGACTGCTTGAAGGACCTTTCCCTATTCTAAATATCTCTTTCAACGAGTTCATAAATCTTCTTTATAGTTTCTTGGAATATAGTTATAGATGAAGTTGTTACACTATTTTTGCCCACGATAGATATCAGAATGACACCGCAAAGTGGTATTAGCGCATACTTTCAGCGTACAAATGTAACAATTTATTATGGAAAGTAACGATTAAAATGCTATAAAATGGTTTCAGACTATTAGTTTTTCCTATAAGCGTTAGAGCCCTAAGAGATGCTAATTTAATTAGCTCGCTTAGAGTTCCTACTGCTCTATAGGTTTTAATATACCGATATTGAATAGAATTTTTATTGTGTATAAAGAGTTGAAACACGTAAACCTAAATGAGGCATTAGACCGTAACAACAGCACATTTTGTTGGTATTACTGCTTTATACTAACGTTGTTTTTCTTGTTGGCAGATTGTTTTCTATACTAACTTGCTGTAGTTTGCTACGCGTTCGTTATGAAATAGAATCTGTCTGCACAACAATAAAACAAAACTTGTTAAGGTGCTAACACCCATATTGGGTAGAATGTTTATTCAGCTTCGCTTTGTTCAAGCAAAAATTGCTCTGCACGCTGCATATCTTCGGGCGTGTCTATACCTACAGTTTCAACGTTAGTGAGCCCTACTTTTATCTTAAATCCATTTTGTAGCCAACGCAATTGTTCCAAACCTTCAGCCAATTCAAGCGACGATTGTGGTAGCTTTGTTATTTGGTGTAACACATCTGTGCGATAAGCATATAGCCCTATATGTTTAAGAAAAGGATAAGACTCAATCCATTCGCTTTCTTCTTTCTCTCGTATATAAGGAACAAGCGCACGTGTGAAGTACATTGCATAGTTGCGATTGTCTATAATTATTTTTGGCGAGTTAGGGTTCTTTGCCTCTTCTATGGTAGCAAACGGCTTTCCAAGTGTTGCAATCTGTGTACCAACATCATTGAAACAAGCCAGCACTGTTTCAATTTGGCTGCGCTGTATGAAAGGTTCATCGCCTTGAATGTTTACCACTACATCAAAGTTTCCACCAATTTGTTCTAACGCTTCAGCAATACGGTCGGTACCACTTTGGTGGTCGGTACTTGTCATAACAGCATTTGCCCCCAGAGAAGTTATCGTATTATAAATTCGTTTGTCGTCTGTAGCAACATAAACATCGTCGAGTACGGTGCTAACTTGTTCTACAACGCGCTGTAAAACATATTTACCGCCTAATATTGCGAGTGGTTTGCCCGGGAAGCGAGACGATGCATAGCGAGCAGGAATTATACCAATTGCTTTCATTTGCATTTATTTTTTTCTGTTTTTGTATATTTGTGCTGTATTAAAAGAACAGCGTTATAAACATGTTTTGTTTGCATAGCACAGTTTGCAGCTATATTTGATAGTACCAGAACATAATGTGTCGCATTAAGGAATTTGAGAAACGAAACCAACGATAGGCACTTACGGGCTTTCCTCCAAAGCTTAAAATGAAGTCGCGATAGTTGCTATGCGAGAACGGAAGTCCAAGATTAAGAATGTGAAGATGGTTTTGTTTGCGTTTGTGCGTTTCCTTTATCGCATACCAAACTGTAAGTGTGTGGGGGTGATAGAACATATATCGCTTTTCCATAGCTGCATCGAACCACAGCATAGAATCAGTTCCAGAGTCTACAACCACGCTACCTCCAACCATTTTCCCTTTATACTCTGTAACATAAATATGTCCGAAAACACTATTCCCTATCTGCTGAAACAGTTCTTCGTTGGGTATGTATCGCTGTTTGCGTAGTATGTAGTATCGTTTTATAAGGCGATAAAGTTGGTGTATTTCAGCTTTGCTCTCCACCTTTCGTGTTTCAAATCCGCTTTCTATGGCTTTCTCCACTCGCTGAATTACCTTCGCAGAAGCCCGTTCTTCTGGTGCTCTACTGTGTAAAGAATGGTGAACTTGTATCCACGGAATAGGCACAAAGCCGTGTTTGCGCAGTGTTCTGTAGCCAAACATTTTCTTCGATATATCGCTAAGCTCTATATGGAAGCACCGATGGCGTAACAAATGGGCAACAAGGGCATTCATCATTATATCGAAAAGTTTTCCTCTCTCTATATAATCAATATAGTCTTTATAGCAACCTTCGCCATAGATGCGTGCTCGACGAGTGAAATTAATGTACAAGAAACGCCGCTTTACACGAATTTGAGCAAGAATTTGTCCGACAACTCCACCCTTCTCATCAATAGCAACCACCATACACGGGCGCAGACGTGGGGTCTGTTCCAACATACAGAAGAGGTTGTTACTGTGAAAGAAGGAGCCTTTGCAAAGCTCGGGCAGATCTTTACTATGTGTTATAATATTGGTTCTAACTTCCATATAACCTACAAGGTGCTACTGAATGTGCACCGATGGGTGTATAAACATTATTTGCAAATGTAACGAATGTTTTGTAAAAAAGAAAAGAAAGTATGGTTTTTCTATTCGTTTTTAGTAATTTTGTACCTAATATGAAGACTGTATTAATAGGTGCAGGGAATATTGCTACTGTTTTGGGACACGCCCTTTACAATGCAAAACACGACATTGTGCAGGTTTATAGCCACACAATGGCAGCAGCAATTCTCTTGGCGAAGAAACTGAATGCCACACCAACCAACAGTTTAGATACCATAACAAATAATGCCGACCTTTATATTATAGCTGTTAAAGATAGTGTGCTTGATGTTGTGATTAGCAAATTGTGTATAAATCGCACCGATAAGCTGTTTGTGCACACTGCTGGTTCGGTGTCAATTGATGTTTTTTGTGGTCGGGCAAAGCGCTATGGTGTGCTCTATCCTATGCAAACATTCTCGAAAACACGCATTATAGATTTTCAGAACATTCCTGTTTTTATAGAAGCGGATAGCAATTCAACGCTACAAACCATTACGAACGTGGCACAATCGGTTAGTAACAACGTACGCCAACTGTCGTCGGCAGACCGCCGCTATCTACATCTGGCTGCTGTATGGGCTTGCAATTATACTAATTTCTGCTACAATATGGCTGCAGAAACGTTGCAAAAGGTGGGACTATCTTTCGATATTATGTTGCCATTAATTGATGAAACAGCAAGAAAAGTACACTATTTGTCGCCACAAGAAGCACAAACAGGGCCAGCTATACGATACGATGAAAACATAATTGAAGCACAAATGAAACTTATGAACTACGATAAGAGTGCACAACAGCTGTACCAACTAATGGCAGAGAATATTCATAAAAGAAATAAAAAATAGATATATACATATTGTTTAATAATATTTTATAACGCAATGATAAACTACGAGTTAGATAAAATAAAGGCTATTATATTTGATGTAGATGGAGTTCTCTCGCTAAACACCGTATCTATGAATAGCGAAGGCGACCCTGTAAGAACCTTAAACATTAAAGATGGATATGCCATTCAGCTTGCTGTGAAGCTCGGACTAAAACTTGCCATTATGACGGGAGGCAGAAACGAAGAAATACGGAAACGATATGCCTATCTCGGAGTACACGATGTGTTTTTAAATTGTGCCGTTAAGCTGGACACATGGGAAGCTTATCTTAAAGCAAACAATCTGCAACCAGAAGAAATTATATACGTTGGCGACGATATTCCCGACTATGAGGTAATGCAAAGGGCAGGCTGTGCATGTTGTCCAAAGGACGCTTGTGCCGACATTAAAGCCATTGCCACTTACGTAAGCAACTACAATGGCGGTATGGGAGTGGCTCGCGATATCATTGAACAGGTGTTGCGCGCACAAGGAAAATGGCTGAAAAGTGCAAAAGCCTTTGGGTGGTAAGAGTGCTTTGATGGACTTCTTATAAAGGTACACCAAAGTTTTTAGACAAGAATTGCAGACCTTTAAAACTATAATATGTATATGAAAACAGCATTGAAAAACAATTTTGAGAAAACGCTATCGGCGCTTTTGTTCATAGTAATGTGCCTATATACTTGCCAGACCTATGCGCAAATGATGAATATGACACCTTACGATTTGCCCATTCCCGACAGTCTGCGTCTTGCCACAGATAAAAGAATGACTAAAGAACAAGCTATTTACGACATCAATGCTTTGATTTATACTGTCAGTGAAGTACATCCGAACATGTATGCAATGTGCAACCAAGGCGAGTTTATGAGCCGTGTGAACGCAATAGAGCAGGAAATGCCCGACACTATTACGCGCGCCACCCTATATAAGTATGTTGCACCACTATTAGCACTACTCGGCGATGGACACACACACGTGTTTCCACCTTACAACGACATACTTACAAAGACTGTTCTACGCTTTCCATTGCAGGTAGATGTGGACAACCAGAGTGGCAAAATAACAGCTCGCTATTCTCTATTCGGCATTCCGAAAGGGGCAGAAATAACCGAAATAAACGGTGTCTCAAGTGACGCCATCATTGCAAACTTACTTCAATACGTGTCGGGAGAGCGCCCTTTCTTTCGCTTAATGAAACTAAAGGATTACTTTAGCGCCCTATTCCAACTTTGCTATTATGCCGATAAGTATACTATCAAATATGTATGGAAGAACAATATAAAGGAAACAATACTAAAAGGAGCAACCTTCGATGAGATAATAGCCGAGAAAAAGAAAGTCGAAAAGGCTACAGGGAAGCTACTTGAAACAAAGAAACAGGAACAGAAACATTTTGAATACCAACTCTTAGAGGGTGGTCGGGTGGCACTAATGTCGTTCAACGACTGCACAGACCCATCAGGAATGACAGTCTTTCTCGACTCAATGATAACCGAAATAAACGCAAAGAAGGTGCAGAACCTTATAATAGACGTGCGCAAAAATGACGGTGGCGATTCTCGTATAGGCGATTTGATATTCGAACGCATAAGTAAAGTGCCTTTCCAACAGTTTGGAAAAGCCTTTATGCGTATAACTCCAACAACGCAACGTTTATTAAAGAACGCTTACGGTGATAAGTTTCTATCGCCTACAGGACTGTACTTGGAAAATGAAGATAGCTTAAATGTACCACTAAACAATAAAGCTCGCTGCTATACTGGTAAGGTTTGGCTGTTAACAAGCAACTACACGTTCTCTTCGGCTGCTTCTTTTTCGTGGGCATTCAAATACTTCAATATGGGCAAAGTTGTTGGTGAGGAAACTGGTGGTATGAATGTTTGCTTCGGAGATGTACTCGAATACCGTCTGCCCATATCGCAATTATATTGCTACATATCGTATAAGCGGTTCTGGCAATACGGCGCTGACGAAACAGATATACACGGCACGATACCCGATATTGCAGTTCCTGCCGACAAAGCACTGGAAACAACGTTGCAACTGATAAGAAACAAAAAATAAAGAAGATATGAGCTATAAAGATTACCATATTATATTGGCGAGCAATTCGCCCAGGAGAAAAGAGCTGTTGCGTGGTCTCGATATTGCATTCGATGTGCGTGTGCTGCCAAATATTGCCGAAACATATCCTAACACTATAGCACCGTCAGATGTTGCTGCCTATATAAGTAGTGAGAAAGCTGATGCGTACAAAGACGCAATAACTGATAACGAACTTGTTATTACGGCAGATACCGTGGTTATCGTGGACAACGAAATACTGGGAAAGCCTCACAACAATGCTGAAGCAAAGCAAATGCTACACAAAATAAGTGGTAGACAACATCAAGTGGTTACTGCCGTATGTTTAACAACTACGAAAAAGCAACGCTGCTTTTCGGTTTCTACCAACGTTACCTTTAAACAGCTAACAGAAGAAGAGGTGAACTATTATGTAGAAACTTATAGACCGTTAGACAAGGCTGGTGCATACGGCATTCAAGAGTGGATTGGATATATTGGTGTAACATCGCTCGAAGGTAGCTACTTTAACGTTATGGGACTACCCGTGCAACGCATTTGGGAAGAACTAAACGCATTTTAATGTATAAAAAACAACGGTTTCAACGAAACAATACAGCTTCTTTTGCAAGCTAAAACATAGGCTTTTGCAAAACAAAACAACGGTTTCAACGAAACAAAACAATTATAAAAGATTAAAACAATGGCTTTAATAAAAGCAGCAAGAGGAAAAAGTCCACAGTGGGGAGAGCGTTGCTACTTTGCAGAGAACGCTACTTTGGCAGGTAATATAACGATGGGTAACGACTGTTCGATATGGTTTGGGGCAGTGATACGTGCCGATGTAGATGCAATAGTAATGGGAAACGAAGTGAACGTACAGGATTTGGCGTGTATTCACCAAACCGAAGGAAAACCTGTAGTTATTGAAGATGGTGCTAGCATTGGTCATTCGGCTGTTGTGCATGGTGCTACTATTCGTAAAAATGCTCTCGTTGGAATGAATGCAACGGTGCTCGATAATGCCGAAGTGGGCGAAAACTCTGTGGTAGCAGCAGGTGCCGTAGTACTGCAAGGCACAATAATACCGCCTAACGAGATATGGGGTGGCATTCCAGCAAAGCGCATTAAAGCAGCAACGCCAGGACAATCGCGTTTGTTTGCCGACCATTATCTGTACATAAAGAAATGGTACGAGGCAGAGGAAGAGTGAATTTAAATAAATCACACCACTCTTTCATCGTCCACACAAATAAACTAATGCTGTGTATAATGCCGATAAAAGTATGTATATAAGGGCATTATACACGCATTAAGATAACTTTATATTAAACATAAAACACCTATAATATATACCATAACTCCATTTTTATACCAATGAAAACAACCAAAATAAATAATAACAAATAATTTTTTTCAACTTTAAATGTCACAAAACTGTTGTTCGTTCGTTTACCTTTTGAAAAGCAATGGAAATAGAAACATTTAGCCAAATGGCAATAAACCTGCGTAGCCGACTACTTAAAGTGGCTGCAACACTGGAGGGAGGAGATGCTGAAGCCGAAGACTTCGTGCAAGAAACTTTTCTCCGCATGTGGGCAATGCGACAGAAATTAGACGCACATACCAACATTGAAGCATTGGCTATAAAGATTATTAAAGGAGTGGCTATAGACCATTGGCGACATAGAAAAATAGAATGTGCAGAGAGTAATAGGCCGAAAGAACTTGTTGCAGAACTGGAACAGACAGATGGAAAGGACGATATGGAGCTGATACAGTATATTGTAGACCATCTACCACCACTACAACAGCAAGTGTTTAGACTGAAAGAGATAGACGGATACGAAAACGAAGAGATTGCAAAAATATGTAATTGCAAACCCGAAGCACTACGACAAAATCTATCAAGAGCCCGAAGATACATTCAAAAAGAATTTATAAGACTGACAACAGAGAGGAGAACTATATGCAAATAGACAATATTAACAGCTTAATTGCTAAATATACAGAAGGCGAAACGACTGTTGCAGAAGAAGAACAACTACGAAACTTCTTTGCACAAGACCCGCTACTGGTACCAAACGAACTGAGACCATTTTGCGCTTTGTTTCGTTGGGAACAGCAAGAACGCTGCAAACAAGTGGCAAAACAAACGGTTTCATCGGCAAAAACAAACGCTCTTAAAAAACATAAACGCCTACCAAACTGGATTGTTGCTACTGTTTCGGCTGCTGCAGCTGTGGTGATTACATTATTTATAGTGCGACACAATGTTACAAAAACTGGCGATTATGCTTTTATAGATGGCGAATGCACTACCAACAAAACTATGGTTCACCAAGAGGCAGAAGCTGCTCTAGATATGGTTTCTGCCAACGAGGGTGAAGATTTCCAAGCGCTTTCACAAATAGGAGGAACAAGCAATGAAGAATAAAATAATGAGAATAGCCATTATGCTATGTCTGTTTGTAGCTATAATACCTGCAAAAGCACAGAGCGATTTGCAGATAAATATTGTGTTCGAACGCTTCGGAAAGGCAAAAAACTGTAAGATGGTAGTGCTAAACGATGCCGTTCTCAGAGGCTACAAACTAAAGGTTTACAAAGCATTGACCTATAAAAAGATTGGTGCAAGCATAGCTCCATATTTGAATAGCGATAGAAAAAAGGCACGTAAAATACGCGAAATAGTGGATAATGGTAAAATTACCAGTGGCTACTATATGCTTCCACCACTACCTTCGGGACTTAACAGGTATATACTTTTCAGTAATCTAACTAACAATAGTGGAGCCATTATTTATATAGAAGGTACGCTCGGTCCAGACGATATTATGAAACTATGCTACGCTAAACATTGAAACAAAAACCAATAATAATAATATAAACGCAAAACAGATAGAATTATGAAACACTTACTATTTTTATTAATGCTCGCGATGGCTGTTCCTGCAATAGCCAACGAAGAAAACGACACAATAATCTACTACAACAACAAACAATTTGTGGTGAGCACAGACAGCATTGAAACCCATGTGGCTGTATTCAACAAAGACGGTAATGCGCTTGTAAAGAACAAAGAAACTAGCTATATAGATGGTCAGGAGATAGAACGCTTCTTCATTTCTTCGCCATTTGTACCCATTCGGAAACACAAAAATAACACGTTTTATGGTAATATTCCCGATTTCTATATTGGTACAAACTTGCTAAATGGTGGAGAGGCTATGCATAGCAAAGATGTAAACTCGTTAGAATGGGGAATTACACACTTCCAAATAGGTATGGGACTTAACGCTTCTAATTCTCTCGGCTTAGTCTTTGCATTTCAAACGGGTTTTGTTCACAACCATTTCCAAACCAATTATATGCTGACAGATGTAGACGGTAAGCCTACAATTGCAAGGAACACGGCAGAAAATGTGCGCACAAGCTTTATTAAATATTACTACTTTAAGACTCCTATTATGATAGAGTGGAAAAAACAAATGTATAAAAAGAAAGTATATTTAGGGATTGGTTGTTCGGTGGATATTAAGAGCGAGATACGCAGTAAGTATCGTATTAAGAGCAAACGCTATACTGTTAGCCGCAACTTAGACACCAATCCTGTTGGTTTAAACCTTGAGGCTTACTTTGGTTTTAACTCCTTTTCTATTTATGCACACTACAGTTTAACAAAACTAATGAATAGCGGAATTGCTTGCCACCCTTTTGGAATTGGCGTTGGTTTTGAACTTTAATTCAGATTAAACAGCTTAGGTGCGATAGAACAACTATGAAGTCTATGCGCAACAGCTCTCACTTTTAACAATGAAAACGGCATAGAACCTTTATCATAACTATAGGTTCTATGCCTTATATATTTTTTATAAACCGCTGACGTCAATAGCGTTTTATTGCTCTATCCATTTCTCTCCGGTCTTCTTTTTCCTTTAACGTTTGTCGCTTGTCGTATTCTTTTTTACCACGACACAGAGCAATGTCTACCTTCGCACGTCCGTGCTGGTCTATAAACACCAATATTGGCACAATGGTATAGCCTGGCGACTTTGAGTCTTCTGCCAAACGGTTTATTTCTCGCTTATTTAATAGCAGCTTACGCTTGCGTCTGGCTTCGTGGTTAGCAAACGACCCATAGAAATATGGCGATATGTTCATACCCTCTAACCATATTTCGCCTTTGTTAATAAAGCAGTACGTATCAACCAAAGAGGCTTTTCCTGCACGTATAGATTTTATTTCGGTGCCTGTAAGCACTATTCCTGCCGTGTAGGTATCTACAAAATAGTATTCGAAAGAAGCCTTCTTGTTGCGTATTTGTATAGGCGACTTCTTGCGAATTTCTTGTTCTTCTTTATTCATTTTTCAATTGTAGCAAAGTTGTTAATGTGGTCGTCAATGTAAGCAGCTATCATTTTTGTCCACTGTTCTTCGTTCACTATAAAGTCATCGTCAGCATCGTCGAACTCTGGCATTTGTTCGTAGAGTGCCATAAAGTCGTCGTCCGACATTTCTTTTTCTATCTGGCTGTGATACTTGTCGTATGCTTTTCTGGTGCGACGGAGGTGCGAATACAATTCGGTAACGCCCCAATTGCGCATTGCTGGTCCGAAAGGATTCTTAAAGATAAATGCGCCGTAACCATTATAAATAAGCTGAATGTAGCCACCATTCATTACTTCGCTATGTAAATAGCTCCACCCCAACAGTGTTATTTGGTCGGAGTTTAGTTGTTGCATCGTCTCATTGGTTAGCGTTCCTCCTATTGCAGCATTTATTGCATCTATAAATGTTGCTACAAAAGCGTCCTCTCCTTTGGCTGCTGCTGAACGAAGCGTAGCATCGTTTACCTTAACTTCTATCATTGTTTTATGGTTTTCGATTTCTGTTTTATATCCCCTACTCTTTTATTTCTTCTACCGTTGTATTCGGAATGTCGTGTTCGCGTATCATTTGGTCAAGACTTTTAAATGTGTAGGCTGCCTTATCTTTTACATATATTGTGTTGAAACGTTGGCGCAAGTCCATAAGTTTTTGCATAGCAAGCGGATAGAGTTCGGCTGTTATGCGTTCTGCCATACTTTTTGCGTTAGGTTGCGTAAAGTCGAAATACTGTATAAGCATTTGTTGGAACTGCCTGCGTTGCATTTCGTTCATTTGTTCTAACTGTGCGTCCATCTTGTTTTTGGCACGATATATTTGAAATATCAGCTCGTCTGGCTCGCCTCCACGCTGACCACGGTCGTACTTTTTTTCGTAATCGAAGTAACAGTCGCAAAAACCTTTGTCGGCTAAGTCTTTCAGTTCTTGCTTTGCTGGTTCGAGCACACGACGACAAAAGTCGGAGAATTTTTTGTAGTTGTTCTCCAAACGTAGCATTTTTCTAAACTCTAAAGTTTTTATAACGGTGCGCCCTTTGTCTACCCACGATTCTATAAACATATAGATGCGTTGTGTGTAACGATTTTTACAAGCAAACACTATCTGCTTTCCAAGTCGGTGATAACCAAAGTCTAACGATACCAAACGTTCTGCAACGCTACGGTCGAGCTTTAATATTGCATACTTGTTATACGAGCGATCTTCTGGTATATAAACATCGCAAAGGTTGGTTGCTTTTGTATATTTGCGTCCTTCGCTTGTTTTATAAGGAATTTCTACTGGTATGGCGGCTAGCATTTTAAGCGATGTGCGCAACTGCGGATAGTGGTTTGGGTCTACGCCAAGTTCCTTAAATGGCAGTTTTATTGGCATTCGTCCGTCTTCGTCTAGCTCTTTCGTTTTAAAGAGGTCTAACTGTGGACTTCGCTTGTTGTTTAATATGCCATGCAAAATAGCCTGTAAACTCTCTACAATAGATACTAGTATGCGCACCTGAATGAGCGAATAGTCGTGCCGCATCATTGTTACTGCAATGGGCTGAAGTAGCCACGTTTCTTCTTCAATGGGAATAAGCTCGTCTGAAATGCCACGTTTTACGGGCGCTTTCTGCGCTTTAGCTCCCTTTTTGGGTTTAGAAGCCGCAGCCGTTGGCTTCTGTGTTGCAGTTTTTTTGGTTGTTACCATACGTTATTTTTATAATGTGTGGGGATATCTAAATTGTATTTCGCCAAGTATACAGTTATATTTGGATTGCAAAGATAAGAAAACTTTTTGAATAGAACGACTAATGGCGACAAAAAGTAAGAAAAGTTTCGCACTTGCAAAATTGTTGAATAAACGGACTATTGCAAGCCTACACGGTTGCAAGATGTTGCTTTTAAATCTATATTTATAGCGAAAAAAAGAACAATGGACTATAAATATAGGCTGACTTTAGTATAATTAACATTATTTATAATTATATATTTGGAACGATAGAGTTATACGTTTAACTTTGCAATGTGTTTTTCATGGTATTAGATTATTAAGGTTTTGAAGATTGATTGTCGTGAGACAATCAATCTTTTTTTTATGCTTATCCGCCGTTTTCGGTGTGTTGTAACTATATGGTTTCGGTAGGAAACAGACGGAAAATTTGTTGCCTGCGCCTGCGGTTTATTTTGCAACCAAACAGACCATTGTTTATGTTCATAAAAACCTGCAAAATATAGTTGCTTTTGTTTTAGATATCTGTCGTGTTCGTTTTAGATATCTGTCGTGTTCGTTTCAGATATCTGTCGTGTTCGTTTCAGATATCTGTGAGTTTCGTTTTAGATATCACAAAAAACTACAGCCTTTATGTTTCTATTTCATCGTGCTAGAAAGATGTTTATTCTGATAATGAGAAAGAGGCTTTGTATACGGCTATATTCTAACCACAGCATCGGTATAATTGCCTATTCACCAATATATTGCACCGCTTTTTAGCATATAATAGTGCAAACTGTTACAGCCGTTGCTGTTTCTATTGAGCCACTATAAAGGCTACGCCTATTCAACATTGTATTATTCTTTTCAGTTCTTTTTCAGCCGTTCGGCTTCTGCAGCATACTCCTTCATAACTTCAGGTTTAACCACACCAAAGTAGTTGTATTTGCATGCCATATTGTACACATCGGGGTGTTGCATAATCATAGAAGCGGTGGTTGAGGAGCGGTCCCAATAGGCTGTTGCTGTGAGCGAGGGTATGTATTTTGCATAACGTTTGCGCATTTTGTGCTCCGAATTGGCAAAATAGCAAAGCATTTTTGCCTTATGCACAACACTATAGTGCATATCTTTAAAGTCGTCTTCGTTGTCTAACACGTCAAAAAGTAGTTCGCCAAAATACTTCCAATACGTTTTTGTATTTGTGCCTGTGGTGTTTTGCTCTATCAATTCTATCAGCTCACGATGGGCAACCAACTTGCCTTGTGGTGTTCTTTCGAATATTAGATGATAGAACAACACCGGATTAACGTCTTGTGTGGTAAAATACCACTGGTTAAGTTGTGCACTTCCATAATAGTTATAGGTTGAAAACAAGTCGCACAGAATATTGTTTCCATCGTAAGGGTCGCCCATTCCATTATAGTCGTCCTCGTGTCCGCTATAGGTTGCCTGCGTCAAGAACTTGAAAGCAGCTGTATCGTTGTATATAACAAAGTTGTTCAGGGCAAGTATTTGCTGAAATATTTTTGGGCGCAACACTATTTTGTTTGTTCTAACGTCCATCAAATCGTCTAGCAACCAGTTGTAGGTTATAATGCCTTTGCCACACAAGGCATAATATGTACTGGCAAAATTGTAATCAGCCTCTCCTTGTATAGGCAAATAAGGTTGCTGACTTTGCATATTAAGCTTTGCACCAAACACTTCGTGTATGCGTTGCGCAAAAAGTTCGTCGGACGGCTTTTGGTAGCCATGTGTGCGCATATAATATTCCACTAAAGGTATTGTTAGCAGAAAGTCTTCGCGCGTTGGCTCGTATCTTGGTTCCGATTGGTCGTCGCGAAAGTCGCCTCCATTCCAAGCAACTTTCTGAAGTTTTATATGTTTCAGCAGTTTGTTCCAGTTAATTCCCATTGCTTCCAGCTGTTCGCGCGTTAGCAACCGTTTGAAAGTGGGTGTTGTTTTTGACTCGTTTTGTGCAGAAACCACATTTGTGTTTAGGGCTTGTGCGTTGCAATGCAGCAACACCGAAGCCACCACAAACAATAATACTGTTGTTAAAAACCTCTTCATTGTTTTGTTTATATCTATAAAAACACTATCGTTTACAGTTTGCCATTTACAGCTCACGCCAACCAAAAACACCACAGAAACTATTTTGTTGCTACACTTTTTGTAACACAGCAAATAAGAAACATAGTGTATTGTGGCAAAGTTACATATTTTTGTTTTTACAGCCAAAACATCGGGTTGAATATTGCCAAAGTTTCACAATTGTACCACCCCATCGCTATTTTCACCTTATTATATATATAGGTGCATAGCACATAAAAAACATAAACTATTGGTGGTCTAATAACACATTGGGATAAAATAGCAGTTTTACAAATAGAACTCTAACGGCTTATAGAAAACACTAAATAGTTTAATTTCTATAAGTTTGGAATATTTCTTGTGAAACTAAAAAAAATGTGTTACCTTTGTTCGGAACAGTAAAATATATATCAATTATGGAAAAATCAATCGTAAAGTATTTAGGCAACTTCAGAGTAGAAGCTATGTACGAAGCTTCAAAACAAACACTTAAAACAGACGCTGGTAAGGCTTCGGGAGGCTTAGGCGAGTATGCAACTCCGGTAGACATACTAGCACAGTCGCTCGCAGCATGCACTTTAACCACAATGGCTATGCGCGCTAAACGCGAGAACATAGATTTAACAGGAACATACGCTGAAGTGGGCGAAATAATAGAAGATGTTAAGACTCTAACAGTAGAGAAAATAGACATAACATTCCATATTAAAGGAATAGCCGACGAGGCTTTGCGCAAAAAAATAGAAAACTTTGCACTTAAAGGCTGCTTTGTTGGTAATTCGCTAAAGGCACAAAAGAACTTTACCTTCGTATACGAAGACTAAATGCTTAAAGCCCTGATGCATCTATTATGTAGAAGTTTCAGGGCTTCTAAAATTCTTAATATACAGGCGAACAACACATTCTCTGTTCCAGAGAAACATCTATACCAGTTTGAAGCACAACAGTTACTAAAGAAATGTTGCTACTTTAAGAGATATTAATCAAAACATTTCAAAAATGCGCTAATACTATTTCTATCATCTCAGGAAATCTTAAAATATTTAAAAATGCTTCGTTTATAAAAAGTGTATTTTGTTAAATAAATACCTTTTTGTATCTTTGTGGCACTGAACAAGAGATAAGAACTTTCGCATAAAATATAACTATATAATATGAAGAACAAGACAACAAGTATTACAGACTTCTCCCAATTGGTGAAGGAACTGAACGAAAGCGGTATAAAAAATAACGTTGCTGTTGTATGGGCAGAAGATTCTCATACAATAGATGCCGTAGAAATGGCGTACAAAGCAGGTGTTATTAATCCTATCTTGGTATGTTCTGAACAAACAGCCGAAAGGTTTAAAAACATATATGAAACCCTTTTAGCAGACAATCCACAAGACGCATCAGAAAAAGCAGTAGAACTAGTACGACAAGGAAAAGCCGACGCACTGATGAAAGGATTTGTAAACACTGATGTATTACTACGAGCTATACTAAACAAAGAGAAAGGTATTCTACCAAAAGGAAGCGTGCTAACACACATCACAGCAGCCAAAATACCTACTTATCCAAAGCTCTTATTCTTCACAGACCCCGCCGTGCTACCATTCCCAACGCACGAACAGCGCATAGAACAAATAAAATATGTGGCAAACTTCTGCCATGCATTCAATATAGAACAACCAAAAATTTCACTCATTCACTGTTCGGAGAAACCAGATGGTAAACATTTTCCATACACAGAGGGCTATCTCGAACTGAAAAAAATGGCAAACGAGGGGGCTTTTGGAAACTGTATAGTAGATGGTCCGCTCGATTTGAAAACATCGTGCTCGGCAGAAGCATTGGCTGATAAGAAAATAAATTCGCCAATAGAAGGAGAAGCCGATGCAGTAATATTCCCCGATATCGAAGCAGGTAACGTATTCTATAAAACCATAACACTCTTTGCAGGAGCAGAAACAGCAGCCGTATTGCAAGGAACACTGGTGCCTGTAGTATTGGCAAGTCGTGGCGACACCGTAGAATCAAAGTTTTATAGCTTAGCTCTTGCTACCATCATATCTAAATCAAAGAAGAAATAAACACTATGCCTTACAAGATTTTAGCCATTAACCCTGGCTCTACCTCTACTAAAATATCAGTAGCTAACGATTGCGAATTGCTTTTTGTAGAAGACGTTAAACATTCGCGCAGCGAATTAGAACAATTCCATACCATCTTCGATCAGTACGAATATCGTAAGCAACACATACTACAAGAGTTAAAACAACGCAACATTCCGCTCGATTTTAATGCAACTGTAGGACGCGGAGGACTATCGAAAGCAGTAGAAAGTGGTGTGTACAGAGTGAACCCACAGATGATTGAGGACCAACGAACAGCAGAACATCAACACCCTTGCGACTTAGGTTGTAAGCTTGCTTACGAAATAGCAGAAATGATTCCAGGTTGCCAGAGCTTCATAGCCGATCCGGGTGTGGTGGACGAAATGATTCCTGAAGCACACATTACCGGACTTCCAGAAACACCACGCATCTGTATATGGCACGCTCTAAACCAAAAAGCTGTAGGCCGCCGTTACGCACGCGAACATAACACACAGTACAACAAGCTGAACTTAATTATAGCACATTTAGGCGGGGGCATATCGTTTGCAGCCCACCAACAAGGTCGTGCTATAGATGCAAACAATGCTTTGTCGGGCGATGGACCTTTCTCGCCAGAACGAACAGGTACGCTTCCTATGTCGGAAATAGTACGCTTATGCTATCATAGCGGACTTACCGAAGAGCAAATGATGAAGAAAATAACTTCACAAGGCGGATTGCTTGCTCATTTAGGCACTAACGATTTTCGCGAAATACGCAAACGCATAGACGCAGGAGACGAACATGCACAACTTGTAATATCGGCTCTGATACTAAATGTAGCCAAAGCTATTGCCTCTGAAGGTGCTGTACTTTGCGGAAAGGTAGACGCCATAATCTTAACAGGAGGTATGTGCTACAGCGAATATCTTGTTAAGGAAATAAAGAAACGCATTAGCTATCTAGCACCAGTAGTGGTATATCCAGGCCAAGACGAAATGCTTGCTCTTACAGAAAATGCCTTTGCTGCATTGAAAGGCACACAAGTAATAAAAGAATACTAAACCATAAAGTTACTACTGAATAGGTCTCTACATTTAAGAAGCTGTGTTGTTAAACAAACAACAACCCTTCTTAAATGTAGAGACTTGTTCTTTATACACCATAAGCCAAGAAAACAAACACCAATAGAAACTATTACACACTAAAAGCTCTAAAAAGTTCTAGTAAACTATGGCAAATGATAGCAAGAAGTAAAACCACCAAAGAACACAAAGCACACACCATAATAAGAAATAGTATGCAATGTGTTTCAATTCATAAAATGCTACAAAATATTACCATTCATTAATATAAAATTATTGTTAAACAATAAATAATTGTCGTTTTAAATTTGTGAGTAACAAAAATTATGGCTACTTTTGCAGCGTAAAGTGCGAAGAGTGGCTACCACATCTTTATACATTAAAAATCAAAAGGAGCACTATGAATAAACGACTGTATCTATACTGCACATTGTTGCTATGCATCATGTCATGCGTGATGCTTTATACCGTCTACGATGCAAGTAGAGCTCTTATCAGTGGATACACCGTAGGAACAAATATGACTAACCTTGAAATAAAGGCACAAAAAGACAGTTCCTATGCAAAATCGCAAGAATACAAAGACATTGTAAAGAAACAAATGGAAGATGAAGACTGGGCATCAGCTACACCAGTATCGTTTAAGGTAGGCTTAGAAGCACCTCCAACAGTCTTCACTAACCAGAAAACAGGTAAACCAGAACGAGTTTGGATGCGCACCATAGATGTAAACTATAACGCTCCCCACTATTTCTTAGCAATAAAAGGACTTAGTTTTCTTATTATGGCAGTGCTCTCACTCACAATATTGGTGCTTGCGTTTAAACTGATAGCTCGTTTTCGCAATTCAGAAAATATATTCCTGGTGCGCAATCTGAAGCTTATAAGACGATTAGCATTCTGTACGCTCATCTACTATGTTCTCTGGTGGACCATTACACTGATAGAAGTTTACTTCATTAGTCAGTCGTTCAGTATTGCAGGATGTAACATCGACCTTGTGAGTACGCTCGAACTACCTAGTGGGCTCTTCGAAGTTCCATTCACTTTCATAGTGTATGAAATATTCACAATTGGAGTTAAAATGAGAGAGGAGAACCAATTAACAGTGTAGGAAAAGAACTAAAGATGATAGTAGTAAACCTTGACGTAATGATGGCAAGGCGGAAAATGTCGCTAAACGAACTTTCCGAACGAGTTAATATAACCCTTGCAAACTTGTCGGTTCTAAAGACTGGAAAAGCAAAAGCTATACGCTTCACAACACTAAATGCCATTTGCGAAGCGCTAGACTGCCAACCAGGCGATATTTTAGAATACAGAGAAGGAAACCAAGAATAAAACCCTAATTGGTAAGAAATAAAGCCCTATATAATATAAGGTGTACTTAGAACAATAAAGAATAGAAATAAGAAATAAAGAATATAAATATCTACTTTAAGTATAAATAAGATATGAGATTAAAAAACATTTTTATAGCTATTTTTGCGCTATTCGCAACAGAAGTAATAGCACAAAACGAAATGGCAGATATGCCAAAGGCACCTGTTGATGCTGCTGTTAAGATTGGACACCTTGATAATGGGCTTACCTACTACATTAGAAAGAACAATTATCCAGAAGGGAAAGTAAACTTCTATATAGCTCATAAGGTTGGAGCAATACAAGAATTAGACAACCAAGATGGTTTAGCGCACTTGCTAGAACACATGGCTTTCAACGGATCAAAGCATTTCCCAGACGACTCTGTAGTGAAATTTATGGATAAAACTGGTGGCGGATGGAACGCATACACTACTGCCGACCACACAGTTTACTACCTTACAGGTATTAATGCTAAGCGCCCTACACTCGTAGACTCTTGTTTGCTTGTGCTAAGCGATTGGTCGCAAGGACTTACACTCACTGCAGACCAAATTGAAACAGAACGCGATGTGGTGCATAACGAATATCGTGGACACAACGCAATGCAACGATTGCTACGCGCTGCTAATGCAGATTTGTTCCCAAATAGTATATACGGAAAACGCACTGTAATAGGAAGTATGGACGTTATAGACAAATGTAACCCCGAAACACTACGTGCGTATTACCGTAAATGGTACTTCCCTGGCAATCAGGCTATCATTATAGTGGGCGACATAGACCCCGATAAGATTGAAGCGAGCATTAAACGCTTGTTCAACGATTTGAAACCATCAAAGGAAGCTACTAAAGCAACACCTGTAATGGTAGACGATAACAACAACACTCTATATGCATTTGGTAGCAATAAAGAGGTATCACAAGAGATATTCCAACTCTATCGCAAAATAGAATATATCGCACCAGAAGAGAAAAACTCTCTTATGTACCTCTACATTAAGCCTATGTACTCGCTTGTGAATATTATGTTTAACAACCGTATGCAGAAAATAGCACAAGCACCTGAGTCAAACATTACTGTTGCGCAAGGCGATGTAGACGACTATGCTGGTCAAACTATTACTCGCGAAGCAGAAAGCATTGTGGTTGTTCCTAAGCCTGGAAAAGAGAAAGAGGCTATGGCGCAAATTATCCGCGAAATGAATCGCATCGGACAATATGGCTTTACCGAATCAGAATTTAAACATGCAAAAGAAGCTTACAAGGCTTCACTCGACAATCAGTATAACAATCGTTCCACAATAACAAACGATACTTATGCTCAGACGCTTATCGAGAACTTCCTCGAAGGCGAACCTTATAGCACCATAGAACAGTTACACGAACTCTACGACCAAGTTTTACCAATGCTTCCATTGGCTACTGTCAACGAAATGGCTAAGAACTTAATCAACGTAAATGAAAAGAACTTTGCCATTAGTGTAATTCTTCAAGAGAAAGATGGTAAGACTGGATTCACTAAAGCAGAACTCCCTGGTATTGTAAACGCTGCACGCGCAGAAAAAGTTGATGCTTACGTAGACAATACAAAGGAAGAGCCAATGATGCTTAAGGAGCCTAATCCAGGAAAGATTGTCAGTGAAAGAGCTTTAAAACAGTTTGATGCAAAAGAACTTACTCTCTCTAATGGAGCAAAAGTTATTCTGAAGAAAACCAACCTCAAAGCAAACGAGATTCTTATGATGGCTACCGCAGCAGGCGGAAAGAGCATTGGCAAGAACGAAAACCTTGCTATGCGTAAAATGTGGGACGATATTGCAAGCATACATGGACTTGGAACAAAAGACATTAACGACCTTGCCAATATCGCACAAACCAAAACTACAAACATAGAAGCAGGTATAAGTAACGATCTTCACTACCTTAGTGGCTCTACCGTAAACCAGAATTTAGAGACATTAATGCAGATGATAAACCTTAGTTTCACTGGAATTAAGAAAGACGAAAACTATTATAAGCTCATAACACAATATATGAAAGGTAAGCTCGAGGGCAAAGCAAACGACCCTGAGATGGTTTTCCAAGACTCTGTAATGTATTATGGACACAACAAACAGCTTGATGCACTTTCTCCTGACCCTAAAGATATAGACAATATCAACTACGATCGTGCTCTCGAACTCTATCGTCAGTTATTCAGCAATGCTTCTGAATTCACTTTCGTATTCGTTGGAAGTTTCGACGAAGCTACCATTAAACCACTCATTGCAAAATATATAGCCTCTCTCCCATCAAACAAGAAGAAGGCAGAACTGGCAGATATGCGTAACTACACAAAGGGTAACGTTGAAAAGAGCTTCAGCTTTAAAATGTCTAACCCACAGAGCAAAATAGTTGATACTTATCGTTCAGAGAAAGTGCCCTATACGCTTGAAAACCAACTAAACGCTTCTGTATTAGGACAATATCTTTGGAACAAGATGTTTGAGATTATCCGTGAAAAGGAAAGTGCGGTATATACGCCAATGCCAAGCGTTAGTCTTGAAAACGACTTAAACGGAAACTATCTCGTAATTGGTTGCGAATTGGCTACCAATCCAGAGAAAACAGCCATAGCAAAGAAACTTGCAAAAGAAATCATCTACGATGCACAGACAAAGATAACCAACGAAGATGTAGCAAGAGCGAAAGAATCTATTCTTAAAAATCATTCTGATGCATTGAAAAAGAATAGCTACTGGCTGAGCGTTCTCTCTGATTATGCAACCTACGGTGTTGATAGAGCTAACGGCTTCGATGCTGTTATGAAAGCAATGACACCACAAACATTAGGAAACATAGCTAAAACTGTATTGAAGTCTGGCAACCATATCCAGGTAACAATGAATGCAGAGAAGCTTGAAAAGTAAAACAAACAGAATAAACACAGCAACTTCTCGTTGCACAAAAGCTCATCGAGGAGTGCTGTTCTCATAATAATATATAATAACTGGTAGCCCCTTGTTTTTTTATAGTTATTCTCGCAGGGGGATTTGCATTTAAATTTAGATTTTGATTTTATGACATTTAGATGGTGGTGTTCTGATTGCTGGGAAGCAGTTAGTACACAAACCACAAAAAGCTGAGAAGCTTTAAGTGGTACTGGAGTATGAATATCGTCTTTACACCCTATAAGTTCTCTCGTAAGACAATAGATAATCTCCAGGCAAGACGGTAGAGAATGCACTTTATATAGTGCGTTCTCTATTTTTTTTGTTGCGAAAAATATACAATCAAAATCGAACGATAATAGAAGGTTGGCTGGAAAATCATCTGCAATGCCTACTACTTACTCACTAATAGAATAGAATACTGTAAATGTTTAGAAAAGCCTGTAGGAAATTTGTTTCGTTTATTTCATAAATCTACTGCATTCGTTGCAAATATCTATCACGTTCGTTTTAGATATCTCTAACGTTCGTCTTAGATATCTATCACGATCGTCTCAGATATCTATCCGTAATAAACTAGATAGCACAAAAAAACTGATTTTTTATAGCTTCATAATATAATGGTTGAAATATATTTCTTCAGCTGAAGTCTATGAAATTAATTCTTCTGCAATATTCTGATTTTCACTTCAATAGGTCATTAAACCGTTTATAAACTATTTTAGGGTGTTTTCATTGCTCCCACTCATCTTCCATTTGCTTGTTGGCATATTGTTTAGCTTATTCTCTTGGACGCAGTCTGCTACACCACTAACAATAATACAGGCTATACGCTAACCATCAAACAAAATCTGCACAGGTTCTAACACCAATTCGGGGTTAAACAAACATACCGAATTGCCGCACCACTCTTCTATTTCTATTAATAGAACGAATTAAGAAAGTCGGTAAAGGTTTCTGAAACCAAAACAAATGCTTTGTTTTCAACACATTCAGCCTCAACTATATATATGTATCCACATGTATCTTGTGCCACCGAAATAAGGTAAATATTGCCACCATTATCGTAAGCAAAAGGAATTTTGCCATCAAAAACAACGCCGCTCTTTTCGTAATCGCTTATAATTTTCTCAACAGAAAGCGCACCGTATTTAATGGGATAGAAACCGTTGATAGTAAAAAGATGGTCCTTTCCTTTTACATTTTCATAAGGAGGATAGCCTCCGTTGTATTTTAAATAATGCTCTTTGAAAGCCTTTGGAAGAGCAATATTATATTGCTGTTCAAATGCTGCAAGTTCTTCTGCTGTAAGTTTTTGTTCGTATTGTTCAAACTCCATCACTCTTTAAGTTCTTAATTTGTGCATTGCAACTCGCTCACAAGAATATGCTTACCATAGAGTTACACTGTTTTGCAAAGATACTCATTCCTGTCTATTTCTCCAAAACATTGTTTTAAAAACTGTTATCGCTGTTCGTTGCAATCATTATAACTGTGCAGATGTGTGGCACAACAAGCAAAACAGCTTATCTTTCTATCTCGCCATAGTCCGCTACTTTTTTGTTATAAAGTCTATCTATCTGCACAACAATAATACAAAATTTGTCAAAGAACCAATGTCTAACCTTGTTAAAATACAACAAAAACAAGTTACATAGAAAACCATAAAAATTAGAAGAAATATAGAAACCATAAAACATAGAAGCATAAAACATAAGATAAACGCTAATATATCTACACGTTATAAAATTGCCCAAAACGCTAAGACTCCTCAAAAAACTATACCGCACCTATTTGCATTTATCCTTATTATTCTCACTCTTATTATTTGTTTCTTTAGCCGTTTTTTGGTAACTTTGCAAGAAATTAGCTAATTATGGGATTTTTTGGACTTTTCAATAAGAAGAAAAAGGAAGTACTAGATAAGGGTCTTGAGACCACAAAGCAAAGCGTTTTTTCGAAAATAACGCGTGCCATAGCAGGAAAATCAAAGGTAGACGATGAAGTTTTAGACAATTTAGAAGAGATTCTTATAACGTCTGACGTGGGCGTTAATACTACCGTAAAGATTATTGAACGCATAGAAGAACGCATTGCCCGCGATAAATATGTATCCACTTCCGAACTTAATAATGTGTTAAGAGCAGAAATAGCAGCCCTCTTAACCGAAAACAACACTGAAAATGCCGAAGATTGGGACTTTCCAACCAGCCATAAACCATACGTAATTTTGGTAGTTGGTGTAAACGGAGTGGGCAAAACAACCACCATTGGTAAACTTGCCTATCAGTTTAAAAAAGCTGGAAAGAAAGTTTATTTAGGTGCTGCCGACACCTTCCGTGCTGCTGCCGTAGAGCAAATACAAATCTGGGGCGACCGTGTTGGTGTTCCTGTCATTAAACAACAAATGGGTTCCGATCCAGCAAGTGTGGCGTTCGACACACTTCAAAGTGCAAAGGCAAACAATGCCGATGTAGTTATCATCGACACAGCTGGCCGCTTACACAACAAAGTTGGCTTAATGAACGAGCTTAAAAAGATAAAAGACGTAATGAAAAAAGTATTGCCCGAAGCACCAGACGACGTTATGTTGGTGCTTGATGGTAGTACAGGGCAGAACGCATTCGAGCAAGCTAAACAGTTCGCATCCGTTACGCAGATTACCTCCTTAGCTATCACCAAACTCGATGGAACAGCAAAAGGTGGCGTTGTAATAGGCATTAGCGACCAACTAAAAGTGCCCGTACGCTACATTGGTTTAGGCGAAGGCATGGAAGACCTACAACTGTTTAACAAAGAACAGTTTGTAGACAGCTTGTTTAAGCAAGACTAAGCCCTACCCTACACTCTATTCGAGGAGAAAAAACAAATACCCAAAGCGTTGGAATACAACTGAATGAAGAAGAATCAGATAGATATTATAACGATGGGGTGCTCAAAAAATCTTGTCGATTCAGAGCTCCTTATGAAGCAATTCGAAGCAAACGGCTATAACTGTGTGCACGATTCGGATACACCCGAAGGCGAAATTGCCGTTATAAACACTTGCGGTTTTATAGAAACAGCAAAGGAAGAAAGTATCAATACAATACTTGAATTTGTAAACAGAAAAGAGAACGGACAGCTCAAACAACTATATGTTATGGGCTGTTTGTCGCAAAGATACAAAGAAGAACTACAAAAAGAAATTCCTGAAGTAGATAAGTTCTACGGCAAATTCAACTTTAAACAGCTCATTTCAGACCTTGGAAAGGCTGAAATACCATCGTGCGATGGGCGCCGACACCTTACTACACCACCACATTATGCTTACATAAAAATTGCCGAAGGGTGCGATCGACATTGCGCCTATTGTGCTATTCCGCTGATAACAGGCAAACATCACTCGCGTAAAATAGACGATATACTGAACGAAGTTACCGAATTGGCTGCCAACGGAGTTAAGGAATTCCAAATAATAGAGCAAGAACTAACTTACTACGGTGTAGACTTAGACGGCAAACACCATATTACCGAACTTATTTCGCATATAGCAGACATTCCTGGTGTTGAATGGATACGACTCCATTACGCTTATCCAAACCAATTTCCATACGACTTACTCGATGTAATACGCAATAAGCCACAGGTTTGCAAGTATCTTGACGTTGCGCTACAACACGTTTCCAACAATATGCTAACGCGTATGCAGCGCCACGTTACAAAGCAAGATACCATCAACTTTATACGTACCTTACGCAAAAAAGTGCCTGGTCTGCACATACGAACAACGCTCATGGTGGGCTTTCCGGGTGAAACCGAAGAAGACTTTAACGAATTATTAGACTTCGTTAGATGGGCACGATTCGAACGTATGGGTGCTTTCGCCTACTCGCACGAGGAAGGTACGTATAGCGCACAACACTACAAAGACGATGTTCCTTCTGAAGTAAAGCAGCAACGACTTGATAAGTTGATGGCTTTACAGCAAGAAATATCGGCTGAAATAGAAGCTGAAAAGATTGGACAGACACTAAAGGTGATTATCGATCGCAAAGAAGGCGACTACTATATAGGTAGAAGCGAGTTCTGTTCGCCTGATGTAGACCCCGAAGTGTTGGTAAAAGCTAAGCAACCATTGGTTATTGGTAATTTCTATTTGGTAAAAATAACAGCAGCCGACGAGTTCGATCTCTATGGAGATGTAGTTGCTACACCGCAATAGAACAACAATATATACTGTGATGCTGGTACGCACAACGCAAATTAAGATGCGCAGAAAACAAACACGCATAGCACAGCAACAAAAAACTTCCTTATAAGGAATAACAGAACAACGTTTTTAAGAAGCAAACAACCCTAAGATGAACAATAAAGAATTTATAAGTGCATTGGCAAACAAAGTGGGACGAACACAAGACGAAACACAAAAGCTTGTGAATACTGCCTTGCAAGCAATGGGCGACAACTTCGAATCGGGCGACCCTGTATTAGTCTCAGGATTCGGCGCCTTCGAAGTTAAGAAGCGACTCGAACGTATTATGAACAATCCAGCCACAGGATTGAGAATGCTTGTGCCACCTAAACTGGTGCTAAACTTCCGTGCGGCAGCCTCTATAAAAGAAAAGCTAAAGAAAGGAGGGGCTGAGTAATGGCAAAAACAGCACTACAGCTTATAGCCGACACTGTAGCTAAGAAGCACAAAATAACGGTTAAAGAGGCAGAAAAGTTTGTTTCGGCTATGTTCGATGTAATGAACGAAGGACTTAAAACCGACAAACTTGTTAAGGTAAAGGGGCTTGGCACATTTAAGGTGCAAGCGGTTAAGCCGCGCGAAAGTGTGAATGTAAACACGGGAGAGCGGGTGTTGATAGAAGGACACGATAAGGTATCGTTTACGCCCGATGCCACAATGAAAGAGCTTGTAAACAAGCCTTTTGCACAGTTCGAAACGGTTGTACTGAACGATGGTGTTGATTTTACCGACATAGATAGTAAATACGAAAACGAGGCAACGCTCGAAAATGCTGACGAAACTACAGTATCAACAAACAACGCTGCTATTCCTGACACAAAGGTTGTATCGTCGAACGAAGAAGAAACAACAGATGGCACCAACGAAACTGCTAACGGTGCACAAGAAACCACTATAGAACAATATACAAGCACCGTAAAAGATAGCGTAGAAACTGTTAGCGAACCCGAAAAAGACCACGAGATAGTTGTAGCCAAACAAGAAGTGGCAATAGAAACTGAGGCTGAACCTATTAAAAACACATCGGAGACGACAGAAGAAGAGCCTATTCCACTTGTTGAAACACAACCAGAGAACATTGCAGAAGAACCTACTGTTACGGCAGAAATGCCAGTTGCAACAGAACAAAAACTGGAAGATGCAAACCAAACACAACCAGAAAATATTGCAGAAGAACCTATTGCAACACCAGAAACGCCGGTTGCAACAGAACAAAAACTGGAAAGTGCAAACCAAACACAACCAGAAAATATTGTAAAAGAGCCCATTGCAACACCAGAAACGCCTGTTACAACAGAACAAAAGCAAGAAGAGACAGCAGAAAAACCAAAGAAAATTAATTGGTTAATGTGGTCTGCTGTAGGCTTTTTCGTAATAGCTATTATGTATTTCTTCGGCTATAAGTTTGGAAAAGACGCAGCACTTCGCGACAATGCCGTAGCAGTTAGTGCTCAACCAAAGAGCAAGCCCACCGCAAAAGCTAAACAAACAAAACAGCATTCCTCTGCAAAGGTAGCCCAAACAACACCAAAGCAGATTCAACCCACTCCAAAACAAGTACAATCGCCCATCGACGATACTGAAAAGTTTAAACAACTCAGCAACGATAAACGTATCAGATATGGTGCTTACGACATCATTGGCATAGAAAAGGTAGTGGTTTTAAAGAAGGGTCAAACCATGCAATCGTATAGCAGGAAGGCTCTTGGTCCAGATATGGTAGCCTATTTCCAAGTGTTAAACAATGCCACAACTATGGCAGCAGGCGACACTATGAAGGTACCAAAGGTAGAATTGCGCCCACAATATCGTTCAAAATAAATCGACTTTTTTCATAATTAGTAATTTTTATTTGTCTGTGCGTAGCTTCTTACGAGGCTGCGCACATTTTGTTTTATAGCATACAACAGCAGTATGTATAGAGGCATAATTAAAAGTGTTTTACACCTGTTTTATATACAAATAGCAATAAACTAACGAATATATCGCCTAACGCTACAAACACTGTGTAGCATTGCAACAAAATATGTTTAGGCTTAATCACCAATTTAGAACAAACATCTTTCTACCATTAATATATAGAGCCATAAAACTGGTAGTTTTCTATGATGTCTAATTTGAAAATAACAGATATCTAAAACGAACGTTACAGATATCTGAGACGAGCGTTACAGATATCTAAAACGAAGGTAGTAGATATCTGAGACAAAAATAACATAAACATCTTAGTAATTTTTCTAAACACTTGGAATGGCACACATCATTTGTGCGCAATCAGTAAATTTTGTTTATATTCTCTCCCATACTTTCTATTTAGCCATATCAAACACCATTTACTGTGTCTACACACGCATATATATAGAAAAAGCGGCTACCCTCTCAGGCTGCCGCTTCTTAAACCTTTAATAGGTATTAGTGGATTTAAGGTAAAAAAGATTGTTTTCAGGATAACGATGACAAAGTTATGTAAATAAATCGGTTGTACCAAACGTTTCTATTGTTTTTTTACTGTTTTTTTTCTGTGTACGCTAACACAATCAATGCTTTTACAATACAGATACTTTTCTTATGCAAAACAGTCCCCATTCTTGTTTGTTTTTAACGCCAACACCACACAATTGTGGGGAGAAAACGGGCACGATAAATCAGCCCCTACGCCTAACGGTGTGCACGTGGATACATATTACACATAATAAATACGCATAACGGTGCGCACGTGGACATATATTGCACACAATAAATACGCCTAACGGTGCGCACGTGGACATATATTGCACACAATAAAAACACACAACGGTGGGCACGTGGACATATATTATAATGCACACACCATAATGCGTATCAAATGCAAAACAAATTTAGCAGAGAACATTCCGTAAGGTGTACCAAACATAAAGCACATTTAGCAGAGAATGGTCCGTGAGGCGTACCAAACACAAAGCACATTTAGCAGAGAACACTATTAGATATGTAAACAACCCTGCCTATTGTGCACCAACTTGTGTTTTTATTCGTCATCGTCTGTACGGTCTGCTTGCAATTTATAATACGACAGAGCTAAAGCAGCCGCCCCCATTACGAGCAGAAATCCTATTACTTCCCACGAAGTGTCTTGCATTCCAACATACCAGAACACGGCTCGTGGAATAAAAATTAAGCTTATAATAATAACAATAGCAAGTATTAGCAAACCAGCAAAGAACGAAAGGAACGAAAAATAGATAGACACAGCAAAGAAAAACGACACAAGGAAGAATATAATGGGCAACGTGTAGCTTCCCGGCAATTCAGCTAAATCAACCTCCCACGGCATTGGTACACTTTTAGGTGTAGCAACAAAAATATCGAGCAGATGGGTTACAAACAAGAAAAAGAAGAATGGCAAAAGCACAAAAATTATCCAACGCACCACCCATTCGCCCCAAACAGGCACGCGCAACACTGGTATTTCGTATTTACGACTCATACCAAACGAAGCTGCAATGCAGCAAACAAGTATAAATAGTGGGTAGATTACATATATAACCGAGCCGCCTCCGCCGTTTCCGGTGGGCGAACCAAAGCCACGAAATGCAGCGGTTACCATCTCTAACAATACCATTGGTATAATAATAGCTATTGCTGTGTTGCGTCTTTTCTTCTTTGTTGCAGCCCATAAGGCTCTTGCGTAAGCTATTATATTTACATGTGCACGTCTATTACAATTTCTTTCCATAAGGCTTTGCTATTTTTATCATTGGTTCGGTGTCGTATCCGAATGTTATATCTCCTCGTTTCTTTTCTGACACTTCTATTGTTTTATACGATTTGCGTGTAAAGAATGGCATATTGCCCTTACCTGTTAGTAGTAGCGTGTCCACCTTGCACTCCTCATCGTAGTAGTCTGTTTCGCCATCAACATCTATGCGCATATTTTTGATATGGGCTTTTCCGAGGTCTACTTTGTAATTAACCCACTGCGTCCAGAACTCTCCCAGTTCTGTTTCGCCATAGAAACGGAGGAATGTGTTGTAGTAAGCTGTGAAGTAGAGCGATGGTAAATGTGCATCAATCAGATAGAAACAGAATCCCGGACTATCGGTTCTGATGGCACAAAAGTCTTTCATCACCGTCATGTAAATAAATATAGTGTAGGTGTCTTCCTGCTCTACCATATCTATAAGTCGGTCGTCAGAGCCGTTTGTTTTCCAGCCCGCAAGCAATTGTTTATCGAAATTGGTGTAAGTATGAATCAGCCTATGCTTCCTGGTGTCAAGTACCTCTCCATCTTGAGTAGCCTTTCCGTAGAGTACATCGTCATTTTTTGTTATCTGCACCAAATCTTTTGGATATTTAATACAGCATTTGTTAGGGTCGTCAGTAAACGATATTGCCACAACAAACGAAACATCTGGCATATCGCGAAACCACAATTCTTTTGTACCAGTAATACGACTAATGGTATAATTGTCTACATTTACGTTTACACGTTTGGCTTCATCTTCAGCCATTTGATAGTCGTAGGGGGGTGGTCCTTGTGGTGCGTTTATGCCTATTTGCACTAATCCAAGAATAAGCAGTGCCAAATAGATTACTCCTAAGATATAAGCTTTAGTCTTCATATAGGTTTCTATTTATTTTTTTCTATCGTTTTTACGAAGTCTACCAACCAGATGTGTTATGTTTCAGCAATGGAATATTGTATGACTTTGAAAGGCAACAGGGGTACAATCTGTTTCTTGTTAGATTGTACCCCTGTTATTATCTTCTTATGTGTTTTTTACATCTACTCTCTTTGTTGGAGCTTGCTCTTTATTGCGGCGATTCACTACGGTTACTACGGCTTGCGCCAAATTTAAGAAAGCCTGCCCTGTTACACTATCTACATTCACAGCCGATGGCTCGCCTTTATCGCCATTTTCGCAAATGCTCTGCACTAGTGGTATCTGCGCCAGAAGTGGGCAACCCATCTCTTTTGCCAATTGTTTAGCACCTTCTTTGCCGAATATATAGTATTTATTATCGGGCAATTCAGCTGGCGTAAAGTAAGCCATATTTTCCACCAATCCCAGTATTGGCACATTCACCTTGTCGTTTCTATACATATCAATGCCTTTTTTAGCATCGGCAAGTGCCACACTCTGCGGTGTAGACACTATTACTGCACCCGTAATAGCCAATGTTTGCAACAATGTTAGGTGTATATCGCTTGTTCCTGGTGGCGTGTCAAGTATAAAATAGTCTAATTCGCCCCAATCGGCATCGGCTATTAGCTGCTTCAGGGCATTGCACGCCATACTGCCACGCCATAATGTTGCTGTATCTGGATTAACGAAAAACCCAATGGAAAGTAGTTTCACTCCATATTTTTCTACGGGTTCTATAAGTTGTCTGCCATTTTTTTCTATGGCGTATGGTCGTTCCTCTTCAACGCCAAACATCTTTGGCATACTTGGACCGAACACGTCAGTGTCTAACAGTCCCACTTTATAGCCTAAGCGTGCTAATGCTATGGCGAGGTTTGCTGATACGGTACTCTTGCCCACTCCGCCTTTTCCTGAACTAACGGCTATTACATTCTTTACTTGTGGCAAAAGTTTTTCTACTTCGGGACGTGGTGCCGATTTGTATTCGGTGTTAATTTGTACCTCCACATCTTTGCCTACAGAATAGTGTATTTGTGCTTCGGCTGCCTTTATAGTAGACTTTAAGAAGGGATCGGTGTCTCGTGGAAACACCAAAGTAAAGCTCACCTTGTTTCCGTCAATGCGTATATCATCGGCAAGCATTTCGCTTGCTATAATGTTTTTCTTTGTTCCCGGATACATTACCTGCTCTAATGCATCGGTAATGAGTTTTGGATATAATTCCATATTTGTTTGTTTATATTGTATAGTGCTTGCAAAGATACAGAAAAAAAATTGAAGTTGCAAAGAGATATTTGGCTTCAATAGAAAAGAGACAAACAATTTGTAAGCATCTCTCGCTGTGTTTACTCGCAGAGTGCACAAGGTGTATATAATGTCATATAAAATTAGGGGTGCAGTTAGTGGCTTTTGTTTTAGATATCTGTAACGATTGTTTCAGTCGTCTGTGGCAATTGTTTCAGTCGTCTGTGGCGATTGTTTTAGATATCTATGGATTGCGCTTTGTATATCTATGGATATACAACGGTAGATTTAATAAGAAACTGCAATGTTTATGTTTTTATACTATTACACATTAGAGGGGTTTATTTTGCTGTGCATTATGTATGTTTTTATGCGGCAATGCAGCGGTAAGGTTTATAGCAATTATGTTTTACTATATATAATAAGGTGTTCTGGAGAATATTAATTTTCTGCAGAACACCTTACTATATTATGGTTTATGGTGGTTTTTATATGTTGTTGGGTTTATTTTGCGGTTTCTCTTCGCTCTCTAATCACCTTTATTTGTCGCAACAAGTCGTTGTAGTGCAGCAAGTTGATGCCAGAACTTTGTGCAGCCTGTTGTTTGCAGAAAGTCTCCACTTTAGCCATTTGCTGTTCCATATAGAGCATAACATCAGAGTTAGAAGCTCGGTCGGCAGCAGTTGGTTTCTCTGTTTTCACTGGATTTAGCAATTCTTTTTTCACTGGATTTAGCAATACATTTAGCTGTTCTAAATATGTGCGTTCCAACAATCGGCGTGTAGCATTCTTCGTCTCGTTCGTTGCCGTTAGTGGTTTCCAAACGGCTTGGAACACATCGTTCAGATAGTCGGCAAACTGGTATGCGCCCTTTGCTTGTTGGTCTTTATACATCTTGTCGAGAAGTGCTCCGTTCATTAATACCTTTAGCACCCTACTTTGTTGTGCATTTATGTCGGCAATTATGTCTGTTCCAGCAACGTCGGTCATAGTAGCAGGATATAGCCACAGCGGAGCATCGAAGAGCTGTTTGGAGATATATTCTACAGCATCGCGTCCCTTTTGTGCCGGTGCCACTTCGTAAGGTTTCTGTCCTGGCATATTGTTAAGGTAGCGTCCGCCCACGTTTTTCAGCACGTGGTTAGTGTAGCGGTTAAATTGCGACAAAACACTTTGCCACATTTCAATGCGGTCTTTATACTGGTCGTTAGGTTGCTTGGTCCACTCTGGCAATGCAACAATAATGCGTTTTAAGTTCTTTATGCCATATTCGCTGGCTCTAACATTATCGTCTCCTAAATCTTCTGTTTGCGCACGAGGGTCCTCATTGCGTCCTTCTCCACCAAACCATAGGCGTGGGTTTTTAGCAAGAATAGCCGTTGTTTCGTCCATCAGCTTATCCTTTTCTTGCATTTCGTCTTTAAATTCAGGTCTATATTGGTATCCCCACTTTATCGCCCACTTGTCGTAGTCGTTTATTCGTGGAAAGAGTCCGCGTTCAGAAATTCCGTCTTCTGGTTGCGCAACATAGTTAAAGCGAGCATAGTCCATAATGCTGGCAGTGTGTCCGTGCTGTTCCACCCATTTTTTATCGCGTAGTTTTTCTACAGGTGTAGCGTGGCTTGCTCCCATATTGTGTCGCAAACCAAGCGTGTGTCCCACTTCGTGGCTCGATACAAATCGTATTAGTTCGCCCATTAAGTGGTCGTCCATTTTCATAGTTTGCGCTCTTTTGTCTAATGGTCCGCACTGTGTCATATACCATTTTGTAAGTAAATTCATTACGTTATGATACCAACAGATGTGACTTTCTATAATTTCGCCACTGCGTGGGTCTACAATTCGTGGACCGTAAGCATTTTCTATTTCGGCAGGTAAATATCGGAGTACGTTAAATCGTGCATCGTCTACACTCATAGTAGAGTCGTTCGGGAAGTCTTTTGCCAATATTGCATTCTTAAAACCAGCCGCTTCGAATGCAACATTCCAGTCTTCAATGCCTTTTTTTAGATAGGGCACCCACTTTTTAGGCGTAGCTGGGTCAATGTAGAACACAATGGGTTTAATGGGTTCTGTGAGCTGTCCGTTGCGGTAACGTCGTGGGTCTTTAGGTTCTAAACGGAAGCGCGAAATAAACTGTTCGCGGTCTGTTTTCGTCTGTTCATCGCTAAATATGGTATATCTATTGGTGAAATAGCCCACACGAGAGTCCCAAATACGCTTTCGCATAGGCACCTTCGGTAGCAAAACCATACTGGTGTTCAGGCTAATAGTAACCGATTCTGTATACGAAGCCGGTGTAGTAGATGGAGTGCTGTTATAGGTACGTGTAGTAGCCACCTCTATATTAATAGGGTAAACCTTCATGGTATCTATAAAAGTGCGGTCGGGTTGCAATGCGCCAAGTTTTAGTTGCTTTGCACTATTGGCAGATATGCTTACCACTCCGTTATCTTTCGCAAATAGAGGAGTAACATCTATGAGCTGTGCACCAGTAGTTTTGTTGCGTCCAATAATTTTGAACGAAGCTATAATAGGGTCTACTGTCGATGCTTTCAACGTTTTTGAGATACGACTGTTGGGGTCGGCTTCTTGCGAAAGAACGTAGGCGCGAAGCAACATTGTTTTGGCATTGCGTTGCTCAAAATATAGCGTTTGCTGGTTAATAGCTTCGCCAGAAAACTTACCAAAGCTTTGTGGCACACCTGTAAAACGTGTTACAGCCAATATATAGCGTCCAAGAAGAGAATCAGCAATTTCGAAATACCACTTATCATCTATGTGCCTTATAGTGAAAAGTCCATCTTGCACGCTACCAGTACGTTTAATAAGCTGGTCGTAAGGCAGTTCTTTCTCTTTGTCTTTCGCTGCCTTCTCTGTTCCGTTCAAATTATTCTCTTTTTGTTTTACAGCAGTAGTTTTATCGTCAGTAGAGTCTTTTACATTGCTGTAAATGCTTCTGTTGCTAGCAATTGAAACGCCGGCAGTCATACAGAATGCTATAAGGCAAGTCGCCATTTGTCTATTAATCATCATAATACGATTTATTGTTGTTTGAGCGAACAAAGATAGACAAAAAGCTACAAACTGCAAAATATATTGCATATTCTCGGCTATAAGATATATTAAATAAATACAAGTAAAATATGTTTATATATGTAAAGACTAACGAAAAACAGCTTTTACTTTTGTAAATTAATTTTTATAAAAAAGTAATAATTCCATTTATAAAGCATAAAAACTTTGGTTTTGTAGTCAAAAAACAGCTCTTTAGACAATAAAGGTACACATTTTACAATGTAAAGTAATATATTTTGTAGTGTACTGATTATAAAACAGTTGAACCATTATATAGCTTATAAAATATAATCACACCGTTTTAGGCATATTGTTCTATCTTTCTACTATTTTATTTGGGTATCCAGTACATTGCAAAAAAGCGATTTTAATAAAAAGATATTACAGTTTATGAATTTATATAGGTTAATTATTTATAAGTATATATATAATTCAGTTAAAGCGTTTGCGTGTGTTAAAGTTAATAATTACCTTTGCACCAGATACTTGGAACAATCACATTAGTTAAGATTATCGCTGAGTAAACTAAATAGGAGTGCCACTACATTATTGTTAAATCTATTATGTAACTCTCCTTGTATAAGTTAGATAAATGCGTAGTATAAATTAGATAAATATGTAGTAGAAGTTAGATAAATACGTAGTATAAATCTTTTATAAACCCAAAAATTTAAAAACGATGATGAAAAAGTACATTAAACCCAATGTAGTGTCAGTAGCAACAATATCAGAAGGCTGCTTATTGGCAGGTACAAATGGTGGAGATAATGGTGGTGTTAAACCTAAACCACGACCAGGTGGTCATGCTAAGGAGCAGCCATTGTTTGAATATGACACTGAATCAGAAGATGAAGAATCTGAAGATTTGAATTAAATAACGACAAAAAAAATATTAACTAATTCTTAAAATTATGAATTTTAAAAACGTTTACGCCACATTATTGTGTGTTGTAGCAATTGGTTTGACATCTTGTTCAAGCGAATTAAACAACGACGAAACAAACGCTTTAAATCCAAATGAAAATGCCGCACGTGAAGTAACAGTTTCTGCATCAAAAGGTGCGACAACCCGTTCTATCATCAATTTAAATGGTAAAGCACAATGGGAAAAGGGAGATGCCATTCTTGCTTACAACCTTGCTAACCCTCAAGGGTTCGATCAACTCCATGCAAGAACTCAAGGAGTGTATTCTAAATTTGATGGATCTATTAAATGTAAGGTAGGTGATGACTTGGCATTCTTCTATCCTTATCAAGATGAAAGCAAAAGTACTACACCAGGTACGTTAGAGTTAAATATGCAAGAAAACACCATTGAGAAAGATGGTGTAGCAGTAACTAAAGTTCAAGATGGTACGAGAGAAACCCTCAATCACTTTGATTATACTTGGGGAACATTAAAGAATATCAATTTCGATGGCCCTACTTTGCTTCAAGATATTGAATTCTCAAAGCAGTATTCAATCTTAAAGCTTGACTTTAAATACGAAGGTTTGGCGCTCAAAAACATTAAGAAGCTTACCATTAAGGGCATTACAACAAAGGCAACATTTGACTTAAAGACTGGAAAATTCACTAATCGTGTAAATGATGGTCTTACTATTGTACCCCCAACTCCTGTTGATGAACTCTATGTAATGGTATTCCCAGACGATAATTTCGAAGCTACCTATATTATAGAGACTGCAGATAACAAGACTTATACAATTCATGACTCAGGCTTTAAGCTTGATGTAGCATCATATTATGCTTATACTGTAGAGAAGGTTATCGACCCATGGATTGACGTTGACGGTGTTAAGTGGGGTAAATACAACTTGCAGTACGAACCAGGAACTAAGGTTGATGGCTGGCGCGATGCTTATCACCTTGCAAAGAACCCATGGGATTTCTTCTATACAGAAAGCTATCCATTGTACACAATGGGTCAAGTATTGCCACGTAACTTCGGTAACGACAAGTTCGATCACTTCCGTTGGGGCGACATTGCAAAGGCTCCTCACTATGGACACAGCAACTATCTCCACTATTGGACATCAACTCAAGACATTCAAAAGCAGGCTTCTACACGTGATGAGTTCGGCGATCTCGCTTACTACGCATCTAACAAAACATGGAGAATGCCTTCTAAGCACGACTTCGAGCACTTGATGAGCAGCACAGTAGGATATCTTGGCTACTACATTGATGGCGGAAAACCAGTTATCGGTGTACTCTATGTTCCAACAAACGACCGTTGTTTGAAGGGTACTACAAGATGGATTGGCGGCTCAAGACGTTCAAACATCAACTACACAGTTAATGTTGGTGTTTATGGAACAAACTGCTGCAGATTGTATAACTTCACAAAAGTGCAACTCGAAAATGGTGTATTCCTTCCATTCGCAGGCTCTTACCAGACCTATAATGATGGATGCCCACGCTTAGACAAGCCAGGAAGCCAAGCTCTTTATTGGACTTCTACAGGTTCAAACTGGAAGCAAGCAACTGCATTTACTGCATATTATCATAGCAATGGTTGCCTTTCTTTGCCAGTAGTTAGCACACATATTAACGCAACAAACCCAAAGAGCAATATGTATAGCATTCGTCCTATTTTTATAGGCGAACAACAGAAGTATAAAAAATAAAAGGGTTGGGGTTTATAAGAGAGATACATTTAATTCTTTCATAACTTGATTAGGAGAAGACCAGCGAATTTACGACAGTTGGTCTTCTCTTTTTTTATAGCTGTTATATAGGTTTGTTGGTTTTATCCAAAATGTATTTGGCAGCGAACATTCCGCAGAACATATATAATCCAAAACATATTTAGCAGCATTCATTCCACCATACGTGATTAATGCGAAATGTATTTAGCAGCATACATTCCGTAGGCGTAGGGGACCGATTTATCGTGCCCGTATCCACGAAATCACAAAAAAATATATTGCGTGGTCCAATTGTTTCATATATCAATAACAAGTGGGGAATGATGTGGAGGCGGGCGCGATAAATCGGTCCCCTACGCCTCACGGAGTGCACGTGGGAGGTATTGCACAACACAAGCAAACAGTGCGGAGATGGACACAGACGCATTCATTGACGCCCATTCAACAAGACGTATTTATTAAAAATGTATTTGACAGCATACATTCCACCATACGTGGTTTATCCAAAATGTGTTTAGCAGCGAACATTCCACCATACGTGGTTTATACAAAATGTGTTTAGCTGCAAACATTAAGTGAGGTGTAAGGCACCGATTAATAGTGCCCTTACACCCACAAAACAATAAAATTATGGTATATCTTGCTATCGCCGTGCGATATTTATAACGATTTTACTACCTTACGACCATTTACAATGTAAACACCTTTTGGCAAACTGTTAAGCTGTTTTGACATACGAACACCACTAACCGAATAGATGTTTTGCGTGTTTGCATCTTCGCCTTTAGCAGTAGCTATGCCCGCTGGGTTGTTCGTAATAACAACTTTAGTTTTCACAGGTTCGCCATTTAGTGCTATGCAATGTTTTGTTGGGTCGAACACAGCACCATCTGGTTGAGCTATAGTGCAGTCTGATAGCGTAATAGAAGCAAAGTCGCTAATAGAGCCAAACTGTGTTCCTATGGCTGTAACGTTGGCATTTTTTATGGTAAGATGCTCGTTATCGCCACCATCGCCAGCAATTCCGTACACCGTACTTTCGGCATTTACATTACAATTGTCTATTGTTAAATTGGTTTGATTGGCATAAATGGCACAATCTTTTACACTTTTAGCTGTTAGCGTTCCACCACCTGTTATAGTGAGCGGAGCTGTAAAGCTAATAGCCACATATTCGGTTGTAAAATTGTTGTTACCAATAAGCTTTATTGTTAGATTATCTGAGTGCGACACCACTGCATTTATAGCACCTGCAATAGACACATCTTTAAAGGTAAGAACGTTGGCTGTTGGGTCGTAAAGAATAGTTCCATTCACATAATCGAGTTTAGACAGTGTGTTGCAATTGGCTGAAGTAACGCGTCTGCCTGCCACCTCAAGGTCGTAATAGGTTAATTCTTGTGCTTTTATAACCACCTCGTCTTTCACCAATTCGTTGTTTAGAGCTATGCCGGCAAGACTTGCATCGAAGCTAGCGCCAGATGGTTTCACTATAGAACAGCCATTTAGCGATAGCGTTTGTATGCCGCACATACTGGCATAAGTGTTTCCTTTTGCTGTAACCGAAGAATTGTTAATGGTGATTTCGGCTCCTGCCATTTCGTTGCCGATAGACCCTTTGCTGTCTATTCCACTATTATCTATGGTTAGCGATGCGTTGGGTGCAACATAAATGCCAAAATCTTTGCCTGTAAGCGTCATTTTTCCACCGCCTGTAATGGTGCTTTTTGCTTTTTCAACACGAATAGCTGGTCCATCGGTAGAAGCGAGTGTGTTTTCACCTTCCATACGAATGGTAAGGTCGTCCATTGATGTTTTAATGGCTTCGTCGGTGCCATACACATTAATAGTGGCATCGTACAAACTTAGTACTTTCGTTGCTGGGTCGTAAAGCACTACTCCCTTACTACGTGGAAGGTCGTTACAATTGTCGGACGTAACTTGCGTACCAGCCACCCACAGCTGATAGGTTTCTATTTTTCCATCTTCTGTAATTAGAAGTTTTGCGCCATCGTTGTTCACTTCGTGCACAATGTGCATTGTGAATCGGTAGGTTTTTCCTGCTTCAAACTTATAATCGTTTCCCCGTGTGGGTCCGTCGGCATCGCCCGCAATCCATATTTTAGTGCCTGCCTGAGGCGCCACAATACAGAAATCGTATATACCAGCGGGTATGTCTATGCTTTCTTCGCCATCAACCACCATGTGTTTTGGTGTGGTAGATGGGTCGGCATTAGCAGGAATGGTATATTCGAAACCGCTGTAAAGATTGGCTGGCGGATTGTTATCGTCCCAAATAGGTCCTTCAACGGGAATTTTGTCGCCATACAGATTGTGGTCGGCATCTAACAACAACTGGTATCCGCTGCCGTCTCCCCACACATTGTGTGCTTCGAGAATAATTTTAGCTGTGCCTTGTGCCCATGTTTCTATAGGCATTGCAAACATTGTGATGAATAGAGCGGCTATTACCACAAACTTGTTTCTACGTAAATTTGGCTTCATCTTAACAAAATCTCCCTGTTTCAGTTCCTTTCCAGAACAGCGCCGTATCGGAGATTTGGGCGTGGTGTTAGGTTAATGAGAATATACTTTCTTACTGTTGTTAATGTTTGTTCCAAATTCATTAAAAGTGCGCTCTACCGCAACTTGTAACTATGTAATGGCACAAAGATAGTGTTTTTACACCTAAATGGCAAGCATTTCGTAATGTTTTTTCGTTCTATTTTTGCACAATTGCAACACCTTAAACCTAACATTATGTTGTTAAAGCTTTTACAAATTTTGTTTTCTCGTTGTGCATACCATCACAGCATATTGTATAGACAAAAGTAACTACAATGAGTTTGAAAGACTATAAAAACAGTGTGAACTTAACAGTATAAGCTATATATAATAATGTGTAACCAATAGTTTAATTCGAATGAGGCGTTAGTTTCAGATATCTATCGCAATTGTGACAGACGTCTGTCGTGATCGTTTCAGATATCTGTCGCAATCGAAACAGACGTCATATTTTTTGGTGCATCATATCAGCCTCATTCACAACTTGTTACAAACACCATATTTTATATATACTCACCAGTCCGAAAAACAAGTAAAATGGCTAACATTCAAACAAAAGAGAGCAAGAAATAACAGCAGAAACAAAATGTAATGATGCTACAGTTTAAAAAACAATTTATGTTAAGAGCCATTCAGCCATTATAACCACATAGTTTTTATATATAGCTGAAACCTTAACAGCCCATATCAGCCATTAAACAGAAATAAATAGCAAGTCTCTTAAACCCATATCTGTTGTTAAAGCCTAAACATATTGTGGTTTATTATAGAGTAGATTGGCTGACTTGGTAATGCAGGCGTAGCGGGCTACGTAAAATTACAAAGACAGGCAAGATACCGATAAGTACATATTGTGGTATAATAACAGATATGGGTTTAACCCATGTCTGTTATTAGAGCCTAAACATATTGTGGTTTATTATCGAGCAGATTGGCTGACTTGGTAATGCAGGCGTAGCGGGCTACGTCAAATTACAAAGACAGGCAAGATGCCGATAAGAAAACAAAAGATGTTAGGAAACAATGCAAAAGCGATAAGGACTATACATATTGTGGTATAATAACAGATATGGGTTAAATTTACGTTTGTAAAGCTGGCATTACAAAAAGGGCACATTTTTTATAGTTTTCTTGCAACATTAATAATTAATTTTGTAACTTTGCAAGCGTTTAAGATATCTTATACTCTAACATTTATGATGTAATATTATTATAGCTATATAGATTTATGTATTTTACACTTTTTATCACCGTCTTCATAACGGCAGCCTTTTTGGTTGTTGTAGCATACGTTACAGCTAAACTATTGGGTCCCCGTTCTTACAATCCGACGAAAGGTGAACCTTACGAGTGTGGTATTCCTACCTATGGCACATCATGGCTGCCAATGCACGTAGGCTACTACCTGTTTGCTATCCTTTTCTTGATGTTCGATGTAGAGACAGTGTTCCTTTACCCATGGGCGGTAGTGGTGAGCACGTATGGTGTCTTAGCGTTGGCAACAATCGGATTTTTTATGTTGGTGTTAGTTTTTGGCTTAGCTTACGCTTGGCGGAAAGGAGCGCTTGAATGGAAATAAGGAAACCTAAAATTAAGGCAATGCCTTACGATGAGTGGAAGGATAACAGCACTCTGGAGAAGATGGCAGACGATCTAAACAACGGAGGTACAAACCTTGTATTAGGAAGTCTCGACCAATTAATAAACTGGGGACGTAGCAACTCGCTATGGTCGCTTACATTCGCAACCTCTTGCTGTGGTATTGAATTTATGGCAGTGGGCTGCGCACGTTACGATTTCTCTCGATTTGGTTTCGAGGTTACCCGCAACTCTCCACGACAGGCAGACCTGATAATGTGTGCCGGAACCATAACAAACAAAATGGCACCAGCACTAAAACGCTTGTACGACCAGATGGCAGAGCCAAAATACGTAATAGCAGTGGGCGGCTGCGCAATATCTGGTGGTCCGTTTAAAGACAGCTATCACGTAATGCGTGGAATAGACGAAATTATTCCTGTAGATGTTTACATTCCTGGCTGTCCACCACGACCAGAAGCCATTATTTACGGAATGATGCAGCTACAACGTAAAGTGAAAATTGAGAAATTCTTTGGAGGTGCAAACCATAAACAAACTATCGAAGAAAGTAAACTTGGAGTTAGTAACGAAGAGTTAATATTCGAAGAAAAACTCGGAATATCTACCGAAGCGATAAAAGAAAAACGAGAAGCAGCATGGGAAGAAGCATATAAAGCTACACAGAAACCTGCTCGGCCAGCAGCTAAACCAGCACGGCCAGCAGCAAAACCTACCGATGCAGCAGCACCCAAAAAAGAAACAATCGTTGTAGACAAACCTGTAACGAAAGAAGATGTGGAAAAATTAGGCAAAGAGTTAGATAAGCTAAACGAAGCAGAAAATAAACAACAGCCTAACGACAACAATACAGCAGCTAACTAATAAATAAGGTACGGAAAATGAAATTAGAAAATAAAGAGTTTGGTTTTGAACGTTTTGCCAACGAAATGGCAAAACTGAAAAAGGAACAGCATTTCGACTACCTTGTAACAATAGTTGGAGAAGACTTCGGAACAGAAGAAGGTCTGGGCTGTATCTATATACTTGAAAATACGCAAACACACGAACGATGCTCTGTAAAACAACTTGCAAAACAGGTAGAACAAGAATATGTTATACCAACAGTATGCAATCTGTGGGCAGACGCCGACTTGTTAGAACGTGAGGTTTACGATTTCTTTGGCATTAAGTTCCTTGGACACCCCGATATGCGACGCCTCTTCTTAAGAAACGACTTCGTGGGTTATCCACTTCGCAAGGATTACGATATGGACCCTGCGAAGAATATGTATACCACAGAAGACGACATAGAAGTGGATACCACAACAGAATGGAACCTAAATGCAGATGGACAACTAACAGCAACCACACACCAGCTGTTTACTAACGACCAGTTTGTGGTGAACATCGGTCCACAGCACCCATCAACACACGGTGTATTGCGTTTGCAAACAGTGCTCGATGGCGAAAAAGTAGAACATATATATCCACACCTCGGATATATCCATCGTGGTATAGAAAAAATGTGCGAATCGTACACCTATCCACAAACACTCGCTCTGACCGACCGTATGAACTATCTTTCGGCTATGATGCACCGCCACGCATTGGTAGGCGTCATAGAAGAAGCAATGGGCATTGAACTATCGGAGCGTATTCTATATATTCGTACCATAATGGACGAATTGCAACGCATAGACAACCACTTGCTCTACACGTCGTGCTGCGCACAAGACTTAGGTGCACTTACAGCAATGCTCTACGGTATGCGCGACCGCGAACACGTTTTGAACGTAATGGAAGAAACTACTGGTGGACGACTAATTCAAAACTATTATAGAATAGGTGGATTGCAAGACGACATAGACCCGAACTTTGTAGAAAACACAAAGAAGCTCTGCAAATATCTAAGACCAATGATACAAGAGTATCTCGATGTCTTCGGCGATAACGTCATCACACATCAACGCTTTGTTGGCATAGGTCCAATGGACGAAAAAGAGTGCATCAGCTATGGCGTAACAGGTCCGGCAGGACGTGCAAGCGGCTGGCGTAACGATGTTCGTAAACACCACCCATATACCGTTTACGACAAAGTGGACTTCGAAGAGGTGGTAATGACGGGTGGAGACTCTATGGATCGCTACTATTGCCACATTAAGGAAATGTACCAAAGTTTGAATATCATTGAACAACTCATCGATAATATACCCGAAGGCGACTTCTATATAAAACAGAAGCCAATCATTAAGGTGCCAGAAGGTCAGTGGTACTTTTCTGTTGAAGGCGCAAGTGGTGAATTTGGTGCATATCTTGACTCGCGAGGCGACAAGAGCCCATATCGCTTAAAGTTCCGTCCAATGGGTCTAACATTGGTAGGAGCAATGGACAAGATGCTGAAAGGACAGAAAATAGCCGACCTTGTAACAACAGGCGCAGCACTCGATTTTGTTATTCCAGACATCGATCGCTAAGAGAAAAACTATATATAAATAATGAATTAAGAAATAAATCATATACATGTTCGATTTTAGTATAGTAACAAGATGGTTCGACGAGCTACTAAGACAAACTTTGGGGCTCGGCAATTTCAGCGCAATTCTTATAGAGTGTGTGCTCGTAGGCGTAGCTATCATCGTGGGTTATGCCGTGCTCGCCATCATTCTTATTTTTATGGAACGTAAGGTTTGTGCTTACTTCCAGTGCCGTATCGGTCCAGTTCGCGTGGGTTGGTGGGGTACATTACAGGTGTTTGCCGATGTACTGAAAATGCTTATCAAGGAGATATTCACCGTAGATAAAGCCGATAAACTGCTTTACTACCTTGCACCATTCCTCGTAATAGCAGCATCTATCGGCACATTCTCGTTCCTTCCATGGAATAAAGGCGCAGCCGTACTCGACTTCAACGTAGGAATATTTCTTGTAACAGCCATTAGCTCCATCGGAGTGTTAGGCGTATTTATCGCTGGTTGGGCAAGTAACAATAAGTATTCTGTGCTCTCTGCTATGCGTGCAGCCGTTCAAATGATATCTTACGAACTCTCATTGGGCATCTGCCTCATATCAGCCGTAGTACTTACGCGTACTATGCAGATATCTGGCATCGTTGAAGCACAAACAGGTCCGTGGCAATGGCTTATCTTCCAAGGGCACATTCCTGCCCTGTTAGGCTTCATCGTGTTCTGTATTGCAGGTAACGCAGAAGCAAACCGTGGTCCGTTCGACCTTGCCGAAGCCGAAAGTGAGCTTACAGCAGGCTACCACACAGAATATAGTGGTATGGGATTCGGCTTCTACTATTTGGCAGAATATCTGAACCTCTTTGTAATATCAGGTCTTGCAACTACAATATTCCTTGGCGGTTGGGCACCTATTAATATAGGTATAGAAGGTTTTGATAACCTAATGAACCTTATTCCAGGTATTGTTTGGTTCCTTGGAAAGACCTTTGTAGTAGTATTTCTTCTTATGTGGATACGCTGGACATTCCCCCGTTTACGTGTAGACCAAATATTAAAGCTCGAGTGGAAATATCTTATGCCACTCAGTCTTGTTATATTGGTGCTTATGACAGTGTGCGTAGCGTTCGGTTGGACATTCAAAATCGCATAACAAGATAATCGTAAAGTAAATTAAGAATTCATTGTTCTAATGGAAAATAAAGAATCATATTTCGGTGAAATTGGAAATGCTTTCAAGACATTGGCAACAGGTTTGAAGACTACTATGAAGGAATACTTCACGCCTAAGTCTACTGAGCAATATCCAGAAAACCGTAAAACAACTCTCCACGTAGCACCACGACACCGCGGACGTTTAGTTTTTAAACGAGACGAAAACGAAAACTACAAATGCGTAGCGTGCCTTATGTGCGAGAAAGCATGTCCAAACGGTACAATTCGCATAGCAAGCGAAATGCGCGAAGACCCAGAAACAGGTAGAAAGAAACGTGCACTGCTCGACTATCAATACGATTTGGGCGACTGTATGTTCTGCCAATTGTGTGTAAACGCTTGCAACTTCGATGCTATTGAGTTTACAAATGACTTCGAAAATGCTGTTTTCGACCGTTCAAAACTAGTATTGCACCTAAACGAAGAAGTATATAAGGGAGGATCATTACCTAACCTTATAGATGGTGGCGCCAATTGGACAGTAGGAACATTTAATACAAAAAAGAAATAAAGAGGAGATAAAGTTATGGCTAATTTAATTGTGTTTGCGATTTTAGCGGTAGTAATACTTGCCTCTGCAGTATTCTGCGTGTCTACAAAACGCATCATGCGAGCTGCAACAGCATTGCTGTTTGTGCTCTTTGGCGTAGCAGGACTTTATTTCCTGCTCGACTATACATTCCTTGGTGCTGCTCAAATCAGCATCTATGCTGGTGGTATCACCGTAATGTATGTATTTGCAATTCAGTTGGTAAGCAAGCGAACACTTCAGGGTTTATCGGAAAGATGGCTTGGGAAACGTACCATTCTTGCTGGAGCTATTGCGCTTGTGGGTCTTGCAACCGTATTAGGCGTATTCTTAAAGAATAAGATTTTCAGCGAATTAGTATCTACCAACACTGCCGATACAGAAGTTTCAATGCAAGTGATAGGTAAAACACTTATGAGTCCAGACAAATATGGCTATGTATTGCCATTCGAATTCATATCGGTTTTCTTGTTAGCATGCATTATTGGAGGTTTGGTTATTTTGAATAAACAGAAGAAAGAAGAGGAGGTAAAAGAATAATGATACCAGTAGAATATTTCTTTGTCCTTAGTGGCTTATTGTTCTTTATAGGAGTCTTTGGCTTTGTTACTCGACGTAATTTAGTAGCAATGCTCATTTCCATAGAGTTAGTTCTCAATAGCGTAGACCTTAACTTTGCAGCTTTCAACCGTTTGCTTTATCCCGATGGATACGAAGGTATGTTCTTCACTATCTTCTCTATTGGTGTAAGCGCAGCCGAGTCTGCTGTTGCATTAGCTATTATTATTAATGTTTACCGACACTTGCACAGCGATCAGGTGAACAGTATTGAAAATATGAAATTATAAAAAAGAGCTATGTTTGATTACGCATTTTTAATACTTCTTCTACCTTTTCTAAGCGCAATCGTATTGGGATTGGCAGGTATGAAGATGCCTAAACCGATGGCAGGAATCATCGGTACATGCATGTTGGGCGTGCTTTTTGTCTTGAGTCTCTACACAGCCTATCAGTATTTTTTCTATACTGGCGAATACACAGCAATGGGGCAAACCTTCCATGTTGTAGATGGACGCTTGGCAAGTGGCGTTTACCCCACTGTAACTGTATTCAACTTAACGTGGTTGAAGTTCTCTGAGTTATTGACATTTAATATTGGTTTCCGTCTAAGTCCTATCAGTGTAATGATGCTTGTTGTTATTACCACTGTAAGCTTTATGGTTCATATCTATTCGTTTGGCTATATGGCAGAACGTGATAAGAACTATAAGTTTGAAGAATACGAACACGGTTTCCAACGTTTCTATGCTTACTTGTCATTGTTCACAATGTCAATGTTAGGTTTGGTAGTAGCAACCAACGTTTTCCAGATGTATCTCTTTTGGGAGTTGGTTGGTGTATGCTCTTACTTGCTTATTGGTTTTTACTATCCAAAGCACACTGCTGTGCATGCAAGCAAGAAGGCGTTCATTGTTACTCGTTTTGCAGATTTATTCTTCTTAATAGGTATTCTGTTCTTCAGTTTCTATGTTAAGACGTTCAACTTTGACCTCTCTGCAGATGGGGCTTTAGCTACTCAACTGCACAACATAGCTTCAGACCCTGCAACGGCGTGGGCTATACCAACAGCTCTATTCCTAATGTTTATAGGTGGTGCGGGTAAATCGGCTATGTTCCCTCTTCACATCTGGTTGCCAGATGCTATGGAGGGTCCAACACCAGTGTCGGCACTTATCCACGCTGCTACGATGGTGGTTGCAGGTGTATTCCAGGTAGCAAGTCTATTCCCTATATATATTAAGTATGGAGCTATCGAGCAACTTCATTGGATTGCTTATATTGCAGCGTTCACTGCTTTCTATGCTGCAGCCGTAGCATGTTGTCAGCGCGATATAAAGCGTGGCTTAGCCTTCTCCACTATTTCGCAAATAGCTTATATGCTTGTTGCGCTTGGTGTTTGCTATGCTATCGACAACGAAGAAGGTGGTTTAGGCTATATGGCATCTATGTTCCACTTGTTCACCCACGCTATGTTTAAGGCGTTGTTATTCCTCTGCTCTGGTGCTATCATCGTTATTATTGGTAGCAATTTCAAGGAATATATGGGCGGATTGCACAAGTATATGCCAATCACAAATGCTTGTTTCCTCATTGGTTGCATTGCCATTAGTGGTGTATGGCCCTTTGCTGGTTTCTTCTCTAAAGACGAGATTGTAAGCGCTTGCTTCCAATTCTCACCCGTTTTAGGTTGGTTTATGACTTTAGTTTCTGGTATGACGGCATTCTATATGTTCCGTTTGTATTACGTTATCTTTTGGGGCAAGTCTTATTACGAGGAAGACCCTGAAACACGTCGCCGTCCACAAGAAGTTCCATTTGTTATGTGGGGACCATTAGTATTCCTCGCTATCATTTCAATCTTTGCTGGTTGGATTCCATTCGGACACTTTGTTTCTGCAACCGGACAAAGCGCAGACATTCACCTACAGCACTTCCATTTCTCAAGTGTAGCTTGGTTTAGTCTCTTGGCAGCAGCCATCGGCATTAGTCTTGCTACATGGATGTATATGCCTAAGAACAATCCTGTTGCCGATAAGCTTGCTAAAAGTATGCCAGGACTCCACAAGGCAGCTCTCAACAGATTTTATATTGACAACGCTTGGCAATTCTTTACGCATAAGATTGTTTTCCGTTGCTTCTCTATTCCAATTGCGTGGTTCGACCGCCACGTCATCGACGGCACTTTCAACTTCCTTGCTTGGGGTACTCAAGAGGCAGGCGAAAGCATTCGTCCATGGCAGAGTGGCGATGTTCGTCAGTATGCAATTTGGTTCATTACAGGAACTGTGGCTTTAACATTAGTAATACTTTGCTTGATATAAAGAGATGAGTTGGATATTAACAATATTTGTAATAATCCCCGTACTGATGCTTCTCGGCCTTTGGGTCGCTAAGAACGACAATCAGGTACGCGGCGTGATGGTAGCAGGTGCCTCTGCTTTGTTGATTGGTGCAATATGGCTCACCATCTATTTTGTGCAACAACGTGCTGCAGGAAATACCGATACTATGCTATTGGCTAATTCGGCTATGTGGTTTAAACCGTTAAACATAGCTTTCGCTGTGGGTGTTGATGGTATTTCGGTGGTAATGATTTTGCTTTCGGCTATCATTGTTTTCACAGGCACATTTGCCAGTTGGCAACTCGAACCAATGAAGAAGGAATATTTCCTTTGGTTTGTTTTACTCTCATCTGGTGTGTTCGGTTTCTTTATTTCAACCGATATGTTCACCATGTTTATGTTCTACGAGGTTGCGCTGATACCTATGTATCTTCTTATTGGAGTTTGGGGAACAGGTGCAAAAGAGTATTCTGCCATGAAACTTACCCTTATGTTAATGGGAGGTTCAGGCTTACTCATCTTTGGTTTCCTTGGTATTTACTACTTCAGTGGCGGCTCTACAATGGACGTAATAGAACTTGCAAAGATGCACGCAATGTCGAAAACAGCGCAAAATATCTTCTTCCCATTTGTATTCATTGGCTTTGGCATACTCGGAGCGTTGTTCCCATTCCACACATGGTCGCCCGATGGACATGCTTCAGCCCCTACGGCTGTGTCTATGCTCCACGCTGGTGTATTAATGAAGCTGGGTGGCTATGGCTGTTTGCGTATTGCTATGTACATTATGCCTGATGCGCTCGAGATGTGGGCACCTGTGTTCCTTATTCTTACAACCATTTCGGTGGTTTATGGTGCGCTCTCTGCCTGTGTACAAACCGACTTAAAGTACATTAATGCTTACTCTTCGGTTTCACACTGTGGTATGGTGCTCTTCGCATTGGTTATGACAACACAAACTGCCATAACGGGTGCTATTCTTCAAATGCTATCTCACGGTTTAATGACAGCTTTGTTCTTCGCTTGTATTGGTATGATTTATCACCGTGCTGGTACGCGCGACGTTCGATACCTTGGCGGCTTAATGAAGGTTATACCATTCCTCGCCGTTTCGTATGTAGTGGCTGGTTTGGCTAACCTTGGTTTGCCTGGTTTCTCTGGTTTCGTTGCCGAAATGACCATCTTTATTGGTTCGTTCGAAAACTCAGGAATGTTCCACCGTGTTTGCACCATTGTGGCATGTACGTCTATTGTTATTACAGCAGTTTATATTCTTCGCGTGGTGGGAAAAATTCTATTCCAAACCATTCCAAACAAGAAGTTCTACGAATTGCACGATGCCAGCTGGGACGAGCGCTTCGCTATTGCGGGCCTCATCTTCTGCGTTGCTGGTCTTGGTATATGCCCATTATTCTTCGAGAATATGATTATAGATGCTGTTCACCCTATATTCGAGCACATCATTGAATACGTTCCACAATTAGGTAATTTATAATAATAAAGTAGCAATATGAATTATAATGATTTCTTTAAAATGATACCAGAGGCAAGTCTTGTTGCCATTCTGATAATCCTTTTCGTTGCTGACTTTATTTCAGCAAAGACCGAAGAACGCAAATGGTTCAATCCGTTGGCTTCCGCACTCTTGCTTGCCAACACTGTGGTTTGTATGCTCCAGTTGCAACCTGAAGATGCATTCGGAGGAATGTATACCACGTCTACCGCAATTAATGTTATGAAAACTATCCTTGCTTTTGGTACTTTCATCGTAGTATTGCAGAGCCGTGTATGGGCAGAAAAAAGCGGGAAAGAAGGCGAATTTTATATGTTAGCTGTCTCTACACTTTTGGGTATGGAGGTTATGATGAGCGCAGGAAACTTCCTTATGTTCTTCTTGGGCTTAGAAATGGCATCTGTTCCAATGGCGTGTGTTATTGCTTTCGATGCTTATCGCAACAATTCGGCTGAAGCAGCAGCTAAATTTATACTCACAGCAACTTTCTCGAGCGGTGTAATGCTCTATGGCATTAGCTTCCTTTATGGTGCGTACGGCACTATGTATTTTACCGATATCGCAACTAATTTGCAAGCCACTCCGTTCACCATTATGGGATTGGTATTCTTCTTCAGTGGTCTTGGCTTTAAAATCTCGCTCGTCCCATTCCACTTCTGGACTGCCGACACTTATCAAGGTGCACCCACCACAGTTACAGGCTACCTCAGTGTTATTTCTAAAGGTGCAGCAGCCTTTACACTTTTAAGCATTTTGTTCCACGTTTTCGGCGGAATGATTGCCTATTGGCACGTGCTTATGATGATTGTGGTTGCACTTTCTATCACCGTAGCCAACCTTTTTGCCATTCGTCAAGGCGAATTGAAACGTTTCATGGCGTTCAGTTCAATCTCGCAAGCAGGCTACATCATGCTTGCAGCATTGGGCAACAGCTGGGAATCGTCTGTAGCCGCATTAAGCTATTACGTTCTTATATATGTGGTTGCCAATATGGCGGTGTTCACCATTATTGCCGTTGTAGAACAAAACAATGGTGGCAAAACAAACATTGCCGACTATAATGGATTCTACAAAACCAATCCACGCCTTAGCTTCCTTATGACTATTGCAATGTTCTCGCTGGGTGGTATACCACCATTTGCAGGAATGTTCTCTAAATTCTTTGTGTTTATGTCGGGCGTAAAAGGTGCCGACATAGCTACAAGCGAGGGAGCGTGGACTTACGTAATACTGTTTGTTGCACTCATAAACACTGTGGTTTCGCTCTACTACTATCTAAAAATAGTTAAGGCGATGTATATAAACCACAGCGATGCTCCTATGCCAACTTTCAAGAGCGATTGCAACACAAAGTTTGCTCTTGCTGTTTGCACCACTGGCATCATACTGTTTGGTGTTTGCAGCTACGTTTACGAATGGATTGCAGCAGCCATTTAAGCAGAATTAGAATATTGCTTTAAATAATAAAAGTGTCTAAAGGTATAGTTCCTTTAGGCACTTTTTTATTTCAACAGAAAACAGGCAGAGAACTTACAAATAGCACCTACTTCTTACGCATAAACAAAACAGCATATCGCAAACATTAAGGCTCTTCGGTTTCAGATATCTCTCACGCTCGTCTCAGATATCTGTCACGCTCATCTTAGATATCTGTCAATAGCGTTTCACACATCACAACACAAACAGTAGCCTTTATAGCACTATACCATACCAACAATGAGAGCTTAATTTGGTAGAAAAGCCAAACCAACCATAAACAAACAAAATATTCTGCAAACAAATACGTTATTCTTATATGAGAGTTCTTTTCGCTTCATTTCTACTATTGTCTTGCACATTTTTAAAAGCGCAAAACACCACAATTGTTGAGCATCAACACCTTACATTCTGTGGAATTTCGCTCAACAATACAGCCACAGCCTTTGCCGATTCGCTAATGGCAAAAGGTTTTAAAACAGAAACAGCCCCACCCCAACTGCCCATAAACAAAACCAACACTATTCTTAGCGGACGTTTCGAAAGCATTCCTTGCATCGTTGAAATAGGAAAAAACACCAACGAACAAGTAGACACGGTGCGCATTTTCTTCACCAACGTAAACAATCCACTACGAAGCTACCGAATATTAACCAATATTTATCGCACCCGTTACGGCAATCCCATCTTCGAAAACTACTACGAAACACACCTCTTGCCACACGATGCGCAACAGCAACTGGCAACCGACCCTTTTGTAACAACATTTTCTGCCAATGGTGGCACAGTTCAATTTTCGTTGCAATACAATTCTCGTCAATACGAATACATCTACACCCTACTGCTTATCAACACTAAGAATGCCCAACCAGTGCTTTCTAACACCGACGATGTTATAGTATGGTGATAGCCGCCAAAGCACCACACGTCAAAATTCTTATTGAATGTTAGTTAGAAGTTATTTCTCCTTCAATAATAGGCAATAACATAGCAACTTTACATACATTGGGTATAAAATATTTTTTCATAAGCATTAAACCTCTCTGTAAAATCTCGTTTAGAGCAACACCGTAGCAGAGGTATAGGGCGTTTTGTTTGTTTTATTAGATTGTTGTTTTATATGCTTTTATGTGTGCAAATATAATATTTTAATTTCATATTGCAAACTATTTTTACACTTACTTTGCTTAATTGCGCTAAAAACACAACAAACTATAACACCTTAATATCTCAAAGCACCAAAAAACACATAAAAGCAATTGTTCGCTAACTATTCCACAGATGCTTATTTCTGCGTCCTAAAAAAACAAAAAACAATCGCCCACAATATAAAAGGTAGATTCAAAAGAAGCATTACACATTATACATAATAGGCATATACACAACACAAAAGCGAGAAAGCCAATCGGCTGGTCTATTTAGTCTGCTATATATATTTAAAATACAGTATCCGAAACACTATTATTGTAACACTTCCGTCTACATTTTCGATGAGGTTTTTAATTCAATTCATAGAAATCGCCTTCATCATTAATGCGATAAACGGTTATGTGGGCTTTCTTTCCATCTACAGTTTTTACGTATATAGTTCCGTCAGAGTATATTGCAAAACTTTCTTTTTCGTTGTTGTAAGAGCTGAAGGCTAAGACGTTGATGCAGTTATCGATATTTATAGAGTTGTTTCGATAGGTGAATATAAGGAACTCATCGTCCTCGTTATAGTTTAAACAAACAAATATGGGGAAGCCTTTATAGCTGGGTAGTTTCACAAAATCGAACCCCTTGCCGTTTTGTATCTCCTCTATGCGGTCTCCAGCAACCGCCTTAAGTTTTCTTTTATATGCACGTATGTTGTATTGTTGGGCGTGTTTGCTGCTCATTTCCTTATCAATATCTTTATATAAATCGGCATCTGTATACACTAAATGTGCTGTTGGAGAAGGCAGCCCTTGGTCTTTTCGCCTGATGTACTTGTATACTCCGACATATCCTTTGCAGTATAATGCAAGATATTTGCCCGTGTAAATGTATTCCAGCATATCGCTGTAAACGTCTTTCATAGTGGATTGCAGAAGCAGAACGGGGACAGATTTGGTAATGTTGATGCCTAAATTGGCAAAATATTTTGTGAGATAAGAATAGTAAAGGGCATCGCGTTGATACATAAAAGGGTCGCGTACGGTGCTACAAACCTTCAGTTTCTTGCCGTTTAAGTAAAGTATTGAGTCGCCGAAAAGCTTTATTTTCATACTTTTCAGTTCATCAATGGGACTGCTATCCGAGTTTCCTGTGTAGTCTTTATACCACACAAGTTCCCAGCTATCCTCCGTTTTATACTTCATAGCTGCATATTTTGCATGGATAGCGTCCCAGTTTGTGGTGGCATTGTTATTTCTCTGCTCTTTCGTATCGCTTTTCTCCTGCAACAGACTTTTCGCTTTGCCATTGCGTTGCACTGCTTTTGTTGATGCTAAGTTTGCGTTAGTTTGGCGGCAACCTACAAAGAAAAGGAGACCAACCAATATATAAAACATTCTTTTCGTCATACTGTTATGCTGTTTTAGTTGTTCTATTATGTTGATGTCAGGCATATTTGCTGTGGCGGTGCGTTACCTTTTCTCCAACATTTTTACAATTTTTGCCAACTTTTGGCTACGTGCAATAGAGATGGGAGTTTGCCCTGTATTGTTCTTTACATTTCGTTTTGCCCCGTGTTTCAGCAGCAATTGCACCATGTTTGTATTCTTCTTCTCTACCGCAACTATTAAAGGAAAACTTACATTATCGCCTCCGAGATTGCCTACGCCATCGGCTTTTGCACCACTTTCTAATAAAAGAGATGCCATTGGAACGTTGTTCAGGTCGCAACACATCATCAACGGGCACAGCCCATCTTCGTTATAAGGCTGGTTAGGATCGGTTCCTAACGCCAACAACTGCTTTACAAGATTCATATCGGCATTGTTTATAGCCATATAAAGAGCATCGTACATAAACACATCGTCAGAGCAAACACAGCCAATATCAGCCTTTCTTTCAATAAGTTTCTGTGTAGCAGTCTTGTTTTTATACAGTAATGCATACCCCAAAAGTGTATAAGCGTGATAATTGTCTGCAGCTATCAGCGAGTCGATGTTGCCAATGTGCTTAATGTTGGCATCGAGTTCGGCAAGATTATTTGCCTTTATTGCCTTTATTGCCAGTGCATAATAATTTTTGTGCGTTACAGTTTTGCGCACTGTTGGTTGTCTTTTTCTAATAGGTTGTGCATAGTTTGCCGTAGCAAAGGCTACCAGTATGATGCACAAAATTAGGCTTCTGAATCTTTCCATAGTTGCATTTGCTTATATCATCAGGTTGTCCGCTGCTTGCATCCTTGCTGTTTTATATTCATTGGTTATGCGTTTCGATTTTATTCTTTCGGGTATTCCTTGTCCACAATATGCTTAATTCGGCAGTTGCGAACGAGTAAAGAAGTTAGCAAACAACAATGACTGTTGGAAACAAAGTTATAAAAATAACTTTATACACCCTTCATTTTCTGCCTACCTTTTTGTATAATTAACAGTCGTTTTAGGCTCTCCGTATCCATTTGTTCCTACCCTTTCTACAAACAAAAACACCGTCAATGGTTGTACATAGCAATCTATCACATAGCTCGTTAGAACAATTCACACACCCAATATACCTATATGCTCTTTCAAAAACCCACTTTTTGCGTTGTAAAAACCCCCTTTTTGCACGCCAAAAACCATACTTTTACACGGCAAAAACCATACTTTTGTATGACGATTATGTAACATACAGATAAAGAACAAGTTACAAACATTCTGTGAGATATTCACATTCACCCACGAAATGCGTTGCGAACGATTTGCAACAACATAACATTCAAAAAACAAAAACCATACTTTTGCATTGCAGATTACACCTTATTATATATATATCACACTTCTAACCAGAGAGTAGACCCCTTAAATTGTATCACAATTCATTGTAATAGCATCAACTTTGCCCCCATTTCGTTAAATAGAAACATAGCATCTGCTCCCCATTTCAGATGATGTTTAAAAAATAAAATAACCATACAAGGGCATTTTAAACACTAAAACAAATAGAACATATACCCTAATGTAGGTATTTTTGTACTAAAGTAAACCATTTTTACCTAAAAATACATAACATTTAGGTATTGCACCAACAGAGAAAAAGAACTACTTTTGCAATCGATTATTATAAGTATATACAACAAAAAAGGTAGATTTTATGAGCAGGATAATCACAACATTATTTGCAGGAGCTTTGTTGTGTGGATTAACAACTACAGCAAAGGCACAAATAAATGCGGTAGATTCGGTGATGAACCATGTAAAAGGAAACAGACTTAGCTTAGGAGGATATGGCGAAGCAGCCTTTTCGCGCAATTTTTATAGCGACAACGGAAACCGCTACACTACACCACGACTTTATAAAAACGACCCCAGCCATGGCAGATTTGATATCCCCCATGCAGTAATCTATTTAGGATACAACTTCGGAAAGGGTTGGAGTATGGGCTCAGAAATAGAATTTGAACATGGTGGATCTGGCTCTTCAATAGAATACGAGGCAGATGAAGCCATTGAATTTGAGAACGAAACCGAAAAAGGAGGCGAGGTTGAACTAGAACAATTCTGGCTTCAGAAATCGTTTGGAAGTGCATTTAATATCAGAGCAGGACACATTGTAGTGCCTTTCGGATTAGTAAACGCACACCACGAACCGCTGAACTTCTTCACCGTATATCGCCCAGAAGGCGAAAATACCATACTTCCAAGCACATGGCACCAGACTGGTGTATCGTTTTGGGGACGTAAAGGCGACTTCAAATACGAGGCACAATTCATCGCAGGCTTAGATGCTTACCACTTCAGCCGTGCCAATTGGATTCAGAAAGGTACATCAAATCCATTCGAATTCGAGGTTGCTAACAAGTATGGAGCACTCGTACGCATCGACAACTATTCTGTTCCAGGCTTACGCATAGGCGTTAGTGCATACACAGGACAGTCTATGCACAACAATGTGCCACACGATAGCGAACGCGGAGCAAAGAAAAAGATAAAAGGAAACATCTATCTTGGTAGCTTAGACTTTACATACAATCGCTACAATTGGATAGCACGAGGGAATATAGACTATGGTTACGTTAGCAATGCAAAGGAAATTTCTAACTTGGCATACCCTAACACACAATACGTTAAGCCATACGAAACAGGAAACGGAAAGTATTTTGGCAGCCACGCAATGGCTATGATGTTCGAGTTTGGTTACGATATCTTCTCACAATTTAGTAAGTTGCGTGCCGACAACCAACGTCTTTATCTCTTCGGACACATTGAACACTACGACTCTTACATACATGGCACAACCAAAAAGTGGACTAACAAAACCATTTTTGCTGCTGGTGTAAACTACTATCCAATACCACAGATAGCCATAAAGGCAGAATATAACTATCGAAACCTCAAGAAAGGATACAACGACGAACCAGCTATCAACATTGGAGTTGCATACGAAGGCTTCTTCCTATAAGGAGAAACACACCACGTTTGCAACCCACAAAGAATGCAACTGACTAACTAAAAGATATTTTATTTCATCAAATAAAATCATAAACATTAAGTTTTTAATTCAGACAACAATGAAAAAGGTAACAAAATTAGCAATGCTTCTGCTTGCAGGAACCCTCTCAACAGGTTTCGTTTCATGTAGCAGTAGCGACGATGTAACACCAAGTCCGCTCGTAACAGAGGAACAACAAACAACTCTCGAACAGGCAGAAAGTGCTAGTAAAGCAAATGCACAGAAAACAGAAATGGGTAAGATTATTTCTAACTATCTCGATGCAGTTATTAAACCAACATATCAAGATTTGGCTAACAAGGCAGATGTTCTCTACAAAACATGCCAAAACCTTTACCAAAAACGTAAGGCTGGAACACTAACACAGAACGATATAGACGCAGCTTGCGCAGCTTTCAAAGATGCAAGACGCGATTGGGAACAGAGCGAAGCATTCCTTTATGGTGCCGCTACCGATAACCAAATCGACCCACATATCGACTCTTGGCCTCTCGACCATAGCCAATTGACACAAGCTTTGAACAATGCTGATGTTATTGCAGGTATTACTGGCGAGAATCCAGCTAAGTATGTGTACGAAAATAACAGTAGCTTCGACTCAGTACTTGGCTTCCACGGATTGGAATTCGTGCTCTTCCGCAATGGTCAAAACCGTACAGTTGCTGCCTTTAACGCAGAAAAAGAAACCGAAGCAGGCCTTACTTCTGTTAAGACTATAGACGAAGCTGCCTTCGCAGTTGCCGTTGCTGGCGACCTTCGCAATATGACTTATCTGTTGGAATACGGCTGGTTAGGACTTTCAACACCTACTTCTCATCAAGAGCAATTGGCAAATGCAATGTGGGTTATCAATGGAACACGTTACCACGGACTATCTGCTAAGAACATACCATACCGCGATTTCTTGCGCTATGCTACTACAGAACAAGGCTGGTTCCCAACATGGCACGAAGCATTACAGAACATATTCGATGGCGGTTGTGGCAACATTTGCAACGAAGTAGCCGAACAAAAACTTGGTCAGGCATACCGTGTTGCAACTGGAACTGGTACATCTGAAGATGCAGCAAACTACATTGAGTCTCCTTATAGCAAGCGTTCTTTCCAAGATTATCAGGACAATATCTACTCTATTAAGAACTCTTTGTATGGTGTTCGTGGTACAGAGAACATCTCAACTCCAGTAGATAACTCTATCATGAACTTCCTAAAGAAGTACAATTACGCTGGATACAACGACTTGAACAATGCACTTAACGAAGCTATTGGTGCTTTGGAAACTGCAAAGAAGAGTGGTGTTGCATTCATAGATAACCCTGGTGCAGCTCAGGTTAAGAACTGTATTGATAAGGTACAAGCACTCAATGATGAACTTGGAAAGGCAGGAGCATGGATTAACCAACAGGTTGATAAATAAGCCTCGAGGTTTAATCTAACTACTAAAGATATTAGAGACGTAGCTTTGCCATACGGTAAGGCTACGTTTTCGAACATATATTAATTTAATAAAGCATTATGAAACACAACACTTTTTTTAGCTATCTGTTTGCCGCAACAGCTCTTTGTTCACTTGTTGCGTGCTCGGACGACGTTACGCCGCCTGGTCCCGACCAGCCACAAGAACCCGAAACAAAATATGTTGGACAAGCTGTCGGCAACTTCAAAGCGGACGAATGGTATCCAGGTGGCCAACTTGGAACTACCGAAAACGTAAATACAGGCTGTTACGAAGATAACACTCCTGCTATAGAACAGCAAGGATTGCTCAATCGTTTCAACCAAGGCGATATGATGGCAAGTGCCAAATACACGCTGAGCACACCTCCTTACAATGGTTGGGGACCTATTGCTTCACGCCGTTCGTGCGAATATTGCCACGCTGGAGGCTATGCACACGGACACAGTCGTGATAATATGGATCCTGTAATGGGTAATGGTTACATTGTTTCGGTGTACTATCCTGATGCACCTGGTAGCAATAATGGTACGCCAGTAGACCAATTAACTACCTTTACAATGCTACAAGCAGTGGAGCCTTTCCTACCTCCTGTAGATCCAAAACAGATTAATATCACCTGGCACAACGTTTCTTCTATGCCAAGCGGACTACCAATGCAGTTCCCCGACGGCGAAAAATTTAGCCTACGATACCCTTCTGTTAGCATTCCACAGACTGCTTTCAACACCGATCCTAAGCCAAGTGGCTACGAAGTACGCCTTATTGCATCGTGCAACTTCCAAGGTTTGGGCTTAATTGATGCCATTTCAAACGAAGATTTAGAGGCACAATACAAGCAAGAAGGTAGATTTGTTGAGCTTAATCCTGAGTTTTTCGATAACACTACCAAGACTTTGAAGCCTAACGCATGGGCAGAAGACGCTTTTGGAAACAAGTTTGTGAAACGCTTTAACTACGACTTACTCGATGGTTGTTTGGAAAACGACGTTGCTTTATGGGACGAATTAAACGTACTTCGCTCTGATATTAAGCACATTTGCTCTACCGAACCATGGGCAAAAGCTATGTCAGAGAACAACAACGTAATAGATTACATACAGAAAAATGGTGCCAACCCATCATCATACGTGCACCCTTACTACAACGATGGTACACGCGAAGGTATAAAAAAAGCACTTGCTTACCTGCTCTCTCCTAACGATAATGTAAACCTTTACAACAATCCTTACTTCAATTTCAAGCCTGAAATGAGCGACGATGCCTACCATTCATTTATGGTTTGGCACAGAGGTCTTGCCGTTCCACGTGCTCGAAACCTCAACGATAAGGCTGTTCAGCGTGGTAAGGAACTGTTTACTGGCGAGTTGGGCTGTGCCCACTGCCACCGTCCTTCGTGGACAACAGGTGCCGACAACCATGGTTCATCTGTAATTTTGGGCAACAAACAGCTGCCTAAATATGCACATCAAACCATCTATCCATACACTGACTTCATTCAACACAAGCTCGATATGAAGAACGATATACACGGTTCGTGGTGCCGAACAACTCCTTTGTGGGGACGAGGACTATCTCTTCTTAACTCTGGAGTCGAAGACCGACTACACGATGCACGTGCTAGAAACGAGATAGAGGCTATTATGTGGCACGCATACAGCAAGAATAGTCAGGCATACAATGCTGCTTTCAAGTTCTATAACTTGCCAAAGGCAGACCGCGATGCTGTAGTTAAGTTCATACGTTCTATCTAACGAACATTAAATTCTATCATACTTATTAAGAAGAAGATGCTATCCGCAAAAACGATATCCATCTTCTTCTTTTTCTCCAATCGGATTTTAGTATTTGCATACATCTTATTTTATTATAGGTTTGGCTTAAGATTATCGGGACAGAACAGTAAAAAACGGCATCGGGAATAGTAAAAACACAAGCCAAAAATAAATAAAATATAGAATGTTGAATGCTATTTTACATATACAAAAAGAGGTAAACAGGCTGCCTAATGGCAGATTTGAATTATTATTTCGCACATGCAAGTAAAGAAAACACTACAAAAAGTATACGTAGCTATTATAGTTGTAATGGCGGTTGCAACCATTATTGGAAAGTATACTGGTTTAGATTACGTTTCAGATAACATCTTCGGAGCATGGTGGTTCAGTCTTTTGTGGGCTATAGGCACGGCTCTTGGCATTGTCTACTTCATAAAACAAAAGGTTCGTCGCCCCATTATTGTGCTCTTACACCTATCGTTTGTTGTTATTCTTGCAGGGGCATTGCTCACCCATCTCACCGCAAAACAAGGCATTATACACCTCCGACAAGGCAAAGCAACTACCATTTATATTAACAAAAATGGTGAAAACGAAAAACTACCTTTTACCATTTTGCTCAACAAATTCAACGTTTCTTACCATGCAGGAAATATGGCTGCTATGGACTACGCATCGAATGTAACCATTGTTAAGGACAATAAAAGGTCGCAACAGAATATATCTATGAACAACATATACACGGGGGCGGGTGTCCGTCTCTACCAAAGCAGTTTCGACGAAGATATGAAAGGGTCTTATCTTTCCGTAAATTCAGACCCCTACGGCATTCCCGTTACCTACACAGGCTATGCTCTTCTGTTCTTTGCATTGGTAGCAATGCTTGTCGAACCCAAAGGAAACTTCCGCCGTTTGCTCCGCAACAACGTTGCAAAAGGAACCGTTTCTATATTGCTTTTGCTATTCAGTGCAGCAGCAAATGCCCAAACCACATTGCCAAAAACTACTGCCAACCAGTTTGGAAAACTATTAATAGTATACAACGGACGCATCTGCCCAATAGAAACTTATGCCATCGACTTCACTAAAAAGCTTTATGGCAAAGCCAGTTATAAGGGTTTTACACCCTGTCAGATACTTACTGGTTTCTTGTTTTGGCAAAAAGAATGGATGGGCGAACCCATTTTACAAATAAAGGGTAGCGAAATGCGAACCAAAATGCACCTGAACGAATACATCGCACCCAGTAGTTTGTTTAACAGTCAGGGCTATATCTTAGGTCCATATCTACAAGATGCACAGGGCGCACAAGATGGAATAGGCAAAGAAATACTTGATACCGACGACAAACTTATGCTTCTGATGAACTTGATACAGGGCGAAACGCTAAAAATATTTCCCTATACGGCACCCAATGGAAGTGTAAACTGGTTTGCACCTACTGGCAAACTGCCACATTCTATGCCTGCAGCACAACAACAATACATACGTTCTATTCTTTCGTTAGCAGGGCAACTGGCTGTGCAAAACAAGGTTAGCACGCTCAACGAACTGATTTCTAAATTACAAAAATATCAATATCGCTATGGCAGTACCGCCATACCAGCTGGCATAGCTATAAGTGCCGAACACATTTACAACAGTTTTCCGTTTGCTACAGTACTCTTCATAGTGAACCTTACACTTGGTTTGCTCTCCGTTTTCTTCCTTACTCGTCCACGTCGCTATGCCCTTTTCACGTGGCTTATGGCAGTGTCGTGGTGCGTTCTCACCTTTACACTGGCGCTGCGGTGGATAATAAACGGAACAATACCCATTGCCAATGGCTACGAAACTATGCTTCTTCTGTCGTGGCTCATTATGATTGTGTCGATAGCAACCACACGCAAACTCCAAATTATGACTACTTTCGGACTGCTTGCCAGTGGTTTTATGCTGTTGGTTAGCCATTTGGGCGAAATGGACCCCAGCATAACGCCTCGTATGCCCGTACTAAACAGTCCGCTGTTAAGCATACATGTCAGCATCATTATGGTATCGTATGCACTACTTTCGCTCACTTTTGTTTGTGCAGTGGCATATTTCTGTACGCAACGAAGCACCAAAACCAATATCGTTCAGATTAATTCGCAACTCACTACCCTCTCTCAAATCTTCTTATACCCTGCCATTACCACGCTCGGACTGGGCATATTCATTGGTGCTATCTGGGCAAACATCAGCTGGGGAAACTATTGGGGGTGGGATCCAAAGGAGACATGGGCACTCATAACCTTTATGATTTATGCCATTCCCCTACACTTTCAGAGTCTGCCTAAGTTTCGAAAGCCAAACATATACCACCTTTTTATGCTTATAGCCTTCCTTAGTATTCTTATGACATACTTCGGAGTGAACTACATTTTGGGGGGTATGCACTCATACGCATAACGTTGGCGCAACACCAAAACCTGTCCCCTTACAGCCCATTACACGCATTTCGCAAGCTGTGGGGGCATATTTTTTGTGTCCATACATACACCAAAACCAACTGACGCCGTGTTAAAAACATTATAAATCACGACATTTACAATAGGAATACGCCATTTATTTTGCAGATTTATGTGCATTCGGGACACAATAAATCGCATATATGCCTTACGAAATTTCCCACGAACACACCGCCAGGCATAGGGGACCGATTCATCGTGCCCGTATCCTTACATTGCCAAATCCGTATTTTCACATCATCAAATACGCATATTCATTTCATCGCAAACGCATTTTCACATCATCAAATACGCATATTCGTTTCATCGCAAACACATTTTCACATCATCAAATACGCATATTCGTTTCATCGCAAACACATTTCTGTTCGTCATTTTGTGGATATATACGGATATGAGGGCACGATAAATCGGTCCCCTACGGCTGCTAACGGTCTGCCAACAACGCTGCTGGCGAATTGGAATAATATGGCAAACACTCCGCAAAATATCCACATTCAACCACGAAATGCGTGCGAACGATTTGCAACAACATAACATTCAAAAAACAAAAACCATACTTTTGCAATGCAAAAACCCCCTTTTTGCACGCCAAAAACCATACTTTTACACGGCAAAAACCATACTTTTGTTCTGTGAATATGTAACATACACAGAATGAACACGTTGCGAACACTCCGCAAAATATCAACGTTCAACCACGAAATTCCCAACGAACACTCACGAAAACACCCAACGTACACCCCGCAAAATATCAACGAACACCCCCAAAACACCCAACTTACACTCCGCCAGGCGTAGGGGACCGATTCATCGTGCCCGTATCCTTACATTGCCAAATCCGTATTTTCCCATTATTAAATACGTATATTCATTTCATCGCAAACGGATGTCCACATCTTAAAATACGTATATTCAAATCACCACACACGCATTTCTGTTCCCCATTTTGTGGATATATACGGATATGCGGGCACGATAAATAGGTCCCCTACAGCTGCTAACGGTCTGCCAACAACGCTGCTGCCGAATTGAAATAATATGGCAAACATTCCGCAAAATATCCACATTCACCCACGAAAACACCCAACGTACATTCCGCCAGGCGTAGGGGCCGATTCATCGCGCCCGTATCCTTACATTACCAAATACACATATTCGCATCATCGCACACGTATGTTCAAATCACCACACCGCACTATCGCAATAGATTTACTCACCATCAGAAAACTTAAAAAATAGTTATCAGCCACCATAAAAGGCGAAAATATGGCGCAAAATGTGAAAAAGATAAAAAAAAATAAAGATATTACAGTCTACCTTTTGCCGTTCTAAAGAATATTACTAAATTAGCGGACGAATACAGAGAGATATAGAAATAAAAACCAAATATATCGATATCAGGCAGACTCTATCAACAATAGTTATAGTGTTTTTGCCCCTAAATCGAGAAGAATCCACCCCTAAACACAAGATGTATTACCAAATATACATCGGGAAATGCCAAAAGTGGATAGCTTAGAAAAATAGAAAGGCACAGAAAGTACGGCGAAAAAACAAATCGTCTGCCACAATGTGGAAACCCTAAAATGTGCCTTCAGTATATAAATCAAGTACTATTATTCATTACATTCTTACGTTTATGAGAAAAAACTATTTACAATTAGCCCTTGCGGCAACCTTAACAATGGCAGCAACAGCCACTGTTTCTGCTCAGCAAAACACTCAAAACGAGGTTCAAAAGCTTACACGAAGCGTACTACCGCAGCAGTCTAAAATTACAACAGCTGCCTTTAGCCTCAACAAAAATGTGGCTAACGTACCCTTAACAACAGTTTATAAGGCTGCAAATCCGTATGGAGAAGAACAGCAAGTAATGTTTGAAGACTTCGCAAAGATGACTTCAGGAAGCGAAGCTACCCCCGACACAGAGGCAAACATAATTAAAGACGAGTTTGAATACCCTTGGATTAACACCAAAGACGAATATTTTAAACAAGCAGGTTGGGGTTCTGGCAACGCATATCCCGCAGGCGGAACTGTTTATTTGGACTCTAATCCAAACGATATGGCACACATTAACACGCCAATGCTTAACGTAGCCGCAAACGGAGGCATAGCTTGGATTCGATTTAAAGCACGTGCTAAGAACGCCGGAGATAACCCACAAGTTATGGTAGAGGCTGCCGAAACCTTCAATATGTCGCCCTCTTGGCGCATGATGGGTAGTGCTGCACTTCCTCAACTCAGCACAGAATGGAAAGAATATTCTATGTTCTTCTATGGCGGAGGCGAATATACACTCTTCAATATCGTGTCGGTTATGGCACCAGTGTATATAGACAACATCGAAGTTTTCACAGTTAAACAACACATTGGCACACCAACCACATTGCCACATACCAACTATGAGGGTACCAGTTTCGATGCTAATTGGACACCAGTAGAGGGTGCTACAGGCTACAAAGTGAATGTTTTCACACTCAATAAGGAAACTGGTAAGGCTGAATATCTATTCGAAAACAAGCCCGTTACCACAAATAAGTTCCACGTAACAGGTGCAACGTCTGGACAAACATACTTCTATAATGTGGCTGCAACTAAGGATAATTATACCTCAATACCATCTGATAAGATGTTCGTATATAACCTTGAGGCTCCTGTTTTGAAGGATGTTACCAACTTAGATAGGAACAAATACACTGCAGAATGGAGTACTGTTCCTTCGGCAGAACGCTATAACTACATTGCATACTACGACCGTAAAGCCGACAAAACTGGCGAATTTGTAGTTACAAACGAAGATTTCACAGGCGTTAAAGACGCTGATGGAAACCTTACAGGGTGGACTAAAGAAGATCCTAACCCAGGTTCGTACGACTCTTACTATATTCCAGAAATGAAACAAGCAGGTTGGAAAGGTACACAATATGCACCTTACACCGACTATATATGCTTAGACGGCTGGCAATATTACCACAACCACCAAGACGCAGGACTTATTTCGCCAGAGATGGATATGTCTAAAGATGGTGGAAAATTCACTGTTAATGTTAAATTAGCCGGAGCTTCGACTATCGCAATAGACGAAAACAACAACGAGTTCACTGCTTATACACAGGCGGCTTTCGCTCTTTTCAACTACAACGAAACCACTTGCGACTACGAACAAGCAGAACTTATATACCCCGAAGGCTATCCAAAGGCTGTTAATGGCGACTGGAAAAACTTCACAATAAACTTTACTAAGGGTTCAAAAAAGTCTATAATAGGTATCTACGCTGTATATGCTGACGAGCATCTCTACCTCGACGACCTGAAGATTACACAGAAATATCAGGCAGGAGAAAGCCTTAACGACCCATTCATATTCCGTAGATGGTTACAAGAACCTAAGGTAGACATTACCATTCCTGCATTTGTTGGTAAGTCAGATGTTAGTCATCGTGTAACAGCTTTCAAGACAAACAGCGATAGAAACGTAAAAAAACAATACGTAGAAAGTAAGTTTAGCGAACTAAAGAAGGTGGGCACAGCCAACGGTATTAGCAATATTGGTCTTTCTAAAGCAGTGGTTAAGATGGAAGGCAACAATGTTTACGTAAACAATATCAATGGCGAAAACGTCCAAATATATACTCTCGACGGACAACTTGTGTACAATAACAAGGGCGAAAAGAACATTCGCGTAGCCTTAACACAGCACGGTGCTTACATCGTAAAGGTGGGTAACAAGACTATTAAGTTGGTTTTTTAATGTAGTCACATAGTATTAGTTGGGGCATACCAGGCTTTCTGGTGTGCCCTTTTTGCTTTTATGCGGTGCACAATAGATATTTTGGAGTAGCAAGACACCCTATTTGTGCCAACAAAAGTTGTTAGAAATATTAATATAGTTAGGAGTTTTAGAAAACAAAGATAGCTGTTTTGCACCTAAAAAATATCCAAGAACAATGGTTCTCGTTATAGTTTTAGAAAGCAAAACAGCCAGCTTCTATAAATGTTGTCCATAGAAACACAACGTTTTCTATGGACTTTCGTGTTTACAACTTGTCGTATTCCAGATGGAAATTAATAACAGCTTCGATAGATTTCCAGTACATATCGAGCTGAATATTCTCGTTTGGAGAGTGAATAAGGTTCGATTCTAAGCCGAAACCCATAAGAACTGTCTTCACACCAAGCACCTCTTCGAAGGTTGCAATAATAGGAATGCTGCCACCACGACGTGCTGCAATGGGTCGTTTACCAAAGGCTTTTTCAAACCCACGCTCGGCTGCTTTGTAGGCAGGAAGGTCTATTGGACACACATAACCCTGCCCACCGTGCATCGATTCTACCTTTACTTTCACGGTTTTAGGTGCTACACGTTGGAAATAATCTACCACCATCTGCCCTATTTTTGCATGATCTTGGTGTGGAACAAGCCTACATGATAGCTTTGCGTATGCCTTAGAAGGAATCACAGTCTTAGCTCCTTCGCCCTGATAACCACCCCAAATGCCACAAACATCAAAGCTTGGACGGAAGCCAGTGTGCTCTATGGTGCTGTAACCCTTCTCTCCGAACAGCTCATCAACGTCTAACGACTTTTTATAAGCAGCCTCATCGAAAGGTATTTGTGCCACCATTGCACGTTCTTCTGGCGATACTTCCTCTACATCGTCGTAGAAACCGGGGAACTGAATGCGACCATCTTTGTCTGTAACATCGGTTATTAGTTTGCAGAGCACGTTTATTGGATTTGCCACAGCTCCACCAAAGTGGCCCGAATGTAGGTCGTGGTTAGGTCCAGTTACCTCTATTTGCCAGTAGGCTAAGCCACGCAGACCCACTGTTAGCGATGGTATGTCTTTGGCAATCATACTAGTATCCGACACCAAAATTACATCGCACTTCAGCAATTCCTTATGTTTTTTGCAGAAAGCCTCTAAACTTGGCGAGCCAATTTCCTCTTCTCCTTCGAGTATAAACTTTATATTGTGCTTTAATAAGTTGTTCTTAACAATATATTCGAATGCCTTTGCCTGAATAAACGACTGACCTTTGTCGTCGTCAGCCCCCCTTGCCCATAAACGTCCGTCCTTAATTACGGGTTCAAAAGGTTCGGTTTTCCAAAGTTCAAAAGGTTCTGCTGGCATCACATCGTAGTGTCCATAGATAAGAACTGTACGGGCTGCAGGGTCTACAATCTTCTCTCCGTACACCACAGGATTACCATCTGTTGGCATCACTTCTGCCCTATCTACACCCGCCATTAGCAACAATTCTTTCCAACGTTCGGCACAACGCACCATATCGGCACCGTGCTTATCGGGTTGAGCACTCACACTGGGTATGCGAATCAGACTGAATAGCTCTTCAAGTATTCGGTCTTGGTTTTCCTTTATATACTCTTTTATCATTTTGTTTGGGTTTAAAGGTTAAATGTTTCTTGTTGCAAACTTACATATTTTAAACGTATTTAGCGAAGGAAAAAGGCAAAATGTTATGTACTCACTGCCATTTGTAGGGTATAAACAACGCTTTTATGTGCAATATGCGCTATATTTTTGCTTTTATGGAATAGCACTTCAATGGCATAAAAAAAGCGAAATGCCATATTGGGCATTCCGCTTCTTATGTTTCTTAGCAACGTATTGGCAGCAGAAGAATGGAGAGATTAAACTGCCAACACTGCCTTTTTAAAGGCTGAATTGCTTAGAAATTGTTTTCTTGCAACTGGAAATAGCTCTGTGGGTGACCACAAACTGGGCATTCTTCAGGTGCATTTTTACCTATAACAATATTGCCACACTGGCGACATTGCCATATTGCAGAGCCATCGCGAGAGAAAACAACCTTGTCTTCTATATTCTTTAGCAACTTGCGATAGCGCTCTTCGTGCTTCTTTTCAATAGCACCAACAGTGCGAAACTTAACTGCAAGCTCTGGGAAACCCTCTTCCATAGCTTCTTTTGCCATATTTTCGTACATATCGGTCCACTCATAATTCTCGCCAGCAGCTGCATCTTTAAGGTTTGCAACAGTGTCTGGAATACCAGCATCGTGTAGAAATTTAAACCACAACTTAGCGTGCATACGTTCGTTTATGGCAGTTTCTTCAAAGAGAGCTGCTATTTGTTCGTAGCCATCTTTACGTGCCTGACCAGCATAATAGTCGTATTTCATACGTGCTTGGCTCTCTCCTGCAAATGCAGTTTTAAGGTTTTCTTCGGTTTTTGTACCTTTAATTGCATTGGCATCAAATGCTTTAAACTTCTCTGTTTTAGAGTGACAGATTGGGCATTCTGCCGGTGCTTCTGTTCCTTCGTACATGTATCCGCATACAGTACAAATAAATGTCTTCTTCATAATGTTCTGTTTTTGTTTGTTATGTGTATCTTTTTTAGTGGGCAATGTGGTTATTCCTGAACACATTTCTTACTTTCTTCCTGAAAGAGAAATATGTTTTTATCGTGTTATTGCCCTATCTGAAAATCTTTTTACCATATTGGATATAATCCAAAAAAATCTTAATCGCACTGCAAAATTACGAAATATATATGGCAACAACCAACAATTTCAAAATATTTTTCGTGCAAAAGCAAAGTTTAGACAACGACTAAATAAACACTTTCCCCATCTTCTTAAATTCGTTTTCGTTTCGCTCTCATAATAGGCTCCTATATTATATAAGGTGTAATATACGCAAACACGGTATGGGTAGGCATTGCTTAATTAGCCATTTTGTGCCGTATAGAAAGGCAAAATATATAATTCAGTAACCAACTAAGTATCAATGCATTATAAACAACCCTATTTTTGCATTTCAAAAACCCCCTTTTTGCCGTGCAAAAGTATGGTTTTTGGCGTGCAAAAAGGGGGTTTTTGAAATGCAATACCCACTAAACTATCTCAAATATACTAAGAATAGCAAAAACACATACACCACAACAACCATAAAAACTACAGAAATACAAATCTACATAACTACAAAAAGATGAAGAAAAAAACTACACCCACCCTAATGTTGTATAAGTTATTATAGATCAAGACTATGCCATACTATCAACAAAAATATAGCGTCCATTTTGTTATAGAATGTAAAATACAACCGAATAATAGACGAATCGAACTGTTAAAAGATAAAAAGAAGACAGTGTAAATATATATTTAGGTAAACAATTGTTAATTTTTGAAATTTGTTGGACAATTCTTTGTCATTTAAGAATTAAGGTTGTAAGTTTGCAAAAAATATACGAAAATATATAGAACCTAACTCAAATTCATTAGATTGCTATGGAAAAAAAGACAGTAGTAACTGGAGTTATTGGCGCTGACGCACATGCGGTTGGCAACAAAATTATTGCTTTTGCGCTCGAGCAGCACAACTACAATGTAGTAAACTTAGGTGTTATGGTGGCACAAGAAGAGTATATCGCAGCTGCCATAGAGACCAATGCAGACGCCATTTTAGTATCGTCAATGTATGGTCATGGCGAAATAGACTGCCAGGGACTACGCCAAAAATGCGACGAAGCAGGCTTAAAAGGTATTCCAATCTTTGTTGGTGGTAACCTCGTAGTGGGAAAACAAAACTTTGAAGATGTTGAAAAACGTTTCCTCGCAATGGGTTTCACAAAAGTATATCCTCCTGGAACAGACATCGAACTCTCTATAAAAGACCTCGATAAAGTTTTAGGAAAGGAAGATTAATACATGAAATATCTTACAGTAGACTTTGGTAGCACATACACTAAGCTAACAGCTATAGACACAGAAATAGGAAACGTTATTGGAACTGCAGCCGCTTTCACAACCATCGAAACCGATGTTATGGAAGGATTTAATAACGGTTTGCAACAACTCGAAGCACAAATAGGACACTTCGAATACGATAGACTACTCTGTTGCAGTAGTGCTGCTGGCGGATTAAAGATGGTTGCGCTTGGATTAGTACCCGAACTTACAGCAAAAGCTGCCAAAATGGCGGCATCAAGCGCAGGTGCAAAGGTTGTAAAAACATATTCGTTCGAGATATCACAGGCAGAACAACAAGAAATTTACGACATTAATCCCGACTTAGTTCTACTTTGTGGTGGTACAGACGGTGGCAATAAAGACGTGATTATAGCCAATGCTAAACGACTATGTGCTATCGACCGCGACTTCTCTATCATAGCTGCAGGAAACAAAACAGCCTCTTACGAACTCGACCAAATATTTAAAGCATCTAATAAAAAGAAGTGTGTCATTACAGAAAACGTAATGCCACAATTCAATGTCATAAATATTAACCCAGCAAAACAAAAGATTAAAGAACTGTTTATTAGCCGAATTATTGAAGCAAAAGGACTTACAAGAATTCAAAAAATGAGCGGTTACGACATCATACCTACACCGTTAGCTGTACTAACAGGGTGCGAACTGTTTAGCAAAGGGTACGGACGCGACGAAGGAATGGGCGATATGATGGCTGTAGACCTCGGCGGAGCAACCACAGACATATACTCTATGGCGAAAGGAGAACCCACAATAGCCGAAGTTATAACCAAAGGTCTACCAGAACCATATAGCAAACGCACCGTAGAAGGCGACCTCGGAATGCGCTATAGCCTAACCGCAATGGCGGAAGAAATAAATATGGAAGTGTTTGCAGACGAACTTGGAATAGACCAAAACAAGATAGAAAACTGGATAAAACGATGCGCTGCCGAACCAGCAACACTTCCACAAAACGACGAAGAAGCACGCATTGAACAAGGATTGGCACGCAACGCCGTGAAAGTAGCCGTAGAAAGACACTGCGGATACTTCGAACCAGCATACACACCAATGGGACAAGTGTTCACTTTAACTGGAAAAGACCTCTCGGATGTGCCATTTATAGTAGGTATTGGAGGCTCCATTAAAAACAATTCAGACCCTAAGAGTATACTAAGCGGTGCAGAAAAGAAAGCATCGCACGACCCAATGTTTGCCAAACCAAAGGCTCCAAAGTATATGTTAGATAAGAAATACATCTTCGCATCTATGGGATTGCTAAGCAATTTCGAGCCACATCTGGCACTATCCATTATGAAAAAGGAAATTACGGAAATATAAATAGTCAATAGTACTAATATTACTATTATGGAATTAAAGAATAAAAAACTAACCGACGACGAGTTTTTCAAAGAAAGAGCCGACGTCTTAACACATTGGGAGACTGGAAAAGGCGTAGACTTCCAAGAGGCTGTAGATTACCAAAAGAGTATTGCACCAGAGAAACGCTTTGCATATAAACTACAAAAAGCAGTAGAAAACGGCGACACTCTTATCCAACCCCGCGCCGGAGTAGCACTCTATGAAGAACATATAAAGCTACTACGATTCCTTGAAGACGAAGGAGAAGCAGACCTGTTACCATCTACTGTAGATAGCTACACACGTCTGAACAGATACAAAGAATGCGAAGTTGGTATTCAAAAAAGCTTCGAAACCAACCGTTCAATGCTGAATGGATTCCCCATTGTGAACTATGGCGTGGACATTTGCCGTAAGGTTACATCGGCAGTAAAGAGCCCTGTACAGGTTAGACACGGGACTCCTGATGCACGTTTACTTACCGAAATCTCTATCGCAGGTGGTTTTACATCATACGAAGGTGGAGGTATCTCATACAATATTCCATATTCTAAAGCACACCCAGTAGACCAAGTAATTCACCATTGGCAGTATGCCGACCGCTTAGTTGGACTATACGAAGAAGCAGGAGTATCTATAAACAGAGAGCCCTTCGGACCTCTTACTGGTACACTTATACCTCCTTGCATATCAAATACCGTCGCTGTAATAGAGGCAGTGCTAGCTGCTACACAAGGAGTACGCGACCTTACTGTTGGATATGGCCAGTGTGGTAACCTCATTCAGGACGTTGCTGCAATACGTTCGCTTGATATTATGACACGCAAATACCTAGATAAGTTTGGCTATAAGGACGCTCGTGTAACCACAGTGTTCCACCAATGGATGGGCGGATTCCCACAAGACGAAGCTAAAGCCTTTGGAGTTATATCATGGGGAGCCGCTGCTGGTGCATTGGCAAAGGCAACAAAGGTTATCGTTAAAACACCACACGAGGCTATGGGTATACCTACAAAGGAGGCAAATGCAGCCGGATTACGTGCCACAAAGCAGGTTATCAATATGCTAAAAGACCAAAACTTCCGCGAAATTCCTGCCGTTATAGACGAGAGCGAAATAATTATGCGCGAAATGGAATGTATTCTTAATAAGGTGGAAGAGCTTGGAAAGGGCGATTGGGCTGTAGGTACTTGCGCTGCAATAGAGGCTGGAGTGATTGACATTCCATTTGCACCAAGCAAGTATAACGCTGGTAAAGTGTTGCCTGCACGCGATAATCAAGGTGCTATCCGCCTATTGAATATGGGTAATATGCCACTCAGCGACGACTTAGTTATATTCCATCGCCAGAAGTTAGAGGAACGAGCAAAAGCCGAAAATCGTCCTGTTAGCTTCCAAATGGTTATCGACGACGTTTACGCAATTGGTAAAGGACACCTTGTTGGACGCCCTAAAGACTAACAATGTTGGTAATACAACAATAGCAAACTCTATAAAAAGAACGTTTTCGCTAAGTTAAACGACTAATGCTAAGATAGCTTAAGCACAGCCTTAACAAGAAAACAAATCTTTAGAAGAGCAAGAAAAGAACTCTCAGAAAAAACATAAACTAACATATTGGTCCCACAAAAGGGAAACAATAATACCGCAGTGGGACCATAACTTAAACAAATTCTTATTATGAAAGTTAAGAAAGTTGTATGTGCCCCAGGTAAAACGGGCTTCTTTTTCGATGACCAAAAGGCCATCAAAGCTGGTGCAAAGAACGACGGTGCCTTCTATATTGGCACTCCATTAACACCTGGTTTCACACAGGTAAGACAAGCTGGCGAGTCAATTAGCGTTATGTTCATACTTGAAAACGGCGCTATTGCATACGGCGACTGTGCTGCTGTGCAGTATTCAGGTGCCGGTGGCCGCGACCCATTGTTCCTTGCGAAAGACTTTATTCCAGTTATTGAAAAAGAAATAGCACCACTTTACGAAGGCAAAGAAATAACATCGTTCCGCGAAATGGCAGACCTTGTAGACAAAGCTATTAGTCCGTCTACAGGAAAAATATATCATACCGCTATAAGATATGGTGTAACACAAGCTTGTCTCGATGCTGTTGCAAAGAGCCAAAGCAAATTAATGGCACAAGTAGTAGCCAATGAGTATGGCACAGAGGTATCAAAGAAGATTATTCCTATCTTCTCTCAATCAGGAGACGACCGCTATTTGAATGCCGACAAGATGATAATGAAGTGTGCTGACGTACTTCCACATGCTCTTTTCAACCACGTTGAAACAAAGGTTGGACTAAAAGGCGAAAAGATTAAAGAGTATGTTGGCTGGCTACGCAACCGTATTCTCGAACTACGTCCATGCGAATGCTACAACCCTATCTTCCATATTGATGTTTATGGAACACTCGGCATCGTCTTCAATAACGATTTTGAGGCTATCGCTAAATACATTGGCGAGGTGGCAGAAATAGCAAAACCTTTCCACCTACGTGTAGAAGGACCAGTTGATATGGGCGAACGCGAAGCACAAATAGATGCTTTAGCTGCTATACGTGCCGCAATGGACCGTGATGGAATAGACGCTGAGATTGTTGCAGACGAATGGTGTAACACCTTAGAAGATATAAAAGCGTTCACTGAAAAGAAGGCTGGACACATGGCACAGATAAAGACTCCAGACCTCGGAGGTATCAACAACACCATCGAAGCCGTACTTTACTGTAAAGAACACGGCATGGGTGCTTATCTTGGAGGTACTTGCAACGAAACAAACCGCTCTGCAGAGGTTTGCGCTAACATTGCTATGGCTACCAAACCTGTACAGTATCTTGCTAAACCTGGTATGGGAGTAGACGAAGGTTATATGATTGTGTTCAACGAAATGAGCCGCATCTTAGCGCTCACTGCCGAATAGAAACATTATTATATATACGCAAATTTAATATCATAAGATAGAAAAAAGAATGTGGCGTCTGTTCTATTCAGATATGACGCCATATTCATCAAAGTATGACAACCTGCCCATTTAGGACCAACGCAAACAGATTCTTGGATTAATGCTATCGCAACCATAAATAAAAACAATTGGTTTCAGAAAATAGAACAAGTTTGTTTATATCGCAAAAAGGTAGTTTTTAGAATACAAAAACATAGTTTTTAGAATACAAAAGTATGGTTTTTGGAATGTAAAAACATAGTTTTTAGAATGCAAAAGTATGGTTCTAAGAATGTAGATCTATGGTTCTAAAAATGTAGATCTATGGTTCTACAAAAGTAGATCCATAGTTCTAAAAATGCAATATAAGAGATATAAAACGCAAACGCAGTAATCTTTAAACACAGGCAACGCAACTTTCAAAAGCAAAAGTCATATTTATTAGAATATCTAAATATTGGGACAAACCTTTTATACTATGTTTCTTTAACTTGCATAAAGTTATTGAACTTTGCTTCCAAACAGGCAATTAAGAGGTTTCACCACACAATTAAAAAAGGAAAACAACAGATGGAAGAAATCAGAATACTCTCCACTACAGCTATTTTGGGCTATGGTTTCCCTATGGAATCGTTCGTAGAGGGAATGAAACGTAAGCCACACGTAATCGCAGTAGACGCTGGTTCATCAGATCCAGGCCCTTATTATCTTGGCGCAGGCAAGTCGTTCACAGACCGCAACTCTGTAAAACGCGACTTAGAAATTATGATTCCTGCTGGAATAGAAGCCAAAGTGCCCGTAATTGTAGGTACTGCTGGTGGTAGCGGTGCACGTCCTCACGTAGAATTTGTACTCGATATCATTCGCGAAATAGCCAAAGAGAAAGGCCTTTCTTTTAAGATGGCAGTAATAGAATCGGAGTTTGAGAAAGACTTTATTAAGGAAGAACTTCGCAAAGGAAAGGTTACTCCACTTGCTCCAGCTAAGCCTATCGGCGAAAAAGACGTAGACGAGGCAGTTCATATCGTAGCTCAAATTGGCGAAGAACCATACATCAAGGCTTTGGAAGAAGGTGCCGACGTAATTATTGCTGGCCGTTCTTACGACCCATCAGTATTCGCTGCCCTTCCAATAAAAGAGGGATTTCCAAAAGGTTTAGCCATTCACTTGGGCAAAATATTAGAGTGTGCGGCTATCTGTGCACTACCAGGAAGTGGTAGCGACTGTATGTTTGGCTATCTACATCACGACGATTTCGTGCTCGAACCATTATCTTCAGCTCGCAAATGTACCACCCTTTCTATCGCAGGACACACACTTTACGAGAAAACAAACCCTTATATTCTGCCTGGTCCAGGTGGTGCTATCAACCTACACGAGTGCAAATTCGAACAAGTAGACGACAACAAGGTACGTGTTTCTGGGTCAAAGTTTGTACCAACCGATAAGTATTACGTTAAACTCGAGGGTGTTCGCCGAGTAGGTTTCCGCACAATGTCGCCTGCAGCGGTTAAGGATCCTATCATGATTTCTAAGATAGACGAAATTACAGAGGCAGTTCGCGCTCGCGTAGAAGACAACTTTAAAAAGTACGGCATTACCGATTTCTTCCTCGATTTCAAGATTTATGGCAAGAAAGGCGTAATGGCAATGTTCAAAGGAATAGAGGAATCGCACTCCGATGAGCTTCTTATCATTATCGAAGCCGTAGCCGATAGCCAAGAAACAGCTAACACTATCTGTAGCTTCGCACGTAGCACGATGCTCCACTTTGGCTACGAAGGTCGCTATTCTACGTCAGGCAACCTTGCATTCCCCTTCTCTCCATCAGATTGTAAGATGGGCGAGGTTTACGAATTCAATATCTATCACCTCTTAGAAGTAGACGATCCAACAAGTCTCTTCCCTATTACATACGTCAATTTCGACAGGGGAGAATGCAAGTAACAAACAGTTTAAGAAGATAAAAACATGGCACAATATAAATTAATAGACGTGGCTTCGGTGATTCGTAGTAAGAATTCGGGCCCTTTCGAACTTACATTCGATGTCATTTTTAAAGACTTTGATATGTACAACAAGGTGAAAGCAGCAAATATTTTCAACGAAACAATGTTCTGCAACCTATACCATATCAAGCCAGAAGACATAATAAACATTATACACTTCGACCCTGCAAAGGCAATAAAAGTAACCATTGTTCGTCCTATTCCATCTGGTTCATTAGGCGAAACCGATGTTTATGGTGCACAACAGCATACGCCTTTGATGAAGATGAGCTTCGAATTATAAAATAGAAAACAAACGAGTTGGCACAAAAACTATATTATAGGGTGTGCCGACTCGTTTTTTTCTACTGCAAAAATTAATGCTTTCTGCCCTCATTATGGCAATATAGAGAGAACCAAACTCCATTTTTTATAATTAGAACAGATATTTTCTAAGTCCTATTACATTGGTTTAAAGAGCATTATTAGCAATAAACTCCACAACAAAAAAGGCAATGATAAATCCACTTCAGCAATATCTTATCTCAACACAATACTTTGCTCCACGTGGCAAAGAGCGTCTTATATTCCTCGGCGACCACATTTCTCAACGCCACCTTCTGTATACCGACCGTCTCATTGGTATTGTAGGCGATGCTGGTTCTGGCAAATCTTCGCTCATAAAAGGTATGTTTCCTGGTTTGGAACTCACCAACGACGACGACATAATTAACCCTCGCAAGATTCTTTCTATGCGAGATTCCATTGCATTAGGCGAAATTAAAGAGGCTTCATCGTTCCATTTGGACATTCGTTTCCTTACTGGCTTTATGCAAATGTGGGAGATTGCCGAATTTGTTAAGACATTGTTGGAACACAAAAAGCGAGTTATTGTTGAACATTTCAACCTTTTACGCAAGGCTTTAGGGCGCAATGCCGATTTGATTGTGGGTATTGGCGAAGAAATTATTGTGGCTCGTCCCACAATGTTTGGACCACTTCCAGAAAGCATTTACGAGATTGTGCACGAGTCGTTGAAGTATCGTAAGATGGCACATACGGCAGAAGAGATTACCCGTTACATACTTGAAGAGGACTATAACATATCTTCCGACCATTATTATTTCTCTGATATACGTAACGGTTTCGTGCTTAAATTCTACAAACACGAGGACTTTAGCATAGAGGAACTCGAACAAAAGGTGCGCAAAATTATAGAAATGCACCTCCCAGTAGCATATTACGACGAAGAACACATTACCGTTGGCAAACGCATAGTAGAGTGTGGAGGTCCGCGTTTGCAGGTAAATAATACCAAAGATATACAGAATTTTGCTTTCGTTAAGGAGTTTATGTACGACCCCGATAGCAAAACGCATTGCCTAATAGGCATTGTTGATACGAATTACGAGAACATTGAGAACAGAAATACACAGTATTTCCTTACAAGACAAGTATAAGAATGAGAGAAATAGAAGCATCTAAGATTACAGAGCTGGTAGAAAAGCTTTGTATAGAAGCATGTTACGTGCTTGCAGACGATATATATAACAAGCTCGCAATATGCCAAAAACAAGAGAAATCGCCCTTAGCAAGCCAGATAATAGGTACGATTGTGAAAAACGCCGATATAGCTAAAACCGAGCGTGTACCTATGTGTCAGGACACAGGAATGACCGTTGTGTTTGTTACAATGGGGCAAGATTGCCACATTACAGGTGGTTTTATAGAAGACGCCATAAACCAAGGGGTACGACAAGGCTACTCTAAAGGTTATCTTCGCAAGTCGGTTGTGAAGGATCCAATAGACCGTGTAAACACAACAGACAACACTCCTGCCATTATTCACTACAATATTGTGCCGGGAAACGAGTTCCATATTACCGTAGCACCTAAGGGTTTTGGTAGCGAAAACAAGAGTGGACTGAAGATGCTGACGCCAAGTGCAGGCATAAAAGGCATTAAACAGTTTGTTATAGACACTATTTTCCATGCCGGTGGCAACCCTTGTCCACCTATTATTGTAGGCATTGGCATTGGTGGAACTATGGAACGAGCTGCCTATTTAAGCAAAAAAGCATTGCTCCGACCGGTTGGCAGTGTTAGCGAAATGTCCCATGTGGCTAAATTAGAGAAGGAATTGTTAGACGAAATTAACAAACTTGGCATCGGTCCATGTGGTTTTGGTGGCACAACTACCGCCCTACAAGTAAGCATTCTCACCAATGCCACGCACATTGCTGGCTTGCCTGTATCGGTAAACATTGGTTGCCATGCTACACGCCATGCAGAAGGCTCTCTCTAAACACTACAAACGCTCTCTGAAAAACATTCGTACAGAGTTAAATAGAGGTGGCGTTTCTTACACAATACCCTAAATACAAGAAAACAAAATATGGAAGAAAAACGAATAATATCGGCTCCATTCACCAATGAAACCATAAAATCGCTCCATGCTGGCGATATGGTTTATATATCAGGAACTATATATACGGCACGCGATGCGGCGCATAAACGGTTGTGCGAAATGCTTGATGCGGGCGAACCTATGCCTTTTAACTTTGAAGGACAGGCTGTTTACTATGCTGGTCCGTGCCCTGCTAAGCCTGGACAACCCATTGGTTCGGTAGGACCAACCACTGGAGGACGTATGGATGCCTACTCTCCACGACTCATTCAACAGGGGCTTCGTGTTATGATTGGTAAGGGCTCACGGTCTGAAGAGGTTATCGATGCACTAAAAAAATATACCGGAGTCTACTTTGCTGCCATTGGTGGCGCAGCCGCACTTATGGCAAAGGCTGTTAAAGAGGCAGAAGTTATTGCCTTCGATGAGCTTGGAACAGAGGCTATACGCCGTCTTCGGGTAGAAGAATTGCCCGTTATTGTTGCCATAGACCACGAAGGTAACGATATGTATAAGCTGGGTGTAGAGAAGTATAAACAGTAGAAACTACTACAATATATATACTACAGAACAACCTTACGTTTGTTTTGGCAGCAGCGTTGTTATGCTTACAATGCGCTAAAATATAGAAAAACTTATAAATGCCATATATTTTCAGAACTCCTACTTTGTCTTTTTATAAGACAGGTAGGAGTTTTTTTTATAGCAAAAAACAAGCTAACAAAGCCGAAACTACAGTTTTACAGTGTGTATAAACCCACAAAAACAACCGCCGCACCTTGTTAATGCTATATTCTCCTCCCCCTCTTTTGTTCGTCGTTTGCCGTTTATTATAGCTCGTTATACTTTGTTTATACGCAACATAACATACTCTGCAACAAAACAAAGTATATATTTGTTCTAACAGTTTTTTAGGTTTAAACTATAAAAGGTGTGGAAAGCAAATGCTTCAGCCACACCTTTCTTATCATAATAGAGGCAAACCTACGGTTTAACAACCTCTATAAAAGAACTTTATAATCTATATGTCAGTCCCACACTTGGCACCAATTGGTTGTAATTATCTATAATTTGATATTTCAATTCTGCATTCACATTAATCCTATTGATAAGCTGATACTGTACACCACACCCAAGATTAACCGCTAATCTGTCTTCTGATGCCGACTTCTTCTTGCCGTCTAACAGTACAAAATGCACATTCCACTTTGTATAACCTACCCCCACAACAGGATAAACCTGTAGTTTTGGAGCAACATCAAACAGGTAATGGAGGTTTGCATTTATATCCCACATAGATACATCGTCCTTCTTTAAAAAGTGATCTATAGATGCTTCGCCACGCAAACGGTCGGTTAAATAGTACTGACCTTTTACTCCTAAGCCTATATTTTTTACTTTTGCACCATACGAAAGGTTTACACCTATTGCCTTATCTCCCTTTTGTGCTGAAGCAGAAATACTTACAATGGCAGCACATACTAATACTAATAGTTTTTTCATTTTACGTTTTGTTTATATTATTTTTGTGTGATTGAGCTTTTTAATTGATTGTATTACAGAAAGTAAGTGGTTATTTTAACCGTGTTCGTACGCTTATTAGTATGCCATAAAATTCTCTTTTTGTTGCCATAAACGGCATTTAGGCAAACATAAAAATTTGTTTTAGCATTACACCTTCCACAAAACAACAGCATTGCAATGTGGCGCATAAGCAGCCAGAACTACACCTCCATTTCTATATATTGTTTGTTATACTCTCTCTACATACGAATATTTAGTTTCATTTCGCAAAGATATGCAAATTAATTTAAAGTACAAAAACTTTTCATAACTTTCTTTTCACAATGTGTTTATTATTTATTAATACGTGGTTTTTGCCTAATTGGTTATTAAAGTTGGTTTATTTTGTTCCGCCATAAACACAGTTTATAAACCTCATAATAAAGATATTACCATATACAACAAAGGCGAAAGGCGTGCAAAATGCCAACAAGCATACAACAAACTACCGAGTGCGGTGGCATTTACACCATATAATAATGTACGAAACATATACCAGTTGTAACCGAAGCATACCGCAGTTCATAACCATCTAATAGACAACGTCTTACGAAAGTCCATTTTTCTGTATTACAAAAGTATGGTTTTTGGCGTTCAAAAACCATGCTTTTGCAGCACAAAAACCATACTTTTACATTGCAAAAACCCCCTTTTTGAAATTAGAGAATATACACCACCCGAAACCACACCGTTTGTTCATTGCGCAAATGTATGGAAACGAACATTCCGCAAGGCATTTTTATCAATTCATTGTGCCCGTTTCATCAACAAAAACAATTGGTTTTGGGGTTCGTAACACTATGTGTTGCTGAAATAATATGGCATGTATTGTTCTCGTAAAATAAAGTAAAAAACGTCAATTCGCCCCCACCAGTTACATCGTAAATATAATCTTTTAACTACCTTTGCACATCTAAATCCGATTAAAAAAATATGAAGAGATATATTATAAGCATACTTTGTATGCTCGCAACAGCCACAGTCATAGCACAAGAATACCACGGTGAAATGGAACGACTGTATCCCGACAAAACAAAAACAACCAAAAAAACAACCAAAAAAAACACTCCAACAGAAAAGAAAACGGATACCGACGAAAAGAAAACCACCCCAAAGGCTGCCAGCGAACCCACAACAACGTTGCTACCCGACCTTCAGCAACTGGCAAACGAACTGTTGAAAGGACGAAAAGGAAGCATTGTTGCCATTCGACCGACTACTGGAGAGGTGATATGTTTGGCAACAAACTCGCCCGAAGGTCCTAATACCGACTTGGCTATTGCCACAGCTTACGCACCAGGGTCTACCTTTAAAACAGCACAAGCACTCACTTTCTTATCGGAAGGTACACTAAAACCCGAAACCAAAATGGCTTGCTATGGGGCTTTTCGCGAAGAAAACATAAAAGTGAAATGCCACAAACACAGTTCGCCACTTATGCTTAGAGCTGCTATTGCCAGTTCGTGTAACACCTATTTTCTAAAGTCTTTTGAGAACATGATAGGCAATAAAGCAAAATATGGCACCTATTCGGCAGCCATAGACAAGTGGTATAGCTATATGACGAGTATGGGATTAGGCGGTCCGCTCGGCATCGACATACCTGGAGAAATGGGTGGATTGGTGCCCAATTCGGCTTATTTGGCTCGCCGATATCGCATAGGCTGGCGTCCGCTCACCATTATTTGGACAGGAATGGGGCAAGGCGACATAACAGTAACCCCCCTACAACTATGCAATTTAGCTGCTACCATTGCCAATCGTGGCTATTTCTACACACCACATATACACGCCAACACCGCAGAACACCCACTACCAAAACGCTTTACAGAGCGTAGACTTACGCTAGTAAGCCCTAATGCCTATCCACCAGTGATAGATGGAATGCGCAATGCCGTAGCATGGGGAACCGCACGCGATATAAATACAAAAGAATATACCATTTGTGGGAAAACCGGAACGGTGGAAAATCAAGGCAAAGACCACTCGGCGTTTATTGCTTTTGCACCAATGAACAACCCCAAAATAGCCATAGCAGTGTTCATTGAGAACGCTGGTTTCGGTGCAGATGTAGCTGCTCCCATTGCAGCACAGATTATAAAGAAGGCACTAAAACGATAGATTGCAACACAAAAAATGGTGTGCTATAAAACTAAATATATGTTATGAAAACAGGATTGGTATTGGAAGGAGGCGCAATGCGAGGCTTATTCACAGCTGGCGTTATAGATGTGCTAATGGAAAACAATATTAAGTTTAACGGCGCCATAGGAGTTTCGGCAGGCGCTGCCTTTGGTTGCAACTACAAATCGGGACAAATTGGACGCGTAATACGATACAGTAAACGCTTCGCAAACAACTGGAAATATGCCTCGTTGTGGTCGTTGCTTACCACAGGCGACTACTTTGGAGCCGAATATGCCTACCATTTCATACCAAATAAGCTGGATATTGTAGACTTCGAAACCTTCCGTAACAATCCAATGGAATTCTGGGCAGTGGCTACAAACGTGGGATCGGGAAAGGCAGTGTACCGCCAACTTAACACGTTAGACTATGAAGAGTTGGAGTTTGTGCGGGCTTCGGCATCAATGCCACTGGTTTCTAACATTGTGAAACTTAACGGACAACGCCTGTTAGATGGGGGTGTGGCAGACTCTATTCCGCTTGCCTTCTTCCAAAAACAAGGATATCAACGCAACGTTGTGGTGCTAACGCAACCAAAAGGCTACCGAAAGCAACCCAATAAGCTAATGCCGTTGATGCATTTGCAGCTACACCGACACCCAAAAATGCTGAAAGCACTGGCAGAACGACACATTATGTATAATAAAGAGGTAGACTTGGTGTTACAAGAAGAGCGAAAAGGCAACGTTTTTGTGCTTCAACCGCAAATTAAACTTACCATTGGACACACATCGCACAACCCTAAAAAAATGCAAGAAACCTACGAACATGGACGTAAAGTGGCTACCGAAGAACTGGAAAAGCTAAAGCAATTCTTAGCAAAATAGATATTTTGTAGGTGCACTTAACAACTTTAAAAAAACTATTTTCCATAGCAAATATCTTGTTTTATAGGGTATACTCTTTGCAAAAACATTGTTTTTTGCAAATGTTTGAGGCATTCGCAGAACACTAAAAACACCATTTTTTAGAGAAACAAACACACAAACAGAACACAAAAAAGTATATCTTTTCAGACAACTTTTACCATCTTGTATTCTCAAAAGTTTTCCAAAACAGAAAACTTATATATCTTTTAAGAAGCAAAACATTTTCTTTTTATTCTAAATAAGCTAAAAACTGTATCTTTAAAGCTATTTTATATATACCTAATAATCAGAGTATTATAAATAAAGTTACACATATATGGTTAAAAAGACGGTAATTTTTTATTCTTAAAAATACTCTTTATTCATTTTCTTTTTCCTATCTTTGCATCGAGAAAAGTTTTCCAAAACAACCATCAAGGTAACCAATAGGAACAACAAAAACAACTCAATCAATAACATAAAAATATATAAAGACATACTGAAAAGGTAAAATGAAGAATTTCACAATCACAAAACGCGACGGCTCAAAGGACCGTTTCTCACTCGACAAGATTATGAATGCCATTATAAAAGCATTCGACAGTGTTGGCGAACCTACCGATCTTGGTACTGTTTCAAAGGTTTTAGCGAACATAAAAATACACGACGACATTAAAGTTGAGGACATTCAGAATCAAGTAGAAGAGGCTTTAATGAAGGAAGGTTACTATAATGTAGCAAAAAGTTTTATAGTTTATAGACACCAGCACACCGAAGATAGGGAGGTTTTAGAGAAAATGCGCTTCCTAACAGACTATTGTCATGCAGAGAATGCTGCCACTGGCTCTAAGTTTGATGCCAATGCTAACGTGGAAAACAAGAACATTGCCACCCTAATAGGCGAGCTTCCAAAGCAAGGTTTCATTAGATTGAACCGCCGTTTGCTTACCGACCGCATTAAAAAAATGTACGGAAAGGAACTCTCTGACGAGTATTTACACTTGCTAACACACCACTTTATATATAAGAACGACGAGACAAACCTTGCCAACTACTGTGCTTCTATCACTATGTATCCATGGCTTATTGGTGGAACAACATCGATTGGAGGTAACTCTACTGCCCCTACCAACCTTAAAAGCTTCTGTGGCGGATTCATAAATATGGTGTTTATGGTTTCAAGTATGCTGGCTGGTGCATGCGCAACACCCGAATTCTTGATGTATATGAACTACTTTATACAGAAAGAATATGGTAAAGACTATTGGCAACATGCCGATAAAGTGGTAGATTTAAGTCTGAAACAACGCACCATTGACAAGATTATTACCGACTTTTTTGAGCAGATTGTATACTCGCTAAACCAGCCTACTGGTGCCCGAAACTATCAGGCTGTATTCTGGAACATATCTTATTACGATAAATTCTACTTTAAATCGCTCTTCGAAAACTTCTATTTCCCAGATGGTTCGCAACCCGATTGGGAAGGTGTTTCGTGGTTACAGAAACGCTTTATGAGGTGGTTTAACCAAGAAAGAACTAAGGCTGTGCTAACATTCCCTGTGGAAACAATGGCGCTTCTATCTGAAAATGGCGAATGTCGCGATACCGAATGGGCTGACTTTGCCGCACAAATGTATGCCGAAGGACACAGTTTCTTTACATATATGAGCGACAATGCCGACTCATTAAGCTCGTGTTGCCGCCTAAGAAACGAGATTCAAGACAACGGTTTCTCATATACCTTGGGTGCAGGTGGCGTATCTACAGGATCAAAAAGTGTACTCACCATAAATCTAAATAGATGTGTGCAATACGCTGTAAATAAGGGAATAGACTACAAAGAGTTCCTTTCGCACATTATAGACCTATGCCACAAAGTGCAATTGGCATATAACGAAAACCTGAAAGACCTGTTACGACAACACATGTTGCCACTATTCGATGCTGGATACATAAACATAGATCGACAATATCTAACCATTGGTATTAACGGATTGGTAGAATCGGCTGAATTTATGGGGTTGGATATTACACCAAACGACGATTATAAAGAATATGTACAGAGTATTTTAGGACTGATTGAAGCCTATAACAAACAATATCGCACTAAGGAAGCCATGTTCAACTGCGAGATGATACCTGCCGAAAACGTAGGTGTGAAGCACGCAAAGTGGGACAAAGCCGATGGATATTTCGTTCCTCGCGACTGCTATAATAGCTATTTCTATCGTGTAGAAGACAATTCGCTAACCATTTTAGATAAGTTCCGCTTGCACGGAGCACCCTACATAGAACATCTTACTGGTGGTTCGGCATTGCACATGAACCTCGACGAACATCTATCGCAACCACAATACCGACAGCTTATGAGGGTTGCTGCAGAAGAAGGGTGTAACTATTTCACATTCAATATACCAAATACGGTGTGCAACGAGTGCGGACACATAGACAAACGCAACCTTAAAGAGTGCCCACACTGCCATTCTACAAACGTAGATTACCTAACACGCGTCATCGGTTATATGAAACGTGTAAGCAATTTCTCGGCTGCTCGACAGGTAGAAGCTGGCAAACGATACTACGCTACAAAAGAAAAATATACGGTTTAGCCCTCAAGAGTGAGGGCATTGGGTATACGCTGTTTCTGTAAACCCAATTAATTTATATTTTCGTTTATAGGGTGTGCATACTGCGTTGAGCAGTGTGCACACAGTTTTAACACCAAATTTGTAATGCTTAAATACGTAAATTCTGATATTGTTTTCCAAGAATTTCCCAACGAAGTTACGTTGGCTATCAATCTTTCTAACTGTCCTTGTAGATGTCCGGGGTGCCATAGCACTTTCCTTTGGACCGATGTGGGCACGCCATTAACACCAGATGCTATAGAGAAAATGCTGAAAGAAGATGGCGAACGCATTACTTGCATTGGCTTTATGGGGGGCGATAGCGAACCAGAGGCTATCAACCAACTGGCTATTTACATAAAAACGCACCACAAAAACATAAAAGTGGGCTGGTACACAGGGCGTACCACACTGGCAACGGATATTCAATTGCCTCATTTCGACTACATTAAGGTGGGACCATACATACGCCATCTGGGCGGATTAGATAGCCGACGCACCAACCAACGTATGTATAAAATTGTGGAAAACAACCAAATGGAAGACATAACAAGCTTGTTTTGGAAAAAATAAAGTTGCCGAAAAATAACGTAGAATAAAGGCTATATGGTTCTATCTTTCCTAAAAAATATAGAGAAACCAGATGATTTAAGAAAGATAGAATGCCTTTTAAGCCACATAACGGCAAACAAAAAACTATGTAGAAAGAATACCATTAAAACACAAACAAGTTGTTTACATATATCTTTTTTTATCCAAATATTTTGTGTAAGTTTGCATTTAGGTATCAAAGCAACGCTATTTTGCAAAACTGTTGCCCGTTTAGCGTGTGCTCTTGTCTACCTTTAAACACCTCGTATAAATGCTTGGTTCTGCCTGATACTCACCGCTTTCACCACCCCAAATATAGAAAAAGGCGAACCACAACAGGCATTAAACCTTCGTTCGCAGGCGTAAAGAAATAATAATAGTATGGGTTTTAACTACACAATAATAATATATATAATTGTTTTATCGGGATTGATATATGCTATTTTTATAGCCATCTATTTCGAAGCAAAGCTTTCTCATCAATCCAATAAAGCGAAAGCAAACATTTTTACAGGCATTTTCATCTCCCTTTATACACTAACCGGATTGGCGTCCTTACTATCTTCGTTCTCCAATAGTATGATTATTCGGTATGGATTTCCAACTCTTTTTGCAGCCGAACAGTTAGTTGGAATCATCTTTTTCCTACGATATTTCCGAGAAACAAGGCGTTGGCTGAACAAAAATACCAATGCAGTAACACTGATTTTTAAGAAAAACAGGTCGGCTATTCAGCCAAAACGAATTGTAGTAGATGCCATAGACGGTGTGCCAAATGGCAAAGGCATAATCCATTGGATATACAAAAAGTGCCTCATATCGCCGGGAACACACCAGTTTAAGCTTAGAGTAATAGCAAATAAAAAGGGAAGATCGTATGGCGAAGACGAATTTTTATCGTACGAAACACAAGTCAAACTACTTCCGGGTGGCAAATACTACATAGAAGAAGACTTAGAACAGCAGTGCATTAACATTACTCCGCTGTTCCACATAAAGGTAGAATATAGCGACGTTGAGCCCCAAAACAAAGCAAAATAGACATTTAACCACTTGCAAAGCAATGCCCCAATTAGCACCGAACAAACAATATAACAATAGAAAAAAGACGATATAAGAGTATGTTCGCAACCCATTTCGTGAGCGAACGTAAATTTTCCACGGAATGTTCGCAACATGTTCATTCTGTGTATGTTACATATTCACAGAACAAAAGTATGGTTTTTGCCATGTAAAAGTATGGTTTTTGGCGTGCAAAAAGGGGGTTTTTGCGTTGCAAAAGTATGGTTTTTGTTTTTTGAATGCTACGTTGTTGCAAATCGGTAGCAACGCATTTCGTGGTTGAATGTGAATATCTCACAGCATATTCGCCACATTATTTCAATTTGTTAGCAGCGTTATTAGCAGCCCACAAGCAGCCGTAGGGGCAGATTTATCGTGTCCGCATATCCGTAAATACCCAAAAAATGGGGGACAGAAATGCATGTACGATTAAACAAATGCAAGGATTCGATGAAATGAGCCCCCCAAAGGAGACAAAAAAGAGCAGTCCAAATGCTACTTTGGAACTGCTCTTTTTGTAAATAAAAAAATATTATTTTATTCTGCTGGAACCTCAAACTTATCGCCAGTTTGCTCTATAATAGCCTTCTTAGCAGCCTCGCTCATACCCGGACGAGCAGGACGTGCACCCCAACCAGTGGCAGTACGTTCGAACTTACCGTCCTTTTCTGGTTTCACCGCCATATCATTAAACTTCACAATAAGGTAAGTTGCAAGTTGTTTCCACTCGTTAAGCATTTCGTTACTCTTAGCTATTGAGTAGTCGTTTAGATACTTAACAGCCGCATCCTTATCGGTTTTATAGAGTTCTTGTGCCTTTGTTTCCACTGCATTTTGGTTAGCAGCATAGCCCTTTTCCAACTTTTCGCGAACAGCTTTCAGTGCTGGGAACATCTGAGAGTAGCGTGGATAAACCATATTTGCTACCCAATTGCATACCCAGAAAGCGTTTTTGTCGGAGAAAGTAACAGCATCTGCTCCTGGAGTATTAAAGCATTCGGCACGATCAACGTTACTACAGTATATTGGAACGTATGCTGCCATATTGCCATCGTCGTTAGCAAACCAGATGATACCGCCTATTTCGCGAGGCAACCAAGAGCGCAATTGACACACGTATGAGAATGCACTCTGCTGAGTAGATGCAGGACGCTCTGTAAAATACTTCTTTCCGTTGTAGTCGAACGTAAGTGGTGTGGGACGATAAGGCATTTCCCAATCGCCCTGACCGCAGTCGTTGAGTGTGCTTAAGGCAGTTCCTTCGTAGTGGTCGCGCATACTCATCTCCATATCGGCAAGGCTTAGCTTACGGTCTGGGGCTATCCAAAGAGGCATATCTTTAGCATTTTTATCTTTACCAAGTGCCCAAGGCAAGTATTCAGACATATCTTTAAAGTGGTTAAAGAAGCTCCACACACGTGCATCGCAGTAGCGACGACCACCGAAATCGGGTGCTGCATAAACCATTTTCCAGTTAAAGTCTTTATCTTTTCCATTAAACCAGCCCTTCTCGCGAGCGAATTTAATGCAATTTTTAGATGTTATTACATCGGTATTATAGGTAGAGAACTGTCCGATACGTGCCTGATTAGCGTGTCCAGATATCATTCCATCGGGTATACGAACGGCAACCCATACCACTTTTTGCTTTTTATCGCCACCGCAACCCATCATTTCGAGAATCCAAACTTCGTTCGGATCGGCAATAGTAAAGCTTTCTCCACTTGACTGATAGCCATATTTTTCAACCAAATCGGTCATTATTTTAATGGCTTCGCGAGCAGTTTTAGAGCGTTGTAAACCCAGATACATAAGCGAACCATAGTCTATAATACCCGTATTATCTACCATTTCTTTACGTCCGCCGTAGGTTGTTTCGCCAATACTTACCTGGTATTCGTTGATGTTTCCTATTACATTATAGGTTTCTGGAGCCTCGTCTATGAAGCCATGACGTTCTCCAGAGTCATAATCAACTATTTCTCTCTTTGCTCCTTTTGGGTGTTTTCCTGCAGGATAGTGGCAAAGACTGGCAAACATACCATAGTCGTCGGCACTGTAAGTAACGAAAACAGAGCCATCGGTAGTTGCTCCTCGCGTTGCAATAAAGTTGGTACAAGCCTCTGCAGAAAGGTAAGAGCAGAGCGCAAGTACGCCTAAAATTAGTTTTTTCATAATCATATAGGTTTAAAAAATTAGAGTTTCACATTATATATATTGGAATTTAATAGGTTATTTTTGTGGTATAGGTAGCCACATTTTGGCGTCTATCGGTTGCAACAATGCGCAATGTGTGTTGCGTTTTCGTAGCCGGGATAGGCGTTTTGCGTAGGTCGCAGAAAATGTTAGACCGGTCTTTACCTTGTTCAAACAACACAAATTTGTTGTCGATATAGGCTTCGTAGCTCTTTACGCCAGTACCTGTATCAGACAAATGGAACGTTAATGATGCCGGATTACCCGATGTTTGTCTAATGGTGGGCGGTGTGTTGTCGTGTGCAACATAGTATACCAGTCCCAAATCGCGTATGTTTCCTTGTAGCCAACCATCTTTATAGCTTCCCCCACAGTACATTGGTGGAGCGCCAGCACCACTTCCACGTGCTATGGCAGCCATATATAGTTTAGAAGTATTGCCTATTGGTGCGGTTATTTTTATCTTTAAAGGAGTGTAAGCAAGTAGAGGAAGCGACAAAGGAGCAAAGCGATAGCCTGCCGAAAGGGCATTTGCAAGAGTTGTTTGCTGTGGTTGTAGCAAACAGTTGCGTGCCAATAGCGAACCTTTTACCTGTAACAGAGCTGCTGCGAAAGCCACATTGTTGTTGCGATTTACCAGCAAAGCGTTGGCACCACCAATGGGTTGTGCAGGCGGAATGGCTTGTGGTGTGCCCTGAACATATATGTCTTTCACGGTTTTATTGCCATAATAGTCGCTGAAAACATATTGTAAATGGTACTCGCGAGGCTGATTGAAATTTACAATACCCCCTGTAGCATTAGTCGTTATGAAGGGAAGACGGTTGCCAGGCTCACGAAACGACTTAAGATACCAGATGCGATGACTGGCGAAATGCTCGTAATCGCCCCACACATTAATCATTCTGTTGCATTGTTGTGGTATGTTGTTTACATCGCTTTTGTAGATTAGCTTACCATCGCAATATAGTTCGGTGTGGCGTACACCATAGTTGTTGTACACGCTATCCATGTGGTCGTAAGCCCATGTGCCGAATCCTACTTTGCCCCAAGCACGGTATCGGGTATTACCAAAGGAGTAAATTCTACTTTCTTGTGTATTTTGAAAAACACCCTGACCTGCCTGTGGATAGCTTTTAAACGAGTAGGCGGTGGGTGCTTCGGTATCTGGTACTATATGAGAAAGCCAGTTCATTGGGTCCATAAGGTTTCCAGTGGCTGTTTGGTGCATCTCTAAATGGAGATGCGGACCTTGCGATGCTCCTGTATTTCCACTAAGAGCAACAAACTGTCCCTTACTTACTGGTATTTCACCAGGCTGAAAATGAATATCGCCATTATAGCTATGGTGTGTGTATTGCCATCGTTCTACAGCAGCTTGTATCTGTGGTGCAAAACGATTAAGGTGTACATAAAAACTGGAATAGCCATTAGGGTGTGCTATTACCAGTGCGCGTCCAAAACCATACTCACCTACTATGGCACGAGAAACGTATCCATTGGCAATGGAATAGACTCCAAAGTTTACTCCACGTTCGGTTTTTATATCTATTCCACCATGAAAATGGTTGGGACGAGGCTCTCCAAAGTTGCCCGCAAGCTGTACATGTATGTGCACAGGAGAGGCAAATGAGAGTGTTGCAAGCAATAAACTAACGAATAATTGCATTTGCTTTATATTGTTTTTAATGTTCTTTTGTTTCGTTTAAAGGCTCTAAGGACACCAGGAGAACCTTTTAGCTTCTATAGAAGATAGTATCTATGGGAACACTATTCTCTCTATAAATATTCTCCTCATAGTGCCGCTCCAAAACCTAAATGCCCTAAAGCGACTGACTTTCGCTAAGCATCTGCCCATCTTTATAGGCTCTGAGCTCTCCGCAATGCACTTGTAAAACCACTTCTCCTCCTATCCATTCTGTCATAGAAATTTCTTCTTTAAGTTGGAAGAAGTGCTCTACCCTATCGCCAACCAGTTCTATTACAGCAGGTTCTATACATTTGTTGTTGTAAATTGCTGTATTAACGGCTATTCGTCTCATCGTGTAGCTGGCTTTGGAATGCCTCTTTTGCGCATTGCTTCCTGCACAGCATTATCGTCGGCAACCATCTGTAGGTTGGCATCTGATATTTTTTCGCCTTGTTTTTTCTGCACTGGTTCGCCTCCAACATTACGTATTGGGTAAGTATTATTGGTAGAATCGGCAGGCGCAACAGTAGTTTGCTTCTGCTCGTGCATACGAATTAGCTTGATATTGGTGATGGCTAAGAGACGGAATGTAGTGGAATTGTCGTGTGGTTGTGGCATATAGAAGTAGCCACGCACCCGTTTTATACCAGAATGAGCAGTGTCTTGGATAGGAACAGACTGGTGTCCTTCGCTAAAGAAGCGTGCAGTTTCGGTTGCTATACTGTCGTTTCCAAAGGTTACAGTGAACACTGCTACACCCTCTCGCGTACCATCTTGCACTATAAAAAGAGGGTCGAATTCGAGCGTTAGCTGGTCGCCTTTATGGAAAGTAGTATCTGTTTTCACTTCAAAATAATGGTAGTTGTAAGGCGATTGTGGTGTTAGTATCACCGCTTTTGCCCTATTCCACACATTTGTAGTATCGCCTTTGAGCGATTCATCGCCATACTGATTGAAGTCAGATGCCGATACGCCTTGTGCTTGTGCCTCCTTTTTCAGTCGTTCGTCTATATTTTCGTATATCTTCTTTAGTCGTTCGGTATGTCGCAAATAGTATTTCAACGAATTTTCAAACTCAGTTTCGTCTATTCCATAGCGTTTAAACACAGCCAGTTTGTATGCCTCTTGTTGTTCTGGAGTAGCATTTTTTACTGCTGCCACAGACATTGCTACGTGGTAATCGTACAACAAATCTTCCATTTCTCCAGGCTGAATATAAGTGGAAGGTACGGTAGGTTTACACGAAACCAACACAAACGCAAGCAAAATACATATTTTTGCCCACGTATATAGCAATTTGTTGTGTTTCTGTGTATACATTATTGTTGTTTATTCTTCGTTGGTTTTTTGTGCATTTACAGTGTTTTCAGCAATATTCTCTGTTGTTTTTGTTGCTGACGGTGTAGTATTTGTGCTGTTAAAGTCGTTACGATAGAAAAGAAAAAGCACAACTACGCCCACCGATATACATGCATCGGCAAAATTAAAGATAGCAGAAAAGAAAGTAAAATCTTCTCCGCCCCATATTGGAAGCCATTCAGGAAAGGTGCCGTGAAATAGTGGAAACGAAAACATATCCACCACATTGCCCATTAAAACAGACGCATAGCCTTCGCCCCACGCCACTAAATGTGCTGTTGGAAGATTGGTATAATAGGGGTGCGATGCGGTAAATATTTCGCCATAAAAGAGCGAATCCAAAATGTTTCCAGCCGCACCAGCATATATCATACTAAGTACTATGATGTAACCTATACGTGCTCCTTCTTTAATACGCTTATAGATATACCATGTTAAAACTCCTACGGCAACTATTCGGAACAGACTTAGGAAGAGTTTGCTTCCTATTTCCATTCCGAAAGCCATTCCACGGTTTTCTATAAACGATATGCGAAACCAATTGAATATGACAATTTCTTCGCCAATATTCATATTTAGCTTCACCCATATCTTTATAATTTGGTCAATTAACAGTAGCAATACAATGGTTGTTACTGCTATTGTGCATTTCTTTTTATTACTCATCTGAACCTTTAATGGTCTTTATTGGCTTGCTTCGATGCCACGCTGAGCGTTGCATGTGGCACAATTCGAAGACGTTCTTTAGGAATTAGTTCTCCCGTAATTCTGTCTATACCGTACGTTTTATTATCTATACGTATCAAAGCAGCATGCAAACCTTGTATAAACTTCTGCTGACGCTGCGCCATTTGTACGAGTTCTTCCTTAGTTTGATTAGTACTTCCTTCTTCCAAAGCCTTATAAGTGGGTGACGTATCATTTACATCGTTAGTGTTTTTGTTCATCAACACCTTCATTGTTTCCTCATAATCAGACTTTGCAATCTCTAATTTTTGATTTATAATAGCGCGGAACTCCTCGAGTTCTTCATCGCTATAACGCTTCTTTTCCTCCATAGTTTTTAGTTTAATAGTGTTTTACTTGGAACATTTTCCTTTATTCTTAATATATAATAAGGTGTACTGTGCGTGATGGAAGAGCGTCCAGCCACCACGTGCAGTAATCCTTTTTTACGCTTTTTGTACAAGTATGTTGAGTTTAAAGTCGTCGAATTCTACTTCTGTTCCATTGTTTTCGGCTACCAAAATGCTATTTGCTAACACCTGATTCTTTATAAATTCGCCAAAAGAATGGATAGCAGCAGCAGCTTCTTCGTTAGGCGATACGGTAACAATGATACGGTCTGTAATTTCGAAACCTGTTTCCTTACGTAGATTTTGAATACGATTGATAAGTTCGCGTGCCATTCCTTCTCGTTTCAATTCGTCGGTAAGGTCTACCTCAAGTGCTACTGTTAGGTTGCCTTCGTTGCTTACCAACCAGCCTGGCATATCTTCTGAGATTATTTCTACATCGGCTACGTCTACGCTGATAGGTGTTCCTTGTAAGTCGAAAGTATAGTTTCCACTCTGTTCAAACTGTGCTATCTCGTCCTGATTTAGACTATTCATCTTTGCAGCAACGTCTTTCATAAGCTTGCCATACTTCTTTCCCATTACTCGGAAGTTGCATTTCACTTTCTTCACAAGTATTCCCTGACCTTCTACAAAGTTAAGTTCTTTCACATTAACCTCGTGTTTTATAAGGTCTGCCATAGCTGTTATGTGCTGACGTTGTGTGTTGTCTATGGCTGGAATCATAATTTGGGCTAACGGTTGGCGCACTTTTATGTTTACTTTGCGTCGCAAAGCCAAAACCATAGATGTAATGCGCTGTGCCATATCCATACGTGCCTCAAGATCGTTGTCTATATTTGCTTCGTCAGCAACTGGCCATTTATCGAGATGTACACTCTCTTTCTTTCCACCAAGGTCGTGATATAACTGGTCGGAATAGAAAGGAGCAAATGGTGCAAGTAGCTTTGCCACTGTCATAAGGCAAGTGTATAGAGCATCGTAAGCACTACGTTTGTTGCCGCTCATTTCTTTTCCCCAGAAACGTTTACGGTTCAATCGCACATACCAGTTACTTAAATCGTCGTTCACAAAACTGTCTATTAAGCGTCCAGCACGTGTTGGGTCGAAGTTCTGAAGTTCTGTTGTTACTTTCTTTATAAGCGAATTAAGTTTTGAAATAATCCAGCGGTCTATTTCCGTTGCATCGTCAGACAATACCGATAATGTGCCTTCTGTTGGTGCATTATAGTTGTCTACGTTGGCATAAAGAGCGAAGAAGCTATACGTATTATATAATGTGCCGAAGAATTTGCGACGACATTCGTCTACTCCTTCGGGGTCGAACTTAAGGTTATCCCATGGTTCGCTATTGGTCATCATATAGAAACGTACTGGGTCGGCGCCATATTTCTCCATCATTTCGAATGGATTTGTAACGTTACCCACGTGCTTACTCATCTTATTACCCTTAGCATCGAGCACAAGACCTGTTGATATTACATTCTTAAATGCCACCGAATCGAATACCATTGTGGCTATTGCGTGCAGTGTAAAGAACCAACCACGTGTTTGGTCTACGCCTTCGTTAATGAAATCGGCTGGATAGAATGCTGGTGGAACGGGTATTCCGCTATATGTAGAGTGTACCAATTGTGTGCGATACTCGCTTTCTGATAGTCCTGTTTTAGCCAAACCATCTTTGTTTATTTCGCCTTCGAATGGATAATGGAGCTGTGCGTAAGGCATAGAACCACTATCGAACCACACGTCTATTAGGTCGTCTTCGCGTTTCATTGGCTCTCCTGCTTCGTTAGCAAGCACAATTTCGTCTACGTATGGGCGGTGCAAATCTATACGATCGTAGTTTTCTTTACTATAATCGCCCACTATAAAGCCACGTTCTTTCAGTGGATTGCTCTTCATAACGCCTGCAGCAACTGCATTTTCTATTTCGTTGTACAGTTCTTCTACTGATCCGATACATTTTTCATTGCGTTTATCGTCGCGCCAAATAGGCAATGGTGTTCCCCAGAAGCGCGAACGGCTCAAGTTCCAATCGTTAAGATTTTCCAACCAATTGCCAAAACGTCCGGTACCAGTAGACTCTGGTTGCCAATTAATGGTTTTATTAAGTTCCACCATTCGTGCTTTTGCAGCCGTATCTTTTATGAACCAGCTATCAAGCGGATAGTAAAGAATTGGCTTATCTGTACGCCAGCAGTGTGGATAGTTGTGGGTATGCTTTTGAATATTGAAGGCTTCGCCAGCCATTTTCATTTCCATACAAAGCACAATGTTAAGGTCTTCGGCTTTTTCTGAACCTTTTTTATCCCACACACCATCTGGATTGAAGCGTGGGTCGTATGCATTCTTCACGTAATCGCCTGCATGTTTGCCGTAAGCATCTATGTTTACGCAAGCCGAAACGAAGTTTTTGTCGAGCTCTTCAATGGTATAATACTTACCTTGCAAGTCTACCATTGGTCGTGTTTCGCCCTTTTTCGAGATAAGATAGAGTGCTGGAATATTCGCATCTTTCGCTACTTTGGCGTCATCGGCACCAAAAGTAGGTGCAATATGTACGATACCAGTACCATCTTCGGTAGTAACGTAGTCGCCAAGTATAATTCTGAAGGCTTCGCTTTCCATTTCTACGAATGTATCTCTGCCGTCTTCGCTTTGGAATACTTTATCTTTGTGCACCTCAGCATAGTTGTTTACGAATGCGGGGGCAAGTTCTCCTATACGTTCAACGGGTTTAACCCATTTCATAAGCTGTTCGTAGTGAACATCTTCGAGGTCGGTTCCCATTACTTTTCCCACTACACGGTAAGGCAGAACCTTATCGGTGGGTTTATAAGCAGGCATTTCTCCCTCTTTCACTTCGCCTTCTGGCTTAAAGTAAGCAGATAGTCTGGTAGAAGCCAACACCACTGTTGCCTTATTGGCTGTATATGGATTGTAGGTTTCAACTACCAAATATTCAATTTTCGGACCTACACAGAGTGCCGTGTTTGATGGCAATGTCCAAGGTGTAGTTGTCCATGCAATAAACGATGGTGTTCCCCACGAATTGGTTTTAATACCCTGTTTTTTACAGAGAGCATTCCAATCGTTTTCCACAATAGCAAATTGCACTGTGGCGGTAGTATCTTTTACGTCGCGATAACAACCGGGTTGATTCAGCTCGTGGCTCGAAAGTCCTGTACCTGCTCCTGGTGAATAGGGCTGAATAGTGTAGCCTTTATAGAGCATCCCCTTATTGTAGAGCTGTTTCAAAAGCCACCAAAGTGTTTCTATATATTTGTTATCGTAGGTAATGTAAGGGTTATCAAGGTCTACAAAGTATCCCATTTCCTCTGTAAGTTCACGCCATTCGGCTGTAAACTTCATTACATTTTCACGACATTTATGGTTATACTCTTCTGTTGAAATATATTTTTCAGACGCTTTGTTGTCTATATCCTTCTTCGTAATGCCCAGTTCTTTTTCTACTCCCAGTTCCACTGGCAGTCCGTGAGTATCCCAACCAGCCTTTCTACGCACCTGAAAGCCTTGCATTGTTTTGTATCTGTTGAAGGTATCTTTAATAGAACGTGCCAACACATGGTGTATTCCAGGATGTCCGTTTGCAGAGGGAGGTCCCTCAAAGAATATAAATTGTGGTGCGCCATTGCGCTCGTCGATACTCTTATGAAAGATATCGTTTTTCTTCCATGCCTCTAACACGTCCTTATTGGTACGCACTAAGTTCAATCCAGTATGTTCGGCGAATTTCTTAGACATATATTACCTCTTTCTTTTACCTTTTTTCTTTAGGGTTGCAAATATACAAAATATATTTTGATTATGGTGGAAAAATAATAAAAAAAAGACGGATTTATAATAAAAAAACATACAAAATACTATATTAAATATATATTTTTTAATAACTAATTGCTACAGCATAATTTATAGAATTATATAGTTAGAAAATATAACTATGCCATTCTGTTTAACTTATTTTAAAACAACGAAAGCACAAATGTTACCTCGCCCTTTTCTAAATAAGTAGTATCTTTGTAACCGTAACAATAAAAATTATTCAGAATGGAGAACAAAATGAAGGCTAATTTGCCTAAAGTAGAACAAGATAAGTTAGATAAAATCTTCGAAATAGAAGACCTTTACGAAACTGGAAAGCTATCGCTTGAAGAGGCTAGAAAACAATTTAGCGAACAGGTGGGAACCATTAGGCCTTACCATATTGCGCTAATTGAACAAACTATGACAGAAGAGGACGACCATGAATGTATTCGTGTGAATATGACAAAGACGCTACAACTGCTTGATGGCTTTATGGATTATTCGCGACCAAATCTGCCCAACAACCACCCCATTATGCATTATTATCGTGAAAACGACGAAATGAGAAAACTGTTGCTGGCTGTAGAAGACCTTGTTCAATATCCTATGATTAAGAATCAATGGTTGGAACTATACGATAAAATAAGTCAATATCCAATACACTACAAACGAAAGCAAAACCAACTATACCCTGTGCTGGAACAAAAAGGGTTTACACGACCAACAACTGTTATGTGGACGTTCGACGATTTAGTGCGCGACATTATTAGAGAATCGGCTGCTTTGCTCGGAGAAGATAAAGAAGAAGAATTTATTGCTAAACAACAAGAACTTATAAGCTATGCTCGCGACTTAATGCATAAGGAGGAAGTTATTCTCTACCCCACATCAATGGCTCTAATAAACGAACACGAATTTGAAGAAATGAAAGAGGGAGACCAAGAAATTGGCTTCGCTTTCTTTAACGTAGAACATAAAAAGGAACCTACAACAACTGCTCCGCAACAAACCGATAACAACGGTTTTGCAAAAGACTTGCAGGCGCTTCTATCTAAATATGGATACGGCATAGCTCCCGAAAGTAAACTTAACGTAACTACTGGAAAGCTTACTTTGGAACAAATAAATCTTATTTATCAACATCTTCCATTCGATATTTCGTATGTAGACGAAAACGAATTAGTGTGCTTCTATTCAGATACAGACCATCGCATCTTCCCCAGAAGCAAGAATGTAATAGGTCGCGAGGTTATGAATTGCCACCCTAAAAAAAGTGCACACATTGTTAGAGAAGTAGTAGATAAACTTAGAAGTGGCGAACAAAATAAGGCTGAGTTCTGGATTAACAAACCTGGCGTATTCTTATACATTACATATATAGCTGTGAGAGACGCACAAGGAAACTTTAGAGGTGTGCTCGAAGTGATGCAAGATTGTACACACATTCGTGAATTGGAGGGCAGTAAAACTTTACTTACATGGGCTAACAAAGACGAAAAAACAGAACAAAAGGAGATGGAAGCTACGTCTGCAAACAACAAAACAGACAACGAAACCGAACAGAACGAAGAAAACGAAGAGATTACAGAAATTACAGAGAACACAAAACTAAAGGATTTGTTAAAGCAACACCCCTTTTTAAAAAAGCGTTTAGCCGAAATTACACCTTCGTTCCGTATGCTTCAAACACCGTTAGGAAAACTCATTACAGCACGTGCCAATATTAAAATGATGAGCGAGAAAAGTGGTCTGGCAATAGAAAAAATAATTAACGGCATCAACGAAATTATAAAAGACGAAACGCAAAAAAATAAAGAAAAAAAATAAAACCCACATTGGTATAAACCGAATGTACAACATTCAAACATTTTATGGGTGGCAAACACAATACAAATGTGTAATGTCCACCCATAAATATTTTACGAATACACACAAATGTGTCCACATTCAACCACGAAATACACAGCGAACATTCCGTGAATTATCCCATCACACACAAAATACACAATGAACATTCCGCTAATTATCTACATCGCCCACGAAATACACAGCGAACATTCCGCAAATTATCTACATCGCCCACGAAATACACAGCGAACACACCGTTAGGCGTAGGGGCCGATTCATCGCGCCCGTATTTACCAAGTATCAATTCTGTGAGTGTTTGTCATCATTTTATGGGTGTTTACATATATGCGGGCACGATAAATCGGACCCTTACAGCTGCTGACGGATTGCGATAATGCGTGCGAACATTCCGCCAATTATCTACGTTCGCCCACGAAATACACAACGAACACACCGTTAAACGCAGAGAACCGATTCATCGTGCCCGTATATTTCTGTTGCCATTTCATATATTGCTCCAAACCAAATCGGAGAAATCAAAAACAGGCAACCCTAAAAATAACAAATAAGGACAGAAGAATTATCCCTACACACTGTTTGCAGGAAAGATACTCTATAAGGCTTCGGATTTAGAAAGGTTGTTGGAGAATAACAATAGGGAGTATCTATATTAATAATATTTAATATGTTAATTTATATGTTTTTTTTGAATATTTTTGCCTATAAAAGAAAAAGAACTTATCTTTGTAAAACCTAATTGTGAATCTATTTGGAAAAAATAAAACAATGTTATTAACTTAATATATGAGAAAAGGGTATATTATAGATGTTGTAGAAAAAATATTATTTCTGAACGACATTCATACTAATAGAAAAGAACTTTTTAAAGTCCTTTTCTCTTCGCCTGTTTTTCCAAGTTTAGCATCCATATTAGAAGAGTGTCTTTTAGCCAATGTAGAGAAACCTATAGAGGCTATTCATAAAATAACAGCTATTTAATTATTATGAAAAGGTACATTTTATTTTTATCTGCAGCGTTAGTATGCTCTGTATACTCAAAGGGTCAAAGTATCAGTGGCAGGGTGATGGAGAACGACAGTACTTCAATCTCTTTTGCCACGGTGTCTCTACTTCAAGCGAACGATTCTACCTATATTTTAGGAGACATGAGCAACGAAGATGGAAGTTTTTCTTTCAATGTCTCTCCTGCGAACAAGCTGGTCAGAATATCCTATATAGGGTATAAGACAATAGTGCTGCCTGCAAAAGAATGTATGACAGTATTGCTGGAACCTTCCGAACAGAGCATGAAGGAAGTAGTTGTAACGGCAACTCGCCCTACTTTCAAGTTAGATAAAGGAATGTTCATCTCCAACATTCAGGGAACAGTATACAGCAAGCTTGGCAAAGCTATAGACGTGTTGCAGCAACTGCCAATGATGGGCAGCAATGGTGTAAGTGTGCTGGGAAGAGGAACCCCACTCGTTTATATCAACAATAAGCTAATGCGTAGTTGGAACGAACTGGAACGTATCCCGAGCAACATGATTAAGGAGATTAAGATTGACATGAATCCTGGTTCCAAATATAGTTCCAACGTGCGCGCAGTGCTTTTCATTACAACCTTAAAGCCTGTTGGCGAGGGATTGGGAGGAACTTTAACAATGAAAGAAAGTGTATCAAGCTGCTGGGAAACAGATGGCTGGCTCGACCTTAATTACCGCACGAAAGGATTGGACGTCTTTCTGAGTTCCTCGTTTGGCACTTTTGCAAATTCGCATTACAAGCGTCAGGATACCTATGACTTTCAGCATGCGGGTAAAAACATTAATGCCAGGTATGTAGGCGATGGATACAACTCTTCGAAGAGTGGCTTTGTAAGCATTGGTTTCAACAACCAGTTCACCAACAATCAATCGCTCGGTGCCACCTATACCTTCAACAGGTTGTTTGCAAGTAATTCCAACCAGAATTTCCATAATTATATGCAAAAGGACAATGTCCTCACGGAATTTGGAACAAGCGCCCATCAGTTTTTACAAAATGGAAACCATAATGTAAGCCTCTACTATGAAAATAAATTCAGCAATAGGCTGACGCTCAATATAGATGGTACCTATGCGCACAATAACAGCAATGGGAAGCAAACAGTTGTAGACGTGCAAAACAGTCACAGCTCTACACTTGTTCCCGTTACAGAAACCAATTCGGATATGGCGGCTCTGAAAACTGTTTTTACATCGTCTGTTGGCAATGCTAAATTGGAGTATGGCTTTGAAACTACTTATACACACTTCCATCAAAAGTATAATGTGGAGAACAACAACTATACAGGTGTACTGACTGCAAACGACAATAGTTCGGAACAAAAGGCAGCCAATGTTTTCGCCAATTACAGCAGGAGCTTTGGAAAACTCTACACCCAGTTAGGGGTAAAGTATGAATATGCCGATTATGATTACTTTGACAATGGAAAATTGCTAAGCTCAAGCAGCCGCACCTATCATCGCATTTTGCCTTCTGTCTATTTTTCTTATCCCATAAACAGACTGTCGTTAATGCTAAGCTACAATATATATGCCCAATGTCCCTCTTACAGTCAATTGGACGAGGGAATGCAATATATCAGCGATTTTCGTTACAATAAAGGAAATTCATTGCTGCGTCCCACTTACGAACACGAAATATCATTTAATGCATCGTATGGAGATTTCCAATTCATCACCAATTATTCCTACCAGAAAGATGCCATCATCACATGGTTCGAGGTAATGCAACAAATTCCAGCCATATTATCTTCAGACGTCAATCATTCTTATTCGTCTCTATACGCCAGCCTTTCGTATGCTCCTACATTATTCAGAATATGGAAACCATCGTGGAACATTTGGGGCAACAGACAATGGCTTACCTACGATGGGTTACGCTATAATCGTCCACAGATTGGTTTGCAATGGAAAAACCTTTTCATACTTCCAAAGAACTGGTTTATTGTGCTAAATACAAATGGAAATCGTAGGGGAAATGTAGATACCTATATGGCACAGCCAACTATCAGAATGGATTTCGCTATACAGAAGAATATGAAAAATTGGTGGATAAAGCTAAGTGCCTTGAACATATTCAATGCTAAGGAGAAAGGATACTCTCGGTACGCAAAGATATATACATCGCACTATGTGGATAATCGCCAACCTACCATTTGTTTGACAGTATCCTATTCATTCAATCCTCCCAAATCGAAATATAAAGGACAGACAGCTGGACAAAGCGAACTAAACCGCTTGTCATCAGGTCCTCGTTATTAAAAGTAAGAATAAGAAATGATATTCCTTATGAAGTATGTCAGTATGACGATCAAGGCATGCAAGCTTTTCTCGAAGAATTTACATTAAATAATACAAGGCTATGAATAGAATAATCTTTCTTTTAGTACTAAGCTTTTCATCACTTCAACTCACTGCGCAAAATATCAAAGGACAAGTGATTGATGAACAGCAACAGCCTTTACTTTGTGCAAATGTATTATTGCTTACTGTAAAAGACTCAACATTGATAAAGGGGACTGTTACTAATGAACAAGGACATTTTGAGCTGGCAGCCCCTGACGTTCCCTATATTATTAAAATATCCTTTATTGGTTATGAACCTTGCTATTTAAACAATAGGCAAGGAAACATTGGAGCTATACAGCTAAAGACTAATTCTACAGACCTTAATGCGGTTGTTGTAAAGGGAAGACGCCCGACTGTTAAGGTAGGCTTGAACAAAATAGAGGTAAATGTGTCAAATTCCTATTTAAAATATATGGGAAAGGCTACTACTGTTCTTGGGAAAATACCGGGTTTGACAAAAGATTTGCAATTGCTTGAAGGAGGAACTCCTACATTTGTCCTTAATGGTAAGCCTGTTAGTGTCAAAGAACTCTCAACAATACCATCTTCTGAAATTAAGAAAATTATAGTTGATTCAAATCCGAATGTAGAATATAGTGCAACATGTAAAGGTGTTGTATATCCAGGCGGTGGAAGTTGTACGACTATAGAAATAGATGATAAAAAATAATACCAATATGAAATCTAAATTCTTTTTAATAGTTTTGCCCTTTATGCTAAATGCAGTAATGTGTTACGCACAGAAAACACATATTATTGAACCTGCTGAGTTAGAAATAACCTACTCGGTAAAAGAACAACCATTTTGGGATATTTATATTTTTCGATGTGGTAAAAAGGCAAGCCAATATTTTTGCCAAGCCAAGTTAAAAAGAAATATAATGTTAGCGAATGATGACCCTGCTTACTTTATTCTATCAAATGAAGAGATGAAAGATTTAAATACACCTGAATATGAAAAAAAATATCCGCTAAGCACAGGCAATAATGACAGAATTTACCGCAATCTTGAGCAAGGGAAAATTAGCACCTATTCAACTGTTTTTGGTACTCATTATTTGATAACCGAAGACATTTCCATTCCCGATTGGACAATCTACGAAGATTCTACTCTCACAGTGTTGGGTATGGAGTGTAAGAAAGCTACTACCAATTTTCGTGGTCGCTATTGGGAGGCTTGGTACACCGAAGAAATTCCTATTGGTCAAGGTCCTTGGAAATTGTGCGGATTGCCTGGTATGATATTAAAGGCGAATTGCCCAAAGTTTATGTTAATAGAAGCAATTAGTATTAAGAATAAAAACCTTGAACCCGTAACCTTTTATAATTATCTGAACTATAAATATGCCCCGATAGACCGCATAGAATATCTAAAGAAAGTGCATAAACCTGGTGTTTATCCAGGCGGTGGAAGTTGTGATACTATTGAAATAGACGATAAAAAATAATACCAATATGAAAAAACTATTTGTATTAATTGTTATAACGTTGTTTTCAGAAATATTGCAGGCACAAGTAACAGTAACGGGAGTGATAACTGACGTAAATGGAAGTCCGTTATCCGCAGCAATCATAAAAAGTATTGATGCTTCAACAAAGAAAACACTTACATTTTGCAATACCAAAAATGATGGTAAATTTAGTATTAAAGCAAAAGTGGGCGACTTGCTGCAAATTTCTGCAATGAGCTATAAGAAAAAGCAAATAGTGGTAATAGCAGATATGCCAGAACAACATATCGTGCTTGAAGATGATGCAAAAGCATTGGACGAGATAACGGTAAAGGCAAAGCCTGTAAGAATAGAAGGAGATACAATAAAGTATCTTCTTGGCGTATATGCAAAACCCGGCGATCGCACATTAGCCGATGTATTGGCTCGTGTGCCAGGATTTGAAGTTAATAAAAACACAGGGCAAATTTCGTATGAGGGGCGAAGCATCAGCAACTTCTATATAGAAGGAATGGATATGTTGGGCGGAAAATATGGTGTTGCTTCAAAGTCGCTGCCTCAAAACGATATAGCAACGGTAGAAGTAATGAAGCATCATACCCCTATTCGTGTATTAGACGACTTTGTTTATTCTGACGAAAGTGCCATTAACGTTCGTATGAAGAAAGGTGCTAAAGCACATTGGATAGCAACATTTAATGGAGGAATAGGCTGTAAGAATAATGGTGTTTTATGGGACTTTGAAAGTTTTGCCATGCGCTTAAAGCAGAATTGGCAAACAATGATAACCTATAAAACTAACAATAGAGGTAAAGATATTATTCACGAAACAAATAAAGTTTTTACGTATGGTGAATTGGACAGTAAGCTATCGCCTTTTATCTCATTGCCTTCTCCTGCAAAAAGCACATTGGGCGAACGTTCCTTATTTAACAGAAGTCATGCATTGAACTTAAATATGTTGCAAAGAATAAATGAAACATCGCAAGTAAGTTTTCAGGTTTCTTATATTAACGACCATCAAGAAGCAAATTCTAAACGCACAGCAGAATACTTTTCGAAACAAGGCAACAAAGTAACTAACAATGAAAAACATTATTTAGAGAAAACTAATGAACTCTTCGCAAAAGTGAAATACGAGAACAATGCAAATAGCCAATATCTAAAAAATGAACTTTCAACAAACTTAAATTGGAACAAACAACTGCTGATAGAGCGTGGTACAAATCCACACGATATGAATGCTAACCTTCCTGTGTTTACACTGAAAGATAATCTTCTGTTAATACGTAAATATGGCAAGCGTTTGTTTTCATTTGAATCGAAAAATATAATGGACGTACGTCCACAGCAAATGGTTATGGATTCACTTAAACAAGATATAAACCAACATTATTACGAAACCAATAATAATGTATCGGGAAGTTTTCGTTTTGGTGATTTCATTCTTACAGGAAAAATAGGAGCCAATGCTTTGTTACACAACTTTTCTTCGCATCTTATAGGTGTTCCAGATAGTATTGGTTTACTTTCTGGAAAAAGTCGATTCAGTATGTTTAAGTTGTATGCAAGTACAAACCTGGAGTATAAGTTATCCGACTTTATTTTTAATTTTTCTTCAGATGTGTCATATAACCAATATAAATATAGTTTAAGCGCAAATTATAGTCGTGCTCTCTTTTCTCCAAACATTCATATCCGCTGGAATGCAACTCCATATTGGACTTTTTCTGTTGATGGACGAATAGGACAAACAGAAGTAAATGTAAATCAGTTTTTCCCAACTCTTGTATTATCCGACTATGAATATATAAACAAAGGATTTGCTGATTATAGAATAGGGAGAGATAAAACAGCAGGTGTTATTGTTCGTTATAATAATGCACTAAAAGGAACATCGTTTTTTGTAACTGTTAACAGAATATTTGGTACAACACCTTATACAACATCGCAAGACTATATAGGTAATTATATTGTACTTTCGCTTGTCCCACAAGAAACAAAAAATAATGCTTGGACAGTTAATTTTATGGGCTCGCAAGGAATTAGCTTCCTAAAAGGAAAATTGAATGTTAGAGCAATGTATAATAGCTCGAAGGCGTATATCGTACAAAATAGCGAAATTATGCCTTTCAACACAAACACATTCAATATAAGAGGAAGTTTGACAGTTGGACTTATTAAGAACGCAGATATTGGCTACAATCTGGATTATAGTTACTATCAGTCTAAAATGCCTGCACTTTCTTCTGTTTCTACAATAAACAATTGGAAACATAATGCTTATTTGCGACTGTTTCTTACGAAGAAGATTACAACCGAAGCAAGAACAGAATACTATCATAATCAAATAGCGAACAATAAGTTTAAAGACATTTTCTTTGCTGATTTAGCTATGCGATACAGCTTTAAGAAGTTCGATATTACGTTAGAACTCAATAACCTACTGAATAAAAAGAGTTATGAATACGGCATAAATGGTACATTTGTCCATAGCTACAATAATTTGAATATTCGTGGAAGAGAATTAATGGTAAGTATCTATTATAAACCTTAAAGTTGATATAAAATTAAGAAGTATAACGTATATTTATTTTTAATTTATGAAAAAGATAATAACATTAATCATTTTTTGTGTACATATTTCCTTTTGTTTCTGTCAAAACGAAATAAAAGATAGTTCCAATGTGGCAATCATTGAATTGGACAATGTTGTGGTAAAAGGAAAGATGCCACGTGTGCAAACCAAAGGAAGCATTTCAAAAATTCAAGTTGCCAATACAGTTTTAGCAAAGATGGGGACCGCTATGAGAATGTTATATCATACACCAGGATTACATTCTGTCAATGATAACGTTGAAGTCAATGGAATGGGTGAACCTATCTATGTTTTAGACGGACGGATCCTATCGAATGCAAACATATTATCTACTTTGCAAGCAGACAATATCAAAAGTATTGAGATAGATAGAGCACCCTCTGCAAAGTATAGTCCAAACGGACAACCTGTTATTTCTATATCTACCATAAAGCATATTAATGACTTTATGTTTCTTAGTGTTAGCAACTATTTGAAACAGACAAGAATGTTTTCTGATGCAGGAATCCTCAATATGATGGGACAATATAAGAAGTTCTCCGCAAGCCTGTCCTATATGGGTGGAAAAGAAGGTAATAAAAATAAGGAGACATATTTTCGCAATGTCTATGGTAATGATATATTTGGTATCAAACAAAAGCGAGAGACTCCGATAACTACCTTAGCACATAAAATAAACTTTTCTGCCGATTACCAGTTGAATACAAAAAGTAGACTGGGACTTTATTATTTCTACCAATTCAGCAAAGAAGATAATAAGGCGTACGGTACAAATTTGACGAGTTGGAAAAAACAAGAGCAATGGAGAAATATTGACAGACGAGGTAGGAATTTAGAGAATATACACAGTGGGACGTTGCAGTACGTTTATGCAAACAATAACTACAGCTTAGACATTTCACAAGAAATAGCCTCTACAAATATAAACCATAATACACAAACATTGGAGAGTGGTGCAGGCATATTGTCGTTAGTTAAAAGCCATGGCAATAGTAGATATACGGTCTATACCACAAACATTGACAACAGTTTCAGGCTTCCATGGAAAATTAATGCGATGGCAGGAATATTGTATAACTATGTAGATTCAAAATCTAAAACAAATTCAGAGATACCTTACCTGAACTCGCAGAACTATATAAACAACATCAATGTTAAAGAGTCGAATCCACAAGCATATTTATCTTTCTCGAGAACTTTTGGCAAATGGACAATAATGCCTGCTGCACGCTACCAATATATACATAGAACCATTGGAAGTGTTTCTGGTACAAACACCAAAGAAAACCTATTTAAACAAAACTTCTCTACGCTCTGTCCTGTAGTTACTATAAAATATCGACCAAACGATAATTGGTTCTTCCAATTGAACTACAGAAAGAATCTTACCCAACCAAACTTTGCTCAGTTAAATTCTGGACTTGTTTACCAAGACTCTCTTTTGTATAGTACAGGAAATACAAGTCTTAAAAACGAAATAATGGACCGTTACACGCTTAGTTCTACATGGAAAGACTTAACATTGTCATTGCGTTATACCTACCGAAAAAATCCTCTTGTTAGTGTACTCAGGCAGATTGATGCAACGAGCAATATTCTGTGTTCTTATTCGATGAATATGAAGAAAGCCAGTGATTTCAGAGTAATATTGAATTACTCTAAAGCTCTTGGCAATCTTGAGCTTTCATGCGAAGGAGAAGTTGTTTTTCCTAATAGCGAATACGTATTTGAAGGAAAAACATATAAAAATGATAGAATTGCTTTCAATGGGCAAGTAAATATAAACTATGCTTTCACTCCAAATATTTATTTGTTTACTGATTATACCTATCAAGGCAGAAATGAATACCTATTGTACAATCAAAAGAGCATTCATAGCTGGAATATGGGCGTAGCAGCTTCGTTATTAAAGAATAGATTAAACATCAATCTTGCGATAAATGATATCTTGGGCAAAGCTAACTACAACAATATTTTGTATCACTTCAATAACGTAGATTGGGGAACGCGAGGTAAAAATGATATGCGTGGGGTAGAACTTACTATATCTTACACTATCTTCAATAAAGAAGTAAATGTTAAAGCTAATAGAAAGAATGAAGATATTATACAGCGCACTATGTAATGAACAATATACGTTATGTGAGACAACATGACTCAATGGAGTGTGGTATTTCTTGTCTATCAATGGTCTGTAAGATTTTTGATCGGGAATACAACACTTCTGAACTTTACAAGATTTGCAAGGCTACTAAAGAAGGTGTCTCATTAAAAGCCATCACAGAAACAGCTCAAACAATCGGGCTTGAATCTGTTTCGGTACGAATCTCTGTAAAAGAGTTAATGACTCATAAGTTATGTTCTATCCTCCATTGGAACCAAAATCATTTTGTGGTACTGTACAAAGTTAAGAAGGGAAAGACATTCTACATTGCTGACCCCGCAAAGGGACTTGTAAAATACAATCTCAAGGAATTTAAGAAGCACTGGGTAAGTACGCAATCGGACGGTGAGGAAAAGGGTATCGCTATGTTCTTAGAACCTACTCCTGCATTTTATGAAAAGAAGACAGATGAACAGCCAACAGAGGAACGCTCATTTAATATGCAAGTGTAGTGCAAATAAATAGGAAGATTATGGAACAGGTAAGAGACTTAAATATGGAGGCTGACGATATGCAGGTGGTGCTGTCCGCTAATCAGCGGAGTAAGCAAGAGAATTAAGGAAGTAGCACAGACACACAAGCCGCTCTTTGGCGGTGAGCACTTCCTCACAGGTAAGGAAGTATGCGAGCGGCTGTATATCAGTCCCCGTACCTTGCAGGACTATCGCGATAGGAAGATTACTCCCTACACGCAATTTGCAGGAAAAATCCTCTACAAAGCTTCGGACTTAGAATGGTTGTTGGAAGAGAAATATAAAGTATAGGCAGGAGAATACTCTCTTTATCTTATTGGAATTGCCTCCACCATATATTTTATACAAAATACATGGTAGAGGCCTTTTGCTTTCATATTTTTGCTATGCATGAAACGTAGAAAACCATGCGAAAATTTGTGAAGAAGTACCAACCGTCCAAGAAATCGTAAGAAAAATTCCATAGATGGGACATACGGACACATACATGTCAAAAAGCACAGCCATGAATATGCCCAAAGGTTAATTAGTGTGCATTTTACGGCAGTTTAATTGTTAAATTCTCGATTCCCATCGAAATTTCGGAGAAAATTCTTGCAATCTAAAGAAAAAAAGACTATTTTCGCAAAAACAACCATTAGATATTCTTATGTATGTTATAGAGATATTGTAAGAAAATATGGTCCAAAACATTGGGATTATCCTGATGTAAATTGCCCAAAGTCCCTATGAAAAAGTATTTATACATCCTTTCTTTTTGTTTTTTGCAATGTGTACTAACGGGCTTTGCACAGAACAAACATACCTCAATATCAGATACAATAAATCTTTCTGAAGTAACTGTATTAGCAGAAAGACCATTTGTTCAACATAAAGCTGACAGAATGATAGTTAGTGTAGAGCATAGTAAATTGTTAAAGGCACGTTCTCTTTCTAATATATTGAATTTGATTCCGGGTGTAAATTATGATGGAGAAGGTGGTATTACCATTATGGGCAATGGTATCAAAATATATGAAAATGGAAAATTGGTAAGGTTAAGCGGGGCGCAGCTCAAAAGATATTTATCATCCTTGCGCGGTAATGATATAAAGAATTTGGAGTTGCTGCCTCAGGCAACAGCCGGGTATGATGCAGAAGGAGGCACGGGCGTTCTTGTTATTAACCGTCAGAAGAAACATGAGTACGGACTATCAGGTTATGTGGGCAGTGAATACGAACGGAAAAGCAAGAACCTGTTTTCGGAATTTGCAGGGGTAACCTATTCGTGGGGGAACGTTGCTCTTTATGCTAATATGGCATTAGGGCAGTCGGCAAGTCATAGTAAGATATCTGAAAGCGACTATGGACAAAACATTATCGTCAATAGTATATCTGAAACTACAAATAAAAGTCTTTATTATATGCCTAAGTTGGGCATCGACTTTTATATATCTCCAAAGCATTATTTAGGCGTAGAATGGTTGGGCAACTATTCAAAGGATTATGCCAATGCCTGTTGGGTTCATTCTACCGTTACCGATAATAGTCCTAATCAAACAAATATTCTAAGTTATGCTCCATACTCTTTAAGACCTAATACCAATAATGTTACTTTAAATTATGAATGGAAAACAGATACACTGGGCAGTAAGCTGAACCTTCTTGCTGATTATGTAGGAGAAAGAGAACATGATTTGTACGAGTATGAGAATAAATACACCTTAGGTATAGGTGGGGATAGTATTATATCTAAATCGCAACCCTCATCCGAACACATCAACATATATAGTGCACAGGTAGATTTTACAAAGTTCTTCAACCGCCATCAGTTTACGATTGGTGTCAAGTATGTCAATGCCGGTATCCATTATGATAATAAGCTATATCTCGGAAACACGACATTAGGAGGAGTGTTATCGGAAGATGTTGACCAACGGGATAATTTCAGTTATGATGAGCAACGATATGCGATATATGGAATGTACAGGTACTCCTCACGACCTTGGGATTTTCAAGTGGGACTACGTGACGAATATACAGAATGGAATACCCAACAAAGAGTTAGAACCCAATTACATAACAACCAAAAAGGCAATAATTTCTTCCCGTCTTTCTTTGTGAGAAAAAACATGGGACAAGGGAATGCCCTGTCGCTTAGTTATACACAATCGATAAACCGTCCGTCGTATCAGATGGTAAATCCATTTGTTTTTCATCTGTCCGAAACATCTTATAAGGAAGGTAATCCTAATCTGAAAGGCGAATTGCTGTACAATGCAGCACTACAATTCGTTTTGAAGTCAAGATATGTTTTCTCGTTATCTGCATTTTTTATTGATAGAAAAATCAATGAGGTATACGAACAGATGAACGAACAACAAACACGCTACACATTAAGAAATGATGGCAATTTAAAGAAATTAGCTTTATACATAGAATTTCCTTTCACATGTGGTATATGGAATAGCAGAAGTAATGTCGAGCTAAGTGAGAACTTTTATCGGAACAGTACCAAGCGTGTTAATGACTTTGGGCTTGTCCTGTCAAGTTTTAATCGTTTCAGGTTGTCCAAGCAACTTACTGCAATGGCTAATTTACGATATATCAGGCATTATAAACAACTTTATCTTATTCAGAAATCAGATTACTTTGGAGTAGATATAGAGGGGGATTATAGTTGTTTGAAAGACAAGCTGAATATCAATTTTGGTGTAAAAGACTTGCTGAATAGCAGAGGAAAGAACCAACAAATATTCAAGAACGGTGACTTTGAGCACCGTACAGATTTTAATTTCATTTCCCGAAAATTCTTTGTCAGTGTAACATTTAGTTTTTCTGCCGGGTCAAAACATGCAATCCAGCATGATAAGATACACTCTAATGAAGAAGAAAAAGAAAGAATGTAATGAGTAACTTCCCTTTTATTAAGCAACATGATGCGATGGAGTGTGGAGTTGCATGCCTTGCGATGGTATGTAATTTTTTTAGAATCGAATATTCAATAGAATATCTTTCTAGAATTTGCTTTGCAACCACAGAAGGAGTCTCATTACTTGGTATTAATGAAACAGCTTTGCAACTTGGATTACGAACTATCAGCGGAAGAATCAGTATTAATAAACTTTGGGAGGATCATTACCCCTGCATCCTCCATTGGAACCAAAATCATTTTGTTGTATTATACAAAGTCAAGAAAGGAAAGACATTCTACATTGCTGACCCCGCAAAGGGACTTGTTAAATACAATTTCGAGGAATTTAAGAAGCACTGGGTAAGCACACAATCGGACGGTGAGGAAAAGGGCATCGCTATGTTCTTAGAACCTACTCCTGCGTTTTATGAAAAGAAGATGGACGAAGAACCTAAAGAGGAACGCTCGTTTAATATGCTAATATGCAAGTGTAGTGCAAATAAATAGGAAGATTATGGAACAGGTAAGGGACTTAAATATGGAGGCGGACGACATGCAGGTGGTGCTGTCCGCTATCAGTGGAGTAAACAAGAGAATTAAGGAAGTTGCACAGACACACAAGCCGCTCTTTGGCGGTGAGCACTTCCTCACAGGTAAAGAAGTATGCGAGCGGCTGTATATCAGTCCACGCACCTTACAGGACTATCGCGACAGAAAGATTATACCTTACACGCACTTTGCTGGGAAGATACTATATAAGGCGTCTGACTTATAAAAATTTATTGCTGTCCGGTAAAAATAAACTGAAACCTCTGTGTCTCTTTATCCATCGGTATTGCAGCCGTTTTACTCATCTATGGGCTTGGTTTTCAGTTTCAAATTGTAAGCATTATAAAATGCGCTTATTTTGGTAAGAAAAAACCTATAATAACAGATTATTCTAACAAATAATAAATTTGAGTCTATTTTATCTAACATGGGTAGACCCAAAAAGTTTTACCGGACAGCAATAATAAAAATTGTAGGAAAGGAACTATTCCAACGGACACTGATTAACACTGCTCTATATTGATTGAATATAGAAGTCTTTTAATCTATTCTATTGATAGTTATTAGATAAATTCAAAAAAAACACTTGATTATTTTGTAATGTATTACTTTTTTTATATATTTGCAAATGTAGTCAAATGATAATTATGTTAACATATCGATGACTAATCATTCATGAAAGTCATGAATGTATATTTTTTCAATTAATTATTTAATTTTTATGGCAAATTTCGATTTTTTAGAAGGAGCAATCCTTACTGATGAAGAAATGGTCGTTGTACATGGTGGTATTTCTGTTGCAATGACTAGTGGAAATCATTGTGGTTCTGGTTGTGATGGTGGAGGTGGAAACCATTGTGGAAAGGACTGTCGTCCTGCACATCTAGATGGTTCTACTACATTGAAGCCATAAGTTACATTTTCCGTATGGTGCATTATTGTGTCCGAATTGATAATGCACCATTTTACACAAATGTCTTAATCATGAAAAAAAGTAGTTATAATATAATTATACGAAGTGAAAAAGCTTCGTTGATATTCAATTCATTTACAAACTCATATGTAGCTTTATCCAATAGTATTTGTAATGCTTTTGAGTCTTTACAGATTGATGAATTTAAAAATAAATATAAAGTTGCATACCAAAATTTATGTGAACTTGGAGTAATCATTCCTGACACAAGAGATGAATTGGCTATTATCAGATATAAAAATAAAATAGCAACTTTTGGTTCACGTGAGTTAAGAATAGTTGTCTATCCAACTCAAGATTGTAATTTAAAATGTTGGTATTGCTATGAAAATCACATTCCCAATACCCACATGAATGAGGAAACTGCATCTAAAATCATAAAATATATTAATAAAGAAATTGGGAAAAACTCCTTTGATAGTTTCTTTATTACGTTATTTGGCGGTGAACCCTTTACTGACTTTAACTCAATAACCTATCCACTTCTATCAAAAATAAAAACGCTAGTAGAGAATGCTGGAAAATATTTTTCTTGTTTCTTTGTAACTAATGCATCTCTTATAGATGAGGAAATTATTAGTAAACTGAAGTATTTAAATCCACATCTACAGATAACTCTTGATGGCGATAAAGAACATCATGATAAAGTAAGGATTTGGAAAAAAGGGAACAAACCGACATACGACCATATTCTTTGGGTAATACACAAATTGACAGAAGAGATACAAGGAGAAAAGTTTTTTGTTACATTAAGGATAAACTATGATAATACAACATTACATGGTATTCCAGAAATCTTAGACAAAATAAAGGACATAGATAGAAAAAAGATTTTTGTTCATTTTGAAAGAGTTTGGCAAACTGAAAAAGAATCAACAGAAGTGCATAAAAAGCTTTTAAGAGAATTTCTTAAAAAATTTATAGAAGAAGGTTTTTGTGTAAACCAAGGTACTTTCAGAGGCTTTCCTTATTCATGTCCATCAGATACAAAAAACTCTATTGTTATAAACTACGATGGGACAATTCATAAATGTAATGGACGTACACTCTCCAAGAATACTCAATACGGGATATTAAAGGCTGATGGAACTATTGACATAGATGAGGATCTGATAGCTCAAAGGTTAGCTATAGCTACATTTGAAAATAAAGAATGTCTTAATTGTAAAATGCTACCTGTATGTATGGGACCATGTAGTCAAAAGCTATTGGAACATAATGGGAAATGGTCAAAAGATATTTGTTCCTTAAAAAGTATTGATACATCTTTAAGTGATTATTTAATAACAGATTTTTGGGTAAAATCAATGATAGAAAGATACAATGAGTAAATGGATTCTATTTTTCATAGTTTTTATAAATACACAGACTATTTGTGGTCAGAATATTAAATTGTCTGGTAAAATCACAGATACACAAGGGAAAACCATTAGTATGGCTACTCTTGTAGTAAAAGATAGTTTGGAAACTACAATTACGAGGGCATATAGTGACTCTACTGGTAATTTTTCAATTGAGGTTATGCCATATAAAGCCCTATCGTTTAGTGTTTCATGTCTTGGCTACACAGACTATACTCATAAATTTAATGGAGATGATAAAGATATTTCTATTAATGTTATATTGGATTCAGCTGCCACAGATTTAGCTGAGGTTGTAGTAACATCTAAAACGCCTCTTACACATCGGAAGATAGATCGCATAGTATTCGATGCCCAAAAGCTTAATGCTGTAGCATCAAACTTTATGGATATACTGAAACAAACTCCAGGGATAATAGTACAAGATGATGTTATTAGCATGATCAGTAAGGGAAAGATAATATTTCTGCTGAACGGACGTGAACTCAAAATGGACATGAAAGGGTTGGTTGCGTTTCTCAGTTCACAACCTTCTGGCAATTTGCACCAAATCGAAGTGATGACAACACCCCCAGCCAAGTATTCAGCGGAAGGCAATGCTGGTATTATCAATTTTGTAACAAAAAAGATACAGAATAATTATTTCGGAGGTTACTTAACAAATCAATTATCCATCAAAGAGCGTTTGTATGATGGAATTAATTGTAGTATGCAGTATAAAAAAAATCAGCTTGAGGCATACATAAGTGTAGGAAAAGGTTTAGGTACAATGCAGACCGACAGTAAAACGTATATATATTACCCTCTTGAAACATGGAGTACAACTAACAACAAACTTAAATCTAATAATTATTTCCTTCTTACAGCTGGAGTAGATTATGGATTGACTAAAAACTCTGCGTTAGGGGCTATTATTACTTATAACAATATGTATCCTGATGCTGATAAAAAAACAGCTACCTCGATTTCCTCCAGGACTGGTGATAATTCTAAATATTTTGAGACGCTTACAGATTTTGATAGCAAGTATCACCGTACTAGTGCAAATTTACATTATCTTGGCAACAATATTATCAATAAAGATGGTTCTATAAATGTAAATATAGATTATTTGAATTATTCAATCAATGACCATATTAAACTTCAGACCACATACGATGAAAGTTTAGGTTACTTAAATCGTCCTAAGACAGATATCAATGTTTATCAGGGCAAAGTCGATTTAGAATTGCCTATAGGGAATGTTACTCTATCTGGTGGTGCTGCTTATTCACAATCCAAGACAGATAATAGAACAAATTATGATTATATAACTAATGATTATGATTTGAACGACCATTTTGTGTATCGTGAACAGATTTTTGCTACTTATGCCGATATAAGGTATAAGCTGTCTGATAAACTAGAAACCAAAATTGGTTTACGTGGAGAGTATGGGGTATTAGATGGAAACTCTTTAAAGTTAAATTCTCACACTCGAAATAATCAATTTGACTTTTTTCCTACAGTTTTCCTGAATTATAGTTGGAATGATAATAATTCCCTGTCTATGAGTGTTTCGAGTAGAATTAATCGTCCCAGCTACGTAGATATAAATCCATTTACAACCTATATTGATTCCCATACTATTCAAACAGGTAATCCTAAATTATTACCAGAAAAGGCATATTCAGTAGAATTAGGCTATACTTGGAGAGATCTTTCATTGTCAGCTAGTGCAATGTGGAAAAATCGTGTCATTGCTTCTCATACTTTTATTGATAATAGCAAGAAGTTGACAACAATAACAATAGATAATATAATGAAGAAACAGATGTATAGCTTAGATGTTTCTTACTATTTTGATAAGGTCGTATGGTTTGATAGTTCTATAAGTGGTAGTGTCTATACGCTCATCTCCAAACCTATGGATGGGTACAATTTTGAAAACATAAGTCAGACATCTGTTTTCCTATATATAAATAATAATATCTATTTTAATCGGCAAAAGACTTTGATGGCTAACCTATGGGGGCAGTATCAGGCAAAAGAGAGAGATATCGTAGGAGAAAGTCCTTCAAGATATAGAATAGACTTTGGATTAAAATATTTCCTCTTTGGCAAGAAACTATCAGTTGGTATAGAATATCAAAATATGTTGGCATCACACACGAAGTCTATCATAAAATCTAACGACATAACTTATATATATGACTATAAGCCATATCGAGTATTAAAAATATCAATATCTTACCAGTTTGGAAAAAAACTCAATGTGCGTCCTAAAAAATTCGGCATAAATACAAATCGATTATAATATTCGTATGAGTAGCTTTAGGGCATATAAACAAAAGGACTCCATGCAATGTGGTATTGCTTGTATTCAAATGGTATGCTGCTATTTTGGAAGAAAATACTCTACAGAATTCATATCTCAATACTGTCATTCTACGACGGAGGGAGTTTCGCTATTGAGCATTTCTGAAACTGTAAAAGAGATTGGGATAAAAACGATTAGCGGGAGAGTAGAAACAAATCAATTGGTAAGAGTAATATTACCCTGCATCCTCCATTGGAATCAAAATCATTTTGTTGTACTATACAAAGTCAAGAAAGGCAAGACCTTCTACATTGCTGACCCCGCAAAGGGACTTGTTAAATACAATCTCGAGGAATTTAAGAAGCACTGGGTAAGCACACAATCGGACGGTGAGGAAAAGGGTATCGCTATGTTCTTAGAACCAACACCTGCATTTTATGAAAAGAAGATGGACGAAGAACCTAAAGAGGAACGCTCGTTTAAGTTCCTCTTTGGTTACATTAAGCAATATCGTAAGTATTTCGGTCAAATTGTTTTAGGTTTACTGGTGGGCAGTTTGTTGCAGCTCATTCTGCCTTTCCTCACACAATCTATCGTAGATGTGGGCATTAAAAACCAAAATATTGGCTTTATATGGCTGATACTCCTTGGACAACTGATGCTTACCATTAGCCGAACTGCCATCGATTTTATCCGCCGTTGGCTGTTGCTCCACATCTCGTTGCGCATAAACATTTCGTTGGTAAGCGATTTCTTTATTAAGCTTTTAAAGTTGCCTATGTCGTTCTTCGATACCAAACTAATGGGCGACCTTATGCAGCGTATGGGCGACCACAACCGTGTAAACTCGTTTCTGACACAACAAACGCTCAGTATTGTGTTCTCGCTCTTTACCTTTATTGTATTCAGCATTGTATTGTTATCCTATAATTGGCTTGTCTTCGCCATTTTCATGCTCGGCAGTCTGCTTTATGGCGGTTGGCTTGCACTATTTCTAAGGCGCAGAAAGGTACTCGACTACGAACTTTTCGAGCAGCAAGCCATCAACAACAATAAAACCTACGAATTTATTACCTCTATGCAGGAGATAAAACTGCAAGACTGTGAACAGCGCAGACGCTGGGAATGGGAGGACGTGCAGGCTGATTTGTTCAACGTACAGATGAAATCGCTAAAGCTCCAACAAACGCAGGAGGCTGGCAGCATATTCATCAACGAACTGAAGAATATCGTAATCACCGTGGTGGCAGCAACTGCTGTTATTCACGGACAACTAACACTGGGTATGATGCTTGCCGTGCAGTACATTATAGGACAGCTCAACTCGCCCGTGGAACAGCTAATGAGTTTCTTCTATTCTGTGCAAGACGTGAGGATTAGTCTTGAACGTATAAACGAAATACATCGCATGGACGATGAGAACGGAAAACAAGGATTAGAAACTTCAGTAACTGACGAAACTAAGGGTATAGACATGGAAAACATAAACTTTAAATACGACCCACACGCACTGAAAACTATCATAGATGATGTAAGCCTAACAATTCCCAAAGGCAAGGTAACAGCCATTGTCGGAGCATCGGGTAGCGGAAAAACCACGCTCATCAAACTTATGCTGGGCTATTATCCCGTGCTGGGTGGACAAATCAATATTGGTGGAACAGATGTAAACACACTAAATAAAAAGTGGTGGCGCAGACAATGTGGCGTGGTGATGCAGGACGGCGTGATATTCTCTGAATCGATAGCTCGCAATATAGCCGTAGACGATAAGGAGATAGACAAACAACGATTGCAGACGGCTGCAGAGATAGCTTGTATTCACAATTATGTAATGGGACTGCCCCTAAAATACAACACAAAGATTGGGCGCGATGGTGTAGGATTAAGTCAGGGACAAAAACAGCGCATACTGATAGCAAGAGCCGTATATAAGAATCCCGACTACATTTTCCTTGACGAAGCTACCAACTCGCTCGATGCCAACAACGAACGTATGATTGTGGAACATCTGGACGAGTTCTATAAAGGTAAGACCGTGGTTATAGTGGCTCACCGACTAAGCACGGTGAAGAATGCCAACCAGATTGTGGTATTGGATAAAGGCAAAGTAGTGGAAACAGGCAACCACGAAACACTCACGGCAAAGCGTGGTGCATACTATAACCTCGTGAAAAATCAGTTAGAATTAGGCAACTAATAATAGAGAAACACTATGGCAGACAGCAAGATAGAACTCCGCAGCGAGAAAGTAAGACATATCATTGGCGAAATACCATCAGGAATAGTGCGCTATGGCATCACCATCATCACCATTGTTATATTAGTACTGTTAGTAGGTGCATATTTTATACCTTATCCCGAAACCATCAGTGCAAGAATTGAGATGACCGACAGGCAACAAGGCACAGTAGATATTCCTTATAAATACGTGAATACTGTAAAAAAAGGAAAGAACGTCAGCATTGAGTTGGAGGGATACGATACAGAAATGTATGGTGCAGCCAATGGTACGATAACAGCCACAATGCATACACCCCGACAAACGGCAGCAGGCAACGTGTTCACAGCACAGGTAAAGGTAACGGATTGCAAGTATAAAATTATCGGTGGAATGACAGGCACAGCATCTATACTTGTTAGCAACGAAAGCGTGTTGCAGAGGATTCTCCAGAGAATAACAAATATCATGTGATTTTCTTTTTAATCGTAATGAATAGATAAACAATATATCCAAATGGAGTTACTGCAAGTGCAATAATTTCGTACACACTCCAACGTAAATCCGATTCATCGTGCCCGTATATATCTGTTATCATTTCTGTGGGTGGTTGTCATCATTTTGTGGGTATGTATTCATTGTATGTGAGTGTTTTGTATATGCGGGCGCGATAAATCGGTCCCCTACAGCTACTGACGGATTGGAATAATGCGTGGCGAACACACACCATTAGGCGAACGGATTGCAAATATGCGTGGGGAAATGAATGGCGATAAATAATATGCAGAAAAAACTTAGGAAAAACAGTCAGATATTCGTTGTTTTTGTTTTAGATATCTGTCGCACTTGTTTTAGATATCTGTCGCACTCGTTTTAGATATCTGTCAGTTGCGAATTAGATATCTGTAAAATCAGAAACTTTATAGTGCTATGTTATAACGGCTAAAAACCGCTTTTTGGTTTGCTTTGGTTAGCTTCCACACAGAGGCGTTTATGCACTAAAAGGCAACTAACACCGAAGAAAGCAAAACTACAGAGAGCGTATAAAGAAAATAAAACACAGAAATGCAAGCAAAAAACCACCAATGTAGCACAATTATAATATAATTATTGTACCTTTGTATAGTAGAAACATCATAATAAAACATACATTATATAATATATGAAACAGAACGAAACGCCCGTCTTACTGCTTACAGGGTATCTTGGAAGCGGGAAAACAACACTCGTAAACAAAATTCTTAGTAACAATAAAGGCATAAAGTTCGCTGTTATTGTAAACGATATTGGCGAAGTGAATATAGATGCCGACCTCATAGAAAAAGGCGGTGTGGTAGACCAACAAGACGATTCGTTGGTGGCATTGCAGAATGGTTGCATCTGCTGCACGCTAAAAATGGATTTGGTGAAACAGCTTAGCGACATTGTTAAACAAAACCGTTTCGACTACATTGTGATAGAGGCAAGTGGCATTTGCGAGCCTGCACCAATAGCACAAACCATCTGCGCTTATCCGCAAGTATATCCCGACCTTGCTAAAGATGGGCGTGCGGTGCTTAGAAACATTGTTACCGTTGTTGATGCACGGCGTATGTGCGATGAGTTTTCTGCTGGAAACGACCTTCTAAAGAAAAATTTAGAAGAGGACGATATAGAGAATTTGCTGATACAGCAGATAGAATTTTGCAACATTGTACTGCTAAACAAGGTAGACGATGTATCGGCTGAAGAACTAAATAAGGTGCGAAAAATAGTAAGAGCACTGCAACCAAAGGCAGAAATGATTGAATGCAACTACGGAGATGTAGATTTTGAACGCATTTTAGGTGCAAACGACTTCGATTTCGATAAAGTAGCAACCTCCGCTTCGTGGATTGCCGCCATTGAAAACGATGACGATGAACACGAACATGGGCACGAACGCCATCATCACCATCATCACGACCACCACCATGACCACCTTGAGAACGAAGAAAGTGGAGAGGCTTTGGAATACAATATAGACACTTTTGTTTACTATGCTCGTAAGCCAATGGACTTAAACTTTTTCGACGACTTTGTTGCACGTAAGTGGCACAAAAGCATTATACGGTGTAAAGGGTTGTGCTATTTCGACAACGAAAAAGACACCTGCTATGTTTTCGAACAGGCTGGTAAGCAAGTTACCCTGCGCAATGCCGGACAATGGTATGCCACAATGCCAGCCTTTGAGCTTCGTGAGTTTCTTGAGAAAAATCCGAAACTAAAGAAAGACTGGGAAGAGCCTTATGGAGACCGTATGCAAAAGCTTGTATTCATTGGTCAGAATATGGATAAAGAGGCAATAAAAGCCGAATTGGACAAATGCCTGAAATAAGCGAAGAAATATGAAGAGAACTATTTTTATTTGCTTGCTCTGCCTTGTTGCAGTTCTGGCACAAGCACAAAGCGAGCCTCAGCACGAAGTGGAACTTGTTACAGATAGTGGAACAATAGTGCTTGCATTATATAACGACACTCCTAAGCATCGCGACAACTTTCTGAAACAAGTGCGTTCTGGTGCCTACAATGGGGTGCTATTTCATCGTGTTATTAAAGACTTTATGGTGCAAACAGGCGATTTAGCTTCGAAAACAGCAAAGCCAGGGCAACAGCTTGGCGATACGCCAGAAGCATATAGCATACCTGCCGAAATTTGTTTTCCTAAGCACTACCATAAACGAGGCGCACTGGCAGCCGCACGCGAGGGCGATAACGTTAATCCCGAAAGAGCATCATCGTCTACACAGTTTTACATTGTTTGGGGACAAAAGTTTACCGACAAGCAGTTGGAATGGGCGCAAAGCAGAATAGACAAATATACCAACGGACAGGCAAAACTAACTCCCGAACTTTGCGAAGTGTATAAAACGCAAGGTGGCACACCTCATCTCGATGGTTCGTACACTGTTTTCGGCGAAGTTATTGACGGTTTAAACGTTATTGAGAAAATACAAAAAACAACAACCGATAGCAACGATAGACCCGTAAACGATATACGCATTATTAGCGCAAGAGTAATAAAATAAAAGCATTTTAAAGCAAATAGGGCATTACATCATAATATGTATAGTTCGTATTGCGATGATATTGTTTGCTAACATCTTTTATATTCTTATAGGCAGATTGTGTGTCCGTGCAACTTTACGTAGCCCGCTACACTTGCATTACCCAGACAGGCAATCTGCACGATAATAAAACAAAATATGTTTAGCTTTAACAACCGATTTGGGTTGAAAGCATAGAGCTCTTAAGAATACTATTCTCGTAGCAACTCTATGCTTATTTCGTGTTTTACAAACACTACTATTGCTACGTTTTTTTACAACTATAAAAGAACAAAAAAACTTATAACCGCTAAGAATATCTAACCACTCTGAAGTTTCAGAAACACTTGTTTGCTACACCAAACAAATGCTATTGTAAATCCAGTAATATGTTTTTGCACAACAGTTTGTGTGTTTTGCATAAAAAAAGGACGTGTCAATCGCGACACATCCTTCGTTATTAACCTCAAATCTTTGTCTGTATGTTCATTGTTATACTCAAATAACAATGTTCTTTCTTCTGTATCACTACAGAAAAAAAGTCACTAAAATGAAAATAAAAATAATATTCTATTTCTTCAATCCTGTGTATGCTTTGTTCATTCCTTGCAACACATCACTTGTAATATTGCAAGCATCGTCGGCATAAAGAATGTTATCGCCACTCTTAGCAAGTATCATAACATACTTTTTATCTTTATTATAAGTCTTCAGATAGTTGTGTACACTGTCTGAAAGAGCCTTATTATATTTTGCAACCTCTTTCTGATACTCAGCTCCTAAACGTTGTTGCAAAGCCTCAGCGTCGGCAGCTTGCTTCTGAATACCAGCCTGAATTTGCTGTGCCTGTGCTTGTGTAAACTTGTTAGCCTGCACATTTTGTTGGAAGTTAGCCGCAGCTTGTTGCAAAGCTTGTTGCTTTCCGGCAAGAGTTTTCTGTATATTCTTCTCTTTTGCTTCGAGTATTTTTGTAACTTCTTTCCAATATTTGTATTGTCCCATAATAGAGTCGATCTCTACATAGGCTATTTGTTGCGAACCTGCAGTGGCTGTTGTAGCTGCTGTTTTTGGTGTTTCCTTTGTGTCGTTAGCTTGTGGTTGCTTGTTACAAGACATTATACCGCATGCCATTATTACGACTGCCAATGCACTTAAAGTACTTTTCATTTTTATGTTTTTATTAATATTCATTCGTTATAATCAATGGGTGTGTTCTGCCATATTTCTTAATAAGCCTTGTTAGAGGCACGTGCCTCGCGGTCTTGATCAATAACACAATGTATTCCTTTTTCGCGCATATATTTATTATCGTGTATATGTTGCGATTGGAAGTTAGCACCTTTTTTTAATAGCACTCTTACCGAAAGCAATAGCATTGCAATAGCAATTATTAACACACTCAACAGTAAAGTTTCAACCATTTTACTTATCTTTGCATCTAATATTTCTGGCAAAGGTAGCACAAATCAAGAATATAACAAAACAAATACTATTAAAAATGACAAACAGTGAATTAAAACCAGCTCGTGTATTCGAGCAGTTCGCAAAAATTAATCAGATTCCTCGTCCTTCTAAACATGAGGAAAAGATGATAGAGTTTCTTGTGGAGTTTGGCAAAAACCACAATTTGGATACAAAAGTAGATAAGACTGGCAACGTGCTTATTACTAAACCTGCAACGAAAGGTATGGAAAACGCACCCACCATTATATTGCAAAGCCATATAGATATGGTTTGCGACAAGCTTGTAGACTTAGATTTCGATTTCCACAAAGATGCCATTCAAACCTATATAGATGGTGAATGGCTAAAAGCAAAAGGCACTACGCTGGGTGCCGATGATGGTATTGGTGTGGCATACGAATTAGCTATACTCGATTCTGACGATATTGAACACGGAAAAATAGAGTGTCTCTTCACAGTAGATGAAGAAACAGGACTTACTGGTGCTTTTGGTTTAGAGCCTAATTGGCTTACTGGCGAATACCTTATTAATTTGGATTCGGAAGACGAAGGACAAATTTTCGTTAGCTGTGCTGGTGGTGTTACTACCGATTGTGTGTTTAATTTTAAACGCGAGAGTGCACCGTCTGGCTACTTCTTTATGGAAGTTAGTGTTAAGGGATTGATTGGCGGACACTCTGGAGACGACATTAACAAGAAGCGCGCAAATGCCATTAAGCTCATTGGACGCTTTCTCTACATGGAGCAAAGCAAGATAGATGTGCGCCTTGCTGCATGGAATTCGGGCAAATTAGATAATGCCATTCCACGCGATGGCAAGGCTGTTTTTGCTGTTCCTGCTGATAAGAAAGAGGAAGTTATGGCAGACTGGAACGTGTTTACAAAGGGTGTTGAAGAAGAGTATCACGTGTCTGACCCTAACGCTGTATGGGGAATGGAAAGCACAGAGGCGCGTCCAGTAATTGAGAAAGATGTTGCTCGCCGGCTTATCATGGCTGTGCAGGCTGTAGATAACGGTCCGCTCACCAACTGTCAGGACGAAGCCATTGCTTACATGGTTGAAACTTCTAGCAATATTGCTGTTGTAAAAACAGACGAAAACACTATTACCGTTATTGCATCGCAACGTTCTAACGTGCCAAGTGCGCTCATAAACATGGGCAACACTGTTAAGGCTTGTTTCGAAATGGCAGGTGCCGAAGTAACGCAACACGACCCTTATCCCGGTTGGAAAATGAATCCGGACTCTAAACTTGTTGATGTAGCGGTAGAAGAGTATAAAAAACTATTTGGCAAAGAGCCTAAAGTGCTTGGTATCCATGCTGGTTTGGAATGCGGACTGATATCTGAGAAGTATCCTAACGTAGATATGATGAGCGTTGGACCTACGCTTCGTTTCGTACATACACCCGACGAACGTTTGCTAATACCTACAGCGCAAATGGTTTGGGACCATCTTCTCGCAATACTAAAAAATATTAGATAATAGGCACTCTCCTCTAAGAAAACACATAATTACACGCCTGTTTGCTCGCAAAGAGTAGACAGGCGATTTTGTTTGCCACAAACAAAAAGAAATTGTTCTTTATCAATTTTTATCATTTATATTTCTTTTTTCTAATAAAATATTTGAGTGCAAACAGAAAAAAGGTGTACATTTGCAACCAGAAAAGATAATTTATAAACAAACAAAATACTAGAAAGAAATGAAAAAGATTATTTTATCGGCAGCTATAATGCTTGCTTCTGTTGGTGCTTATGCACAACACGCAGTTGGTTCAATTAATCTACAACCAAAAATTGGTGTTAATATTGCTAACGTAACAGAAACTAAAGACACCGACCCACGTGTAGGTTTGGCAGCTGGTTTAGAGGCTGAATATCAGGTTTCAGACATCTTCTCTCTTTCTGCAGGTGCAATCTACTCTATGCAAGGTACTAAACGCGATTGGGAAAATGCAGGTGCAAAATACACTGCTACTACCAAATTAGACTACATTAACGTGCCTATTCTTGCTAACGTATACGTTACTAAAGGTTTAGCTGTTAAACTAGGTGTACAACCAGGTTTTAAAGTTAATGCAAAATACGACACAAAAGCAACTGCTCTCGGTTTAGCTGTTAAGACTTCTTCTGAGCCAGATGTTAAGAGCGTAGACTTCTCTATTCCTGTTGGCATCTCTTACGAGTATGCAAACTTCCAACTCGATGCACGCTACAACTGGGGTCTAACTAAGATTTACAAGCACGGAGACGACAAAAACTCTGTATTCCAAATTACATTGGGCTACAAGTTCGACCTATAAACACTGCAACGTTGTGCCAAACACACATTGGCACTCGAAAACAAACACATATAAAAGACTGGCACTATGCATAGTGCTGGTCTTTTTTTTTAGATATCTGTGAGCTTCCTTTCAGATATCTAAGAGCTTCCTTTCAGATATCTGAGAGCTTCCTTTTAGATATCTAAGAATATTCTTTTAGATATCAGTGCACATTCGCCCACGCATAGTTGCACCACAACCTTGCTATAAAACACACACTGCACAAACCACAATGTAGAAAATCTTACTATTATTATAGCAAAAAAACTGATATTCAGTTTTCGTTTTCCATTTAAAAGACGTATCTTTGTGTTTCCAATAAAACAATAATAATACCCATTGTGTAGAGAAACAAGCTATGAAGTACGCCATTATTGCAGCCGGAAACGGTTCAAGACTTGCTAAAGAGGGCATAACAGTGCCAAAGCCATTGGTACAAATCAATGGCGAAACCCTTATAGACCGCCTCATACGGGTGTTCTGCAACAACAATGCAACCGAAATAGTGGTGGTTTGCAACGAAGAAATGACCGACGTAGCAACGCACCTCGCCCACATACAGCAACACAAACTGAAAGACAAGAACACCACATTGCGCTTTATAGCAAAATCGACACCCAGTTCTATGCACAGCTTTGAAGCCATTAGTAAATGGCTAACACACGAGCCTTTTGTGCTAACAACGGTAGACACCATTTTCAACGAAAACGAATTTAAAACATACATAGACGCTTTTACAAAAGCCATTGAAAACGGCGTACAAGCATACATGGGCGTAACACCATTCGTTGACGACGAAAAACCTCTCTATGTAGGCACCGACAACAACCTGAATATTACAGGATTTTACGACCAAAACATTCACAACTGTTCCTACATATCGGGAGGCATATACGGACTACACCCCAAAACACTACAAACCTTACACCACTGCATAGAACAAAACAATAGCAGAATGAGAAACTTTCAGCGCGCACTAATTGCCGATGGATACAAAACAATAGCACACGTGTTTACAAAAGTACTCGACATTGACCACGCTGCCGACATAGAAAAAGCAGAAATATTTTTAAACAACACCACATGCAAACCATAGCAATACAACGCGATACACGCTTCTCGCCCCATTCGGTAGAAAAAGACTACGACATTCTGGCTGCCGTAGCACAACCATTGAATGCAAAAATAATTGCCGAAAACAACCTTAAAGCACACCATTTAGCAGAAGCAAACATTATATTGAATATGGGACGACTGCCACACACATTGCAAATGATAGAAAAATATGCAGCACAAAAATGTGTGGTGAACCCAACAAACGGCATACGCAACTGCCAACGTAGCCTTATTACAAAGCTAATGCGCAATGCCAACATACCCATTCCACCACAAGAGGGCAACAAAGGCTATTGGTTAAAACGTGGCGACGAGGCTGCACAGTCGGAAAACGACATTATATATTGTGCCAACAAAAAACAACTGCAACAGGCAAAAACAGCTTTTAGCAAACGAGGCATAACAAACACTGTGGTACAAGCACACGTAGAGGGCGATTTAGTGAAGTTCTATGGCGTAAACAACACCCACTTCTTTCGCTACTACTACCCCACCGACGACGGTATAACCAAATTTGCCGACGAACAACACAACGGCACCGCACACCACTTTCCATTCCAATGGAAAGCACTGGAAGCCACAGCCAACCACATTGCCACACTTGCCAACACACCAGTGTACGGAGGCGACGCCATTGTAACAGCAGAAGGAACATTCTACATTATTGATTTTAACGATTGGCCCAGCTTCTCGCGCTGCAAAAACGAGGCAGCAAAAGCCATTAACCTATATGTTGCAATGCAACTGAAAATATAAAAACAAAACATTCAGACAACACTCTTACACAGCAACAAATTGCAAAAATGAACATAGAAAACAAAAAATTTGGCGAGCTATTAAAAGCTTCTATGAAATCGGACGACACCGAAGAGTGGCTCGACATACACTTTACACGCCCCATAGGTTTGGCTTTCGCCCTACTATGGCATCGTTTAGGCGTAACACCCAACACCATAACACTTCTGTCAATAGTGTTGGGCATAGCAGCAGGAGCAATGTTCTACTTTCAAAATCTGTACTATAATATAATAGGTGTAATACTCTTGATATTAGCAAACCTCTGCGATTCAACCGATGGGCAACTCGCCCGACTCACCAACCAGCGGTCTATGAAAGGACGATGCTTAGACGGTTTTGCAGGCGACACATGGTTCGTTGCTATCTATCTTGCCATCTCGCTACGACTCTGGCACCAAACAATGCCGGGAACAGCCGAACAATGGGGCCCACTCGCATTAGCATTAGCAGCCATAGCCGGCATAGTTTGTCATTCGCAACAAAGCTCACTGGCAGACTACTATAGGCAAATTCATCTCTATTTCTTAAAAGGCAAAGCAGGGTCAGAACTGGATAGCTATGCAGCAGAACATGCCATTGTAGAAAGCCTAAAAGGAAAGAAAGGCAGATTCTGGGACAAAGCATTTCACAACAACTACCAAAACTATTGTAAAAGTCAGGAGCGACGCACACCCGAATTTCAGAAACTACAACACAAACTAACCGAACGATACGGTCAGAACGTAGAAAACATACCAGTCGAATGGAAAGAACAGTTCCTAAAAGGTAGCCGCCCGCTTATGCCACTCACCAACTTCTTAACGTTCAACTCGCGCGCAATCATTATATACATCACAGTTCTGGCAAACTGTCCATGGGTTTACCTCATTATAGAAATAGTTGTTTACACCGCAGTTTATATGTATATGCACAAACAACACGAAGAACTTTGTAAAACAATGTACCAACAATTAAACACCTAACACACTATGATAGAAGGATATATATTCGACTATGGTGGTACCATAGACACCGCTGGCTGCCATTGGGGCATAAAAATATGGCACACATATCAGCAACTTAAACTACCCATAACCGAACAACAATATCGTAAAGCCTACGTCTATGCAGAACAAACGTTAGGCAAAACACCCATAATTCAGCCCAATTTCACATTCCGCCGCACATTAGAAGAGAAAATAAAACTACAGTTCCAATATCTGCAACGACAAGGAATAATTGCAGAAACAGGCTTCGCATTTGCTAAAAACTACACAAACATAGTAGAAAAAATATACGCAGACACTGCAGAAACCACACAACAAAGCAAGAAAGAACTATTGAAACTTAGAAATAAATATCCACTCGTACTGGTAAGCAACTTCTATGGAAACATATCAGTAGTGTTACAAGAATTCAACTTAGACGGAATCTTCAGCAAAATAATAGAAAGCGCAGTGGTAAAAATACGCAAACCCAATCCACGCATCTATCAACTGGGCATAGAAGCACTACAATTGCCTGCACAAAATGTAGTAGTTGTAGGCGATAGCTACGAAAAAGATATTGTACCAGCCCACACCATCGGTTGCAAAACTGTATGGATAAAAGGAGAAAGCTGGCAAAACAACGAACCAGAACAAGGCGTGGCAGACCGCATAATAACAAGTTTGAAAGAACTAAATACATAAAGAAACATAAAAGGAAATATAATATTAAGCAGGTATTCATAAGCAATTACCAATATAGTAAAGCCAAATGCTCAGTGAGTGTTCCAATAGCAAAAAAAGAAAACAACACACAGCACCACCCACAAAAGATGGCAAAACAGCAGAAAAGAGGCAGAAAAATATTAGTAAACACCAAAAAGAACAACAATAGCCAAACACATACACGCTATTTTTGAATACCTACTTGCAATAAAAAGTCTATATAACCGTTTAATATTTAAAACCAATAAATAATGAAACAAGGAAAAGTTGCACCCGCAGAAGGTAAATTAGGAATTATGGTTGTGGGGTGTGGAGCCGTTGCAACTACTTTTATGACAGGAGTTCTAATGGCACGCAAAGGCTTAGCAAAGCCTATTGGAGCAATGACACAATACGACAAAATTCGTGTTGGAAAAGGAAACAACAAGAAATATCTACACTACAAAGACATTGTACCTATTGCCGATATGAATGATATCGTTTTCGGCACATGGGACGTATATCCACAAAACGCTTATCAAGCTGCCGTTTACGCCGAAGTTCTAAAGGCAAAAGACATTGAGCCTGTACGCAGCGAGCTAGAAGCTATAAAACCATTTAAAGCTGCCTTCGATAAGAACTATGCAAAACGCATAGACGGCGACAATGTGAAGAAAAACCTTACACGCTGGCAAATGGTAGAGGAACTACGCAAAGATATAAGAAACTTCAAACAGGAAAAAGAAGTGAGCCGCGTAGTGGTACTATGGGCTGCATCTACAGAGATATATGTGCCATACGAAGAAGACTACCACAGCACGTTAGAGAAGTTAGAAACAGCAATGAAAGCCGACGATTGCGAACACATTGCACCATCAATGTGTTATGCACATGCAGCACTAACAGAAGGCTGTCCATTTATAATGGGAGCACCAAACACCACTGTAGATATTCCGGCAATGTGGCAATTGGCTGAGAAAACACGTATGCCAATTGCAGGAAAGGACTTTAAAACTGGGCAGACACTCGTTAAATCGGGATTCGCACCCATCATAAAAACACGCTCGTTAGGTCTCAACGGCTGGTTTTCAACAAATATTCTGGGCAATAGAGACGGACTCGTGCTCGACGAACCTGCTAACTTCCGTACAAAAGAGGTAAGCAAACTGTCTACATTAGAAACCATCTGCAAAGCCGATGAACAACCAGACTTGTATGGAAACATATATCACAAAGTACGAATAAACTACTATCCGCCACGCAACGACGACAAAGAAGGCTGGGACAACATAGACATCTTTGGGTGGATGGGCTATCCAATGCAAATTAAAATAAACTTCCTCTGCCGCGACTCTATACTCGCAGCACCGCTATTGTTAGACCTCGCGCTACTAAGCGACCTTGCTGCACGAGACGGACGCTATGGTATTCAACGCTTCTTAAGCTTCTACCTAAAAAGTCCAATGCACGATTTTACACGCGGAGAAGAGGCTGTAAACAACCTATTTGAGCAATATACAATGCTCAAGAATGCAATCCGCGAAATGGGCGGCTACGAAGCTGATGAAGAAATTGACTAACATAACACAAAAAATACGAGTAGCAAGAATAGCGTTCTTGCTACTCGGACTATTCATTGGGATAACAACTACAATGGCGCAAGAACTGCATTGCACCGTGATTGACGCTCAAACACAAGACACTATTGCGTATGCAAATGCCACATATAGAAGTCTAAAAATTACAACGGCTGCTAATCAGCACGGCATTTTTAACATTGCAAGGCACAACGGAGAACTACTCGAAATTACATCGGTGGGATATAAACCACGCAAAATTAAAATCACAGAGAAAACTCCAGACAATGTTCTCATAACATTAATATCGTCGTCGAAACAACTGGAAGGCGTTGTTATAAAAGCCAAACGACGACACCGCTACTCCAGAAAAGATAATCCGGCTGTAGAACTTATGCGAAGGGTTATAGCGGCTAAGCACAAAACAAACTTAAACAACCACGACTTCTATCAATACGATAAGTATCAGAAGGTTACAATGGCATTAAACAACATTACGCAGGCACAATTAGAAGTAGGAATGTTTAAGAATGCACCGTGGCTAAGAGAGCAAGTGGAGATGTGCCCCTACAATAACAAAATGATTCTACCTATATCGGTAGACGAAACCGTTACGCAACACATATACAGAAAGAATCCTAAAGACGAAAAAGATATAATAAAAGGACAAAGCACAAAGGGTATTTCGCAACTCATTCAAACTGGTGATGCCATTAATACGGTTGTGAAAGACTTGTTTAAGGATATTGACTTGTACGACGACCAAATTGATTTGCTACAAGCACGATTTCCATCGCCAATTGGTTCGGCTGCCATTTCGTTCTACCATTTCTACATAGACGATACATTAAAAGTGGACAACGATGAGTGCATTCGACTACAGTTTATGCCTGCAAACCCACAAGACTTTGGATTCAGAGGCGAGTTATATGTGCTAAACGATAGCTCCTTACACGTTAGAAAGTGCGATATGCAACTACCAGCAGGAACTGGTGTAAACTTTGTTGCGGCTATGAAGTTTAAACAAGAATATAGTAAACTGCCTGAAAGTGGCGAGTGGGTGCTTACAAAAGATGATATGATGGCTGAATTGGAGTTGGTTAGCATGCTACGACAGATACTTGTAGTGCGCACAACCAGTCTGCAAAACTATTCGTTTAACACTATCGACCCACAGCTATTCAAGGGGAAAGCAAAGAAAACTTACGACCCTAACGCAAAAATGCGCAACAATGAGTTTTGGGCACAGCACCGTAGTACCACACTAAGCAAAAGCGAACAAAACATGGGCAACTTTATTAAACGCATGGGACAAACAAAGGGCTTTAAAACCGTGATGTTTGCAGTGAAAGTTTTTGCAGAGAACTTTATAGAAACTGGCTCAGATAAAACACCAAGCAAAATAGATATTGGTCCGATAAATACATTTCTATCCAAAAACTACATCGATGGTATTCGGTTAAGAGCGGCAGCACGAACTACGGCTAACCTTAGTCCGCACTGGTTCGCTGAGGGATATTATGCCTACGGAACAAAATCTAAGAATCATTATTATGGCTCTAAGCTAACATACTCGTTTAATAAACCTGAGTATCAACCCACTGAGTTCCCTATTCGTACACTATATATTGAATCGGGAAGAGACTTAGAGTCGCCTTCAGATAAATATTTGGTGCACAACAAAGACAATATTTTTATGGCGTTCCGACCGGTTAAGGTTGAAAAACTTTACTTATATAACAGGCAAAAGGTGGGCTTTAAATGGGAAACAGACTATGGGCTGGCTACACAGTTAGAACTAAGTACCGAAAGTAATAAACCAATGGGTAAACTGGTTTACGAACGTATGAATGGTTCGCTGGTCTACAAAGTGCGCACAACAGCGTTCACCATTGGTCTCGACTACCGACCCGGACAAACTTACATAAACTCTAAACAGCAACGATTCGAGGTTAATGCAGATGCACCAAAGTTCACACTAACGCACACCTTCGGCATAAAAAATATGCTGGGCGGAGAGTTTAACTACAACTTAACCGAACTTTCTGCATATAAACGTATATGGTTTGGAAGCTGGGGAAAATTAGACGTTCGCATAAAAGCAGGCGCACAGTGGAACAAAGTGCCTTACTATCTGCTAATTATGCCACCTGTTAATACATCGTTCTTCGAACATCAGGGGTCGTTCAACCTTATGGAAAATATGGAATTTCTTAACGACCGATATGCACAATTCAACCTTGCGTGGGATTTGGAAGGAAAAATATTCAACCGCCTCCCACTTATTAAACGACTAAAGTGGCGCGAATATATTGCATTTAAAGGAATGTGGGGGCATCTCACCGATAAGAATAACCCATTGTTGCCACAGAATGCTGCCGACACAAAGCTGTATAAGTTTCCAGAAGGCACCAACGTTATGAACAAAAATCCTTACTTGGAACTTGTAATTGGTGTACACAACATATTTAAAATGTTCGAGGTTGATTACGTCCGACGTCTTACCTATACTAACTTACCGGGCATTTCTAAACATGGAATTCGCTTCGGGTTCAACTTAGTTTTCTAAAATAATAATGCCAACACCCTCACGCACACAGCGTGGGGGTTTCTCATTGTGTGTAACACCTGCTCATAGACACACCGTGAGGCGTAGGGGCAGATTTATCGCGCCCACATTCCAATTATAACCAATGCAAACACGCAACATTTGTTCGTGGAATTACGTGGATACGGGCACGATGAATCGGATTCCAACGGTGGGAAAATATAACGCCATTTCGTGGAATTGCGTGGATACGGGCACGATGAATCGGATTCCAACGGTGGGAAAATATAACGCCATTTCGTGGAATTGCGTGGATACGGGCACGATGAATCGGTCCCCTACGCCTGACGGAATGAACGTGGACAAATGCAACCATCATTAAACAGATTTGGTGGAATGAACGCTGACAAATGGTGCATTGAAAAATATTAGAAACTATCGTTAAATATCAACCACTTACGTTTTAGATATCTGTAACGTGCGTTTTAGACGTCTGAAACGATTGCCACAGACGTCTGTGAATTGCGGTTTAGATATCACAAAAAACTACAGCCTTTATGCCCCTATTGCGCAATGCATAAAATGCAACAATCCAAATAACGCATATACCTTTTTTTATGCTGCAATATATTGTTCTATGCACTCTTATAAACTGCTGACCAACAATATGTTTCTAAAAAAATGGTAACGTCTGAATAGAATTTCCTACAATTGTATCCCCTCCTCTCCAAATATTTTAAATGTCCGAAGCATAACGACTCTTTTTGTAACACAACACAAACGAAACAAAACCGAATTACAATATTTTATATATTTTATGGCATCACTTTACACGTGTTTTTGTTTTATTTTGCTACCTTTGCAATCAATATATAAGGAAACAGAAATATAGCAAATGAAGAAGATTATCTTTCTACTTGCCATCGTGTTAGGTGCAATTGCCATTACATCGTGTAGCGATAACGACTCTTACGACAAACAATTGAAACGCGAACGCAAGTCTATAAATAAGTTTATAGTAAAACATGGAATAAACGTTATATCGGAAGCCCAGTTCGAAAAGCAAGGCAACAAAACCGATGTAAGCAAAAACCAGTATGTTCTTTTAAACAATTCGGGCGTGTATATGCAAATTGTTAACGAAGGAACAGGCGAAAAACTAAAAAACGGCGAAACAGCAACCGTGCTCTGTAGGTTCGACGAAACCAACGTGCAAGGCGATACGTTGATGCTATCTAACAGAAACTTGCGATGGGACGGTATAGTAGACAAAATGTTAGTTACGCGAACCAGTGGAACGTTTACAGCCTCGTTCGACAAATCTTCGAGCCTTATGGCACTAACATATAAAAGCGAATCGGTGCCAAAAGGTTGGTTAGTGCCACTACCTTACATAAAACTGGGTCGCATAACAAGCGCTACCGACCAGTTAGCACACGTGCGCTTAATTGTTCCATCGGCACAAGGACAAAGCTTTGCAAGCAAAGAGGTGCTTGCATGTGCATACGACATAACTTTCCAAAGAGGAGTGTAACAACAAAAAAACAACAAACACGCCACGACTACACACACGTTGTCGTGGCTTTAAACTTATATAGAATATGACACTAATAAAGTCTATTTCAGGAATACGTGGTACCATAGGCGGACCAACGGGTAACACTTTAAATCCACTTGACATTGTAAAATTCACATCGGCTTACGCTACTTACATTGCAAGTAAGCAACCAGGAAAAAAGCTAAAAATAGTTGTTGGACGCGACGCACGCATCTCTGGCGAAATGGTAAAAAATGTAGTATGTGGCACACTTATGGGTATTGGAGCCGACGTTGTGAACATTGGCTTGGCAACCACACCAACCACCGAACTGGCTGTGCGCATGGAAGGCGCCGACGGAGGCATTATAATTACAGCTTCGCACAACCCACGCCAATGGAATGCACTGAAATTGCTGAACAACGAGGGCGAATTTCTAACAGCAGCAGACGGAGCAGCCGTTTTGGATATTGCAGAAAAAGAAAACTTTAACTATGCCGATGTAGACCAATTGGGTAGCTACAAAGAAGACAACTCGTTTGACCAACGACACATAGATGCCGTAAAAGCATTAGAATTGGCAGACTTAGACGCTATTAAGAAACGCAAATTTCGTGTTTGTGTAGACACTATAAACTCCGTGGGAGGTGTTATTCTGCCTAAATTGCTACAGCAAATTGGAGTGGAATATACACTACTAAACGGCAATCCAACAGGCGATTTCGCTCACAACCCTGAACCAATAGAGAAAAATCTGGGCGGTATTATGGCAGAAATAAAGAAGGGCGGATACGACCTTGGTATTGTTGTAGACCCCGATGTGGACCGTCTGGCTTTCATACGTGAAGACGGTGTTATGTACGGCGAAGAATATACACTGGTAAGTGTGGCAGACTACATTCTAGACCATGTAAAAGGAAACACCGTTAGCAACCTATCATCAACACGAGCACTACGCGATGTTACCGAAAAACATGGCGGAAAATACTACGCTGCCGCTGTTGGCGAAGTGAATGTTACTACAAAAATGAAAGAAGTGGGAGCTGTTATTGGTGGCGAAGGCAATGGCGGTGTAATATATCCGGAAAGCCATTACGGACGCGATGCACTGGTAGGAATAGTGCTCTTCCTTAGCTCGTTGGCACAAAAAGGCATCACAGCAAGCCAATTGCGTAAAACCTATCCAGAATACTTCATTGCAAAAAACCGCATAGACCTTACACCTGAAACCAACGTAGATGCTATATTGGAGAAGGTGAAACAACTTTATGGAAACGAAAAAGACGTACAAGTAACCGACATTGATGGCGTTAAGCTCGATTTCCCCACTGCATGGGTGCACCTTCGCAAGTCGAACACCGAACCCATTATACGTGTCTACAGCGAAGCCGGCACTATGGAAGAGGCAGACGCTTTGGGCAAAAAACTTATGCAGGTAGTGTACGATATGCAATAAAACTCGTTAATATGATAATAAAATCTTCAGAATTCACGCTGTCGTCGCCTTCTATAACGAAGTGCCCGGTTGATACAAAAAACGAATATGCATTTATAGGACGGTCGAATGTGGGTAAATCGAGCCTGATAAATATGCTTTGCAACCATAAAGGACTAGCTAAAACATCGGCTAAGCCCGGTAAAACATTGCTAATAAACCACTTTATAATTAATAAAGAATGGTATATAGTAGACCTTCCCGGCTACGGCTATGCAAAGAATTCGAAGACTGTGCGCAACAAACTCGAACAGATGATTGCGCAATACATATTGCAACGCAAGCAGCTCGTGAACGTATTCGTGCTTATCGACATACGCCACGAGCAGCAAAAAATAGATCGTGAGTTCGTAGACTGGTTGGGGCAAAGCAATATACCTTTCTCTATAGTGTTTACAAAAGCCGACAAACTATCGGTGGGAAAGGCTAAAGCCAACGCCGAAGCATGGATAAAACAGTTGGAGGACACGTGGGAAACTACACCGCCATACTTTATTACATCGGCAGAAAAGAAAAGTGGTAAAGAAGAATTGCTAAACTATATAGAAGCCATAAACGCTTCTATTGATAAAGATACTGCCAAATAAGCTATGGCACAAATTCCTTATTTAGACGTTCAAAAACTATCTAAGCGTTTCGGAGCGCAAACACTGTTCAACGAAATTTCTTTCTCTATTGCAGAAGGACAACATGTTGGACTAATTGCGAAAAACGGAACAGGAAAGTCTACCCTACTCTCTATTCTCACAGGAAAAGAAGGCTACGAATCGGGAGCCATCATTTATAGAAACAACTTGCGTGTGAGCTGTTTGGAACAAAGTCCTGCATTCAATCCGGAAGAATCAGTACTTGATGCGTGTTTCAATCACAAGGGCGATCCCGACAAGGTGCTAAAGGCAAAACAAATTCTTACCACACTAAAAATAACTAATCTGAACCAACCAATGGGACAGCTTAGTGGCGGACAGCAAAAGCGGGTTGCACTGGCTAACGTGCTGATATTGGAACCCGATTTGCTGATTCTTGACGAACCTACCAACCACCTCGACCTGGAAATGATTGTTTGGTTAGAAGGCTTTTTAGCAAGAGGAAACAAAACGCTACTAATGGTTACACACGACAGATACTTTCTGGACAATGTGTGTAACATTATTCTCGAACTCGACAACCAAACCATCTATACATATAGGGGAAACTATTCGTTTTATTTAGAAAAACGACAAGAGCGAATTGCCAACACACGGGCAGAAATTGCACGGGCTAACAACTTATACAGAACAGAATTAGAATGGATGCGAAGGCAACCGCAAGCACGCGGACACAAGGCACGCTACCGTGAAGAGGCTTTCTACGAACTGCAAACAAAGGCTCTACAACGAATAGAAGAACGACAAGTAAGGCTAAAGGCTTCTAACGTTTATATTGGTAGCAAAATTTTTGAATGCCAATATGTCTCAAAAGCGTTCGACGAAAAGGTAATTCTAAAAGACTTCTACTACAACTTCGCACGCTTCGAAAAAATGGGAATAGTGGGAAACAACGGCACCGGAAAGTCTACTTTCATTAAAATGTTACTTGGAATTGTAAAGCCCGACAATGGTAAATTCGACATAGGAGAAACTGTAAAGTTTGGCTACTTTTCGCAAGAAGGACTGAAATTCAAAGAAGAACAAAAGGTGATAGACATTATTACCGATATTGCCGATTATATTGACCTGGGAGGCGGACGACACATGACGGCATCGCAATTCTTGAACTACTTTCTGTTTACACCCGAAATGCAACACAACTATGTGGCTAAACTGTCGGGAGGAGAAAAACGAAAGCTATATTTGTGTACCGTATTAATGCGAAACCCTAACTTCTTAATTCTTGATGAGCCTACTAACGACCTTGATATACAAACACTTCAAATTCTTGAGGAATATCTGCAAGACTTTCCTGGCTGTGTTATAATTGTATCGCACGACCGCTATTTCATGGATAAGGTTGTAGACCATCTGCTTATTTTTAAAGGTAACGGACAAATACAAGACTTCCCCGGCAACTATACGCAATATAGGGAATACGAAACTTTAAAAAGCAAAGATACCATAGATGACAACAAAACTAAAGAAAAGAAAACCACAACACAGCGCAACTATCACAACGATACGCGCAAACGAATGAGCTATAAAGAAAAACGAGAATATGAAATGCTTGCAAACGAAATTGAAAAACTAAACAACGAGATTGCAAAAATGGAACAACAACTGTGCTCTGGCTCGCTCGCAGTAGAACAACTTACCCAAATTAGCATTAGTTTGCCAAAAAAGAAAGACGAATTAGACGAAAAAGAAATGCGCTGGTTAGAACTTTCTGAATTAGAATAAACAACACATACACACACCACACACACCTATTCTGTATATATATAAATAAGGTGTAGAATGTAAAATAAAAAAAACTGAATTATGATATTTAACAACAACTTTATGCGCAGCAACAACTTTGGTTTGCTGCTTCTTAGACTTAATGTTGGCGGACTAATGCTGTTTCACGGAATAGCAAAAGCAATGGGAGGATACACATTTATAGAGAAAATGCTCGAAAACATCGGTCTCCCATCATTCATAGCATGGTTCTCCGTAGCAGCCGAACTTATAGGCTCTATAATGATAGTGTTAGGCATCTGGACACGCGCAGCAGCAACCATAATGGTAGGAAACATGGTGGTTGCCATATTAATGGCTCACGCAACACATATATTTAGCATAGACGCAACCACTGGCGGCTGGGCAATAGAACTACCCATGCTCTACCTCTTAGGGGCGGCAACTCTATGTTTCACAGGCGCAGGCAAATTTGCCATAACCAAAGGAGGAATACTCGACTAAGCAACACTTTGTTTTCGCAATGCCAAAAACGTAAAAAAATGCACACCTAAAATTGCAAACACATTGCCGTTTTACGCATTGCGAACACAACAAACAAAAATAAAACAAACCACACCAGATAAAGATAGCAAACAAAAAAACAGAAATAATTGTACCAACAAAAAAAGAAAACCAACGTAACAATATACATTCTAATAAAACCAAACGCACAGAAACACATTGCTAATAAGCAATTTACAATAGCAAACAACACAACATAGCACAGCACAAAAGCCTCTCCATTCAGCAACCCAATAAACACCTTTAGAACACCACAAAACCGAACCATAAAAACAGCAATTTGCTATGACGTCTAAAACAATTGCGAGAGACGTCTAAAACAATCGTTACAGATATCTAAAACAATTGCAAGAGACGTCTAAAACACAATCGACACAAAAAAACAATAAAACACAAAAAACACAACGCCCACCCCACCATATAAACCATAAATAGAAATTATGACGTTACATTTGGCTGGTTAAGTCTACAGAAAATTCACCATAAAAAGAAATTCTCAAAAAAAACAGAAAATATTTGCAATTGTAAAAATATTTATGCAAATTTGCGACAAGAAGTCTTAAATTGACAGACGTAGCAAAGCATATAGTCGGTAAATATATCATCACAAAGCCATAGTTACAGAAAGGAGGACACATTGATTATGGTACCTATTTTTTTACCCTTAAAACACAACAGTTATGAAAAAGACCTACTTTTTTTTAACTCTCGTCTTTGGCTTTACCTGCATTTTAAATATACAGGCACAGAGTTTTGAAACGGATATTACAAAGGTTTTGTCGCAAGACGAAACAGTATTATCGTTCAACAAAAATGAGGCAAATAACATTTCTGGTATCTTCGCAAGTGGAAGCATAAAGTTCACCTCGCCCAATGGAAATGTTAGAATATTGGCGGCAGATCAGTATGGATATGAGAAACTCGTTTATGAATCATTTCCCTCCTATTTATTATATTAATCATAAATTCAATAAATTATGAAATCAAGACTTTACTCAATGCTATTGTTGCTGATATGCACAATAACAGCCTAAGCGCAGGAATATCACGTGGAAACTCCAGGTACGTTGCAAGAAGTGATAGGACCGGGAGCCGAAGAACTCACCCGTATTCGTGTAACGGGAACACTTAACGACAAAGACATCGCCTTCCTTCACTACCTGTGTTGGCCTGGTGTTCCAAAGCCTACAGGAATGAAAGTTGAGAAGTTTTTGAAAATAATGCAGGAAAAAGAAGATGACTTCAAAACGAACCTACGTCATCTGGATTTGGAGGAGGCACACATGGTAAACGATGCTCTGCCTGACTATGCTTTTTCAGGAAGTTACATCAAAGACTATAAGTTGCCCAAAACGCTCAAGAAAATAGGCAAGAATACCTTTGACTATAATGTACTTCTTAAAGAATTGATTATTCCCGAAAGCGTGGAAGAGATAGGAAGAAGTTTGCTTTTATTCAGCATAGAAGTTGAAAAAGTGAGACTTCCGGACAATCTTGAAGTAATGAATGATATGTTATGTGCAGAATGCTGGAAACTCAAAGAGGTGAATATCCCTTCCAAAGTTAGAGAAATATATGGTGGCATTTTTGATGGCTGCCCCCAAGCCCCTGCCTCTATTGCCATTTTACCTGAAACAGTTGAAATCTTGGATGGCGCGGCATATTATGGGATTAGAACGATTGAAGAAGTGGTAGTACCCAAGAATGTGAGAGTGTTAAGGGGTGCTTTCGACGGTATGGGAGGATTGCGCAAGGCAACAATTCTTACCGATAAATTAACCGAGATAGGAGATGATACTTTTTATTGGTGTGAAAATTTGGAAGAAGTGAATATTCCGGACGAAATCACACGAATTGGCAAAAGAGCTTTTTTTTGGAACCTTAAACTTCATAAGATAGAAATTCCCTCCTCTGTCACACGCATCGAAGAAAATGCCTTTGACAGTGCACCTTTGGATTCCATTGACATTCCGGCAGGTGTGACCTTTATTGGCAGGAATGCGTTTTGGAACAATCGCAATCTGAAAAAAGTTTATTCCCGTCCGATTACTCCTCCTAAAACAAATGAACCTACTGCTATTTCTCCATATTTACCATTCGAAGATTGTAATGAAGAGTTGGTAACTCTCTATGTTCCGAAAGGCTCAGCCGATGCCTATCGTGCATCCGAGGTCTTCGCAGGGTTCAAGGAGATTGTTGAGTTGGAGGCTTGGCAATGGCCTACTTCCATCAGTACGCCAACCATACCGACCGATGCATACAAAGTGTACGGAAAGGATGGCACATTGCATATCGAGACAACAGGCGGTGCCCATGACCCTGAATTCGTAAATGTATATAATATCAATGGACAGGTTGTTTGGAAGGGACAAGTGTCTAAACGTATGGAAGTTCCTTTACCACAAGGAGTATATGTTGTGAAGATAGGAAAAAGAAACTACAAGGTTTCATTAACCTGAGCCTTATCGGCTTCATATATGGCTCTATATTGTATATGTATATTTGATGATTTGTGTGAGTTTAAACCAGAAAGTTCTTCTCAGAATTGAGACTTGCTTTCGTACTCTTGCCAGCAACCTACATAGATAATCAGGCTGCTGTACAAATACACAACGATTGTCTTATATACATATACTTTTCTAATAGCAAACTCATTAATATCTATATTCTCCACACCATTTATAGAAGGAGGGCAATGATTACAAAAAAAGAAAAATAATCAGCAGAACTTACTTATTTACAGATTATTATTAGTAACTTTGCACCCTAAGTGGGGTTTATACCCCCACAAGAGAGTATTTTCACATAAAGTCTAACTTTATTAATTACAAACATTTTTAAAATCATTTATGACAAATTTCAAAGACGTCAATCCCTTGTCAGACTTCAACTGGGAGGAATTTGAAAACGGTGGAACCGTTAGTGGCGACAAAAACGAACTAACAAAAGCTTACGACAACACCCTAAACAAAATCCAAGAACACCAAGTTGTAGAAGGCGTTGTAACTTCCATCGACAAAAAAGAAGTAATAGTGAACATCGGCTACAAAAGCGATGGCATTATACCAGCATCAGAATTCCGCTACAATCCCGAACTAAAAGTAGGAGACAAGGTTGAAGTTTACGTTGAAAACCAAGAAGACAAAGGTGGACAACTTATTCTTTCACACAAAAAAGCACGCCTGCAAAAGAGTTGGGAGAACATAAACAAGGCTCTCGAAGACGATGCTGTTATTCAAGGTTACATCAAGAGTCGCACCAAAGGTGGTATGATTGTTGATGTCTTCGGCATCGAAGCATTCCTTCCAGGTAGCCAAATTGACGTTCACCCAATACGCGACTACGATATGTTTGTGGGCAAAACAATGGAATTCAAAGTAGTAAAAATCAACCAAGAATTCCGTAACGTGGTTGTTTCACACAAAGCACTCATCGAAGCAGAACTTGAAGCACAACGCAAAGAAATTATATCTCACCTCGAAAAAGGACAGATTCTCGAAGGCGTTGTTAAAAATATTACATCGTATGGAGTATTCGTTGACCTCGGCGGCGTAGACGGACTCATTCACATCACAGACCTTTCATGGGGACGCATCAACGACCCACACGAAGTTGTTGAACTCGACCAGAAAATCAATGTCGTTATTCTCGACTTCGATGAAGAAAAGAAACGCATCGCACTCGGCTTAAAACAACTCGCACCACACCCATGGGACGCACTCGATCCAAATCTTAAAGTGGGCGACCACGTTAAGGGTAAAGTCGTTGTTATGGCTGATTACGGAGCATTCGTTGAAATTCAACCAGGTGTAGAAGGATTAATACACGTTTCAGAAATGAGCTGGAGCCAACACCTACGCTCTGCACAAGAATTTATGAAAGCAGGCGACGAGGTTGAAGCAGTTGTACTCACACTAGACCGCGACGAACGCAAAATGTCTCTCGGCATTAAGCAACTCAGAGAAGACCCATGGGAAACCATCGAAGCAAAATATCCTATCGGCTCTAAACATACCGCTAAAGTACGCAACTTTACTAACTTCGGTATATTCGTAGAACTCGAAGAAGGCGTAGATGGACTTATACACATCTCTGACTTGTCATGGACTAAGAAAGTGAAACACCCATCTGAATTTACACACGTAGGCGACGAAATTGACGTAGTTGTGCTAGAAATAGACAAGGAAAACCGTAGATTGAGTCTCGGACATAAACAACTCGAAACCAATCCATGGGATACATACGAGTCTATTTACACACCTGGCTCTGTACACACTGGTAAAATTACAGAGGTTATGGATAAAGGCGCCGTTATTACTCTCAACGAAGGTGGCGAAGGATTTGCAACTCCTAAACATCTCGTGAAAGAAGATGGCACACAAGCACAACTCGGAGAAGAATTACCATTCGTTGTTATCGAATTCGTGAAAGATACAAAACGTATCATTCTATCACATTCAAGAACATACGAAGCACCAAAAGAAGAACAACCAAGACGCCAACGCAGCAACAACAAAAAACATGCTGAACAAGCTTCACAAATAAACAACGTTGCAGCAGGAACATCGCTTGGCGACCTTGGTGTACTAGCCGACCTCAAAAAGAAAATGGAGGAAGGTAAGTAATTCCAAATAAAATTCATCTCATCATAACACAGGCTGGGGACAAAAAGTACCCAGCCTTTCTTTTTTTCATCAGCATTATAGAAAAAATAAAGGACATCAAGTAAAGAAAAATGGTAAGAAATAAAATAATCAAATTAAGCACTATTATTGGGACTTTATTTTTAATTGTTATTTGCTTTAATAGTCCCTTTTTTATTGATTTGTCTAAAGAGAAAAATAATATGATAATTAAAGACAAATTGAATACAAAGCGTACAGTATTGTCTTCTCTATTCAATACTAAGGCAAACTCAAAACTTTCTGTGTATATTATTTGGGACTCGTATGATGTTAAGAATTTGCCTAAGGAGATACCGCACCACAAAATTCTTTATACAAAAAATAATTATCTCATAAAAAGATTATTGCAGGTATCTTTTTTATACACAGGAGGAGATATGTCTACACTTAATAGCAGACTTATTATAATTCAAGATGGATATAAATTATATGAGAGTCAAATTATATTAAGTAAGGAAGATATTGGTTTACAAAATAATATCACAGGATGGATTGTGCCTGAAAAGAAAAATGATTTAATTTCAATAATTTCAAAATTTAACAAATATAAATATCCATTTCTCATTATTAAATAGTTTCTAATACGATACCATATACCAGTAATGTCCCAGATTAGGAGTTGTGAAAATAAGGTCTTGAATATAAAGATTATCTGATAAGTTAGGAAATGGAGGCAGGGGGTAACATTCTGCCTTCGCATTATTTTCGCAATTACAACAAAACAATATGCAGAAAGTACCGAAATGAAGGAATGTCATTATGGCGCGATTTCACTTTATGATATCTGACTTTTTGGGTTATTATAGCATTTGCCAGAAGCATAAAGCCGTTTTTATCAGCATCACATCATACGTTTTTTTAACTTTTTTAAAACTTTAAGCTCTCAACTTCAGCAGAAATAATGTATATTTGCAGTCCACACATTTACGAACAAAAGGTATGAAACGACTCCTCACCATTATAATAGCAACCATAATAAACATTTGTTGGACTACAGCGGCAACAAAAATAAAATGGAACCAAGCATACCAAAACTATTTTAACAAATATAAAAACATCGCAATCAGAGAAATGAAACGATACGGAATACCTGCAAGCATAACTCTTGCACAAGGTGTTCTAGAAAGTGCTGCCGGAAACAGCCGATTGGCAACCGTTGCTAACAACCACTTCGGAATTAAATGCCACGATTGGACCGGACCAACTATTGCACAAGACGACGACGAACAAGGAGAATGCTTCAGAGTATATGGCAGCGCAATTGAAAGCTACGAAGATCACTCCAAATTTTTAAGAGGACGAAAACGATACAGCAGCCTGTTTCAACTCGCAATTACCGACTACCGAGGTTGGGCACACGGATTAAAACAGGCTGGATATGCTACCAATCCGGTATACGCAAACAGCCTGATTGACATAATTGAGTTGTATAGACTATACGAATACGACACAATGAAACCGAACAAAAACGATGACTTCGTTCCAAACGACAAACTAACAAGGAAAGAAGACATTGATATGCGAACAAGACAGTTCAGAGCTTTCAACGACAACTGTTATCTTACGGCGCATGCAGGCGAAACATACCAAAACATTGCAAGAGAAATTGGTATAAAAGCCCATAAACTGGCAAAATATAACGAACAACCCGAAGACTCTCGACTTAACGAAGGCGAAATTGTGTGGCTAAGAAAAAAGAAACATCACGTGCCAGAAAACTTCAACAAACAATATCACACTGCAAAAAGCAACGAAAGTTTGTACGATATTGCCCAGCTATATGGAGTTCGACTAAAGAACATAATAAAAGCTAACAAAAAAATAGCCAAACGAGGACTTAAAGCCGGAGACAAAGTTAAGCTGCCATAAAGCTTACTTTAACTCCTGCATGGCTAACAAACAACACAAGTTAGATGCAACAGACAGATAATTGTCTATAAACTAAACACTTAACGCTGCTCCATAGCAAAACAAAATGGGCGCATTTTAATGAATAGAGTGCAAAATGTTTTCTACATTTGCAACAACTGCCTTCTGCCAACATTATATGGAATGGCAACACAAACCGTTCTAAAAAAATATTGCAGAACTATGCATCGCAAATGTATACAACAAACATCACAAAATACATTTTTAAAATATACAAACAAACACAACAACAAGCAATTTAAAATGTAATTATAATTCGCCAAACAATATCCACAAAAAGCCAACGTTATGCTAACAGACAAAGCATAAAATTTGCACAAAAAGAAAACATCTGCCCTATTTTAAAGTGTGGTGAAATAAGGCAGAATTAGCACACACAATGTTGCAACAACCTGTTAAATAGGCAGTAACACTAACCGCACTCAACAATAAAAACAACTAAAAAGTGAATTTCTTAGTGATGAAAACAACAATAAATTCTTTAATTGAACTGACTGCCATTTCCAACAATGAAAATAGAATAGAACTATATAAGGCAATGGCTCAGAAACTTAAAAATGCAACAAAACAAGAACAAAACCATCTGTTGAAACACTTTTACTCTAACCTCTGCGGACTAATGGCACATTCGGAAATGGAAAGCAACGAATACAATAAACTAAATATCCTCTTAAAGCATTTACAGAATATATGCCAAGCAAGCCAACAACCGTAAAGCACTGACAATGAAAAAGATATTCAATATAAAAGTAACAATTTGGGGGAAATGGAAAATTATACTCATCGCCATCATCTCCTCTGGTTTATGCACTTACGCATACAATATTGTTTTCTCTGGCAAACCAAACACCTATCACATCGTGAAAGTATTGGGAGGACTAATTGTAATTTCATTCATCTCAATATACAAGACACTTCTTTACACCTTAAGAATTGAAATAGACGATGTTAGCATAGCTTTCTACAAACAAAATGTGCTGATTTATAAGAACACAAAAGAAAAATTACGCAACCTAAGAATATTAAAAAACGCAAGAAACGACATTGTTGAACTAAAAATTTGTTTCGAAGATAGAAACTTCATCTTGTATTCGCCAATAAAATTACAGTCGAAAAAACAAAAAATAAACAACATAGAAGATGTTTTCCACTATCTTGTTAAAAACTACAACCTTAAACGCAAAAAAGTTTATGGCAAAGTACTCGGATTTGGAAAGAAATTCGAAAACAAACTTATAAACGAATACTGGAATAAAAAATATATAACATCTGACAGTTGAAATAAAATATTGAAAACAAAATCACCCACAATTAAAACTGAACCACCCACATTGCAACAAACTATTAAGTCTTACTGCAACCTAACATCAAATTATAGCATTCAGCCATTAAATCATCATTAGAGTTTGCCTTCCTGCACAACAAAAACTGACAAACAAACAAAACCTGCCCATTCAGTTTCTCACTCCATACCATTCTTACAATAAGAATAACGAAAAAGTAGCGAAAGTAAACAAGAAAAATTAATTATTATTCATCAAAAAAATAATTATTAATCCAAAATTCATAATTATTTTTTTTATAAACTCCCCGTTATATAAACTTTATGGCATAAACATCGCCCAGATAACACAAATATTTAGAATAATAGTGGTTCCACTTATGCTAAGCATTTTTTAGCAGTCTACAACTAAGTGCCTATATTTCAGATTATTAAAAACACACACTTACTAAAAATATATTGCACAAAAAACAAGGCGATGTTTGCAGAATATGCTGGAAATTATTATTTTTGTACATACTTACAAACATAGCACGTATGAATAATAAACGCAAACTGTTAATTTTTGCCTCGCTTATATTGGTTTTAACAATTGTAGGTTGCAAAGATAGTAGAGCCATATCGGTAAGAAAAGTGGCAAATAGAAAGGTATATCCTTCTCAAAAAACAAAAACTGTTGTAATAAAAAAGGAAATTCCACTGGTTGTCGATTCAATTGGTAAATCGTATCATACCAAAACAGCTGATTTAGATTTTGCATATTCTTTTCCAACTTCAGGACCTCGTCCCTTAATCGATTCAATTCGTGCATACCTTTCGTCCGAACTGCTTAGTTGCACCGCTATATATTCAGACGAAAAAGTTAAAACCAATGCCTACAAAAATATTACCGATGGTAAAGGAATGATAAACTATTATGCAAAAGCAACTTTTAGAAAGTTAAACAGCATTTTAGGTAAGCAAAAAGACGAAGAAGTTGCATGGACGCCTGACATTGCGATGTTTGTAATGAAGCAACACGAAACAAAACGATATGTAACATATTTATCATCGTATATGTCTTATTTAGGTGGACCGCATGGAGGCGGAGTTGAATATGGCGCAACTTTTAATAAAAAAACAGGCAAAAAACTTAAAAACGTGCTGAAACCGCATAGCGAAAAAGCACTTCAGCCCATACTTCGAGAAGGTGTTGCAAGCTATTTTAGAGATATAGAAAGCCACAACGAAAAAGATAAAGCAAAAATAGAAGCAGAGGTAAAACAGCAAATGGAGAATCTTTTTATTGAAAATGGGATAATTCCACTACCCCATAACACAGCTTACCTATCTCCAAAAGGAGTTGTTTTTATATATAGTTTCTACGAAATTGGTGCTTATGTCATTGGAACACCAACTTTTGTGGTTCCATATAACAAGATAAAGAATTTTTTAACACCCGAAGCTCGCCATCTTGCAGAAATCGAATAACATCAGCACACACAATGCCCTCTTATAAAAGCAGCAAAACTCTGCAAAATATGGGGGTGTCATAATTATTAACTCCGCAAAACCTGTAATGTATAATATTCGGCGAACATTCCGAAAGGTCTATTTATTGCGCAAAATATATATCAACGAACACTCCGAAAGGCGTAGGGGCAGATTTATCTCGCCCGTATATCATTAAAGAAAAACATATTCAAACTCCGCAAAACGTGGCGTACATAATATTCAACAAACACACCGAAAAACGTGTAATATATAAATCTACTGTAACTTCTTATCTTTCGGAAACTCCTTGTCAACAATCCTCTTGATGATATAGTTACGAATGAGCAAAGGAATACCGAAAATAAAAATCAACGGAATGAATACTGGCACAAGAAGATGTAAGTAGAGATTAGCTCTCCTTGACCTGAATGTTTCACCTTCAAGATGATTACCTATCGGTATAGAACTTACTTCATTCCCAAAAAAATAAAGCCACAGAGAGATAAGAATGATAATAGAACCTATCACATAGATATTGAAAACTGCCTTCTTAACTATTCTCGGTCGTTCCTTTTCTGGCACTCGTTGCAAAGAACGTACAGACTTAGCTATATTATTCGCACGGGAGAACTTGTCGCCAAAGAGCCTCTTTATCATTTCATTCATAATTTTTAATATTAACTTCAACTGCCTTGAAGTATAAAATAATAAGGGATTCCAGGATAATTGACATCGTCTCTTTCAAACATCTGTAGTCCTTCAAAGAAAACATTGTCGTCATTAGTAAGCTTGTCGCAGACTTGATTATGAATCTTGTAAATAAGTTCAGATGCTGTAAAACAGCTGCCATTGTCTGCTTGCAATAAAATCTTTTCTTCCCTTGAATCTTCCAGTTCATCGTCCCAAAACTCAAACTGCACCAGGATACGACTACCAATCAGTTTCAGCTCATTAGTCCAAATATTAGGGATATATCTGCCTGAAAGTTCTTCATTATACGCTTGTAAAGCATCTGCAAATAAAGCCAACGATGAATATCTCTTTTGTCTGAAGCTCCACGCAATTCCGCATAGCAATTCTTTTGGAAATCCTGTATTTTTGTCTATTTCCACAGTCTTTACTAGTTGAGATTCTTCTGACAAGGCATCTGTATAGAAACGCCCCGTATCCTTGCCGTACTTCAAAGCCAATTCATAATACGTTATACTAGAATCTTCACCTATCATATCGTAAATGCGCTTTCGAAGATCCGGCAATAGGCGAAGGTCGTGATAGTTTATTCTATCGTTATAGGCATTATATCCTTGTAACAGCAAAGCACTGGAATAATCTATACTACCCGACTTCGTACCCCTAATTTTATATTCCTCTTCCTGCTGGCGAGACAATTCCGTCCGAAACTCGAGTTCACCACGTACAAGCGAAACCCCATCATCATTACAAAGGAAAAACTCCGGGAATTCTAAAGCATGGTAATCTACAGCTTCATAAGCATAATGCGTCCAATCAAACCCGTTTCTGTTTCTACGGTTAAAGCTGGTTTTGTAGATGAAGCAACCAGGGATAATAAATTCCCGACTATTTAATTCTGGTGTATCGGAAATTTCTTTATATACAGCAACCAGATAACAATCAGAGAAGAAATTAAGAACACTATTTTTTTCAACGTGCTTCGTAAGTCGCCCGGATATATCTACAAGAATTTTGCCAAAAAAATATTTCTTGTAATAATCATTGTAGACATAAAAAATATCACCTTCTTTTATATCCTTCTTGGCATGGGTTACGCCTCTGTTTAACTTGATAGCCATAAATCTCTTTATTACTTCATTACGTTTATTTTCTAAATTATCAAGACCTCAATATATATCAATGAAATATTGTTCTATGCTGTACGTTGGGAAACAATAGTACTAAAATGCAAAAATAATTATATCTTTTGAGATGACATCATTTTATTTTTAATTTCTATTTGGTAAAACTAAATTCGCATATAATTCATTGCGAAATAGCTTATATAGGCGATTCCGTATTAACTTTTGAAATTCAGTCCATCATGAAACAAATCAAATTGGTAGTGTCCTAAAAGTAAGTGAAATCTATCTTTGTTTTACACTATGTATTACCAGTTTTTGCATTGATAAAAATTCCTGTTATATATTGTTTTTTGTTTCTTCCATAGCAACACTCGTTAAAAGTAAAAATACCGACTTGTTTGATGTCATTGATCTTCTCGCTTTTGTCGTTCTCCTATATTTTAAATGGAGTCTTTCAGTCCTACAACAATAAATACACAAACCAGACTTTACGAAGAATAAATAAAGCTATTTTTTAAAACTAATAAGAAATGAAAAAAATATAATATAAATCTATCAAATTTATAATTATAAATTTTATTTTTATAATTATAAATTTAAAATTAGTAATTACAAAAAAATAATTCAGTCTTCCCCGCAGAGTCAAATTGCTCCATGATTGAAAATAATCCCCCCCAAAAGGAGTGCGTCTCTCAGATTTAATTTGTATCTTTGCCATATATATCGTCGGATTCTCTTGTTTTTTTTGCAACACTAAGATAAGTTAAAATTCTGACATGGCAAAATCTTGAGTAACTTTTTGTTGCTCAGGTATTTAAAAAGTTTAATTTATAATAGTGTTGCGAAATTAAGGTATAAATAAAATAAATTATGAAGAGAATTCTTTAATAATGAGTTTAATCTGTCTGATTATAACAGGATGCTCAAACAACAATGATCTTAACAATGTTGTCGATGAAACAAAGACAATCAATTTGGCAAATTATGAAAAAGTTGTTTACAACAACAGAGAACTTTTATCTAATTGGGCATATGCCAAACAAGACGCTCTAGAAAAGAATACAAGGGCAGCAAATATAGCAGAATCTGAATATTTTGATAAATTGAAAGTAAATTTACTACCATCTGCTTTACAATTTGCTTCCGATCTAAACATAACAAAGGAAGATCTTGAATCCATGATTGGAGTAAAAATCTATAACAACGAAGAATATGAAAATACTCTTGTGGGATTGATGTTATTTGTAACTACTACAGATTGTTCGATAATCGATGATGGGTCCAAGACTACTAGAGGTAGATCTTTCAAAGATTGTTTCTTAGAAGCTACAGGGATATCTGCTGGTGCTGCTATTGTTGGAGGATTGGCAAAAGGAACTGTATCAAAAGCTGTAGTTAGAGCTACTTTGAAAATGGTAGCAAAAGTTGGTACCCGGACTCTATCTGGTGTTGGTCTGGCATTGATCGCTGCAGAAATAACTTGGTGTATGTGGTAAATATGGCATCTATTTCCAAAAATATATTCGACATATATTCCAGCACATTTTATCAATGTGTAGTAATCATTAGCTTGATTATAATCTTGGGTTATATGATATTGGAAATATGTACAGGTTCATTTTATTATAAAAATGCATTAATCAATATATGGGTTTTAATACCGTGCCTAACTTATATTATAGGGAAAAATAATAAGTATAAATACATAATAATGTGGATAGTATTATTTTCTCAAATAATGTTAGCATTATGGGTTGCAAAATAATACGTTAAAAGCACTAATATATGTAAATGAAGTAAATGAGTATGTACATGTGATTCAGTTGCCAAATAACTTAATATATCTATTCTAAGAGATTCTCAAGAAAATCAAAAATAGAACAAAAACAGTAGGGGAAAACAAACCAATAATTTCTCTTACTGTTTTTATCATTTTTTTCTATTTCTGATTATGTAATCCTCCCTTAAAAACTATAATAAGATCCTTTACTTTATGTTTGGCAAAACTAATTTTTGATAATAAAACTATGAAATATCAGAGTAAATAACTACATTTGCAGTTGTGCACTTTTGTTTGACAACGTACAATAAAGACAAAATTATTTCTGTACAAAATTCAAAATCGATAGAACAGGGCGTAAGTAAATTTGGAAATCGAAGGGGAACTTTTATTATGATATCTAAAGAAGGAGTTAGCTATTCTAGACATGTAAGCATTTATAATGGGAAAGAAGTAGTAGGCGGTAATAGTAATATGCATGTAAGTCAGGCTAAAGTTGTATACCTTTATGTAGCTGATGAAACAAAAAAGAAAGGAAGAAAACAATGAAAAATGTATTTTTTTTATTGCTGATTTTGCAATATTCAGTTTGTGTATATGCACAGAGTGTCTGTGCTCCTAAAATAGAACTTAGGGTGCACTTGAAATCTCTTTTAGAAAAGGATACATTAGCTTATGAACACTTTTTAATGCTTAAAAGAGTTATTTGTAGAGATAATTATAAAGACATTAATGAATTAAGAAGAGGAAACAACAAACAATTTAAACTACAAAATGCAAATAGCTTATGTGATAAGCTACGCGAAAAAGGATATCTGTTTTTTTTCGTGATAGATAAAGATAAATTGCTTAATATAATTACGAGTAAATGTGGGCAAGAGATGATAAATAGCAGGAATAATCTTTCTGATGATTTTTTACTTCTTGACGATAGAAATCTTATTAGTGAGGCAGTTAGTTTCCCAAGCGATTATAATAGGAAAATATTTTTTGATATAATTTCTGATTATGCAAACTATTACTCTTGTTTTGATTACTGGAAGACTGGTGAAAATGATCAAAGAATTATAGAACAGATTTTGAAAAGGTATCCGTACATAACAAAAATATGGTATAAACAAACTCCCATAGAGGATATTGTTTTACCAGAAACAATTGATAATGCGAGTAATACTCCAAATCGGGAGTTATCCCAATAACTACCTGATTCTTAAAGAATGAGCATTAAGATTCAAAATATGATGTCATACACTCTAAAATATGACGTCATAAATAAAAGAGTAAAAAACGTGGTACGAAAACGCAAGCCACAATAGAGATAGAGAACAGAATGTATAATATTAAAACTACAAGTCTATGGTTGTACGTTGTCAAACAAAAGTGCACAACTTTACCTCCAATTAAGTTGTGGGTTTTAGTTAGAATTATCAATAAAAAAGTATATTTGCACAATGACAACAAAAAGAATTTTTGATAATAAAACAATGAAATATCAGAGTAAATAACTACATTTGCAGTTGTGCACTTTTGTTTGACAACGTACAATAAAATAATTATGAACAAGAATTATATAAAAAAAATATGGTGTACTGACTTAGGATTGTCTCCTTTCTCAAATAATCAATTTTATAATATTCTAGAATGTATAATCATAGGGTGGAAATTGATTCCAATGCCTAATAAGTCTGAATATAAACCACATCTTGTTATTTACCCTTTATGGGAAAATACATTTAACAAATGCATGGATAGTCCATTGCTATTAACGCCGATGAAACATAAAGGTATCGATTTGTGTGTTTCGTATGATGAAGAAAAAGAAAATGTTCATCAAATAACAGCATATTGTAGTAAGATAATTGAGTTAGGAAAAGACATACATTCAACAACATTTATTTCTTATCTAAAAGAAAACTTCAACAATCCAAATGTCAAAAGTAACTTTTTATTGCAAATCAAACTCTTCAGACTACTATATGGAATATATTTATATCTTGACAAAATGGAATTAGCAGAAAATATCTACACAACCCTAAAGTATGAATCCTGTTTATGGGATAAGGAAATTTTTTATTATTGGTATGGAAAGTTAGATACTTGGATAGATTCTATGAGTAATTTAAAAAATAATAGAGAGCATTTTATAGCAAATATTCAGAAGAATTCAAAAGAGAAAAAAAATACTTAATATAAAACGCATATCATTTATGTGATGGTAGTACTCCAAATTGAAGTTATCAAAATAATTATCTGATTTTCAATGGAATTTTAATGATTAGCCGTAGAGGCTAGAAATATTCTCTGCCTCTACGTTAATTTTGTAATCCAAAACAAAGAGAAACTGAACTTACGAAACGCTTCGTCACTTTATGTTTCAGATTTGAGGGTAAGTTTTTATTCCTCATTACATTTCTATGAAGATTGTACGTATTCAAACAAAAGTGCACAACTTTACCTCCAATTAAGTTTTGGGTTTTAGTTAGAATTATCAATATAAAAGTATATTTGCACTATGACAACAAAAGAATTTTTGATAATAAAACAATGAAATATCAGAGTAAATAACTACATTTGCAGTTGTGCACTTTTGTTTGACAACGTACACAAGAATATGAGGTCTTTCGCCATAAACAAGATGTAGAATATATATCTGATTTCAATAAAGAAATAAAACGATTAAAAGGAGAAAAATAGTTTTATATAAAACACTTAGGTATCATTTAATGTATCACACTTTACTTTCTTCCAGAGTATTGCAGAAGAGAAATAAAAAATTACTACGAACATTTATAACAAAATAGGAATTGTATGAAAAAAACTGCCCTCACCTTTCTCATGTTAATATCATCTATCACTATGATAGCCCAAACTAAAAAATACTATTGCGAAGTCAAAGGTATTGAAAAAGAACTATCAGCTGGATTAAAAATTGTTTTTGATTTTGGAAACAATCCCGTGTACTCTGCATGGGGTGGACTCAAAAACAAACAAAAATTAGTTGATGAAAAAGGAGAAGAAATCCCATTTAACAGTATGGTTGATGCAGGTAATTATATGTCTAACAAAGGTTGGACTTTCGTTCAAGCATATACATCTATTTATGAGTCTAAATCTATAATTCATTGGATATTCTACAAGGAGGCAACAAGTCCAAAGGAAGCCGTTAAGGGAATAATGACTAAAGATGAATACAACAAAGCAAGTAAGGTAGAAGAATAGAAAGTCGTAATAAAATTTTTATATCTTGATAGTCATTATTTCGTTGATATCTGTAAGATAATTTGGAGTTCGTTGTTCACATTTGGCTGCCCACTTTTGGTTTTCCACACCTTCTACCCTCAGTAAAATGGTTTTTGTTCCATAACGTTGGTTGATTTTATCTATCATCTGCAAATTCAGTAATGAGATGATGTGTACACGCAAGAAGAACATTGAAAGGCTTAGTTGCGGATTTGAGGGTATGCTAAGTTACTACTATCCAGTGCCAATTGTTTTCATTAGTTCGGGATAATGGTAGAAGCTAAAAAAAACACTTTGCTTTTACTTCACATTTTTCCATGTCTATACCTGTTAAATTAGCCTCAGAAATAGCTTCGGAAAGTTCATCCGTCATAAACGTAAAGGTTGGAAGCTGACTAATTTTAAATATTGATGGATATGTTCTATCTTTCTTAAACACATATTTTTCGATATTCATAATTCTTCCATCAGAAAATCTGTTTATGATAGATTTTGACTCATTCAAAACATCTTCAAGGATATTCTTGGCAAGGAGGATGACAAAAGGTTCACTTTCAACAAGAATATCAATTGACAAAACCAAATCAGAAGAAATGGCTGGACGAATCTTAGGGATTGCAGATTTCCTAATAACAGGAATTGCACCAATTAAGAAAGGACAATCACTGATAGGCTTATCAGAGTTTTCCCAATGATAATTGAATTTACGTATGGATTCATAATCGTCAAAATTGAAGTCTTCAAGAAAAGACATCAAAGGTGTTCCATCGTATGCTATTGTTTTATAGTTATTGTTCGTACTATATAATTTATATATATTCATTATGATACTGTGCTAAATGTTTTATTTACCTTATTTATTCCTTCTTTATATAGTTTTATTTTTCCTTTATATAAATCGGATTTTACTTTGTCTAATACTTCATAGCAATCTTTCTTACTCTTACATTGCGAGAACATTTGTTCTATGTATTCATAGTATTCTTGCTTATGACTACCGCGATGAATAACTCCCCTAAGGCCACTTCCGTCGGATGATGGTAGAAAAATACCATTCATAGGGTCATTTATGTCAATCCCATATTGTTCTAATTTTTTGCCGGCAATTGGGGTTTCGTTACCAACAACATGATGGGCCTGATTTCCATTCTTAAGGGTGTTTTTTGCATACTTTCCATCATTACCCATAACTTTCAACATATTTTCTCTTAACACTTTAGCGTCCTTTATACCAGTCTCCTTTATGATGATTTTTTTGTTTTTTATTATTTTTAAATATTGGGGACTGGTAATGTATTGATTCTTTGAAGATATTATTATGCGAGTGAATGTCTTGGAAATTTCTTTTCCAATCTTTTTTGAACATGCTCGTATTTCTTTAGAATAGTTGTTGTTGACAGAAGCCTTTTCTGCCATTTTCTTAACAACCGATTTCTCAGTATGAGCAATTTCCTTTTTCGCACTAACCATGCCATAACGTAGAAGCGAGCCTAATTCTTTCTCTTCTATTTCTTTTAATAAGTTCTTGCGTACAGCACTTCTAATAAGTTGCTTTGCCGACGCTTTTCTGACATAGTCCTTACCGATTTCCTCTGCACCAGACTTAAAAGCATCTTTCAATATTGATTTGTTGGTAGCTTCTATTCCTTCTTTCGTCAATACTTTAGCCTCTCTCTTAAACAGACCTTTTGCTCCTTTATAGACTGTTTTCACCAATTGCTTTTGTGCAAAAGACGAATAAGGTAAGGCTAGTAAAATGGAAAAAACAAATATTATCAGTTTAAAGTTTTTCATAGATTCTCGGATATGGATTTATACAATTTGTCACTATTCTCATCAATATTCTTAAAAACTCTTCCAGTATAGTATTTCAGATATGCCTGGCGTATTTGGAAACCAATGTTCTCCATACAGGCATATTTGACAACTTCATCTGATTCAAGCTTTTGTGATTTTATATCATCCAATGTAACCTTGACATCATAAAGTAAATTACCTGCATCATATGCCCACGCTACAGCAGTGCCGACACCACCACTGCATGCTCCTAATATAGTAGGAACTACCCAATCCTTTAATATAGAAGTAGTCATTTCCTCTTTTTCTTTTTCTGTAAACTTCTTTACTTCACGTACGCATTTCTTTGCCAACAGTAAATCCATTGTTGCTTGACTGATACGTGATTCACTTTTGAAATCACCCTTTCCTATGATGTCATTATAATAAGTGTTTCTTTGTACAGCCAAAGAATCTAGATATGTGTCAATATATTTGGCAACACATTCTGTATATTTGTCGTTGTCAATATTCTCATTCCATATTCTTTCAAAACTATCACTTCCTGTACCCAAAAAGAATTTTATCTTTCTCCAATTCATGATTCCTCCCGCATACTTATTCATCACTTCATCCATATCTTTCTCAAGCAAAGAATCGATTTCTACCTGCATAGCTGGAATAATGAAATTAACGAATGCTTTCTTATGGGAGATTGCGTTTTCCTTAATCTCTTGGTTCAGTTTGGCGAGGTAATCATTTTTTGTGTCTTTGTAATAAGGCGTTAAAGCTTTATCAGCTGGTGTTTTTTTCACCTTTTCCTTGACTGCCTTTATAGTATCAAAACTACATTGTCCTATAATGGGGACAATGTTTTCAACATATAAAGTGTCAAGGAACGGATATTGTTCTCTATTGTCCACAAAAAACTGAGCCCCCTCTGTTGGAGAAAGGTCTGCAAGACTATTAATGGCATCCTCTGGGGTTAACTTTGATTCATCAGATGAAGAACTTACGTTACAAGAAGATAAACCTATTAAAATTGATAAATAAAATAATATGACTTTAGTTGATGAACTATATCTTTTAAACATGATCTTATTGTTTTTTGTAGTTCCTTAATTCCACAACACTATTATAAATTAAACTTTTTAAGTACCTGAGCAACAAAAAGTTGCTCTAGATTTTGCCTTGTCAGAATTTTCACTTATCTTAGTGTTGCAAAAAACAAGAGAATCCGACGATAGACATGGCAAAGATACAAATTAAATCTGAGAGACTCACTCCTTTTGGGGGATATTTTCCTACTGAGCCGTTCCATCTCTACAACGTGTGCGGTATCAACTACTACACCCCGATAAAACAAAAAAGCCCTGACTACTTTCGTAATCAGGGCTATTAAGAAAAAAGGCAGCTACCTACTCTCCCACATTGCATTGCAGTACCATCGGCGCAATCGGGCTTAACTTCTCTGTTCGGAATGGGAAGAGGTGGAACCCCGACGCAATAACCACCTAAAATAATGCTAGTGTTAATAATATATACGATATTATAGAATAAATATAATAAACCAAATATAAAATACACTGTATAAGTGACTATGCCACAAGCAAAAACTAAATAAAGAAAAGTAAAAATACGATTCTTAAAGTATAAACACACTGAATGAAAGTTTTGGGCAATTAGTAGTGCTCGGCTTTGACATCGCTGTCTTTACACCTACACCCTATCAACGTCATAGTCTATGACGACCCTTATGAGGAGTTCTAATCTTGCGGAAGGCTTCGCACTTAGATGCTTTCAGCGCTTATCCATACCAGACTCAGATACCCAGCGGTGCACCTGGCGGCACAACTGGTAAACCGGAGGTCTGTCCACCACGGTCCTCTCGTACTAGTGGCGGCACCACGCAAAACTCCAACGCCCACGATAGATAGAGACCGAACTGTCTCACGACGTTCTGAACCCAGCTCGCGTGCCACTTTAATGGGCGAACAGCCCAACCCTTGGGACCTTCTCCAGCCCCAGGATGTGACGAGCCGACATCGAGGTGCCAAACCACCCCGTCGATATGAGCTCTTGGGGGGGATCAGCCTGTTATCCCCGGAGTACCTTTTATCCTTTGAGCGATGCAGTTTCCATACACTTGCACCGGATCACTATGCCCCAGTTTCCTGCCTGCTCGGCATGTCTGCCTCCCAGTCAAGCGCCCTTATGCCATTACACTCTATGAGGTCGGTTACCAATCGACCCGAGGGCACCTTTGGAAGCCTCCGTTACGCTTTTGGAGGCGACCACCCCAGTCAAACTACCCACCAAACAATGTCCACGAAAGTACGTGTTAGACCTCAGACAGCCAAAGGGCCGTATTTCAAGGATGGCTCCACACACACTGGCGTGCATGCTTCAAAGCCTCCGGCCTATCCTACACATCGGATGACCAAGGTCAATGCTAAGCTGTAGTAAAGGTTCACGGGGTCTTTTCGTCCCATCGCGGGTAATCGGCATCTTCACCGATACTACAATTTCACTGAGATCATGATTGAGACAGCGTCCGGATCATTACACCATTCGTGCAGGTCGGAACTTACCCGACAAGGAATTTCGCTACCTTAGGACCGTTATAGTTACGGCCGCCGTTTACTGGGGCTTCAATTCAAACCGTCGACATACATCTAAGCTCTCCTCTTAACCTTCCAGCACCGGGCAGGTGTCAGGCTGTATACATCATCTTTCGAGTTAGCACAGCCCTGTGTTTTTGTTAAACAGTTGCCTGGACCTATTCTCTGCGCCTCATTAAAAATGAGGACCCCTTATTCCGAAGTTACGGGGTCAATTTGCCTAGTTCCTTAACCATGAATCTCTCAACGCCTTAGTATGTTCTACCCGACTACGTGTGTCCGATTACGGTACGGGTTGCTCAAACATTAAGCTTAGCGGATTTTCTTGGAAGTATGATTACCTGTACTATCAAAGCTCTCCGAAGAAAACTCTGTACTATAGAAGATCAGCTCTAAATGCGGATTTGCCTACATCTATCTACACCTAACTTCTTTAACGCCCCGTAAGGGCGCGACAG